>NZ_JAOQIO010000007.1:0-834683 GCF_025567575.1 Paenibacillus baimaensis | reverse complement strand
GGCACCTATGGTTTCTCCAATGGCAGTAGCGCCTAATATGGCACCTATGGTTTCCCCTATGGCTGCAGCACCTTATTCGCCAAACATGCCTATGGAAGCTGGATTTGCCGGCATGCCGAACTATCCCTTCTACCAACAACCGCAGTCGTCTGTAGGTGGTTGTGGTTGCGGCTGCGGGGGTCCTGTGGCCAACACTCAGCATCATCAAGTAATGCCTTATGCATACGGGATGCCGAATGCGCAAATGCCATACGAAACTTGGCCTAATGCTCAATACCCGGCAGCTTATGGAGAAATACCAGGCTACTCTCACGGGTACGAACCTATGAATGTAAATACTGCTGCTGCTAACTCTGCATATCCGGGCTCCGTGTATCCAATGTCTATGCAGCCACAGATGGTTCACCCGTACGGATGGTCCCCATATGGAGCTGGCGTGCCTGATTGCGGCTGCAACAGCAAATATGAACTTGAGCAGCTGCTCAGACAGCAAAGTGAAGCCGAAGCGAGAGCAAAGGCCGAAATCTCTACACAAACGGATTCTTTAGAAGCTAATAAAGTGACTATTCAAAACACAAATAACAATAAGAAAAAAGCTTCTATCTCCACAAGAGCCGCCAAGCCGTCGCAAAGAAACCGCAGATCGACGAACAAAACCAGTAAAGCTACATCGAATTCTCCATGGCTGGTCAGATAACGAGTAATTCCATTTTTCGAAACTGCTGCTTGTCACCTAATGAGTGATAAGCGCAGTTTTTTTGTTATTTTCATAAAGAGTAAAACGGAATCAGGCGGTTGTGTATAAAGAAAGGAACGGAGGGGAAAATAGGTAATAAAAACCTCACAGGTTCGGATATTGTACAGAAGGGGTGGGTACATATGGTTATCCTTGCATTCCTCAAAAAACTTAAAAAACGATTGCAGAAAAGCTTGCGCTGGAAGCGTCGTTGGATGAATTTAACGATATTTTGGTTCGTTGTCAGCGCTTCCGCCGCTGCTTACATGTGGCATTATTCCTCACAATCTACGGTGACCTTACAACCCGACGAGCAGACGCAGATGGTAATGAGCCATAACAGCAGGCAGCCTGAGAAGGAAGTGATGGAGATGATCAGCCAAATCAAAGCTCAACGGGAAGCTTTTACCCAAAAATTATACGTGTGCGGCGAAGAGCTGCAGCCGATAGGTATGATGAGTGCAGACGAGATATTGGCCTACCATAGGAGCAGTCCTGATGCAACGGTTAGTATGGATGCGAATGGACGCATTTATTTCAGGGAAACCATTGAGGACCTTTCACCACGCTGTAAAGAAAATGCGTATTTCGGAATGGACAGCGGAGGGAACCTATCATTATTTGAAGGTGTTCCAGGGGTAGGGGGCGGCAATGTAATTCAAACCTTCTTTCAATTAAATATAGAGCATTTGAAGAGCAGCCTGCCTAACAGTGCAATCAAAGAGTTGTATCGGGGTATTCAGGTGAGAGATTTATCGGAGTATAACAGTGTCTTGTCAACGTTCAGTGATTACGCGGTCGATGCACCTGGACAAGCCTTAAAGATTTCACCAGCCCCATAGACAAGCAGGAAAATCACAGTGTTGATAGAAAAACCGTACAGTCTGTTCAGTTGTTTTAAGCTGAATGGACTTTTTGGCGTGTTCATTGGAAGCGATATCTGCTATAATGGAACACATATGTTCGCTTTTGGTAGGCTAGGAGTGGGTAAGTAATGCGAATTATGGGAATTGACCCGGGAATTGCGATTGTTGGATTCGGTGTTATTGATAAACAGGGAAGTCGTCTTGTTCCCGTTCAATACGGCTGTATTCAGACAGAGGCTCATACGGATGGTGCTCTTCGTCTAAAGACCGTTTATGACTCGATGGTCCAGCTGATCGATAAATATAAGCCGGATGCCGTGGCCATCGAAAAATTGTTTTTTAATCGTAATGTCACTACTGCGATGACGGTCTCACAGGCTCGGGGTGTGCTCATTTTGGCAGCGGTCCAACAAGGTCTGGAAATTGGCGAATACACACCGCTTCAGGTGAAGCAAGCTGTAGTCGGTTACGGTAAGGCCGAAAAAAAACAGGTGCAGGAGATGGTTAAGCTGTTTCTTCATTTGTCGGCTGTACCCAAGCCTGATGATGTGGCGGATGCTTTAGCGATTGCGATTTGTCATGCACATTCGGCTGTTCTTTTACAAAAGATAAATGAGGTACGTAAACCATGATCGATTTTTTAAGAGGTATAGTTGTACATAGAGAACCGGATTATTTGGTACTGGATGTCAAAGGCGTAGGCTATCGGGTATTCTGCACGAATCCTTATGCCGTCCAGACGAAGGATGGAGAAGAAACGACTCTGTTTATTCATTATCAGGTCCGCGAGGATGCGCATCTGCTATTTGGCTTCCCCACTCGTGAGGAGCAATCGTTGTTTCGTTTGCTTTTGGAGGTTAATGGTATTGGGCCCAAGGTGGCGATCGGGGTACTTGCCGGAGGGAGACCTGAAGTTATCGCGGCTATGATTCAACAAGAAAATATTAGCTTTCTGATGAAGCTGCCCGGGATCGGACGTAAAACCGCTCAAAGGATGATCCTCGATTTGAAGGATAAGCTTGGAGTTATTTCAGCTGGCGATGATTCGATGCTGGCCATCACAGGTACAGGTCATCTCGCAGTGCCGTCCCAAGGAGCCAGCGTGTGGAATGAGGCCAAGACGGCTTTACTTGGGCTGGGCTACACGGAAGCAGAGGCAGACCGGACAGGTCAGCTTATCAAGGCTAAGCTCAAGGGTGATGAAACCGTTGATATCGTGATCAAGCTTGCGCTGCAGGCTCTGTTCCAGCAGTCATTGCGGTAAAGTTTTTTGGCGATGAAAGGAGACACCATGATGGACGACCGGATTATCTCGGCCAATCTGATGATGGAAGAAGAACAAGTGATGGAGTACAGCCTGCGTCCGCGCTATTTGGCTGAATACATCGGGCAGACTCAAGCCAAAAACAATCTGAAGATTTACATAGATGCTGCCAAAATGCGTAAAGAAGCGCTGGATCATGTATTGCTGTACGGTCCTCCCGGACTCGGTAAAACCACGTTATCGAACATTATCGCCAATGAGTTGGGCGTAAATATTCGTACGACATCAGGACCAGCAATCGAACGTCCCGGGGATCTGGCAGCGATATTGTCGAATCTGCAGGAAGGCGATGTGCTATTTATCGACGAAATTCACCGTTTGAACCGAACCGTCGAAGAGGTGCTTTACCCGGCGATGGAGGACTATGCGCTTGATATTATTATCGGTAAAGGACCGAGCGCTCGCACCGTCAGATTGGATTTGCCTGCCTTTACTCTAATCGGTGCAACCACAAGAGCTGGATTATTGTCTGCTCCCTTGCGCGACCGATTTGGTGTTATCAGCAGATTGGAATACTACACGATTGAAGAGCTGACTTTTATTGTGAGCCGGACAGCTGATATTTTGCAGGTGCAAATTATTGGTGAAGCCGCGCGTGAGATTGGAATGCGGTCTCGGGGAACACCGCGGATTGCTAATCGTCTGTTGAAGCGTGTACGTGATTTTGCCCAGGTTAAGGGAGACGGCATCATAACAATGGATATCGTAAATGATGCCTTGATCAGTATTCAGGTAGATCATCTTGGATTGGATGAAATCGATCATAAGATGCTGCGCGCCATCATTCTCAGCTTTAAGGGCGGACCTGTGGGCTTGGATACGATTGCTGCAACAATAGGAGAAGAAAGTCAAACGATTGAGGACGTGTATGAGCCGTATCTTTTACAGATTGGGTTCCTGCAGCGCACGCCGCGTGGTCGGATGGCGACACATACTGCTTATCAGCATTTAGGATTGCCTATTCCAAAAAGCTCACCGTAAAAAGGGGGAAACACGGTAATGGGAAAGCACCGGTACCAACTGCATTTGGGCGGTTGGGGGAAATCGACACAAAAGGTTCGGTATAAAGCAAGCCTGCTCTTACTTATGAGCTGCACAATGTGGATGCTGGCAGGTCATATAGCTCCTGCTTATGCAGCCGCCGTACCCAAATTGGATTTGATTAGAATTGCCTTATTTATCGATACAGGAAAATATAGCGCACCTACGCCAGATGTAACTTTATCGGCAGATAAAGGGCTTGATGTCAGTTTAAGAAATGCTGCAGGTTTGAAGCCGCTATTTGCAACCTCAGATAAAAGCCTGCTGCGTGTGGAGCTTGATTCTTACAGTGTGATGGTTCTGGAAACGCCGGATGCGAATCAAGCTCGAGCACTCGCCAAAAAGCTGACCGATTTAAAGCTGGATGCAAGTATCAGTGTTCGCACAAAGCTTGGGAAACCAGCATACCAATTGGAGCTGGGTCCATATACAACCAAGGAGCTGGCAGCCTCTGCCCTAACCAAAGCCAAGACGATTGCTGATTTGACTGCAGTGAGCAAAGGCTTTACAGCTGCGGTAAATGGGCCTCTGCACTGGAGTGCAGGCAGCTACTCAACGGAAGCTGAGGCGCAGGCGCAGGCGGCAGTCCTTGGGCAAGCCGGATTGGATGCCGATGTAGCATATCTGGACGCAGTTGCAGGTGCACCTGCCTTTGCAGTTCTGGTAGCCGCAGGATCGGATACAGCGGAGCTGAATGCTGCCAAGCAGCAGCTGGGTACCCTTGTACCAGGTATTTCCTTACAGCCTGTCGACGCTGGTCTCACCTATGTGATCAAACGTACGCTTGCCGATCCTTCATCGACTACAGGCGGAACGATTCAGCAGCTCCTTTTGGGGGGGACAGGCGTTAAGCTAGCCGTAACGTCCAAATCTGCCGAAACGGTTACCGTCCTGGAAAGATCGGAGCGGGCTTACCGAGGGCTGATTGAATTGTCACGTCTCAACAACAAGCTTGCTGTTATTAATGAATTGCCTTTCGAGCAATATCTGGTATCGGTTGTAAGCTCCGAGCTCAGCAAAGAGTGGCCGCTTGAAGCTCTGAAAGCACAGGCGGTAGCTGCGCGAACCTTTGCATTAAAACAGGGTGTCAAATATCAGATTGCCCATCTCACAGATACGACTCTGGACCAGGCTTATAAAGGTGCAGGTGCCGAATTCGCCACTGCCTCGCAAGCTGTCATGGCAACTCAAGGAGAAGTCATCATGGAGCAGGCGGGTTTGATTTCACCTTTGTTTTATTCGAATGCAGGTGGAATGACAGCTGAATCTACCGAGGTATGGGGTAATAAGGTCAACTATTTGAAAAGCGTGGCTACTCCCGATGAAGGAGCAGAGAAAGGCAAGGCGGTTTGGTATCGGATCGTATTGCCAAATGGGAATAGCGGTTATATCCATTCTTCCTATGCAAGGGATACGGGGCAAAAGAATCCGGCCGGTCTTCCTTACTATGAGTCCACGGGTACGGATATTGCCGTACGTCCCGCACCTTATGTCGATAATACAGCTAATCCTGCCGCTTTCAAGGTTAATATTGGAGACCGTTTCGTTGTGTTTGATCAAGCTGTGGAATCCAATGCCTACTCATGGATTAGAGGTCCCTATGATGCGGACAAGATTAAGGAAAAAGTGAATACCGTGATGAAAAAACCGATTACGGGTGCTCTGGACCGATTGGAAGTGAAGGGACGCGGAGCATCGGGCCGTGTAATTGAGATGACAGCCAATGGTCAGCTTTTGGAACCTGATTACCCGGATGCATTGCGCACTCTATTTAATGGTCTGCCCAGCACCCGGTTTGAAATTGAGGAAACAGGAAGGTATACTGTATTGGGAGCAGATAGTGTCGTACGCAATCAGTCGGCGTCCATGCCGAATGTGACCGTAATCGGAGGGACTGGCTCTGCGAAGCCAGCTGCTGAATCTCAGCTGTTTGTGCTCAGTGGCGATAACAAAGTACGTTTGACGAATAAAACATCCCAGTATGTATTTAAAGGAACCGGCAATGGTCATGGCCTTGGCATGTCCCAATGGGGAGCCAAAGGTTATGCTGAGCTTGGCTATGATTACAAAAAAATATTGCAGACCTACTATGTAGGAGTCTCGATAATCAAGGAATGAAGCGAAAATGCAAGTAGATTGGTTCGATTATGATTTACCCGATTCATTAATAGCACAGACCCCCTTGAAGGATCGTACAGCTTCGCGTTTGTTGACGTTGAATAAAACAACAGGCGCAGTGGATCATAAAGCTTTTCCAGCATTGATTGATTATATGGAAGCCGGGGATGTACTCGTGTTGAACGATACACGGGTGCTGCCTGCACGGCTTTTTGGTGTGAAATCCGGTACGGGTTCAAAAGCAGAGCTGCTGCTCCTGAAGCAACTGGAGGGTGACCGGTGGGAAGCCTTGGTACGTCCAGGCAAAAGGCTGAAAACAGGGGCTGTTATTTTGTTTGGTGAAGCAGAAGCAGATGGCAAGCCATTGCTTACGGCTACCATTGAGGAAGAATCAGACATGGGCGGACGTGTGGTACGTTTTAGCTATGAAGGGATTTTTCCGGAGCTGCTGGACCGGTTAGGTCAAATGCCGCTTCCGCCCTACATCAAAGAACAGCTTCCGGAGAAAGAGCGCTATCAAACTGTATATGCCCGAAATGAGGGCTCGGCCGCTGCGCCGACAGCAGGGCTGCATTTTACGGAAGCTTACTTGAATAGGCTGGAACAAAAAGGTATACAATTAGCCTATATCACACTGCATGTAGGACTCGGAACCTTCAGACCCGTATCTGTGGATGATGTGGAGACACATGAGATGCACGAGGAGTTCTATGAGGTGAGTGAAGAGGCGGCAGCCCGTATTAATGCAGCCAAGGCAGGAGGGCACAAGGTAATCGCTGTAGGCACCACTTCGGCGAGAACGCTGGAAACGGCAGCACGTAACTGTCAGCAATCCGGGCGAGTTGAGGCCGGCAGCGGATGGACGGGTATTTTTATTTATCCAGGCTATACCTTTCAAATTGTGGACGCCTTATTAACGAATTTTCATTTACCGAAATCGACACTGCTTATGCTCATCAGCGCTTTGGCTGGGAGAGAGCAAGTACTGGCCGCTTATCGCGAGGCCGTTGATCAGGAATACCGTTTTTTTAGCTTCGGAGATGCAATGTTTATTTATTAGTTCGATATTAGTTCAGCAGGAAGAGTGATTAGAGATGGCAATAACCTACGAGCACATCAAGACATGCAAGCAATCGGGAGCCCGTTTGGGACGCGTTCATACACCTCATGGGATTATCGAGACACCTACGTTTATGCCCGTAGGTACTCAGGCTACCGTAAAGACGATGAGTCCGGAAGAATTAAAAGCGATGGACGCGCATATCATTTTAAGTAACACCTACCACCTGTTCATCAGACCAGGACATGATATTGTAAGACGTGCAGGCGGACTGCATGGTTTTATGAATTGGGACCGTCCGATTTTGACAGACAGTGGTGGCTTTCAAGTATTCAGTCTTAGCAACATGCGTAAAATCACGGAAGAGGGCGTTGCCTTCAAGTCGCATCTGAATGGCGACAAGCTGTTCATTTCTCCTGAGAAATCGATTGAGATACAAAACTCGCTGGGAGCCGATATTATTATGGCTTTTGATGAGTGTCCGCCGTATCCTGCCGAGCATAGCTATGTGAAGAAATCATTGGAGCGGACAACCAGATGGGCGGAACGTTGCTTACAGAGTCATGCTCGCCCGCAGGATCAGGCGTTATTTGCGATTGTACAAGGCGGAATGTACGAGGATCTGCGTAAACAAAGTGCAACTGAGTTGACTTCCATGGATTTCCCGGGTTATGCTATTGGTGGACTGAGTGTTGGTGAATCCAAGCCGCTAATGTATGAGATGCTGGATTACACGGTTCCAATCCTGCCTGCGAATAAGCCCCGTTATTTGATGGGTGTCGGTTCGCCCGATGCACTTATTGAAGGTTCAATTCGCGGAATTGATATGTTTGACTGTGTTCTTCCGACTCGTATTGCCCGTAATGGTACGGTTATGACCAGTTCGGGAAGACTAGTGATTCGTAATGCCCAGTACGCAGAGGATTTTGGCCCGCTTGATCCTGAATGCTCTTGCTATACCTGTACTAATTATTCCAGAGCATATATCAGGCATTTGATTAAAGCGGATGAAACGTTTGGTATTCGTCTCACGACCTATCATAACCTTCATTTTTTGGTTGAGATGATGCGTCAGGTTCGACAAGCGATTCTTGAGGATCGTCTGCTTGATTTCCGTGATCATTTTTTTGACAAGTATGGATTACATGAGAACGGAAGAGGTTTCTAAACTATAGTTTAAGTTAAAAGGGGAGATTGAAATGTCGTTTTTAGTTGCAGCTGATGCTGCTGCTGGAGATCCGGGACTACAAGGGTATTTGGTTACATACGGTCCGCTTGTACTGATGTTTGTTGTGTTGTATTTCTTATTGATTCGTCCTCAACAAAAGCGTCAAAAAACTCGCGGTATGATGCTGGGTAATTTGAAAAAAGGCGATAAAGTCGTAACGATTGGCGGCCTTCATGGTACTATTCTGGAGATTTCCGACGATACGATCGTTTTACGAGTTAATGATGTGACGAAGCTTACATTCGAACGTTCAGCAATCAATGCCGTTTCGAACCAACCTGCCGTAGATGAGAAGAAATAGGTTGCTGTAAGGGAAAATGCGAGCCTCCACTGATATGGATGGACTCGCATTTTTGTTGTACGTTATTTTTTGAAGTTAATGCCGAGGATGCCTCCGAGTGCACCTGATACAAGTGTCAGCGCTGTCAGGTACAAGGTTTGTTGACTAAATCCGGCATCATAAGTCAGAAATCCAATGAGCCATATGATACAGGTGTACACCAACCCAAGCATGCCTCCGTGATACCAGCCTTTAGTTCCACTTCGTTTGCCCGCTGTCATGCCACCGATCAGCATGGCTATTCCATGAATGGACATGGTGTAGCTGTACAATGAGCTTTCCTGTAAATTGGTCGCAAGCATCAGCAGCGAGGTCATAAGTGTTCCGAGCAACATGAATATCATAGCAACCATTAATCCGGATAATAAGGGGGATGACTTCATTCCGGCTCTCTTCCTTTCAGATAGAGGTTCTTATCATCATTGTATGGGCCCGTACATAAAATTAGTACAGGTTGATCCGTTCCTGCACAATCAAAAATCGGGGAATGGCATTATTGTGAGTGAAAGGAAGTGATTGTATGGGTACGGTTCACACCCTTGCCAACTGGCAGGTACTAGCTGCTATTATTATTGCTTTATTCACTTTAATTTGGATTGTCACTGGACTGATTCATCGCACGTATGTAGCGCTTGGCGCCGGACTGCTGATGGTCGTATTGGGCATTGTTGAAGCTGGTTCGGTCTTTTGGTACCATCTGCCCTGGCAGGCGATTGGGCTTTTGATGGGCTTGATGATGATGATCGGATTGACAAATCGAACGGGCGTTTTTGCTTATGCGGCTGCCAAAGCAGCGCAGAGCTCGAAGGGAAGGCCGGCCATCCTGCTTATTGCTCTGGCGCTGCTAAGCACCGTAACAGCTGCTTGGCTGGATAATTTAACCGCTATTTTATTGCTCATTCCAGTTACCATTTCTATCGCCAAGGTGATGAAAATCAGTGCGGTTCCTTTCGTGATCACTATCATAATAACCGCGAATCTGGGTGGTACAGCGACGATGATTGGCAGTCTGCCCAACAGTATCATTGGAACAAAGGCCGGACTGACCTTTAATGATTTCTTGATGAATCTCGTGCCTCCTGTGCTTATCATTTGGATAGTGACGGTAGGGCTGTTAAGCCTTATTTATGCAAAAAGCTGGAGGACTACACAAATTTCGATGGTTGAACTGATGTCCATACAACCAGGCTCCTATGTTAAGGACAAAGGATTGGTTATTAAGGTCTTGACGGTATGGGCTCTTGTTCTGGCCGCCTTCATGCTGCATCCGCTGCTGCACTTTGAGGTAGCCTATGTAGCGATAGCAGGCGCAGTATTGATGTCTCTGGTCAATTATAAAACGTACAGCTGGACTGAGATTTACAGCTCTGTGGATTGGAACACCTTATTCTACATTTGTGGTTTGTTCATTGTAGTTGGCGGGCTCATCGAAGCTGGTATTGTTCAAATTATCGTGGTAAAAGCAATGGAGCTTACCTCTGGTAATTTGATGTATGTCTCGATGCTGATTCTATGGTTAACAGGACTGGTTTCAGCAACAACGGATCACACCATGTTTGTTGCACTAATGGTTCCCATCATTCAGGATCTGGGTTTACAATCCCAAGGTGCATTACATCCACTATGGTGGTCATTAGCACTTGGGGCGGGATTAGGGGGCAGTGGTACATTAGTTGGGGCAACAGGCAATCTAATTGCGGCTGGACTCGCTGGTAGAGCAGGTCATCCCATCTCATTCGGAGCTTTTTTGAAAGCAGGAGCGCCAATTACGCTGGTCTCGCTTTTAATAGCAACCGCTTATGTGAGCTATATGTATTATTAATAAAAGCTTCCTCATAACTTGGCAAACAGCCGTGCTCGTCTTGATGACGAATACGGCTGTTTGGGTATTAACAGATTGCTGACGTACCTAACGGTTACCGTTACACCTGTGTTTGTGTAACGTCTTCGTGAATGAATTGTTTTTGCTTCCATTTACGAACCCATACTCCGTGTGTAGGTGAAAATAACAAAGCCAGAACGAAGAAACAGCCTGCTATACTGATCATGCTTCCGGCAATCGAGGCGTCTAGTAGATGAGCGACATAATAGCCAATAATGGAGCAGAAGCAGCCAATGATGATGCTGTAGATGATCATCTTGCTTAATTTTTCTGTGAGCAGATAGGCTGTCGCAGGAGGTATAACGAGCATGCCAACAACGAGGATGGCGCCGACACTTTCAAAGGATGCAACGGTACTGATAGAAACGAGGCCCATCAGCAGGTAATGAAACAAAACAACCGGAATTCCTACCGCTGCAGCCATTGCCGGGTCAAACGAGCAAATTTTAAACTGCTTGTAGAACAAGGAGATCACAATAACAGTGAGCAGCAGGGCCAGACCGACACCCCAAACAGCTTTGGGTCCGATGTCAAGCCCACCGATATGAAGTGTATTCCAGGGTACATAAGCAATTTCCCCATACAGCACACAGTCGAGGTCGAGATCAATATCCTTGGTAAAAATGCTGATCAGCACAACCCCAACCGCGAAAAGTGCGGTAAACACAACTCCAATCGCTGCATCGGATTGCACACCGCTATGATGGAACAATTGAATCAGAAAGACGGTTATGAGACCAATCGCCGCAGCGCCAAGCATCATAAATAAAGAGTCTCTGGAACCGGTAATCAGAAAGGCTATCACGATACCAGGAAGTACGGCATGACTGATTGCATCTCCTATCATCGCCATCTTCCGCAGCACCAGGAAGCAGCCTACAATTCCGCAGGTGCTGGCGACCAAAGCTCCCGTTAGTATAATCCAGAAGGTGCTCATCCTGCTTCACCTCTCTGCTCGAGTTGTAGTGTGTTTTCCTCTTGCCGTACATGGTTGCGAACCGAGGCGCGAACGAGCAGTTTGGAGATGACACCCCTGCGGGGAGCGGCTAATAATGAGAGGACAAAGAGGGCGGTCGCCGCAAGCACAGTTAAGGGGCCTGTCGGTAAATTGTTGCCGCTCGCGCTGATCAAAGTGCCTATAAAACCACTCAGGGCACCGAACAATCCTGATATCACAATCATGACACCAAGCTTATCGGTCCAATACCGTGCGGATACAGCCGGGGTAATGAGAAGAGCAGCCATTAGAACGACGCCTACCGCCTGGATTCCCACAACGACGGCTATGACTATGAGAAACATAATTAACTGCTCCAGAAAGGCAACAGGGTACCCCATACCGCGGGCAAATCCGGGATCAAAGCTGACCAGCTTGAATTCCTTGAATAATAGCGCACTGACGCTGAGCAAGAGCAGACAAATGATCGAAATAGTAATCACATCGGATCTAACCATCGAAGCGGCCTGACCAAACAGGAATTTATCCAAGCCGCTTTGATTACCGCTCCCGCTGTGCTGGATCTGCGTGAGCAGCACGATACCGAATCCAAAAAACACAGAGAGTACGATAGCGAGCGCGGAGTCCTGCTTGATTCGGGTATGCCGTGTCACATAGCCAATTCCGAATGTAGCAATGATTCCTGCAATAGCTGCCCCAACCAGAAACAGAAGAATGGACTTGGAGCCGGTCAACATAAAAGTAATGCAAATTCCCGGGAGTGCCGCATGCGATAATGCATCTCCCATTAAGGATTGCTTACGCAAATAGGCAAAGCAGCCGATAACGCCACTGCTTAATCCAAGCAGCATACAACCGAGCAGTATCCACTGTGTATTCGGATCGAGAAATAATTGAAACCACGAGAACATACCTTTCACCTCGTATCTATAAGTAATGCCGAGCGGTTATCGTGATCCAGCATCGTGAGTCTGCCACCATACGTTTCCTGGAGCTTAGCCGATGTAAAAGCATGCTCTGTTGGACCAAAGGCAATGATCTGTACATTCAGCAGCATGACCCAATCAAAATACTCCTTCACTGTGGCGAGATCATGATGGACGACCAGCACGGTCTTTTTTTGCATTTTCAACTCGTTCAGCAGTGTGATAATAGCTTTTTCTGTAGCGGCATCGACACCAACAAACGGTTCATCCATAAAGTACAACTGAGCATCTTGAGCCAAGGCCCTTGCCAAAAAAATCCGCTGCTGCTGACCGCCGGAGAGCTGACTGATTTGCCGATCTGCAAAGTCAGCCATACCGACCTTTTCAAGGCATTCCATGGCGATTTTTTTTTCAGCCTTGCCGGGACGTTTAAACCATCCCAAATGCCCATAACGTCCCATCATGACGACATCAAGCGCATGGGTAGGGAAATCCCAGTCAACAGATTCACGCTGCGGTACATAGCCGACAAGATTCCTTTGTTCTGCATAGGGACGTCCATAGATGGATACGTCACCTGTCAGGCTCGGAATCAGTCCGAGCGCAGCCTTGATTAAAGTTGATTTTCCAGCGCCATTCGGACCAACAATTCCAATCAGCTTTCCCTCAGGTGCTTCAAAGGTAACATTGCGAAGTACAGGTTTCTTTAAATACGCGACAGACATATTCGAAATTTGCAGCGGCGTTGTGCTCATCGTTCATTCTCCTTTTTGAACTTATTTTAGGGCTTTGACGATCGTATTGACATTGTGACGAACCATCCCGAGATAGGTGCCCTCAGGCGTACCGGCTTCACCCATAGCATCGGAAAATAGCTCACCGCCAATAGTCAACTCGTGGCCCTTTTCCTTGGCCCCTTGAATAACGGCATCGATCGCTTTTCGAGGAACACTGGACTCAATAAATACGGCTTTTATTTTATTTTTGACAAGAAAATCACGCAGGTCTGTGACATCCTTGGTTCCTGCCTCGGATGCTGTGCTCATGCCTTGCAGACCCATTACCTTAACTCCGTAAGCATCTCCAAAATATCCGAACGCATCGTGCGCGGTAACGAGCACCCGGCTTTGCTCTGGTATCGATTTAATCTGTTCAGCTACCTCCTTATGCAGGACATCCAACTGCTTGAGATAGGCTTCTGCATTTTTCCTGTAATCCTCGCTGTGTGCTGGATCTTTCTTGATCAGAGTGTCACGAATCGATTCGGCTGCCTGCATCCAGTGTCTGACATCAAACCAAATGTGTGGGTCAAATTCACTGTCCATTTCGGCACCGGAACGCAGCTTGGAGCGATCGATTTTTTCGGATACAGCGACAGTTGTTTTCTTTTTGGCCATCTTTTCGAAAATCTCACCCATTTTCCCTTCAAGATGAAGACCGTTGTAGAAAATAACGTCGGCATTATCCAGCTTTTGAATATCTCCCTGCGAGGCTTTATACAGATGGGGATCAACACCAGGCTTCATCAAACCTGTAACTGCAACATGATCTCCACCAATCTGCTGCACTACGTCTGTAATCATGCCTATGGTGGTTGTTACCTTGAGCTTAGGCTCACCGGATGCCGGTTTGCCAGACGTATCGATGGTGGAGCAAGCGGCTATAAAGGCCATAAAACTTATACTGCACACAATAAAAATTAGCTTATGAAGAGCTGAGGATGCTTGTTTCTGACTTACCTTCATCATTGTGATCACTCCTTAAAATGTTTTCTGGATACAAATATTTTGGTATAGGGAAACAATTAGGACAAAAAAATAGGCTCGAACCTATATCTATATGCATTTTATCCTACAGCAAAAATGTTTGCCATGCAACAATTATTTTCCATAAGACAAATAATTTCCTTCGGGAAACATTTGAATGCTATGCTGGCAACAATTCGCAAATCAACTTGAGTATGAGGGGTATACATAGAGGTCACAATAGGCTTGGAATATGCTCAGGAGGGTCAACCCATATGCTGATGCTTTTTTTTCGTACCATTTTCGTGTACTTTATTGTGTTTGTTACGATGAGAATTATGGGAAAAAGAGAAATTGGCAAGCTGTCCGTTTTTGATTTGGTGATCTCGATCATGATTGCAGAAATTGCTGTATTTGTACTTGAGGATATGAATAAGTCGCTTATGGATGGTATTTTGCCGATGTTCACGCTGGTAGGGGTTCAACTGATCATTGCCTATCTGTCTTTAAAAAATGAAAAGATTCGCAGACTTTTTGAAGGCAAGAGCTCATTGATTATTGAGAATGGAAAACTCAACCGTGAGGAGATGAGACGACAGCGCTATAATCTGGATGACTTGTTGCTGCAGCTGCGTCAAAGTAAAGTGATGGACGTAGCCAATGTCGAGTTCGCCATTCTCGAGCCCTCGGGCAAGCTCACTGTCGTCGAGAAAAAGGAATCTGCTGCAGCACCCGCCGAGGGGAAAAGTCTTTTCCGTTACGAGGGCTTGCCGTTACCGCTGATTATGGATGGCAAGGTGCAGGATGAGAATCTGGAGAAGCTGGGGAAAACACGGTTCTGGCTTAAGAGTGAACTTCAGCTGCAAGGAATCAAAGAGTTCAAGGATGTATTCTTCTGTACTTTTGATCACCGTGGAAAATGGTTTGTGGACCGCCGCAGGTAACATCTTATTCACTAGCTTTGAATAAGTTTACTTGATAAGCTTGCGTCCAAGCAGAAGAACACGCGTCAGATCACTGCGGTCAATAAGTCGCAACAGAACTGAACAGGATAAGTAGATAATCACTCCAGCGATACACGAGACCGCGAAACGCACAGCTTCGACATCTATCCAATGTGTATACATCAGGACATAGCTGCACCAGCCCGATACCAGCATGGCTAAGCCGACCTTGGCAAAGTCAATCATTTGCATCCGGAAATGAAGCAGTCTCACGACACTGTGCCAATGCAGTACCGTCACGAGCATGATATTGATATTGATAGCCATTACTGCCCCGAGGATGCCAAACTGAGGCTGACCTGCAAGTCCGACTATAAGAGCAAGCTTGATCACTGAGCCAATTAATGTATTAACTAAAGCCGAGCCGGGGCGATTCAAGGCCTGCAGGCTGGCTTGCAGGGGTGCCTGAAAATAAATAAAGAGAGCCACCGGAGCCATCATTTTCAACATAGGAGCGATTTGGCTTTGTCCATACATCAGATCACAAAGCGGCTCGGCCAATACAAACATAATCATGACAAAAGGGGCTCCTGTAACCAAGGCTAGCTTGAGTGATTGATGAAGCCGATTATGAATGGTTTGCATGTCGTTACGTGCGGCCGCTTCGGACAATGAGGGAATGAGCGAAACGGATAGGGAGTAGGTCAACGCGCTTGGAAGCAGCAGAATCGGAATAATCATACCCTGAAGCATCCCATATTGTGCTGTCGCCAGCTTGGTTGCAATTCCTGCCGCGGCGAGACTGCGAATAATGAGAATCGATTCAAGAAAATAAGAGCATGAGCCTACCAGCTTACTTCCGGTGATGGGCATGGCCAGCTTCAAGAGATGTTTCAGATTTGCCAAACGGCCGACAAGCGGCACGCTTCCGATTTTTGCAATGGGAAAAGGGGTTGTCTGGCTGCGACTGCGTCGATAATAGAGGTATAGTACCAACAGAGCAACGGCTTCTCCCACCATGACTCCAGCCATTGCTCCTGCGGCCGCGTATTCAATACCATAAGGAAGCAAGGCATAGGCAAAGGCGAGCACTGTGAAAATACGTATGAACGTTTCTGCTACCTGTGATACTGCAGTCGGGATCATATTTTGTCTGCCCTGAAAGTAACCGCGAAGCACAGAGCCAATTCCTACCAAAATGATAATTGGAGTCATACACAAGAAGGTGTAATAGACTCTGGAATCGGTTAGCAAATGGTTGGCAATCCATTGTGCGCCAAGCAGACTGGCCAGAGTGAACAGGATAGCGAGCGACACCGTAAGTGTCATTGCCAACCGGAGTATGCGTCTGATTCTGCTTTCATTATTTTCTGCTTCTGCTTCAGCAATAAGCTTGGCGACAGCAATCGGTATGCCTCCGGTTATTAAGGTTAAAATAACAATCATAAACGGGAAACCCATTTGATATAACCCCACGCCTTCTGCTCCGATAAGTCTGGGCAGCGTAATTCGGGGAATAAAGCCAAGAATACGATTTACAATTCCTGCTGCCAGTAATATAAGCGTTCCCTTCAAAAACGATTGTTTGGTCACATCGATTCCTTCTTCCTCCCGAGACTACTAACATGGATATGCAGTACCTGTCCCTATGCATGCACAATATTTAACATGGAGATCAGGATACAGAAGGAAAATCCTGCTTGGCAGCGAATATGAGTAAGAGGAAGATGGTTTAGGGCAGGAGGTTGTGAAGGTGGAGCATGATGGGCGCAAGGAAGAGCAGGATGCTCAGCATTCAGAAGATCAAACGAAGCAAGAAACTATCGAGCAAAAACAGACTTTTCTTGAGCTGACTACGGAAACCGAATTGAACGAGACAGCAGCCGATGTGCAACAGACAGATCCTCTTGTAATTGGACAGGAGGACAGTCCTGAGGTCATTATGACTAATGACGATGTTAGTGACGATGTCGAGGAGCTTGAAAATGGTGAGGAACTGGAAGCTTTCTCAAGTGAGGAGCTTGATGAGGAGCCTGTTGCATTATCGGAAATGGAGCTTAACGAGCTAATTGAGAGCATCTGTACAAGTAAGGCGGAGGAATTTAGAATGATCGGCTATGAGCATGTTACCGGTAGAGAAATCTGGGAATGCGTTAGCGATAAATATCAGAAAACAGGGATGCCTGCGCTTCATCAAATTGTGAATGACATTTTGTCGTTAAAGGTGACGAAATTTATGAACTGGATGACGATGAGTATATATAAAAGCAACCCTTTCGCTTAGAAGGGGTTATTTTTTTGCTGCTGGCAGAGACGTGTCGTAAATCATCAAATTGACTCGTTTTTAGCAGGTGAGTATAATAGGACTATTGAGATTGGAAGGAGATCGTTACTCATATGAAACGGATTGCAATATTTGTGGCTGTAGTGCTTGTTACATTGGCGCTAGTGGCCTGGACAAGCCCGAGTTTAGTTAACAAAATTAAATTGGGTTTGGACTTAAAAGGTGGTTTCGAAATTCTTTACGTAGCGGAGGCTATAGAGGAAGGTAAGCCCGTTACTGCGGAAGCTTTAAAAGAGACAGCGAACAGTTTAATGAAAAGGGCGGATGAGCTGGGTATAGCTGAACCAGAGATTACGACCGAAGGAAAAGACCGGATTCGTGTGCGTTTGGCTGATGTAAAAAATGAGGATGAGGTTCGTAAGGTTATTAAAAAGCCAGCCGAGCTCACTTTCCGCGGTCCAGATGGAACGAAAGAAATGCTGGGCAGTGATTTTGTGGAAAACGCAGCCAAAATCGGCTTCGACCAAACTAACCGACCGCAGATCAATATCAAGGTCAAAGACCCTGAGAAATTTAAAAAAGTAACCGAGAAGCTCGTAGGCAAGCCTTTGGCTATCTATCTGGACGAGCGTCAGCTATCTGCACCGGTTGTTAATACGGTTATTACAGATGGCAGTGCGACGATCTCCGGTAACTATACGTTTGAGGAAGCTACTGAACTCGCATCAACCATCAATTTGGGTGCATTGCCGTTGAAGCTGACTGAAAAGTACACACAGGTTGTGGGAGCATCCTTGGGTAAAGCTTCGTTGGAGCAAACCGTAAGAGCGGGTTTGATCGGTTCCATCCTGATTTTAATATTCATGATTATTTTTTATCGCTTGCCTGGCTTTGTTGCAGCGATTACTTTGATTACATATACATGGCTGCTGCTGGTCGTGTTTGACTGGATGAATGCCACCCTGACACTTCCTGGTATTGCCGCCTTTGTACTCGGTATCGGGATGGCTGTTGATGCCAATATCATCACCTATGAACGGATTAAAGAAGAGATTCGCAGCGGAAAAAGCTTGCTGTCCTCTTTGAAATCAGGATCCAAGCATTCCTTCCGGACGATTATGGATGCTAACATTACGAATATCATCTCTGCCGGTGTGCTTTACTATGTAGGTAATGGTGCCATCCGTGGGTTTGCGCTTACGACCATTATGAGTATCGTACTAAGTGTTTTGACCAACATATTTTTTTCAAGAATGTTATTGTACTTAATTATTAAAAGTAACAAGTTCAAGAAACCTTCTTATTACGGTGTAAAGGAGGCGGAAATTCGTGGATTATAGAGACCATTTTGATTTTATGAAAAACCGCAACAAATTTTTCACCATATCTATCGTTTTATTGATTGTAGGAATAATTGTCACATCGATTTTTGGCTTGAATTTCGGTGTTGACTTTAAAGCAGGTACGGGTCTTGATATTAACGTAGGTCAAGCTGTAACGAAGGAAAAAGCGGAAGAGGTCTTTACCGGCATCAATCTGAAACCTTCGGTTGTATCCATAGGCGGGAATAATGATCATGTCTCCGCCAGATTTGATATCATACTTACAGATGATCAAATCAAACAAATTAATGCAGCTATGGTTTCCACTTTCGGGGATAAGGTTTCCCAGGAGGTCAACACCGTATCTCCGGATATTGCACGTGAGTTAGGACTTAAGGCGATCTATGCCGTAGCTATTGCAAGTATCGCGATTTGTATTTATGTAAGTATCCGATTTGAGTGGCGTTTTGCTCTCGCTGCCATTATTGCGATTTTACATGATGCTTGTGTCGTTATTGCGATGTTTGCGATTTTCCGTTTTGAAGTCAATCTGCCATTCCTGGCAGCAATTTTAACTACTATCGGTTATTCAATCAACGATAAAATCGTTATTTTTGACCGGGTTCGTGAGAACCTTCGTTTTTCTAAAATTAAATCCACACAAGATCTTTCCAATTTGCTGAATAATAGTATTTGGCAGACGATGAGAAGAAATGTTTACACAGTTCTTACTGTATTACTCGCAGCTATTTGTTTGTTTGTATTTGGTAGCGAATCGATCAAGCTTTTTGCACTTGCCAAAATTATCGGATTAACATCCGGAGCTTATTCTTCGATTTGCATAGCCAGCCCATTGTGGTATTTACTGAAAAACAAATCATTGAGTTCTAAACCAAGAGCAACTGCAGTAAAAGAATAATAGCTGGCCGCGTGAACTGAACGGTTCCGCGGCCTTTCTATCAATTTTTAGGGAGTGGCTCTTTTGACAGAGGAACGTTTTCAAAAAACGGAATTCGCCTACTGGATCGGAATCATTGGAAATATTTTTCTTGCTGCCCTGAAAGGTGTATTCGGTTATATCTCAGGAAGCAAGGCGCTCATTGCTGATGCCTTGTACTCAGTTTCAACTGCTGGACATTCATGTGCCATGCTGATGGGACAGCGTGCTGCCAAACAACAACCGGATGGAAATCCTCTCTATAAGCAAGGGAAGGCTGAATCCATTGCCGCCATTATTGTGTCGGTATTACTATTGGTTATTGGTATCGAGATTTGTTTTTCATCCGTTAAAACGATTTATTATGGAGTGGATTCGCCTCCGAAAGCTACTGCACTCATTGCGATTGTGCTGTCGATCATTCTTAAAGAAACGATGTTCCAATATCAATACCGTCTAGGTAAAAAGATGTCGAATCAAGATTTAATTGCGAGCGCCCGGAAGCACCGTTTGGGGATGTATTCTTCATTTGTCGTATTGATCGGTGTAGTGGGTGCGCTATCAGGTAATTACCTGGGAAATAATTATTTATATTACCTTGATCCGCTTGCAGGCTTATTGGTAGCCGTACTTGTTGTGAGAATGGGCTATCGTCTTGTAATGGAGTCCATTAACCAGACATTAGAGCATGTGCTTCATGATGAGGATGTAGCAGAGCTGATGCGCACGGTGCAGGTTATTAAAGGGGTAATTGCTGTCGAATATTTGCGTGCACGTGAACAGGGACATTATGTGATTGTGGATATCAAAATCAGTGTAAACCCACGAATCAGTGTGCTTGAAGGCCATGACATTGCAAAAACGGTTAAGCAAGCCTTAATGAAGCGGCATATCCATGTCGCTGAGGTTTATATTCATGTCAATCCATATGATGCGGGATATCCCTATAAAAATAATATTGATTTGGAGCAGGACCAATTTTCATCGATGCTTCATTAGGAAAGCTAAGTAGATGTTTACGAAGCTAGTTTTGCAACGCAAAACTTTCAGGAGGGTAAAATATGCTTCACGCAAAGGCAAAATGGAACATAACTGAAGCGGATGACGATCAAGTGGAAAAGCTGGCGCAGGAGCTTCAGATAGAACCATTACTTGCTCGTCTGCTTATTGCCCGAGGAATGACGAATATTGAACAAGCCAAAGCTTTTCTTGACGAAGGAACGGATTGGAATCATGATCCGTTCCTTTTGGATGGAATGGGAGAAGCGGTTTCCCGTATTCGATTGGCTATTGAACAAGGTGAAAAGATTCGCATATACGGAGATTATGATGCAGATGGGATCAGCAGCACCGTATTGATGATCCATTTGCTGAATCAAATGCAGGCAACCTTTGATTATTACATACCGCACCGGATTCATGAAGGCTACGGGTTAAATAACAAAGCTCTCGATTTAGCTCTCCAGCAAGGAGTTCAATTAATCATTACGGTTGATACGGGTATCAGCGCTGTTGAAGAAATTGCTTATGCCAGACAGTTGGGTCTTGAAGTGATTGTGACGGATCATCACGAACCACCGGAACACCTGCCGCAGGAATGCATCATTATAAATCCCAAAAAACCAGGCTGTCCTTATCCTTTCAAGCAGTTGGCTGGTGTAGGTGTAGCTTTCAAGCTGGCTCAGGCGCTGCTGGGCCGTTGGCCTTCGGAGCTGCTGGAGTTCGCAGCAATTGGTACGGTTGCCGATTTGATGCCCTTATTGAATGAGAACCGGATGATCGTTAAGCAAGGGCTTAAACGCATGCAGTCTTCGTCCAATCCTGGGATACGTGCTCTGTTTGATGCGGCGGGTATTAATTTGAAGGATATCAATTCCACGCATATCGGCTTTACTCTGGCCCCTCGAATCAATGCCAGTGGAAGGCTTGAGCATGCCGATGATGCCGTTCGTCTGCTCATTACCGATAATCAGCAGGATGCCGAACAGATGGCCTATCAGCTGGATCAGCTAAACAAAGAACGGCAAAGAATTGTTGAAGAGATGACCAAGCAAGCTTATGAGATTGTTCAGGAAAGCAAATCAGCGCCGCTCAAGCAGGTGCTGGTCGTTGCCCAAGAGGATTGGAATGTAGGTGTGGTTGGCATTGTCGCCTCCAAGCTGGTTGACAAATATTATCGCCCCACGCTTGTGTTAAGTATTGATAAAGAAACCGGCTTGGCCAAAGGCTCTGCACGATCTATAGCAGGCTATGATTTATATCAGGCATTAAGTCATTGTCAAGACCTGCTTGATCATTACGGAGGACATCAGGCAGCCGCAGGATTGACGCTCTCGCGAGAGCATCTGCCTGAGCTGGAAAGACGTTTGAATTTGCTGGCTGAAGAATGGTTGTGTTCCGACGATTTTACCCCCTATATGAATGTAGATATGGTTTGCTCGCTAAAGGAAATTGGAGTGACAACGGTCCAACAGCTGGAGTTGCTTGGACCGTTCGGTATGGGGAATCCCACACCCAAGGTCATTATTAGCAATGCTGCATATAAAGAGCTTCGTACCATAGGTAAAGAACAGCAGCATGTAAAAATAACACTAAAGACAAGCAAGGATGAAAGTGCCGCTACCCTTGATGCCGTAGGCTTTCATAAAAGCGCGCTGCTGCCCTGGATTTCTTCTACAGCAGCAATGGATGTTCTTGGAGAGCTGTCCATAAATGAATGGAACGGAGTCCGTAAGCCTCAGGTAATGATTCAGGATTTGCGGATTGCTCATATGCAGCTGTTTGATTGGCGGGGCATTGCCAAGATAGAGCCTAAGCTCGCCGAGCTGGCGGAACGTGTTGATGGGCGAAGCTCAGGTGGTGACGCACGAGCTGGTATTCTCATGTTTCATACCAGTAATACAAGCATGCTTGGCTCCATCGTGAACAAGCTTCCGGTGTGGGTGTTGGCGAAAGAGAATGGCAACAGCCTGATGCCTTCGAACGAGCTGGCTAGACAGAGCAATCTGTCCATGGTGACCGATATGATTCTTTTCGATCTTCCTTCAGAATTATCAAGCCTGGGTGCAGCTCTTAGTTCAGCAGTCGGTATGGAGCGTGTCTATGCGATATTTTATCAGGGTGGAACTGTTTATGAAGGTGCTCTGCCATCGCGAGATATGTTTAAGACCGTGTACGGAGCCGTTCAACAGCAAGCAGCAGCGAGTCCGTCTGCAGCTTTCATAGCCAGTCTGTCGAAGCGTTCAGGTCTTTCTTCCAGTCTTATTCAATTTATGCTGGATGTGTTTACCGAGGTGGGCTTAATTACACAATCTGCAGGCAGCTATAGGCTCGTAGTCAAGCCTGACAAAAAAGATCTCACTCAATCTCAGATTTACCAAAATCGACAGCTTCATGTCGAGGTAGAGCAGGCCTTGCTCTATTCAAGTGCTCAGGAGCTGCATGAATGGCTGATGGAGCAAAAGCAACAATCAAACAAACCATTACTGGAGGGTATTATATGAATTTCAAACCGTATATCCGTGTTATAGAAGATTTCCCGCAGCCTGGCATCAGCTTTAAAGACATCACGACCTTATTGCAAAATGGGCCCGTTTACCGGGAAGTTATTAACGAGCTGGCGCGTCAGTTAAAGGAAGTCGAAATTGACTGTATCGCCGGACCGGAAGCAAGAGGATTCGTTATTGGTGCGCCGCTCGCCATCGCGCTCGGAGTAGGCTTCATACCGATTCGGAAAAGCGGCAAGCTTCCCGGCCATACCATTGAAGCGGATTACGCTTTGGAATACGGCAAGGATAAGCTTGCCATGCACCAAGACGCGATTCAGCCAGGTCAAAAGGTACTGATTGCTGATGACCTTCTTGCCACAGGAGGAACGATAGCGACCTCGATCAATCTGATTGAGCAGTTGGGTGGACAAGTAGTCGGAGCTGCCTTTTTGATTGAGTTGTTAGAGCTGAATGGACGCGAAAAGCTGGGTCCGATCGATATTATTTCATTGGTAACCTACTAAAAGGTACGCTTTGAAACAAAACCCGGACAAAGGATCCGGGTTTTGTTTTCGACAAAATATGTCGAATTGTCGTAAATAAGTTGACGTATTGCCTATGAAAAATGCATAATGGACTAAAATCGAATTAAGGGAATGAGTAAAGCGAATGGGGATTGAGCAGCTTCTTGAAAAGGCGTCTGGGTTTATAAAAGAACATGATTTGAAGCGTATCAGGGAAGCATACGAATTTGCTGAGCAGGCCCATTCCGGGCAAGTTCGCAAGTCGGGCGAGCCCTATATTTTACATCCATTGGCAGTTGCGGATATTGTTGTCAACATGCAGATGGATGCAACTTCAATCATCGCCGCGCTGCTCCATGACGTTGTTGAGGATACAACTGTTTCGCTGGACATTGTTAATGCCAAATTCGGGAAAACCTGTGCCATGATTGTAGATGGCTTGACCAAGCTTGAGAAAATCAAATTCAAGAGCAAAGAAGAGCATCAGAACGAAAATTACCGCAAAATGTTTGTTGCGATGGCTCAGGATATTCGGGTTATTCTTATCAAATTGGCCGATCGCCTGCACAACATGCGCACATTAAAATATCAGTCCGAGGAAAGCCAGCGGCGTATTGCTGATGAAACACTGGAAATATTTTGTCCAATTGCCAATAGACTGGGGATCTCTGCGATCAAATGGGAAATGGAGGACATCGCTCTTCGTTACCTCAACCCGCAGCAATATTACCGGATTGTCAATTTGATGCAAAAAAAGCGTGTCGAACGTGAGCAATATATCGAGGACGTCGTGCATAATGTCAGCGAAAAGCTCTCCGAAATGGGAATAGAGCCGGATATTTCAGGGCGCCCCAAGCACATCTACAGCATTTATAAAAAGATGACAGCTCGCAATAAGCAGTTCAATGAGATTTATGATCTGCTAGCGCTCCGTATCATCGTGGACAATATAAAAGATTGCTATGCTACACTTGGTATCATTCATACACTTTGGAAGCCTATGCCAGGACGGTTTAAGGACTATATCGCTATGCCCAAATCCAATATGTACCAGTCTCTGCATACGACAGTAATTGGCCCCAAGGGGGAGCCGCTAGAGGTTCAGATCCGTACAGGCGAAATGCATAGAACCTCGGAATACGGTGTAGCAGCACACTGGGCCTATAAAGAGGGCAGTGTCGTACCGTCAGGCAGCTTTGAAGATAAGATGAGCTGGTTCCGGGAAATATTGGAGCTTCAGCAGGATGCCGAGGATGCTTCCGAATTTGTAGAGTCATTAAAGATGGATTTTTTCTCCGATCTTGTGTTTGTTTTTACGCCCAAAGGCGAGGTCATCGAGCTGCCAGCAGGTTCAGTCCCGCTTGATTTTGCTTATCGCATTCATACCGAGATCGGTAACCGTACTATTGGTGCCAAAGTAAATGGTCGTATCGTTTCGCTGGATTATCGTCTGAAAACCGGAGATATCATTGAAATATTAACCTCTAAGCATTCCTATGGACCGAGTCAGGACTGGATCAAGCTGGCCCAATCCTCACATGCTCGCAGCAAAATCCGGCAGTGGTTTAAGAAGGAAAAGCGCGAGGAGAACGTAGAGAAGGGTAAAGAAGCAATCGAGCGCGAGCTGAAGCGATTGGGACTGGAGCCATCGGCTCTTATGAAAGACAACGAGCTTATGGAGGTCGCCAAAAAGTTCAACTTCCATGAAGTCGAAGATATGTTCTCTGCGGTTGGCTTTAGTGGAATTACTGCTGCACAAATCGTTACCCGTCTTACCGATAAAATACGTAAAGAAGCGGAAGAAGCACAGCAGCAAGCGCTCCAGCTTACCAATGAGATTAAAGAAGTCAAGGGAGCCACAGCCGAGAAGAAAAGTCGGCCTACACACGGAGTTCGAGTTAAAGGCGTAGACAATTTGCTCGTTCGTTTTGCACGCTGCTGCAATCCGGTTCCAGGGGATGTTATTGTTGGCTACATTACTCGTGGCCGAGGTGTTTCGGTGCATCGTGAGGATTGTACGAACATTCCCGCAGACGATGGGAGCGAAGAAGGTAATCGCCTGATCGAGGTGGAGTGGGTAGATTCGGTTGAAGCCAGCTATAACGTAGAAATTGAAATTGCGGGACATGATCGAATGGGCTTGTTAAATGAAGTGCTGCAGGCCGTTTCCGAAAGCAAAACAATCATATCGGCTGTCTCCGGCCGTTCGGACAAAAACAAGATGGCGGTTATTCATATGTCGATATTGATTCGCAATATTGAGCATTTGCATTCTGTCGTTGAAAAAATCAAACGGATCCGTGATATTTATTCGGTACAACGGATCATGCAGACATAACAATGATAATGATTTCCAGTTAAAAGCAGGTTTAGCACGAGGATTGAGGTGTGGACAAGTGCGTATTGTTGTTCAGCGTAGTAAGCAGGCTAGCGTTGTCGTGGATGGAGTCACGATCGGTTCGATTCGGAACGGTCTTGTGCTGCTGGTGGGTGTGACTCATGAGGATACCGAGCAGGATACCCGATATGCAGCTGAGAAAATAGCCGGGTTACGCATATTCGAGGACGAGACAGGTAAAATGAATCTGTCCATCACCGAGACAGCAGGCCAAATCTTGTCGGTTTCACAGTTTACGCTTTATGGGGACTGCCGTAAAGGCAGACGTCCCAACTTTATGGCTGCTGCCAGGCCGGAGCAAGCTGAACCCTTATATGAGCAGTTCAATGAGCATCTTCGCAGGCTTGGCTTACAGGTGGAAACTGGAGTGTTCGGCGCAATGATGGATGTAGCCTTAGTTAATGACGGCCCGGTTACCTTAATTATTGATAGCCGATAGCTGTTCTTTCTGCCTCAAACCGCTCTTACGATATGCTGCGCATACGGTATGGCATACGGATAAATGCAATTCAATGTGGAAATAATAAGCTCAGCAGTGAACGAGCCGTCAACTCGATCAGCTAGTACTGAAAAGGAGCTTGTTTCCTATGCATAAGTCTGTTAATCAAAATATCGTTTATCGACCTGAGCAGCAACTGCTATCCTGTGGCTTGGGGGAGTCTATAGGAATGGTTGCTGCCAGTTTGAACGGCAATGAAGTCACTGCAGACTATTCATCGGTTACAGAGCAGTTAAAGCAGCAGCCTCGCCGGACCTATCGTTAACCACATGCAGATCAAGTAAATCGTCAGGGCATGCTCTGGCGGTTTTTTCTTTTGTCTCTTCCTGACCTGTGATACACTTAGTCTAGTTTTGGATTCATTCATGGGTCGATTAGTAGCGGACAAGCATTAAATTATGATCATTTGTTGAATTTTAGCGAACATTTGCAACCATTATCACCTATAGCTCGTATTTAGAAGGTGCGGGTAATTTTAACTCACAATTTTATCGAATTATAAAAATGATACTTACGAGGTGCACAGGATGGGGAAAGCAGGTTATTCAAGTGGAAATAGTAAGGGATGGCAGCTGGCAGTGTTTGCTGTGCTGCTCGTGGCCGTAATAGGAGCAGGTACATATTTGTTAGCTACTAAGATGACTTCATCAGGAGGACCTGGTAAGCCGCAGCAGCTAACCGTAGTGAAAAGCAGCAAAATTATTAAAAGCAGCTATGATCTTATAGTAGTGGGAACTGATCCGGAAGGCTTGGCTGCAGCGGTATCGGCAGCACGTAACGGTCTCAAAACACTTTTAGTGGATGGGTATGATCGTGAGATCCTCGGAGGATTAATGACACTGGGGTGGCTGAACAGTCTGGACATGAACTATGAGCCCAGCAAAGGCTTATTGTCGAATCATGACATTCTGAATAAAGGGATATTCAGTGAATGGTATGGACGTATTGAAGGGGATTCCTTCGATGTGGTAACAGCAGCTAATGTGTTTAATGATATTGTGAGCAAAGAAGATAATATCGATTTGCTGTTGAAAACAAAGAAGATCGAGCCGCAGATGGCCACAGCAGGAGCTGGAGCGCTTGCCCGTGTAACGGGTATAGTCGTTACCAAATCAGATGGCAGCAGGGTTGCTATCGAAGCGAAGGCGGTTATTGATGCAACACAGGATGGAGACATAGCAGCAGCAGCAGGTGTTCCTTTTACAGTGGGACGCGAAGATTTGATGGACCCCAAAAGCCGGATGGCGGTCACAGCTGTATTCAGACTTAGCGATATTACGCCTGAACGCTGGGCCAGCTTTAGCAAGCCGATACAAGCTGAGGACAAAGGGCTTGGTGTATACGGAATCAATGAAATGAGTCTGTGGGGATTAACCAAAATGCAGGACTACCCCGCTGTTAATAAAGAAAAGGTAAGAATGCGTGGCCTAAACGGGGGACGACAAAACGATAATACGATGCTCGTTAATGCGCTGCAAATTTTTGGCGTCGATCCTTTTGATCCTAAATCACGGCAGGAAGCCTTCCAGATTGCCAAGGACGAGCTTCCTAATGTTCTGGCATATCTGAAGGAGCAGTACCCTGAATTTGAAGGTGTAGAACTGGCAGGAATTGCACCTGAGCTATATGTGCGCGAATCACGCCATATGCAGGGTGAATACAGATTGTCGATTATCGATTTGCTGGAAAATCGGGATCAATGGGACCGTATCGCATTTGGTGGATATCCGGTTGACATTCAACGAACAAGCCCCAAGGATAATGGTGCAGTCGTGATTGATCCAGATAAATATGCGGTGCCTTACCGCAGTATTGTACCGCTTAAGGTAGATGGATTGCTGGTCGTTGGCCGAGCCGCGAGCTATGATACACTTCCTCACGGCAGTGCGCGAGTTGTACCGGTGGGTATGGCTGAAGGCGAAGCTGCCGGTGCATCGGTGAAGATCGCAATCGATAAAAATATAAGCTTCCGGCAGCTATCGGCATCCAAAGAATCCATTGCCAAGCTGCATACGATGCTGAATGACCAAGGAATGGACTTAAAGCCGTATAGTCTCAAACCTGCCCCTTACATGGAACACAAATCGTATGAGGGGTTAAAGACAGCTGTAAGCCTGGGACTTTCCAGCGGTGGTTACAGGAATGAATTCGATCTGGATAAAGCTTCGAATCAGCAGCGGATGGTCAATATGCTGGAAGGCATGCGCAAGTTCAAGCCCGGAGCGATGTCAGGCAGTGCTTCGGCGGTAATCGCCAAGGCTAATGAACCTGCCAAGCAAGCATTGACGCTGGATTCAGCCGCGCAAATGATTGCATCCTTGCTGAAGCAAGATGCTACTCCAGCGAATGCTTTGAACAATTTATTGACTAAGGGAATCCTGAACAAAGAGACCGTAGACGGGATTACCAAAAAACAGGAATTGTCGAATGGGGATACTTACATGCTCATTAATGATGTATATAAGTATATTAAAGCGGCAAAATAAACTTATTGAACGCAGTGCTTAAATGGAATAACACACATTATCAAGCAAATGGCTTGACTTTGCCAAAATTCGCTATTACAATAATGGTTATTGAATAGGATTATATATCCGTTGATGGGATCAAGTACTTCGTACCCTCGCATATCCAGAGAGGGAAGCTCAAGCTGCAAGCTTCCTTATGTGAAACGAACGAACAGACCTCCCGGAGGACAATCGGGGAACCACAGTAAATGGATACTGTGCAGTAGTCGAATTGCGTATTGCGGGCGTTAACCGCTTTGAGTGTGTATCTTGATGATTAAGATGTTAAGATGCAAATCGTGGGTGGTACCGCGGGAAGACTTCGTCGATAAGTCTCTCGTCCCTGACAAATTGATGTCGGGGGCGGGAGCTTTTTTAATTTCCGTCCATATCCGGCAAAAGAAGAAAGGAGCAGCCTTATATGAGTATTCAGAAACCGAAGGGGACCCAGGATCTGCTTCCTGGAGAGATCGAAAAATGGCAGTATGTAGAATCCAAAGCACGTGAATTGTGCCAACGATTCAATTATCGTGAAATTCGCACACCGATCTTTGAGAATACCGAGCTATTTCAACGGGGTGTTGGTGAAACAACGGATATCGTGGAGAAAGAAATGTATACGTTTGAAGCTAAAGGTGATCGCAACAAGCCGCTAAGCTTCTCGCTGCGTCCGGAAGGAACAGCTGGTGTTGTCCGTGCCTATGTGGAAAATAAGCTGTTCGGTGAGCCAGACGTCAGCAAACTGTTTTATATCGGGCCGATGTTCCGATATGAGCAGCCGCAAGCCGGACGATATCGCCAGTTTCATCAGTTTGGCATTGAAGCCTTCGGATCGGTGGACCCGAGTATTGATGCGGAAGTGATCGCGCTGGGATACACATTTTATAATGAGCTTGGTATCAAGAATGTGACCGTCGATGTTAACTCGGTTGGAACTATTGCTTGTCGAGACGTATTCAAGCTGAAACTGCAGGAGTTTTTTGCCCCGGTAAAAGACCAACTGTGCTCCGATTGCCAATCCCGCTATGATCGAAATCCGATGCGGATTCTGGATTGCAAGGTGGATCAAAAGTTTTGCGAGGGCGCCCCGACCATTCTGGAATATTTGGACGAGGAATGTACCGCTCATTTTGCCGCGGTCCAAGAACATCTGAGTGCCATGAACATTCCGTACCGTATTAATCCACGCTTGGTCCGCGGACTTGATTACTACACGCATACGGCATTTGAGTATAAGGCGGCAGGTATTGGAGCTATTGATACAATTGGCGGAGGCGGCCGTTATAACGGACTTGTAGGCCAAATTGGTGGCGGCAGCAACGATCAGCCTGGAGTTGGTCTTGGACTGGGTCTGGAACGTACTCTGCTAATCCTGCAGGCGCAAAATGTGGACCTTCCTGTAGTGAAGCTGCTCGATATTTATTTGGTTGGTCTGGGAGAAGCTGCGGAGAAAGAAGTTACCAAGCAATTGCAATGGCTTCGACTGGCTGGTCTGAAGGCAGAAAAAGATTATTTGGGCCGTAAAATTAAAGCGCAAATGAAATCGGCTGATCGCTTCAAAGCCTCCTATGTTGCAATTCTCGGTGACGATGAGCTTGAACGCGGTGAGATCACGATCAAGTCGATGGTGAGTGGCGAGCAGCAAACCGTGAAGCTTGACCAATTTGTCGCACATATGAAATCTATAAAGCTGAACTAAGAATTTTTATCTAACTTTATCTAACAAAACCTGGAGGTTGATGATAGTCATGTTGTTGAAAACCCATCATTGTGGAGCGTTAACGAAAGCAAATGTAGGAGAGACCGTTATTCTGAACGGCTGGGTACAAAGAAGACGCGATTTGGGCGGCGTATTGTTCATTGATTTGCGTGACCGCAGTGGTTTGGTACAAATCGTATTCAATCCTGATTTTTCAGGTGAAGCCTTAACTATAGGTGACCGTGCACGTAATGAATACGTTCTGGCCGTCAGTGGTAAAGTTGTTGAGCGTGATGCAGCTACGATTAATGCCAACCTGCAAACGGGTGAAATCGAAATTCAGGTTACTGAGATTGAAATCTTGAATGCTGCCAAAAACCCGCCATTCTTCATCGAAGACGGAATCGAAATCGACGAGTCCTTACGTTTGAAATATCGTTACCTGGATCTGCGTCGTCCGGAGATGCAGCGTACGCTGATGCTGCGTTCCAAAGCTGCCAAAGTATTCCGTGACTTCCTTGATGCCAATGGCTTTTTGGAAGTAGAAACGCCGATTTTGACCAAAAGCACGCCTGAAGGCGCGCGTGATTATTTGGTGCCAAGCCGTGTGCATCCGGGTGAATTTTTTGCTTTACCGCAATCTCCACAAATTTTTAAGCAGTTGCTTATGGTAGGCGGCTTGGAGCGTTATTACCAGATTGCACGCTGTTTCCGCGATGAAGATTTGCGTTCGGACCGTCAGCCTGAATTTACACAAGTCGACATCGAGACTTCCTTCCTGTCGCAGGATCAATTGCTCGATATGATGGAGGAGCTTACTGTTGAGCTGTTCAGAGTGACTACTGGCACCGAGCTTGCACGTCCTTTCCAACGTATCAGCTATGCTGATGCTATGGGCAAATATGGCTCGGATAAGCCGGATTTGCGTTTCGGTCTTGAGCTTAACGATGTATCCGATATCGTAGTAAATTCCGGTGTTAAAGTATTTGCTTCCGTTGTTGAAAAAGGCGGTCAAGTCAAAGCGCTTAATGCCAAAGGCTGCGGCAGCTGGAGCCGTAAGGAAATTGATGACTTGGGCGTATTCGCTGGACGCTATGGCGCTAAAGGTCTTGCTTGGGTAGTGCTCAAGGAAGGCGAAATGAAAGGCCCTATCGTTAAATTCTTCTCCGAAGAAGAGCTTGCCGCGTTAAAGACTCGTCTGGAAGCAGAAGAGGGAGATTTACTGTTATTCTCGGCAGACAGCAAAAAGGTTGTTGCTGATGTATTAGGTAATCTTCGTTTGAAAATCGGACGCGACCTCGGTCTGATCGACGAGAACGAATTCAAATTCGCCTGGGTTATGGACTTCCCGCTGTTGGGCTATGATGAAGAAGCTAAACGTTATGTTGCCGAGCACCATCCGTTCACCCGTCCTAATGAAGAAGACGTACATTTCTTCGATACCGACCCAGGCAAGATCAGAGCGCAAGCTTATGACTTGGTACTAAACGGCTACGAAGTTGGCGGCGGCTCCATGCGGATCTACAAGCGTGAGGTTCAAGAGCAAATGTTCCAAGCGCTCGGCTTCAGCAAAGAAGAAGCACAAGAAAAATTCGGCTTCCTGCTGGAAGCTTTTGAATACGGAACTCCTCCACACGGCGGAATTGCCTTCGGTTTTGACCGTCTCGTAATGTTAATTACAAAACGCACCAACCTGCGTGAAACGATTGCGTTCCCTAAAACCGCGAGTGCTACCGATTTACTAACAGATGCACCAGGTCCAGTAGACGACAAACAGCTGGAACAATTATCAATCCGCTTAGCCCTTAAGCAACCCGCTGCAAAAGCGTAATAAGTAGTAAGTAAGCCCTGCATCAACAGTCAAGCTTGTGTCCCGAAGGGGCCAAAGCGATCCGAGAAATCACAGTTTCGCAAACAAGCACCACACCAATAGTCAAGCTTGTCCCGAAGGGGCCAAAGCGACCCGAGAAATCGAAGTTTCGCACACAAGCATCACACCAACAGTCAAGCGTGTCCCATAGGGACGGAATGCGACCCGAAAACCCAAACCGTCTGCGCACAACAAAGGGAGTCCAGAGGGCAAAGCCCTTTGGGGCCCTCCCTATAGGGAGGGTTTGGGAGGGTCACCACTGAAAGGAGTAGTTTTTTCATGCTGCACCAGTTTTCAAGAACGGAGCTTGCCATCGGACCGGAAGGTCTGGAAATCCTGCGTAACAGTTGCGTAGCGGTATTAGGCATCGGAGGCGTAGGCGGTATGGCTGCTGAAGCATTAGCCCGTACAGGGATTGGGCGGCTCGTGCTGATCGATAAGGATGTAGTCGATATTACGAACATTAACCGTCAGGTGCATGCTCTGATGTCGACAGTTGGCCAGCCCAAAGCCGATTTGATGCGCGACCGTATTTTACAAATCAATCCTGAATGCGACGTCGTTTCCTTGCGAATGTTTTATACGGAAGAAACGTACGAGCAGTTGTTTGCTTATCCTTTGGATTATGTTGTGGATGCTTCGGATACAATCAGCTACAAAATTCATTTGATCAAACAATGCCTGGAACGTAAAATCCCGATCATATCGAGTATGGGTGCGGCCAACAAAATGGATCCTACCAAGTTTCAGGTTGCCGATATTTCCAAAACCTCCATGGACCCATTAGCCCGTGTCATCAGAAACAAGCTGCGTAAGGATGGAATCAAAAAGGGAGTTAAGGTCGTCTTTTCGACGGAAGCCCCCCTTAAGCCGAGAGTGGACGTTACGCAGAAAATCGTTCCGGAAAATGCACCAGAAATTCGTAAGGCCAAGCAACCACCGGCCAGCAATGCCTTCGTGCCGCCTGTAGCGGGATTGATTGCAGTCAGTGTGGTAGTGAAAGATTTACTGGAAAAATCGAATCAGGACTGAGGATTTTGGAGTGTAGTGAGCACAAATGTGACCACATTTTGTAAACGCCTAAAAAGTCCTTTATAATGTAAAGCATAGGGGAAGCTCCGTAAGGAGTTCTCCTGTGCTTTTTTTACTATTTGAAATCTAGATATGAATACGTTAGAGGTTGTGAATGAAGCATGGATTTATTTTCATTAGCAGAGGAGAAAAGCCCGGCAGGGAAGCTGCTCGCAGATCGGATGCGACCGGTTACGCTGGATGAATATATTGGTCAGGAACAGATCGTCGGTCCGGGTAAGCTGCTGCGTCGGGCTATAGAAGCAGATCAGGTATCATCCATACTGTTATACGGCCCACCAGGAACAGGAAAGACAACGCTTGCGAACATTATTTCGCATGCTACACAAGGCACTTTTATCAAATTGAATGCGGTGGATGCTACTGTCAAAGATGTACGTGAGGTCATTGAACAAGCCAAAGACAATAAGACGCTGTACGGTCGTAAAACCATTTTGTTTCTGGATGAGGTGCATCGCTTCAATACGTCACGTCAGGATGCGCTGCTTCCTGCTGTCGAGCAGGGTATTATCGTGCTTATTGGGGCTACGACCGAGAATCCATTTCATCATGTGAATGGCGCACTCTTGTCAAGATCCACGCTGTTTGAGCTGCAGGCCTTAACTCAAGAGCACTCGCTTGTGGCGCTGCACCGAGCGCTTACTGACCGAGAGCGCGGCCTTGGCTCGCTGCCTATCGCAGCTACGGAGGAAGCGCTTGCGCATATTGCTCGCATGGCTGGGGGCGATATTCGCCGCGCACTTAATGCGCTTGAGCTTGCTGCGCTAACGACTCCGCCGGATAGGAGCGGAGCGGTACACATTACGCTGGAGGTGGCAGAGGAGTCGATACGGCGTCCTACCGTCAAAGCAGATGAATCGACTCAGTATGATGTGCTCTCAGCCTTCCACAAGAGCATCCGCGGCTCCAGTGACGCAGCGCTGTTCTGGTTCCTCTATGCGGTAGAGAAGCTGGGCATGGATCCGATGACCTTTCTGCGCCGTCTGATAGTAGCGAGCAGTGAGGATATAGGTTTGGCTAATCCACAGGCGATGCTGCAATCCGTAACGGCGATGGATGCCTATCATAAGATCGGCTGGCCGGAATCGAAATATGTGATTGCTCAAGCCATTTTGTTTGCTGTTGAAAGTCCCAAATCCAATGCGATTCCACTCGCTATTGGCAAAGTCATGGGAGCCTTTGAGCTTCTGGGCGCAGCCGAGGTACCGCTGCATTTACGTGATGCGCATTATAAAGGTTCGGAGAAGCTTGGGCATGTTGGTTATCAATATCCTCATAACTTTCCAGGGCACTATGTGGACCAGCAGTATTTACCGGACAAGCTCAAAGAGCAAACCTTCTACGAGGCAACCGAACAGGGCATGGAGGATAAAATAAGGCTTAATCAAGAGCGCAGAAACGGGCAAAAGCAGCGAAAATCGCGATAATGGGTCAGGCTGGCCCATTTTAGCCTCATTTAAGGCTAATTCTCGGTATAAGTTTAACTGATCAAGCTTTTTGACTGTTTTGTTTAACTTTTAAGCATAGCCCACGGTTTGACTGTATAGTTTAATCATATATAATTTAATTATAGAGTTATATTATGCTCGTAAAAGAATGACGAAGGCTTCTTAATTAAGCATCGAAACATTTTTTTGCATACTATACCAATATTTATGTTGATAAGCTCTCACATATATCAGTTTCAAATGTCTCAAAAAATTGTGAATTTAGGGGAGGTGTACCTATTCATCTCGAACGAGGAGAATAGGAAATTAATTGAGTAGTGACCCATTACCGATACTTTGGAATTTAAGTTTAGTTTTGCTTTTGGTATTCTTAAACGGCTTTTTTGTGGCAGCAGAGTTTGCTTTGGTCAAGGTTCGTCATAGCCGCATTGATGTGCTGGTTAAGGAAGGTAACCGCAATGCCAAGTTTGCTCAAATCATCATGAGAAACCTTAACGGATACTTATCAGCCTGCCAATTGGGAATTACGCTTGCTTCCCTGGGGCTTGGTTGGATTGGTGAACCAGCAATAGCTAAACTGCTCCAACCGGTGTTGCAGCCGCTGCAAATCCCTGAAACGATCCAGCATACGATTTCGTTTATTATTGCTTTTACGATCATCACCTCTTTTCATATCACACTGGGAGAACAATTCCCCAAGACCTATGCGATTCGCATGCCAGAGAAAATTACGCTGATGGCTGCGGGCCCGATGATTCTGTTTTACAAAATCATGTTTCCATTTATTTGGTTTCTTAATGGTACTTCCAACTGGATGCTGCGCAAATCTGGAATAGAGCCTACAGACGAGCATGAGACAGCTCATACGGAACAGGAAATTCGCGGCTTGATGAAAGAAAGCAATAAAAGCGGACTCATTGATAATGCTGAATTAACTTTAATGGACAATATTTTTGAATTTTCGGAAACCAATGCCCGTGAAATTATGATTCCTCGTACTGAAATGATATGTTTGTACGCTAATCTATCCTACGAGGAAAATCGACAAATTGCTGTTACGGAAATGCACACCCGTTATCCGGTCTGTGATCCAGACAAAGATAATGTCATTGGGTTTGTGCATATCAAGGATTTGTTGAAGTCAGACCGAGGTATTGGCAATATCAAAAAAATTATTCGTCCGATCACCAAAGTTCCCGAGTCGATGCAAATCAGTGCGCTGCTTAAGCTGATGCAAAAAAGAAAAACGCAAATGGCGCTGCTCATTGATGAGTATGGCGGCACATCGGGATTAGTCACTTTTGAGGATATTATAGAAGAAATTGTCGGCGAGGTTCAGGATGAATTTGATGAAGAGCGTCCGCAGATCGAAAAGCGTGATGATTCAACACATTCCATTGACGGGCGGATGCTGATTGAAGAAGTAAATAGTTATTTTGGTGTAGAAATCGAATCTGATGACTACGACACTATAGGTGGCTGGATTTATGCACAGGTAGAAATGCCTCCCAAAAGAAGCCAACGGATCGATTACAATAATGAATATGAATTTGTGATTGATGAAACCGATCATTTACGAATCTCGCGAATTTTGGTCATTAAACGCAGTGAGCAAGATGAACAAGAGGTTACGCTCCCAATGAGCATGTAAAAAAAAGCGGATATCCACCTGCAGCATGTACTCTTACAAAGAGTGGCTGCAGCGGATAGTCCGCTTTTTTGTGTGTTGTGAAGTTCTTAGCTGAATTGAGGAAAGGTTAAGTTATAACCGTATCGATAATAGCACCGCCAAGACAAAGCTCGCCATCATAAAATACGACCGATTGGCCTGGTGTGACCGCCTTTTGCGGTTTGTCAAAAATAACCTCGCACGTACGTTCCTTCTCGTTAAAAGTGACGCTAACCCCTTGATCAGGCTGCCGATAACGGAACTTGGCTGTACAGCGGTATTCCTGTTGAGGCAGCGTTCCGCTGATCCAATTTAGATCTGTTGCTCTCAGTCCCAAGGAATAAAGGCTTGGATGCTGCTCACCCTGCACAACATACAAAACATTAGTTTCCAGGTTTTTGCCTGATACAAACCAAGGCTCTCCACTGCCGGAGCCGCCACCGATACCAAGACCCTGCCGCTGTCCTAAAGTGTAGTACATCAATCCGTCATGGCGTCCTTTGACTTCCCCCTCCAAGGTCTGCATATCACCAGGCTTGGCCGGCAAATAGCCGCTTAGAAATTCCTTAAAGTCCCGTTCCCCGATAAAGCACACACCTGTGCTGTCCTTCTTCTTCGCAGTTGCAAGACCTGCCCGCTCCGCTATGGCTCTCACTTCCGGCTTCGGTAGATGTCCGATCGGGAACATAGCCTTGGACAATTGGTATTGATTAAGTGCGTTCAAAAAATACGTTTGATCCTTGTTGCCGTCAACACCCCGTCGTAAGCGGTATATACCATCCTGCTGGTCTACTTGCGCATAGTGTCCGGTTGCAATGTAGTCTGCACCAAGCTCAAGCGCTTTGTTCAGAAACTCCCCGAATTTAATTTCACGGTTGCACATCACATCCGGATTCGGTGTCCTGCCCTTGCGATACTCATCCAGAAAGTATTGAAATACCTTATCCATGTATTGTTTCTCAAAATTTACCGTATAATAGGGAATGCCGATTTGGTCGCATACTCTGCGGACATCCTCGGAATCTTCTTCAGCGGTGCAGTGGCCCCACTCGTCTGTGTCATCCCAATTTTTCATAAAAACACCGATAACTTCGTATCCTTGCTCCTTTAAAAGCAGAGCTGATACGGAGGAATCGACACCGCCGGACATACCGAGAACGACTCGTGTTTGCTTATTCATTATGGATTTTCTCTCCTTGCTGCTTTACGTTTATCTTGTATTATACATGGGTTATACTGAATAATAAATATTTCATCAATATGACACGGTTTTTCTCCCAAAATACAAGGATTTATGATACCATATATACGATACCAACATGTATTGAAATGTAAATGAGGTGCTTGACTTGAAAATTTCTACCAAAGGCCGATATGGTTTAACAATTATGATGGAACTGGCGTCCAGGTACGGAGAAGGACCCACCTCATTAAAAAGTATTGCCGAAAAGCATCAGCTTTCCGAGCACTATTTGGAGCAATTGGTAGCCCCTTTGCGTAATGCAGGTTTAGTTAAAAGTATTCGAGGAGCCTATGGAGGCTATATTTTGTCCAAGCTGGCAGAAGATATTTCTGCGGGCGATGTGATTCGGGTACTGGAAGGACCGATCAGCCCTGTTGATTTCACAGAAGAGGATGATCCAGCCAAACGCGACCTGTGGGTACGCATCCGGGATAGCATCGCAACAGTGCTTGATTCCACCACATTGAAGGATTTAATCAGCTTCAAGGGTGAAGGCGTCAGCGATAGCTACATGTTCTATATTTAATTCAGATGAAGATAATGGAGTTATCATGACGATCTATTTGGACCATGCAGCAACAACCCCGGTTCATCCCGAGGTTCTCGAAACCATGCTGCCCATTTACACACATTACTATGGAAATGCCTCCAGTACGCATAGTGCCGGTAGAGAAGCACGTTCTGTTGTTCAACGATCAAGAGATTCGATAGCTTCTTTACTTGGCTGTGCGGCTTCACAGCTTGTTTTTACAAGCGGAGGTACCGAAAGCAATAACATGTCTATATTAGGTGCAACTGCTGCGCGCTCATCTTTGGGCAAGCATATTATAACGGTACAGACTGAACATCATGCTGTATTGCATACATGCCAGTATCTAGAAAAGCTGGGCTTTGAGGTAACCTATTTGCCTGTGGATACGAATGGTCAGATCGAATGGAATCAGCTTGTACAGGCGATTCGATCCGATACTATTTTGATCAGTGTGATGTATGGCAATAACGAAGTGGGAACGATTCAACCGATTGTTGAGATTGGGGAACTGGCCAGAAGTAAAGGGATCTGGTTCCACGTCGATGCTGTTCAGGCTTTGGGAGCCATGGAGCTTAGTCTGAATAGTCTTCCTATAGATTTAATGAGCTTTTCTGCGCACAAAATTCAGGGACCCAAAGGAATCGGAGCCCTTTATATAGCTAAACAAATTCAGCTAGAGCCGATTTTGCATGGTGGCGCTCAAGAAAGAAAGCGGCGTGCAGGCACCGAGAATGTACCGGGAATTGCAGGTTTTGCAAAAGCATTACAAATTTTTATCGATCATAGGTATGAAATGCAACAAAAGATGGAAAAACTACGTATAGAGATGATAACGAGGCTGCAAGAGCAATTGGGAACAGAGCAAGTGGTAGTCAACGGTCACCCGACAGCGCGTTTGCCGCATATACTCAACCTCAGTTTTCCTGGTATTTCATCCGAAACGATGCTGATGAACCTTGATATGGAGGGAATCGCTGCTGCCAGCGGATCTGCTTGTACTTCGGGATCATTGGAAGTATCACATGTGCTTCAAGCTATGAAGCTATCTGAGCAGGTAACCGCATCAGCTGTCCGACTCAGCTTCGGATCCAGCAGCAGTTTGCAAGATATTATGACTTGCACAGAGAAAATTGTAACCATTGTAACCCGTATACGTAATAATTATTAGTAAGAGATGTTTCATTCATTTGCAGCTATTGCATCGGGAGGATACAGCGCTTGAAAAAAGCTCGTGATGTGATAGGATTACCGATCCTTTGTGTACAAACAGGTAAACAAGTCGGTACAGTCAAGGATCTATTGCTAGATGAAGCTTGGCAGATTGAGCTCGTACTTCTGGAGAACAGGCATTGGTTTTCAGTATCAAGCTGTGTTGCCTGGAAGGATGTTATTGCACTGGGTGAAGATGCTATAACCATTCATAACGAAGAGGCTGTCATCCCGTTGGATGCTCAGGATCAAGTGTACATCTCGCTCTTGAATGGGGACCACAAGGTGAAGGGAATGCCTGTTGTAACCGTCAATGGTCAGCATTTGGGTATTGTGGATGATGTTTATCTGGACCCCGAGCTGGGTAAAAAAGTAATAGGCTATGAATTGACCGAAGGTTTTATTTCCGATCTGAAAGAGGGGCGCAAATGGCTGCCCTTACCGGATTCTGTAACAATGGGTGAGGATGCAATTATAGTCCCCGTTCACTGTAATGAATGGTTGACTGAAATAGTCAAATCAAATGAGGAATAGGGTGATACCAAATGTTACGTTGTCCGAATTGTAATTCGAAGGATATTGGCAAAATAGGCTCGCATCAGTTTTATTGCTGGGGCTGCTTTATTGAACTTAGTGTGAACGGAGAGAAAATGTCCGTATATCAAGTTGAAGAAGACGGTACTTTAAGCTCTCTCGATGATCTGTTTTTTGAAGAGGAAATGCCGCATATTCATGCAAACTGATAAATTATCGAATCAGATGTATGTCGAATCGCATTCGCCCTAACCGCTTGAATCATGCAGCGGCTGGAAGCGAATGCGATTTTTTTGTGTTATCCAAGGGGATTAAGATGCAGGGTTGTACATATACTTATAGAAGTTGAGCGATTTGGACAAGAATGGCTTGGACATGGAACTGAGGTGGTGAGAACGCATGAATCATTTTTACAAAAGCAGAGTATTTTCAATTATGATACATATACTGCTGGGTCTGCTGATCCTGCTGGTTTTATTGAAAATTCGTCCGATCTGGCTCGGAATTTATCATTTTCTGCTTGAGATCCTGGCTCCTTTTATTATCGCAATGATCATATCGTATGTATTGAATCCTGTTGTATCCCTGCTTAACGCACGCAAGGTGCCGAGGACGGTGGCTGTTCTACTGATTTATGCGGTTTTCATCGTGTCCACAACGGTTATACTGATGAACTTGATACCGATGTTCATTAACCAATTGAATGAATTTAATGAGCATATTCCACAGCTGGAAATGAAGGCTCAAGGCGTTGTCGATACGATGAACAATATGCAATTTGTACCGGACACTATCCGGACTGGCATCAATCAATCTCTGATGAAGCTGGAAAACGGCGTATCGCATGCCATATCGAAGTATATTGACGGAATTGGCAGTACGATCAATATGATATTCATTGCTTTTATCGTACCTTTTTTGGCTTTCTACATGCTCAAGGATTTTCAACTGATAGAAAAAACCGTACTGGCTACGGTACCTAAAGCAAAGCGCAAACAGGTTTACAAGCTGCTGATGGATATTGATACGGCTCTCGGTAATTATATTCGCGGACAGTTTTTAGTATGTGTGATTATTGGAATACTGGCGTATCTGGGTTATTGGCTGGTGGGAATGCCGTACGCGCTGCTGTTGGCTTGTCTGGTTGCCGTGTTTAATATTATCCCTTATCTGGGCCCTTTCTTTGGGGCGGCCCCCGCTCTTATAATGGCCTCGACCATTTCCTTTAAGATGGTGCTGATGGTCGCTGTAGTGAATGCAGTCTGTCAAATTCTCGAAGGCAATGTCATTTCGCCTCAGGTAGTAGGTCGCTCGTTAAAAATGCATCCGCTCCTGATTATATTTGCTCTGCTTGCGGGTGGAGAGATAGCGGGTGTGATCGGCTTGATTCTGGCGGTTCCGTTGTTTGCTGTCATCAAGGTAATTGTTCAGCATGTTTTCCAATATTATGTACATCGGAGAACAACGTAAACAAGAAGATTGAATTGTTCTCCAGGCGCATCTTCCTAATCCGCTGCTTGGCCGGCTTGTTGACATTCCTTTCAAGAAACGTATATAATCGTATACAAGTATATAACTGAAAGCGTTGATGAAATCAAGTAAACCATAGTCCATTATCCAGAGAATAGGTTATAGCCCATTGCTGCTTGCACGAGGCTAGCTGAGAGAACCTTACTAATGAAGGATGGTTGAAAGCTCATTTCGGAGTGCGGAACAAATCCGCCGGATGGACTCGTTACAAGTCTTGTTCAAGGAGATTGTACAGCAGGCTTGCGTCTTAATTGACAGCTGTGCAGTAACCAGGGTGGTACCGCGATCAATTCGTCCCTGTTAGCAGGGGCGTTTTTCTGTTTAAAAGGGGTTTTGGGGAGTGGAATCGGAGTTTAGTTGGGCTGGGCGGCAAAGTTCAAGAGCAGGGAATTTGTGCAAATGCTAATGTCCCCTGCGTGCGCAAGGGATGTGCCTTCGGCCACTGTTGAACCTGGATGATCTTGATTAGACGAAGTGGTAATCATCCATGTTCAAAGGCGGCACGTAAACTCTACGGCACAATCCCTTGCTCCCTCCGGGACCCATTTGCACAAATTCCTTCCTGCGGAAGAACTTTACCTGCTTCGCTTGGGGCAAAACTCCTACTCCATCCCCAATAGGGGTGGAGTAGTGAACCCCACGCTGCGCGAAGCTTCCCGTACCGCAAAACTCAAGCACCGACCTGAGCGTGTCCCGCAGGGACGATGCGGCTCCAGAACACAACAGCTGCACCAAGCGCACGTACTTGAACTTGTACTCACGCACTTGCTCAAGCACCAAAGTCAAGCGTGTCCCGTAGGGACGAAAGCGACCCGAGCACACGCATGAACTCAAAAGGCATAGCACCACAGTCGAGCGTGTCCCTGAGGGACATAGCGGCCCGAGAACAACGCAGTCCGCCACGCTCCCACGGGAGTCCAGAGGGCAAAGCCCTTTGGGGCCCTCCCTATAGGGAGGGTTTGGGAGGGTAAAAAAACCACCGGAGGTATTTAATATGAAAGCCAGTGAAATCCGTTCCAAATGGCTCGCATTTTTTGAAAGTAAAGGACACCGCATTGAACCGAGTGCGCCGCTCGTTCCGCACAACGATCCATCCTTACTGTGGATTAATGCAGGGATGGCACCGCTCAAGGCTTATTTTGACGGACGTATTGTTCCTGAGAATCCGCGGATTGCCAATTCACAAAAATGTATTCGTACCAATGACATTGAAAATGTCGGCAAAACACGCCGTCATCATACTTTCTTTGAGATGCTCGGTAACTTTTCAATCGGTGACTATTTTAAAGAAGAGGTTATTACCTGGGCATGGGAATTTTTGACGAGTCCGGAATGGATCGGCTTTGATCCGGAACGTTTGTCGGTGACGGTGTACCCTGAGGATACCGAAGCTTTTGAATTTTGGAACAAAAAAATTGGACTTCCGGAAGAACGGATCTATAAGCTTGAAGAAAACTTTTGGGATATTGGCGAAGGACCTTGCGGACCTTGTACCGAAATTTTTTATGACCGTGGCGATGCGTATGGGGATTTGAGTGATCCGGAATGCTGGCCAGGCGGAGAAAATGAACGTTTCCTTGAAGTATGGAATCTGGTGTTTTCCCAGTTCAACCATAACAAGGATGGCAGCTACACGCCATTGCCTAATAAAAACATCGATACAGGAGCAGGTCTGGAGCGTTTTGCTTCGATATTGCAAAATGTGGACTCCAACTTTGATACGGATTTGTTCATGCCGATTATTGAGCAAACCGCCAAGCTTGCGGGTGTGAAGTACCATGTGAATACAGAAACCGATGTAGCGTTAAAGGTTATTGCCGATCATATCCGTACGGTTGCCTTTTCGGTAGGTGACGGCGTGCTTCCTTCCAATGAAGGGCGCGGCTATGTCATTCGTCGTTTACTGCGTCGTGCCGTACGTTACGGGAAAGTAATCGGTCTCGATAAACCGTTCCTGCACACGCTGACCCCCATTGTTGGTGAAATCATGGGGATGTACTATACGGAAGTTGTCGACAAACGTGAGTTTATCGAGAAGGTGATTCGCACCGAAGAGGAGCGTTTCCATGAAACCTTATCCGATGGTTTGGCTATACTTGCTGAATTAACGGAAAAAGCCAGCTCCGAGGGCAAAACACAGATCAGCGGCGCGGATGCTTTCAAGCTGTATGACACGTACGGTTTCCCTTTCGATTTAACAGAGGATTTTTCCTCGGAAAAAGGTTTGACGGTAGATCGTGAAGGGTTTGACAGCTCAATGCAGGAGCAGCGTAATCGTGCCCGGGCAGCTCGCCAGGATTCGGACAGTATGAAGGTACAGGGCGGACCACTTGCTGAGCTGACGGTTAAAAGTGAGTTTGTTGGTTATACTGAATTGGTAACTACTGCTAAAGTGATTGCTGTGGTGCATGAGAATCAATTTGTTGATTTGGTCGGTTTGGGCGAGACGTGTCAGGTGGTGCTGGATGTCACTCCTTTCTACGCTGAGAGCGGTGGACAGGTGAGCGATCACGGCTATCTTGCTTCAGGGGATGTCCGTTTAAAAGTAGTAGATGTCAGCAAAGCACCGCATGGTCAGCATGTGCATACTGTTGTAGTTGAATCGGGTGTGCTGCGTAAGGGTGATACCGTTCAGGCGGCGGTCAGTGAAGAAATGCGCGAGGACATTATCAAAAATCATACGGCCACTCATTTGCTGCATAAAGCTTTGAAAGATGTGCTGGGTGAGCACGTGAATCAGGCTGGCTCATCGGTAGCTCCAGAGAGATTGCGTTTTGACTTCTCGCATTTCGGCAGCATTACTGCTGAAGAGCTGCAGGATGTCGAAAAACGGGTTAACCAGCAAATCTGGAAAAGCACGCAGGTTTCGATTACACTTAAACCAATTGCTGATGCAAAAGCAATGGGTGCGATGGCTTTATTTGGTGAGAAATATGGCGATGTTGTCCGTGTTGTTCAAGTAGGCAGCTACAGTCTGGAGTTGTGCGGAGGCTGTCATGTGGCCAACACTAGCCAGATTGGTCTGTTCAAAATCGTCAGTGAATCAGGGATCGGCTCCGGAGTTCGCCGGATTGAAGCCGTGACTGGCCGTAATGCTTATATGTATATAGATCAACAGCTGCAGCTGCTGCGTGATTCGTCAGGACTGCTGAAATCCAACATTCAAGAGGTTCCCAAACGAATCGAGGGCTTGTTTGTTCAACTGAAGGAATTGGCAAGAGAGAATGAATCCCTGAAGTCGAAGCTTGGCAAAATCGAGGCTGGCTCTTTAACGGACCAGTTGAAAACCATTGCAGGAGTACCCGTGCTGGCCGCGCAGGTCAATGCCGGGGATATGGATTCACTTCGCAGTATTGTGGATCAAATGAAGGTTAAGCTTGGTTCAGCAATCATCGTGTTGGGTGCGATTGCGGATGACAAAGTGAATCTGGTAGCAGCCGTAACACCGGACCTTGTGGCTCAAGGCTTTCATGCCGGTAAGCTGATCAAGGAAACAGCTGCAATTGTTGGCGGCAGCGGTGGTGGCCGTCCCGATATGGCACAAGCAGGAGGCAAGGATGCTTCCCAATTGTCGGCGGCATTGGAGCAGGTAGGACATTTTGTAGAAAATCAAGCGATGCTGAAAAAATAAATTTGCACTGTCAAGAGGAATCTTTCGACAAATAGCGAATATCTAAGAAGGTAACGTGTTTTGTAAGTTACTATTCATCATTTTTGTTTCTAGGGGGTGTAGGGATGAGCTCGATGGATAAAACGATGAAGTTCAATGTGAAAGCGGAAGAAATCGAAACATCACCCAAGGAAGTTATATTGGCGGTATATGACGCACTGCAGGAAAAAGGCTATAATCCGATTAATCAAATTGTAGGCTACCTTTTATCCGGCGACCCGGCTTATATTCCACGCCATAATAACGCTAGGAGCATCATTCGCAAGCGCGAACGTGACGAGTTGATTGAAGAGCTGGTCAGATCGTATTTGCAGCAGCATAAATCATAAGATGCAGGGCAGGAATTTTAAGATATTACTTGATTGCCTGCCGTTGGGAGTTTAGCATAAGATGGAACGTTTGATGGGTTTGGATTACGGAGACAAAACGATCGGTATCGCCCTTAGTGACGAATTGGGCTGGACAGCTCAAGGTCTTGAGGTCATCCGGAGAACAAGCTCAGAGAAAGATATGGCAAGACTTCGTGAATTGATTGCGCAGTACAACGTTCACGGACTTGTCGTAGGCTTGCCCAAGAATATGAACAATACCATAGGTCCTCGTGCAGAGCTGTGTATCGCTTTTGCCGAGTCCCTGCGAGAAATTTTCGCATTGCCCGTACATCTATGGGATGAGCGGTTGACAACGGCCTCTGCACAGCGTGTGCTGATTGATGCTGATGTCAGCCGCAAGAAAAGAAAGCAAGTCATCGATAAGATGGCAGCTGCGCTCATTTTGCAAAATTATATGGATTCCAATACGAAGAGGTGATTGGCGTGACTAAAGAAGAACAACTTCAAGAAGAAGAACCGGAAATTATTTATATCCCGGATGAAGAAGGTAATGAAGAAGAGTTTGAAGTCATTATGAAGTTCGAGGTTGACGGTTCCGATAAAAAGTACATGATGGTTGTGCCGGTCGACGCGGAAGAGGAATCCGATGAGGTGTATGCTTTCCGTTATGAAGAAGACGGAGACGACCTGCAGTTGTTTACGATCGATAACGAAGAAGAATGGAATATTGTCGAAGAGACCTTTAATACATTGATGGATGAGGATGTCGAAGAGGAAGAAGAAGACTCCAATTAATTGAAACGACAACAGGAGGCGTTCTTTTTGTTCACATTAAAGGATGTAAAATTAATAAGTCAGTTGCGCAGCACCTACGGAGATGATATTATTTTGTATGATGATAATGAACAATCCGTTGTTTACAAGCTGCTTACTGAATTTCAGCTGGGTGATCAAGGCTATGCGGTTGTGAAGCAGGATCAGCCTGTTATCGGAGAACCTGAGGTTTTCCGGGTTACAACAGGCCCAGATGGAGAGCTTGAGCTGGAAACCATAGATGATGATGACGAATGGGAAAACGTGACTGAGCTGTATGATGAGATGACGTTTTCTGAGGATAGTGCGTTGTAAACAAGATGTTGGTTTCAAACGGAGTGAGCGGAGACAATCCGCTCTTTTTCGTTGTTTATGCGTACTTGGTCGAAAGGAGTAGTAGTGGCACCGTTTAGTAGAGTAAAGAAGATTGTAGTAACCTTAATTGTGATAGTTTTAATAGTAGTCGTAGTAGCTTCTGTAGGCACGACTTTATATGTGAAGGAAGCCTTACAGCCTGTTCCTGAATCCTCTAAACCGCAAACGATTATGATCCCACCAGGTATGAGCCCGATCTCCATTGCTGAGCTGTTGGAACGTAAAGGTTTGATTCGCAGTGCACGAATCTTTACTTATTATTTGAAATATGTTCAGCAGGGTAGTAAATTTCAGGCAGGCGAATATGAAATGCTTCCCGGCATGACCAACGATGCCATTATTGATACTTTAAATAAAGGTTTAACAGTTAAAGAGCAGGGGATCAAGCTTACCGTACCCGAGGGCTACACCGTAAGGCAGATCGCGGATAAGGTTCAACAGCAATTTGGAATCGATCCGGCATTATTCATAGAGAAGGCACAGCAGGAGAGTCACTTTACGGCCCAAGTATTCACGAAAATGGCAAATCAAGCACAGCTGAAAAGCAGGCTGGAGGGGTATTTGTTTCCTGAGACTTACGAATGGAGCAAAGACATTAAAGTGGAGGACATGCTCAATAATATGATGCTGGAGCTCGACAAGAAGCTGGAGCAGCTTCCGGACAACTGGCAGCAAGCGATGGCGGACCGTGGACAAAGCTTTCATGAGATGCTGACCATTGCTTCGTTGATCGAACGTGAGGCTGTATTGGATGAAGAGCGTCCTCTCGTCAGCGGCGTCATTCATAATCGATTGCGCAAGAAGATGGAGCTGCAAATCGATGCCACTGTTCAATACTTGTTTGATAAGCCGAAGGATCGATTATTTGAAAAGGATTTGCAAACGGAAAGTCTGTATAACACTTATTTGCACAAAGGCTTGCCACCTGGTCCTATTGCGAGCCCAAGTCTTTCGTCGATTAAAGCGGCGATATACCCGGCAGACAACAACTACCTGTATTATGTCACGAAAAAGGATGGCACCAAAGCGCATTACTTTGGGGAAAACTTTGATCAGCACCAAAAAAATATAGCGGTCAGCAAGAAAAACGAAAGTACGCTTAAAAAGTAATTTTTTTATTGAAGGGTGAGAGTACAATGAAAAAACCAGAACTGTACATTTCTGCCGGAACAGCAGAAGAAGCACGGCGTTATGTAGAGGCCGGAGCCGATGCGGTATCGGTCGGTGAGCACCGTTATGGCATGCGGTTATCTGGCGAGGTCATGCTGGACGAGTTAAGTAATTTAATTCCCTGGTGCCATGAGCGTGGTGCCAAGGTATATGTGATGGTTAACAAAATTATCGATAACGAGATGCTTGCGCAGCTTCCGGATTATTTACAACGTGTGCAGCAGCTGCAGGCCGATGCGGTTGTATTCGGCGATCCAGCAGTATTAATAGCAATGCGCCAGGCTGCACCGGGTTTGCCGCTGCATTGGAATGCCGAAATGACTTCCACGAATTATGAAACAGCCAATTATTGGGGCTCCAAGGGATCGAAGCGGGTCGTCTTGGCCCGGGAACTGAATATGGATGAAACCCTTGAAATAAAAAGCAAGCTGCCGCACATGGAAGTACAGGTGCAGGTGCACGGGATTACGAATATATACCATTCCAAACGCAGCCTGGTAACCAATTACGAGGACCATCAGGGACGCGAACAAGGCGCATCCAAGGGGCTTGAGGATGGACTGTTTCTGATCGAACAGGAACGTAAGGATGAGCGTTATCCGCTGTACGAGGACGAGAATGGTACGCATATTATGAGCTCTGATGATATTTGTATGCTTGAAAACCTGCATGAGCTGATTGAAGGTCATATCGATAGCTTGAAGATTGAAGGCTTATTAAAGTCACCTGAATACAACGAAGCTGTAATCAAAGGGTATCGCCTGGCGATTGATACCTTCTGCTCTGACCCGGAAAACTACGTATTCGAAGAACAATGGCTGGATGCAATTCGTGAGCTGCAGGACCCAAGACGTGAGCTGACGTTCGGCTTTTTCTTTAAAGAGCAAGTGTATTAAACTAGAATTGGATAGGTAAAAGGAGTGATCGTGATGACGATGATACAGCAGCAGCTTCTTGGCAAGCGAGTACGTCTGGATAAACCGGAGCTACTGGCCCCGGCTGGTAATCTGGAAAAGCTGAAATTTGCTGTCCATTATGGAGCTGACGCCGTCTATATTGGGGGCCAGCAGTATGGACTGCGTTCCAATGCGGATAATTTTTCATTCGATGAGATGCGCGAAGGTGTGGAATTTGCAGAACGTTACGGGGCCAAAGTATTCGTTGCTACGAATATTTATGCCCATAATGAAGATATCGAAGGGTTGGAGACCTATTTACGAGGTATTCAGGATGCTGGTGTAGCAGCGATTATTGTCGCGGACCCGGTTATTATTGAAACCTGTAAGCGGGTTGCTCCCAAGCTTGAAATTCATTTGAGTACCCAGCAATCTACGATGAACTGGCAGGCTGTGCAATTTTGGAAGGAAGAAGGCGTGGATCGTGTTGTGCTCGCGCGTGAAGCGAGTATGCAGGAAATTGAAGATATCAAGAAAAACGTCCATGTGGAGATTGAGGTTTTCGTTCATGGCGCGATGTGCAGCTCCTATTCAGGGCGCTGTGTCTTATCCAACCATTTTACCGACCGTGATTCTAACCGTGGTGGCTGCTCGCAATCCTGTAGATGGAAATATGATTTGTTTACAACGGAGCAGGATCAGCAGATCGGGATTAAGGAGCTTCCTTTATTTCAGGCCGAGGACGACGCCTTTTCGATGAGCTCCAAGGACTTATCGATGATCGAGCATATTCCTGAGCTGGTACGCTCGGGTGTAGATAGCTTCAAAATCGAAGGCCGGATGAAAAGCGTTCACTATGTGGCTACAGTCGTTAATGCATACCGTCAAGCGATCGATGCATATTTTGCTGATCCTGAACATTATGAGATGAAGCCCGAATGGCTTTACGAAATCCAGAAGGCTGCCAATCGGCCTTTGAATACTGGATTTTTCTATGAGCACCCGGATCATGAAGACCATATTTTTGAGCCGGAGGATAAAGCAGCGCCTTATGATTTTGTAGGTGTAGTCACAGCTTATGATGCGGACAGCGGCATAGCTACCGTTCAGCAGCGTAATCATTTTAAGCCGGGTCAAGAGATTGAATTTTTTGGACCTACGGGAACCTTTTTCAAGCAAAACGTTCCTGCTATCTATGATGAATCGGGGCAAGAGCTCGATGCAGCGCGGCACCCTCTCCAATCGATCCGGATGAAGCTGGATCAGCCCGTTCAACCTATGGATATGATGCGTAAAAGAATGCGCAAAGCATAAAAACGGATAAAAGAAGCCTCTAACTCTTGAGGCTTTTTTTGTCTAGGGTCATAATACCCATGGACAGTAATGGAAAAAAGTAATATGATCCAAATGGTCGAAAAAAATGCAAAAATCGCCAAAAAATTTAAAAATGAAGCGTTTGGACTATTTTATTTCCAATGAAAGCGATTTATAAAAAGGAATTACAAAAACGATGTCGAATATCATTTCTAATGTTATTATGTCATCACTATTGTGCAGAAGAAACTATATCAGATTAGGTGGTGGTTCCTTTGAAAGGAATACTGTCTGTGCTCAACGAATGGACAGCAAAAATCGGCAATTTCTTTAAAAATCTTATGTCAAAAAATGAATCCAACAAAGGAGCTTCGAGTTCACAGCATATGAAAAATTCGATGAGTGGTCTTCGTTTGGAAAATCCAATTAAATCCGTCGGCATGAAATTATTTTTAATTTTTCTCGTGAGCATTCTCTTTTTCGTATTGACAGTAGGATTCACGTCGTACAACATTTCCAAAGGTGTGATTCAGAAAAAGGTAGCAGATGCTTCTGAGCAGACGATCATTCAGGCAGGTCAAAAGCTGGATATCATGTACACGGTCTATGAGGATCTGTCGATGCAAATTTTGTTGGACGACGAGATGAAAAGGCTGCTTGTTGACTCGGAAGCCGTTAATAAAGGAAGCTATGATTATTTGCAAATGCGCCAAAAAATCAGCGATAAATTAAACGTGTATACATACTCGAACAAAACGATTAAAGCTTTGCATTTATTTCGTCCTACAGGTGAGCCTATCGCCGCTTCGGGAGGCTCTACAAGCAAAGAAACTTTGATTCAGGAACCGTGGTTCAAAAAGATTACGGATGACAACGGTCGTGCCTCCTGGATCGAAACTAGAACCTCAGGCTTTGTAGATACATCCTCAGGAAGCAACACGGCGGCCTTTGCTCTTGGACGTGTATTGAAAAATACTTCCACCAACAGCACACAAGCGGTTCTGCTTATGGAAATTAACGTAGATGCTGTAGGAAAAGAATTAGCTGATATTCAAATGGGTGAAGGCGGACAAACCATTATTATTACCCCTGAAATGAATATAGCTTATGCTACTGATAAAGCTGCTATTGGCAAGCCGACCGTTTTGGATATCACTCCTGATATTCTGAAGGATGAAGCGCGCAGCGCGATGAATGGTAAAAAGGACTTGCAGCTGGTGTACTATAAATCGGCCAAAACAGGGTGGTACCTGCTGGGTGCAATGCCAATTGCTGAGCTTGTTAAGGATGCCAAGGCTATTTCCAATGTTACATGGATTATGGCACTCGTAGCAGCATTGATTGCTGTAGGTATCGGGATTCTGGTAGCCAAAATGATTGGAAAGCCTGTGATTATGCTTCGTAACCTGATGAAAGAAGGAGAACAGGGGAATCTGACTGTTCGGATGAATGTTCAATCACAGGATGAGATCGGCCAATTGGGTCATAGCTTTAATCAGATGATGGAGAAAATTACCGTACTGGTTCAGCAAACCAATCGTTCGGCTCAAGAAGTATTAGAGACTGCAACCGAGTTATCGGATGCGTCCAAGAAAACGGCTACTTCCGCTAAGGAAATTGCGATTGCCACAGAAGAAATAGCCGGAGGAGCTTCAAGCTTGGCGGTTGAATCGGAACGTGGTAATGAGTTGACACATAGCATCGGCATGCAAATGAAAGCTGTCGTCAATTCCAATATTGTCATGGGTACAGCTGCAACAGACGTTCAGAAATCCAGTGAACAAGGTATTCAATACATGTCCGAGTTGATTCTGAAAACGAATGCTACCGAAGAAATGACCAGGAATATGGTTGAAAAAGTCGATAATCTGAAAGAAAGCACGCGCTCCATCCGTAAAATTCTTGAAGTATTGAGCAATGTCTCCAAGCAAACTAATATATTGTCCCTTAACGCAACTATCGAAGCTGCCCGTGCGGGTGCTGCCGGTAAAGGTTTCATGGTTGTTGCTGACGAAATTCGCAAGCTTGCTGATCAATCTCGTCAATCGATTGCAATCGTTGGACAAATAACCGAGACGATTCAAAAGGAAATTGATGAAACGGTCAAAGCTTTATCCAATGCGTACCCGATTTTTCAGGAACAGATCTTGTCTGTAAAAGAAGCTGATTTGATCTTTAAGGAAGTACAGAGTCATATGGGCGGATTTATTGGACAGCTATCCGAGGTAACAGAATCAATCAGCCAGCTTGATGCGTCCCAATTGGTTCTTAATGACGCGATGACTAATGTTAGCGCGGTTGCTGAGGAATCCTCGGCAACATCACAGGAAGTCGCATCACTCAGCTCCGAGCAGTTGAACATTAGCTCCGGTTTGGTTCGTTTGTCAGACAAGCTTGAGCAGTTATCCAACTCGCTGCAAGAATCTCTTTCCAAATTTGATGTTTAATTAAGCTGATGATGGCATGCAGCAAAAAACCTCCAACCACTTAAAAATGGTTTGGAGGTTTTTCTCATTTCTGTACCGTAAAGGCAGCGTGATAATAATCGCACGTTTCCTGCAAGCCTTGCCGTAAAGTATAAACGGGTTCCCATCCCAGATACTGCTTGGCTGCCGTGTTATCCAATCGACTGTGAAGAATATCGCCAGCACGTGGCGATTCGAATTTAGGTGAATAAGGAGTATCACACAGCTCACACATCAACTGGAGCAGCTCGACAACAGTCGTTTGAACGTTCCAGCTGATATTGTAAATGCCCCGGCTCCCATGTGTCAAAGCTGCCATATTGGCTCTAACGATATCTTTTACGTAGATGAAGTCTCTCGTCTGATCCCCATCTCCGAAAATTAACGGCTGCTGCTTCTGCAGCAGCTTGTCCACGAATATGGATACGACCCCACCTTCACCTTTGGGATCCTGACGAATGCCATAAACATTCGCATAGCGTAGGATCGTGTAATCCAACCCGAATAAAGAGGAGAAAGCTTCAATATAATGCTCAGGCGTGTGCTTCGAGATACCATAAAATGAAAGTGGTTTTAGGGAGTGACGTTCATCAACACCCAAATATTCAGGTGTACCATAAACGGCTGCCGATGAAGCATAGATCAGCTTTCTCACGCCATGATTACGGCATTGCTCGAGAATAGCTATAGTGCCCAGGATATTAATCTTGGCATCAAGGAGAGGCTGCTTGAGAGAGGTCTGTACATCGATTTGCGCGGCGTGATGAATGACAATTTCTGGATGTATCGCTTCAAATAGTTGAGAGAGCTGTTCGTCCAATATATCAGCCTGATAGAAGGATGCCTGGGGGTTAATGTTACTTGTTTTGCCTGTAGAGAGGTTATCGAGTATATGTACGTGGTGTCCGTCCTCAATTAGCTGATCTACAATGTGAGAAGCAATGAAGCCTGCGCCTCCTGTTACAAGAACATTCATGAGTAAACCTCCAATGATAAATTAGAAGAAATTTCTAATAGAAGCTACAGAAACTACTTTAACAGAGGTACTGTCCAAGATGCATTGTCAATCCAGGTACGGTTGCTGAACTCCCGCCCTTTGATAACGACCTGGTGCGGATACACTTTAATATACATGCCTTGAGCAAGTGATGACGTTTGTCCTGGCAATGTACTACGGGTACGACCAACAGATGCATTGTTAAACCAATGGAAGGGGGTTTTCCAGTTATAGTGATCCTCGCTCTCAAAGCTTCTGTGCGTATGTCCGGATATGACGAAAACATTTTTGTAGGGCTTCAAAATATCGGTAAACTCATTCGCGCGGATCAATTGATGAGTTCGTCCATCTGTCCCAAGAGCAGGCAGCGGTTGATGAATAAATACGAGTGATGGTTTACCGTCCTCATGAGACTTCATAATCTCGCGAAGCCAATCGAGTTGCTCGTCCGAGTACCAGGCTCCCTCGCCAACCTCAGGTCTTTCTTCTACATAAGCCTCCTGGGAGACCATAATCAAATGAACTCCGTTAATCCAGGCGTCGATATAAGGTTTATTCCCATAAGCCCCATAAGCGAGAAAATTCTGGAATCGGGCACGGGACATGGCATCTGTCTTGCCGTTAGGTACAGTTTCTGTTGAAAATTCACCCTTGGCCGTCAGCCAGACATCGTAATAATCATGATTGCCCATGTTGCCATAAATTTGTGGAAGCTCGTATTGATTCAAAATCTTTTTGAGTAACATATAATCGCTTAATCGTCCAAAATCAGTTAAATCCCCCCCAAGCACGATAGCATCGAGTTTCGTTTCCCAATTGGTAATATCTTGAAGTGCCAAGTGCAGTTTGTCTGACATGGATGATTCATTGATCGTGATATGTAGATCGCTAAGCACGAATAATGAAATTAAGGGTTCATTGGATACGGCTTCGATGAAGCCAGCGGTGGAATCTGCTGTTGTTTCTGCATTGACAAAAGGTAGGGAGCTTGCAGCTCCAGCAGATAAGAAACCTAAAGATAGTAAGCTTTTTTTGATAAAATTTCTGCGTGTTATCACAATCGTATCACCCAATCAGTCTAGGGCCTGTATGAAATCTGGTCTGACAGGTCACCCTAAAGTTTGTTTTATAATGAAGTTTCTCTTCTATTATAACTATACGAGAGGATGATCTCAATCCAAACAGAAATCAAGTATAAATTAAACTTCCAAATAATCGAGATAAAGGGGCAATAAGTGGCGATATAGTTAGGGAGATCAGGATGAATACGCTATTTTGAGCCTATTCAGTCTTAAAACCGTATTAAATCTAATATTCAAGGAACTACTGCGACTTTACGGTAAGAGCCTCGCGATTGTATTATACATCATGTGTGTATGTAACAGGTTTAAAACGAACCTAATCAGGGAGAAGAGGAAGTCAATCACATGGTAAGTAGAGTAAAACGTCTTTTTATTGGAAGGCCTATGAAATCAGAAGAGCTTGGTGAAGAAAAGCTAAGTAAGTTAAAGGCTTTGGCTGTATTGTCATCAGATGCTCTATCCTCGGTAGCTTATGGAACCGAACAAATTCTACTCGTTCTCATGACGGTGGGTGTGGCTGCACTATGGTATTCGATTCCCATCTCTGTGGCGGTTCTGGGACTGCTAACGATTCTGATTTTATCTTATCGGCAGACCATTTTTAATTATCCTGCAGGCGGAGGAGCTTATATTGTAGCCAAAGATAATTTGGGTCTGTCAACGGGCTTAATGGCGGGCGGTTCTTTGCTTGTAGACTACATTTTAACAGTCGCGGTTAGTTCCTCTGCCGGCACGGATGCCATTACCTCAGCATTCCCCAGCCTTCATGACCATCGTGTATTGATTTCCTTGATAATGATCACGTTTTTGACGGTGTTGAACCTGCGCGGCATTTCAGAGTCTGCTTCTGTGCTGGCTTTGCCGGTTTATTTGTTTGTTTGCTCAGTTTTTATATTGATTGTTTGTGGAATTTATAATTATATAACGGGCGGGGTCAGTGCGCCACAGCCGGTCTCTGGAATGACGATGTCGGGTGTCGGCCTGTTCCTGCTATTAAAGGCGTTCAGCTCTGGCTGCTCGGCGCTTACGGGGGTTGAGGCGGTGTCCAATGCAATCCCTAACTTCAAAAAGCCAGCTGAAAAAAATGCCGCCTCGACGCTTGTGATGATGGGTGTTATTCTCGGAAGCATGTTTATCGGGATCAGTCTGTTAGCTTACTGGTATGGAATTCAGCCCACGGAAAAAGAAACGGTTGTTTCACAAATAGCGGCATCTACCTTTGGCCGGGGAACGATTTATTACATCATTCAGGGTGTTACTGCCCTTATCTTGTTTTTAGCCGCAAATACTGCCTATTCAGCCTTTCCTCTGCTGGCATTTATGCTGGCCAAGGATAAGTTTATGCCGCATATGTTCATGGTTCGTGGTGATCGGCTCGGATTTTCCAATGGCATTATTATATTGGGTGTTCTGTCTGCACTGCTTGTCATTGTATTTCACGGAAATACGGAAAATTTGATTCCACTCTATGCGGTTGGTGTGTTTATTCCGTTTACTTTATCGCAGCTGGGTATGATGGTCAAATGGATTAAGCTCAAGCCGAACGGCTGGGGCTTGAAGCTGATCATTAATTCAATCGGGATGCTAACGACACTGGTCATTACTTTTATTTTTATCATAACGAAATTTAGTCAGGTGTGGATGGTATTTATCTTTTTGCCAGTTGTTATGTTTATTTTCTACAGCATTCACAAGCATTATCTGAATACGGCAGATGAGCTGAGAATTCAAATTGATATCGACAAGCCGGTTATTAAAGGAAGCACGATCGTGATCCCTGTCGCCGGTATTACCCGTGTAGTGCTTAATACGATTAGCTACGCCAAATCATTAACGGATAATGTGGTGGCGGTGTATGTAGGCTTTGATGATGAAGACATTCAGAAGATGGAGGCCAAATGGGAGGAATGGAATCCGGGTGTACGCCTTATTGTGCTACGGTCGCGCTACCGGAGTATCATGAAGCCGTTGATCCGATTTATTGAGACGGTGGAGTGGAAAACAGCGGATACCGATCACATTACGGTATTGATTCCGCAATTCATTACGAAGTATTGGTGGCAAAATATATTGCATAATCAAACAAGTTTATTGATTCGTGCGTACTTATTTCAACAAAAGGACATCGTAATCGCCACAGTTCCCTTTCATTTGAATCGGTAAGTCAATAATTGTCTTTTCATGGGTGAAAGAATCAGGTAACATGGAATTAAATGGCTTGCAGACGTGTTGATGGGGGATATTTGTACAATGAATCAAATTCACAAGCAGCGTTCCTTTATGAGAGAACTATTGATCTGGGTTGTGCTGCTTATAGTAGCTCCACTGGTTACCGTATCCATTCTTTTTTATCAACATGAAATGTCCGGAATGAACAAGATTGAGCAAGAGAAATCGATTCTAACGAATCAAACTGCTCAGAAGCTGGTCGAACGTCTCGGAGATGCTATTCTCGGGATTACCGTTACAAACGGGTATTGGGAGGATAACCGACAAGCTGTACTGAACAATGATTTACGATGGATCCAGGACAATGTTGGTGTAGTACCCGATGTAGTGCCCAATATTGATTTTGTAGCGGAAACCGATTTACAAGGCAACGTGCTGGTGCAATCCGGGGATGTAGAAGAGTTGAAAACCAAGGTCTTGTACCCTTTTATTCTTAATAAGTTTCAAAAGGAACCGAAGTTTTCCGGGATCGTAAATACGTCCAAGGGACTTGCCATTGTCGCTGTAGCACCAGTTACGAGTAATAAGGGAGAAGCGGCCCCCGTAGGTCTTGTCATATTTGGCAGACTGCTTTCCGATGAAATTATAGTTGGCTTAAAGGATACGCTGCAAGCCGATATTGCGCTTCTCCTTAACTCTGGACAGTTTCTAACTTCTACAAAAGAGATCTCGACAGAGCGGCTGCATACTTACGTGGATACTATGAAAACAGATGGCGTGGAGCATTTCAATCTAGAGCGCCGCGGAGAGCTATTGGTTGCGCAATCTGCAGCGCCTTTGCTGGATATGGAAGGGAAAACTATCGGGTCGCTGTACGCAGAGCAACCGACACGATCGACGACTGAAGCCGCCGACCGACTTCGCATTCTCGGACTTTGCTCACTTGGGGGCATGCTGCTGCTGCTCGGGCTTGTTATTCTTATGGTAAGACAGCGAATTATTTTGCCATTGCGTCACTTCACGTTAACTCTGGAGGAAGTTGCTGCCGGACGTACGGTTAAAGAGATGCCTAAGCATGTTCTGCATGCAGAAGCACAAATTGTCGGAGCCATTGATAAGATTATGCAGTGGAACCAGGTACTGGAGCATACGGTTGCCGAGCGAACCGCCTCCATTCGTTCCTTATTGGATAATGCCAGACAAGGTTTTATGTCGATTGGCCCTGACCTTCGGGCGATGGGAGAACATAGTGTGGAGTGCACACGTATTTTTCAACAGGATATTGCCGGAGAGCGACTGGGATCACTGTTCTATGCAGGTGATGAGCAGGAAGCGGCGCTGCTGGAATCGATCCTCGACGAATTTTATAATGAGCAGGACGAATGGAAAAGAGAATTAATTTTCTCGTTGCTGCCTGAAGAGGTTCTTATACACGGAATGGTTGTCCAGGTGGAGTTCAAGTATTTGCCGGCAGCCGAATCGAACGCTTCACAGACGACTATTGGCGGGGCTATCATGGTCATGCTTACGGATATTACCGAAACCCGTAGATTGGAAGAGCAAATGAATCGTGAGCGCAAAAGACTGCAAATGGTCGTTCATGTGATCACGCATTCCGAGGATTACGCACAAATTACGAGAAGCTTCGAAACCTTCTGCAATACGGAGCTAGTTGAGCTCTCAAGTGGTAATGAATCGGTTGAGGATAAGCTGATTGAGATCTATAAATCGATTCATACGTTCAAAGGCAGCTTTGCCTTGCTGCAATTTATGCATATCGTACCGCAGCTCCATGAACTGGAATCGGAACTGATGGAGCTGCTCGGACGTGAAGTCAAACCGACTTGGGAGGATCTCGAGCAATGGCTTCGTTCGTTGCGGTTAAATGAATGGCTGGACAAGGATAGCCTGCTTCTGAAGGAAGCTCTGGGTGATGCGACATCGGAGATGGGCATGGAATATGAAGTGAAATTAACGAAGGAACAATGGCAGCACTTGGAACGTGAATTAAGGATAAGGCTGACCCTGGCAGAGGACAAGCTGTGGCTTGCTGAACTAAGGAAATGGCGCTTTAAGCCGTTAAAGGCTTTGATACAGCACTATCCGGCCTATTTATCGGAGCTGGCTGAACGTAACGGCCTCCTTTTGCATCCAATTGAGCTGAATGGAGCAGACATTCCTGTTGATCCGGATCGTTTGAATGGTTTGACGCAATCCCTTGTTCATATTGTAAGAAATATTGTTATTCACGGTATTGAGTCGCCGGAGGAACGAGTCGAGCAAGGCAAGGATGAATATGCAACGGTCAGCTTCTCCATCGAGCAAGAACAGAACGAACTCACCTTGACGATTTCCGACAATGGCCGTGGCATTGATCTGGAAGCGGTAAGATCACGAGCGGAATCCAGAGGTCTGCTGCCTCCTGATAATGAAGCGATGCCGTTATCGAACGAGCATATTGCCAATTTGATATTCAAAGATCAGCTATCAACGACAATGCATACTACGGAATGGTCAGGTAGAGGAATTGGCCTATCGGCAGTAAAAGCGGAAGCTGAAAAGCTGGGTGGAACGGTTCGGGTATCCACGTCAAAAGGTAGCGGCACTGCATTTATTGTGAAGCTGCCATACGAAGATATTACGGGTGCAGAAAGGGTCGGATCACTGTGAATCACGAGGAACAATATTTTCAAGCTTTTATGGCTAAATCGGCAGCTTACATAACTGGGCTTGGGATTTCTGGCTTGAGGGAGCTGGAGGATGATGAAGAAGGATTATATTTGGAGGATGTAACGGCCTTTATTCAGCTTAGTGGTGTTATTCAAGGCGGTGTTATTCTTACTGTCGATCATGGTTTGGCAGGGGCGTTGGCTCACAAATTTATGCTAGAGGATATTACAGAGGAAGAAGCGGCGCAGTACGGGGTTGAGGTGGTCGCAGAAATAGCTAACGTCATTTCTGGAAATGCTTTGACAGACCGTGATGAACATGATATTTTTTTAGGAGCGCCCTTGGTGATCGTGACCAAAAAAGCGGAGCTGCGATCCAAATTCAGCAATTTTTTCGTAAAAAGATTCCAAACCGATTCAGGTAACTTCTATTGTATATATATCCCTTCACAAAATAAATCCGAGCTTGCTCGTATACTCGCAATATAATCTACCTATGTTTGGAGGATTCAAAGCAGTGGCTAACGTTATGATTGTTGACGACTCTACGGTAATGCGCAGAAATATCAAGCTCATTCTCGAGCGCGCTGGACATAAAGTGGTAGTAGAGGCGACGGATGGCAGAGAAGTGCTGGCAAGTTATATTAATCATAAGCCGGATTTGGTTACGATGGATATTACAATGATCAATATGGATGGTATTGAGGCGCTGCAAATTTTGCTGAAGTCCTTTCCTCAAGCCAAGGTTGTTATGATCAGTGCGGTTGGACAGAAGCAGCAGGTGTTGGACGCGATCAGATCCGGTGCCAAATCCTATGTCGTGAAACCCTTTGAGGCTGATAAGCTGTTGGAAATCATCGGAAAAGTGTTAATGGCCGGTTAAAAGCAAAACGTACATAGGTATATCCCATAACAGCCGTCAACAGAGAGATTCTGAGGATGGCTGTTTGTTTGCGTCTACTGAAGTCAATTAGGGTACTATAGAAAGATAGTACTTCTTTTCCTGGAGGGGTCGGGTATACTTATCAATAGGTAGAGACAATAGATGCTTACGAAGTAAGTTTTCTACGAAAACGGTAGTGAATGCTTACGATGTAAGTTTTCTACGAAAACTTTGAGGTGGTGCACAATGAGCAGAAAATGGCTGGAGCATGAGGGTCCCGAATGGGTCGATAAACGTATTATAACCCGGGAGCAATATGAACAAATATTGGATCTGTACCATGATAATAAGCATGCAATAGGGGTGCTGCCGCTGCTCGGCAGCATACTCGTCGGCTTGGGGATATTAAGCTTTATTGCTGCGAATTGGCAGGAGATCCCACAGCTGGTTAGACTGATCCTGATTATCGTACTGATGGTTGTTTTCTATGCAGGTGGAGAGCTGTTCCGCAAAAATGACCACGACAGGCTTGGGCTTGCCATGACGGCTTTGGGACTCACCTGCTTCGGTGGGGGTATTGTCCTCATTGCACAAATGTTTCATTTGGTCTCCTACGATATTACTTCGTTCATCATCTGGGGTTCGGTGGGCACGCTGCTCACGTATTTGTATCGAAGCAAGCTTTTGTACTTGATGAGTTTGCTGATTTTCACAGTTGCCCAGTGGTATGGGGTTGTTGAGCATCATCAATTTAGTTATGTCTGCTTCGCTATCATGGTTGTTGGATTAGGCTATTATAGCTGGAGACGTCAGCATGTTGGTGTGATCTGGTGCTTTGCGGTAAGCTTCATGCTGCAAGCCTTGATGCTTGTCATCGAACAGGAATGGAAGTTCCTCTGGATATTTGTTCCTATGATGCTATTGTACACTCTGGGGGATTGGATTAAGGATCGGAGCTCAGGATTTGCGCTGCAGTCCGTACCGCTGGCGTCAGCATTTCTGTTTGCCATCGTGATGGTGCTAGCCTTTGATGATTTTACGCGGGGCGACCGTCTGGAATTGCTGGCACAGATTCCTTATTTCATGGGGGCCTTGTTATTGTTATTCGCTGTATCCTTGTATGGTAAATGGAAGCATAACCGGATCTCGAGTGCATTTGAATGGATATTGGCAGTACCGTTTATCTATTTACATTCAGGTATTGCCGTGATGTATTTGCTGGCCTTGTTCACCTTTTCCTTTTACGTATTATGGAGAGGGTATATGGAGCAATGGCGTTTCAAAATTAATTTTGCTACGGTGTTGTTTATATGTACCACGATGGTTGCTTATTTTAAATTAACATGGGATTTTATGGATAAATCATTGTTTTTTATTATTGGTGGCTTACTGTTGCTAACGTTAAGCTGGTTTTTAAACCGCAGGAAAAAAGTTGTTCTCCGGGATGCCAATGAAGGGGGGAACCACAATGAGTGATCAACCGATGGAAAAAAAGCGCCGTTTAACGTTACTTCTGATTATAGTCGTGCTTCAGGTGTTGTTCCTCGGTGGAATTGCAACCTCCTACTACGCTGTTGGCTGGTTCGGCACCGAAATTAAAATTAAAACCGTACCTGTTGATCCACGCGACTTTTTATACGGCGATTATGTAACGCTCGGCTACGAGATTAGTACGCTGAACCCTCAATTATGGAGGGAGTCTGCTAATAAGCCGAGCCAAGGTGAAGCTGTTTATGTGCTGCTGAAGCCTTCTGCCAATGGACTGTATGAAGCGACGGGAATTTATCGCAGCAAACCTAGCACCCAAGCAGGTGAGGCTGTATTAAAAGGAACCGTCGATTACAGCTGGGATGACCTGCTTCGTATAGAATATGGACTGGAGCGGTACTATGTGCCGGAGGGTACAGGCAAAGAGCTGGAAAGAGAAGCCCGCAATATGATCGTAAGAGTGAAGATCGCTCCTTGGGGACAGGCGAGAATTAATGGCCTTGAAGAAGTGACACCTTCGTAAAGGTGAGTTGGAGATACTGGAAGATTAGCAGTGAACCAAGCTTACTTCGATGGTTAAAGGGTTGTGTGATGTAAAGGGTTAATGATTATAAGGCAAAAGGGCACCCGACGGGTGCCTTTTCTATTGTAGTAATCGTGTGTCTACGTCCATCCTTACAGCTGAACCTTTGCCACCTGCTGCGAAATCTGCATTAAGGCTGCGTTCGCGGTATGAACTGTCCCCATCCTTTTGCCTTATCGTCAACTTTACCTTGCTCTGCGACTACTTTGCCGCGCACGATCGTATGGGTCGGGAGCCCTTGAAGCTCCAAGCCTTCATAGAGCAACGCCGTTTCTCTGGCAACGGTATAAAGCTCATGAATATTTACGGTTCGTTGTGCACGCATGTCAACTATTGTTATGTCAGCATCGGTGCCAATCCCAAGAGTGCCTTTATTCGGGAACATCCCGAACGTTTTGGCCGGATTCACAGACATGAGCTCAACCAGCTTATGCAAGGAAAGCTTTCCTTTACTCACTTGATCAAGCATAAGCGGCAGCAATAGCTCTGTACCGGGGAAGCCGGCAGGGGATTTCAAAATATTCGCATGCCCAAGCTCCTTGAGAGCTTTAGGAAAAGGGGAATGATCACTCGAAATATAATCGATGGTTCCGTCCTCGATATAGGTCCACAACGCTTCAATCTGTTGGGGACTGCGAAGAGGAGGATTACACTTGCCATAAGGGCCGATCTTCTCCAAATAGCTGTCATCAAAGATTAAATAATGCGGGCACATTTCGGCATAAATACGAATGCCGTCCTGCTTGGCACGCTTAATGATTTTTAACGCTTCAGGACTTGACACGTGACAGCAGATGACCGGAACCTGCAGCTGTTCAGCGAAAAATACAACCCGGTTAATAGCGCTGGTTTCCACTAGCGTATTCCTGGCTAACAAATGCTTGTTATAATCCCCTTCAACAAACGTGCGTTCTGCAAATTCCGAGAAATAGCTTAACAGCTCTTCATGTTCGGCATGTAAGGCGAGTGGCAGCCCGGTTTGCGAAATTTGCTTAAAGCCCTCATACAAATCGCGGTCACGAGTCATCGTAAAACCCTCGAATTCCTGCTCTCTACCTGCTGGAGCTTTGTGCATAAACGTTTTGTATGCGGATATTCCCTCATCTGCGAGCGGTATGATATCATCCAGATGGTCACTGCCGGCAGCACCGTACAAACCGTAATCGATTAAAGCCTCCGTTTTCAATATTTCCTTACGATTGATCAATAGCTCTGTGTTATACGTACATGGAAAAGAGTTCGGCATTTCGATGATACTGGTAATTCCGCCTGCTGCCGCGGCACGAGTTCCGGTAAAGAAAGTTTCCGTAGAAGCCGGATCTTTGGCAGGTTCCCTGAAGTGAACATGTGCGTCAATCATACCGGGCAATACATATAAACCCTCAGCATCAATGACACGTTCCGCCTCAAACTGGGTATGGAGCTCAGAAATTATATGAATTTTGCCATCCTTAATTCCGATATTGGCTAACTGGAAGTCTTCTTCTGTTCGGTATACAAGCCCGTTTTTTATCCATAGATCAAGCTTCATGTTTATGCCTCCAAATGATAGTACCTGAATTGGAATTTTTGTTTATTATCAAATAGTGATAATTAATTATTATTAATTGATAATAATCATAATTGATTCTTTAAATAATTTCAATAACGAAATTGATCTGCACACAAAAAAGCCGCATCCTCTGGATAGAAGATACGGCTCCGTACTCTGCGTGCTGCTAAATATTTTGCTCGATTTGCTTGGCTGCCTTTTTTAAGCTTGCGATCAATTGCTCCTTATCCTTCTGAATCATTCGGTCCCTTGGACCGGCGACACTGAGCGAACCGATGATTGTATGAGTTGAGAAGATCGGTACCGCATACGTATACACACCTTCGTCTAGCTCATTGTCAGATTCGGCATAACCAAGAGTTCGTATATCTTTCAAATTGTCCAGCAGCGCATTCTTGTCGGTGATTGTGTTTTCTGTATGCTTTTGAACAATACCATGCTTGAACAATTTGTTAACGGCGTCATTGCCCATATAGGCCAGAATGGCTTTGGACGAAGCACCCGCATACAGGGGGATAAATTTGCCGGGTTCAGAAGAGACCTTAACCATGTGAAAGGAGGACGAGATATTTTCAATACAAATCGTTTGAAAGCCGGATAAAATAACCAATACCGTCGTTTCCTGAGTTTCGTTCATCAATTGTGTCATAACGGGCGTAGCTGCGAGCGAGAGTTCGTTGTTTAAGTTAATCATGTTATTCATTTCCAGAAAACGAAGCCCCAAACGGTAAGTTCCTCTGTTCGTCTCCATTAGATATTTCTTCTCTTTCAGAATGCGGATGTAACGGTACACGGAGCTTTGAGGAATATTCATGATTTCAGAAATCTGAGGAACACTAAGCTCTCTCGTTTCCAGCGTATACAAATCCAAAATTTCTAATGTTTTGCGTGTACTCACTTTTTTCATCCTTCCGATATTTTCTAAATTAAATTCTTATGTTGAAAATTGAGAGTAGACGAAATATAATGTTGTTAATCGACTTTAATTATCAACTATCAATATTATATTATCAATAATTGATAATTAGATCAATGATTTCTAAAATACTTTCTCAGGGAGGGACAAACGCTCGGTTCCACACTATTTTATTTATTAGATCACAAAAGGGGAAAAAGATAAAGATCGAATGTCCCAAACCGCTTAAAAATGATAACGCTTTACAAATGTTACATTTTATTACATGGTCTATTATTTTAAATTTAAATTCGTTTACTCGCAATTTTAATGTTAGTTAACATGACATAAAGTTATTGACAACTATTTTTAGCTGTTGTAAAGTTAGACCCACGTTACATTTTGCTACATGAAAAAACAAAATTCGACAAAATCTTCAGAGGCGTTTGTATATGCTCAAAACGTTTTGTCGGACCAAATGGAGGTTGGGATAACTGTAAAACGGGGTCGAAGCACGGTTTCATTTTCGGTTCAGGTCATGCAATTGTTCATGCTTAGCGATAACAAACTATTTTAGGAGGCTAATCAATATGAAAAAACAAACTTCCCTGGTACTCGTTCTTATTCTTTCCCTGGTACTGCTAATCAGTGCTTGTTCCAGTTCTGCTCCTGCAGCTAACGGAAAAACGGATGTGGGTAATGTCAAAGGTCTTTTGGCTGATATCAAGAAACGAGGTACGATCGTCATTGCAACAAGTGGTAACAATGCACCGACTATTTTTCCAAATGAAAAGAACGAGTTGGTAGGTATTGATGCGGATTGGGCAAAAATTATTGCGGACCATCTGGGTGTCAAAATTGAATGGAAACGGATGGATTTTAGTGGAATCATTCCAGGCTTGATGACAGGTAACTTCGACATTGGTTTGTCTGGTATCGGCGTAACGGAAGAAAGACTAAAAACCCTGGATTTCTCCGAGCATATTGCGTATGACGAGGTTGTTGCCGTATATAACAAGAAAACAACGGGAATCAACAGTCCGGAAGATATTAAAGGACGTATTACAGGTGTTGTAACGGGTTCCTCCAACGGTGATGCTCCAGCACGTAAAATCGGTGGATATAAAGAATTGAAGACCTATCCGGGACAAGCTGAAGCCTTCCATGATTTGCAAAACGGTCGCATTGAGGTCATGGTTACCGGTAAAATGCTGGCTGGACATTGGATAAAAACAGAAGGCAAGGATTACATGGTATCTCCTAAAGGGATGGAAGGTCGTAAACTGGCTGTAGCCATGAAGCAAGGCGAGACTGATCTGAAAAATGCTATTAATGAAGCGATTCTTGCCGCCAAAAAGCAAGGGAAATATGAAGAAATTGCCCAAAAATGGTTAGGCTCCACGTTCTCTCAATAATGCCATATTAGCTAGCGCTCAAAATCAGTTGAAGGAGTTGATTACCATGATCAAGTGGGACGTTATTATCACTTATTTTCCAGCTCTTTTGGAGGGCGCTCTGATTACTCTGGAGGTTTCCTTGCTGACTATGGTTATTGCTACCATTGCGGGAACATTTCTGGCGCTCATGCGCATTTCCAGTAACCGGACTATGCGTTCCATCTCTATGGTCTATATGTGGATCATGCGGGGAACACCCTTGCTGCTTGTATTGTTTTTCGTCTATTACGCCTTCCCGAGCTGGGGCATTCGTCTTCCGGCGTTCGCAGCGGCGATCTTGGCCATGTCGATGAATTCTGCAGCGTATAAGGGAGAAATTATTCGATCCGGCATACAGGCTATCCCACGTGGTCAAATCGAATCGGCTATGGCCATCGGGATGAGCTATGGACAAACGATGAGACGTATCATTCTTCCACAAGCGGTCAGGATTATCATTCCGCCATACATTAACAATTCCATTTTGCTAATCAAAAACTCGGCATTAGTTTCCTCTATCACGGTAACGGATTTAATGCTGAACAGCCAACAAATTTACAGCGCAACCTACCGTCCTGTTGAGATACTGGGTACAGCCGGCGTGCTTTACTTAACGATGACCAGTTTACTCATGTGGTTTCAGATGTGGGCCGAGAAAAAGCTGTCCTATTATAACCGCTAAGGGATTTTGAAGCAGAGGAGCTGTTGATATGAAACCGATTCTACAAATTCAAGGGTTGCGGAAATCGTATGGTAATCATGAGGTATTAAAAGGTGTTGATTTGTCGGTTAATAAAGGAGAAGTTATCGCTGTTATCGGTCCAAGTGGCACGGGGAAGAGCACCATGCTTCGGTGTATTAATTTCTTGGAGGAGCCAACAGCGGGTTCGATCTGGCTTGGCGACGAGAAGGTGGAAAGCCTGCCTTCCAAGGCGAAAGCAAGAACGTATCACCCGCAAATAACGAGGCTGCGGACTCGGGTAGGCATGGTTTTTCAACAATTTAATCTATGGCCGCACAAAAGTGTTCTGGAAAATATAATTGAAGGTCCAATGTTATTAAAGAATGTAGCCAAAGAAGAAGCGATCAAGAAGGCCAAATATCTCCTCGAATTGGTGAAAATGGTCGATAAGGCAGATAAATATCCTGCGAGTCTTTCCGGAGGCCAGCAGCAGCGTGTAGCTATTGCCAGAGCACTGGCTATGGAGCCGGAAGTGATGCTCTTTGATGAGGTGACCTCAGCGCTTGATCCCCAGCTGGTAGGGGAAGTGTTGGAGGTAATGACCAATCTGGCCCAGGCGGGCATGACGATGCTTGTTGTGACTCATGAGATGAAGTTTGCCGAGAATGTATCCAGTCGGGTGCTATTCATGGACGGCGGCGTTATTGCCGAGCAAGGTACGCCCCAGCAGGTGTTCCGAAATACGGAGCACGAAAGAACACGGAAATTCCTGTCTTCTGTCCTGTAAGAATGGATGGTTGATTCCAGTACCCTATATGAAGCAGGGGGGATTATTATGATCATTGTTACTGGCGGCGGCGGATTTGTGGGCAGTCATATCGTAGAACGTCTGGCTCATCGTGGTGAAGAAGTGCTGGCCGTAGATCTGCATGAGCCTGCCCAGCCCGTTAAGTCGCTTTGGGGGCCTTATGGTCGGCGTATTCAGTTTGAGCAGGTGGATATAACGGATAAAGAATCGTTGACTGCGCTATTTTCCCGCAATCCTGCGAAGGCTGTAGTCCACGCTGCAACGATTACCCCTACCGCTGAGCGTGAAAGGGAGGAACCGGAGCGTATCCTGCACATTGGCGTCGTGGGGAGCTCGCTCGTTGTAAACACGGCTGCCAGACATGGCGTCAAAAGATTTATTTATCTGAGCTCAGCGTCCATATATGAACCCATAACAGATCCGCACTGCGTTCTGGGAGAGATGGAGCGGCTGCAGCAAACAGGATTGTATCCATTGACGAAGGTAGCGGGTGAATGGATAACGCGTTATTTGTCCGAAACTTCTGGAATGGAGGCTGCGTCTGTGAGGGTTGCAGCCTGCTACGGTCCGTTGGAACGAAATACGGGCTCGCGGACTTCCATGTCTCAAGTGTGGAAAGCTGTTCACAGGGCCAAAGATCGGAAGCCGCTTCTTGTAGGCTCACCTGACTATATACTAGATTTCACCTATGTCAAGGACATTGCTGAAGGTATTGTTGAGCTGCTGCTCACCCCGAATATGAAGCATGATGTTTACAATATTTCGGGTGGAAGCGGCTATTCGTTGATGGAATTAGCGGAAGCTGTAGCGGGGACGATACCCGGTACGGAAATACGGGTTACGGAAGAGCGATCCGACGCTGTCTTATTTGCCAAGGATGGCAGCCGCGCTGGTCGATTGGATATTACACGGCTCACAACCGATACACGGTTCGTGCCTGTTTATAATCTTAATTCTGGATTGGCCGATTACATGAAATGGCTTGAGACGCATAAATTTTAGTGGAGCTGTCTGGCTGCACAGCTTGCCGATGGCTTACTGATGCAGGAAATGGAGTGATGGAGCAGCATGAGAGTTAAAGGAAAGATTGTTCTTGTCACAGGATCCGGTTCGGGAATTGGACGAGCGATAGCGTCATTGTTTGCAGCGGAGGGAGCATCCGTAGTCGCATCGGATATATCAGAGAATGCGGCTCAGACCGTTGAACAAATTAGGACCCAAGGCGGAAAAGCAGCTGTCGTCATCGGTGATGTTGGCGATCAGGATGCATGTAACCGAATGGTGAATACGGCACAAGAGTCCTTCGGAGGTTTGCATGCCGTTATTCATGCGGCAGCGATTTCGCGCAAGGGTACGGTAACCACGATGAAGGAGGAGGATTGGCGGGATGTTGTTAACGTCAATCTGAACTCCGCATTTTACTTAAGCAAGGCCGCCGTACCGTTGCTTTCCCAAGGTGGTGGAGCGATTGTATTCATTGCCAGCCAGCTCGGACTTGTCGGCGCCAAAGATTCTATCGCCTACTCGGCTGCTAAAGGTGCCGTGGTGAATATGGCGAGATCGATGGCTTTGGATCATGCGCCGGATGGAATACGGGTCAACAGTCTTTGTCCGGGGCCGATTGACACGCCATTTCTCCATGCCTCGTTTCAGAGGCAGGCCGATCCGGAAAGAGCCCGAGCGTTAGCGCTCGATAAAATCCCTTTGGCTCGTTTCGGTACGCCGATAGAAATAGCGAATGCAGCTTTGTTTCTTGCTTCAGATGAGGCTTCTTTTATTACAGGCGCGACTCTGGCTGCAGACGGCGGTTACACGGCCTGGTAGCAAAGGGGTCGGGAATAGCGTTATAGCATTATTCATACCGATAATTTATGAAGGAGTGGATCATATGGATTTAAATCTGCAAGGAAAAGTAGCATTGATCATCGCCTCCAGTCAAGGTCTGGGTAAGGGGATTGCTGCCGAATTGGTAAAGGAAGGCGCTAACGTGATGCTGACGGGCCGGGATCAGGACAAGCTTCAAGCGGCCCAAGCTGAGCTTGAACAGCTCGGTACAGGTAAAGTGGCGTACCATCCGGTTGACATTACGAACCCTGATGATATACAACGACTTGTACAAGTGACCCGCGATACGTTTGGAACCATTGATATTCTCGTTAATAACGCAGGTGGTCCCCCGGCAGGAACGTTTGAACAGTTCTCGGATGAGCAATGGCAGGCTGCTTTTGAGCTCAATCTATTAAGCTACATCCGGGTAATACGTGAAGTGCTGCCTGATCTAAAAAAACAAGGTGGACGCATTATCAATATGGCTTCTTCCTCCATTAAAGTGCCTATTCCTGGATTACTACTATCGAATACGTTCCGCGCCGGAATCGTAGGGCTGACTAAAACATTAGCTGAGGAGCTGGCTCCATACAATATTCTTGTTAATACGGTTGCCCCTGGTCGGATTGCTACTGACAGAGTTGCCTTTCTGGATGATGTCAAAGCCCAAAAGACCGGTAAGACGCGTGAACAGGTAGAGGAAATGTCCAAACAATCCATTCCGCTTGGTCGTTATGGGACTGTGGAGGAATTTGCGAAGGTAGTCACTTTTCTGGTATCGGATGCGAGCTCTTACATCACAGGAAGCTCCATACTTATTGACGGCGGAATGATTAAATCTATCTAAGAAATGAGGTGCTTGACGTGAGCAGCATTCGCAACATTTATTGTGTTGGCAGAAACTATGTTTTGCATGCCAAGGAATTAAATAATGAGGTACCGACCTCTCCCTTTCTTTTCTCCAAGCCAACACATGCGCTGGTAGAAGCGGACGGCAGCCATATTGAATTGCCGGCTGACCGCGGTTCCGTTCATTTTGAGACTGAGCTTGTTATTCGTATTGGGCGCCCCTATGAAAAAGGAATTACGGTTGATGAACTGGTGGATGGGTTAGCTATAGGCATTGATTTTACTTTGCGTGACGTTCAGAACGAAATGAAGAAAAAAAGCTACCCTTGGTTATTGGCCAAAGGTTTCCCGAATTCCGCACTCGTGAGCAAGTTTATTGCTTTTCCAGGATTTGAAGCATGCAAGGCTAAGGATTTTGCCCTTGTCAAAAATGGTGTAGAAGCTCAGCTTGGCAACATTAAACAGATGCTGTTTGATTTACAAACCATCGTAGATTTCTGCGCGCTTCATTTTGGTTTAGGGGAGGGCGATATTATATATACAGGAACGCCTGAAGGTGTGGGTCCGGTTAACGACGGCGACCACATGAGCTTGCACTGGGATGGCCAAATTGTTGGGGAATGTACCGTCCAGCTGACTTGATATTTAAGATTTGATATGAACTACTATATGAAATCGGGAGACATTAACTTGATTAAAAAAGCGGAGCATATCGCAATTATTGTCACAGATATGGACAGGTCTATCGAATTTTATGGCGGGATGCTCGGATACAAGCTGCGAATCAGAGGACAGAACCCAAGGAGAGAGATGGCCTTCCTGTATCATGAGAATCAGACCGGTTTTGAGATTGAGCTCATTCGCGATCTCCAACCGGAGGGAGAGTACTCGGATAAGGGCATCGTCAACCATCTGGCATTTACTGTCGATAATATAGAGGAAGCTATGGATTATTACCGGATTAAGGGGATTGAGTTCAACTCCAACAAGCCTAATACGGCTATTGATGGGGCTCAAACTATTTTCTTTACTGGACCGGACCAAGAGCTGCTTCAATTCGTACAACCGGTGAAGAGGGAGCAGGTTTAGAGGCTCCATACGGTTTGACTTGCTTAACCAAGTAAAGATCAAGGATTGCTCCAAGATATGAAAAGGACCTGACGGTAAGCTAACCGCCAGGTCCTTTTTGAGCTGTATTTGTAATTTCTATTTAAGTGTTTTTACTTGCGCTTGAGTGTTAACCAAATGACACCGGCAATCACAGCAAGCATGCCTATAAAAGCAATGATGAATACTACACCATTTAATTCGAATTGATCGCGACCCGTTAGAAAGTCACGCACCTGATTGGATTTTGGTTTGGCGTTTGCCTTGGGGGGAACCGGTTCTTCAACAAATTCATGAACTTTATTCAGACTGTCGATAACGACAAATTTACCGGATATTTTGCCACTTTCAACAGGACTTGTTAATACATCACTTATCGAGCTGATCCGATCCGGAGAAGTTGCAGCCATAAGCAGCAAGGTTTTGTTCTCATTCAGTGGAGAGCGAGACAATTGGATAACCGCTGAACGGCTCTGTAAATTACTTAATAATTCTACATTTTTGGCAAGCGAAGTCACTTGATCACCTTTAAATTGTACGGAGCTGTCAGCGAATCCATTCATGAAATCAGGGAGTTCTTTGCCTGTGCCAACATACAGAACGTTACGATCCCGAAGCAGATCCTTGAGCCCTGCCGCGGATACTTTCGCCATAGTTAAATCAGTGTTGTCCTGTGCGCTTCTGCCGATAATTCCAACAGCAGTCATAGCTATGTTCAGCTCTTTCGTGCCGATTTTGTCAGGAAAGAGGAAGGTGGTCTGGTTCCAACGGTTGTTCACTACAAATGAGTAAGGTATCGATTGCAGATTAAAGCTTTTTCTTTCAACAGGCGTGTACGTTAAAGAAGAAGAATTATCAATAACGGCCCAGTTTCCAATCAAATTCGGGTCTACGCAAGCTTCCTGCTGCTTATTCTGCGTCAGGTTTGCAAATTGGAAGGTAACTTCAATCTCAAGTCTCCGGGAAGCTCCGATAGAATCTTGGGTGAAATCAATTTCCAGTAATCCTGAATCGCTGGTTGCCTCGCTGAGCCTATGACTGTCAACAGGTATACCATTCAGCTTAACCGCTATGACGGAATTTCCGAGATCGATGGACTTGGAATGCTTGAATGCTAATGTAAGCCGTGCACCATTCTCTATATCCGCATAGGCAGGAAGATTGTAATTAATTGTGGTACCGGCTTGCTGCATGCCACCTATGGAGAGATTGGAATAGCCGATTTTCTCCAAAGTCACCGTATAGGGACTACCTTGCTTGAACGGATTTAAAGCCTCCGTTTTTTTCAAAGAAGCAGGAATGGAGGTTGTTTGACCAAGCAGCTGAGCATATAGCGATTCATTCGTTAATATGGATACTGCATTATTGAGTTCTTCTTCCTTGCCTGTTATGACCAAACCGTTTAATTCCGAATTCCACGGAGATTGGCCTACCCCGATAAAGCCTTGTCCTTGAAGGGCCGGGTCGGCTTGCTTGCGATAGGCATCTTCTATGGCTTGGCCGCGTTCCTTCCAATGACCTGTCTGTCCGATCCAAATCGTGTTGTTCTCACGTAATATCGTATCGGTTAGATCCGATTCCGCATAGATCGGAATATTGATTCGGCTGGCCGATGCTTGGGCTGAAAAAAACTGCACCATACGAGCGGCTGCAGTGAACTCCACCTGCTCGATTTCGTCGGGGACGACTAGGATGGATTGAATCGGCTGTTGGCTGCCTTTTTCGAAGAAAGGACTTGGATACCAGGTCAGATCAGCATTCGCGTAATTTTTACCGACATTCAAGTGAATGCTGCTATTTTTACTTACAGTCAACCAATTGGCAGGATTATTCGGGTCTGGACATGCATTATCGGAAATGACCATATGTGTGATAAGGGACAGCTTGCGATAACCTGGATTTGTAAGGTAATTGGCGATATCCAAACGTAAGTGAGCCTTCTCTTTATTGGAATTGTCCAATAGCACACTACCTACTGGCGTATCGTCGATTAATAGGGTCAAGGTTGAGGTTTTGGATAGCAGCGTGGTAGCATGTCCAAATTCGATATCCACGAATGAACCGGGAAGCACCTTTCGACCTTTCCCAATCTCAAAATATACGTCTTCGCGGGCATTTTCGCCTTTAAGCGTACGATCCTCCGAGAAAACCGGGAAATTTTCACTGTTTTTTGGAGTAGCGCTGGTCGAGTTAGGTACAGTTCCGGGCTCTAATGCCCAGATGGAAGGCAGGTTGACGGTGGAGAAAAGAACCAAAAGAAATAATATAAACACACTGGAACGCAATAAAGGTTTCATCGAAATGAGTCACTTCCTTAGGGATTTCTTTGACGGATACGTTCGATCGGTGAGCTGTATTAGGTTAAACATCACTAAATTTTAATTCCTGTTGAGCCTTCTCCAAAATTTCATAGCAGGTCATGCCATGTGGAGGGCAATCTACTTTGCTATGTCTAAGCTTGGCAGTAACAGTGCCTTTGCCGCGAGGACGGGTGAGCAGCATGGAGTTAAAATGATCATCGAGCCATAGCTCGGCTATGCTGGAATTGGCTCTCTCTGTTCCTGACAGGAGCATCGCGAATTGGCCTTCCTCCAGGTATGCCTTAATCTCAACCTCAGGCATAATATCATTAATAAGTTCGGCGACCTTATTCAGAAAAAGCTGAGTTTGCTCGTAACCATACTCTTTAAAAAATTCGTGAAACTGATTGATTTCTACTATCATAAGGGACAGCTTGCGTTTGTTGCGTACACCCAAAAATATAGCTTCCTCAAACCGCTTCAGAAACAGATCGTGATTAACAAAGTCCAAGGATTCCTCAATGACAAAAGGTTCATCGATATAGGACTCACTGTTTTTTCTATTGTTAGCAAGCGGGCTTCTGCCCTTGTTTTTGGATTGACCGCCCCGTTTGTTAATTCCCCCAATGAGCGAAAAGAACGGAAAGCAAAGCAACCAGATCAATTCGTTCCAGCCGACTGTGGCTATATGATTCCTCACATACAATTGATAAACAACGGAGCTCCCGTATACGGCAATAACAAAAAAAGTAAGCATCAACGTGTGATCGGTTCTACGAAAATAACCGACGACTCCTAACAATATAGCAACTATAAACCACAGCGTATTCGTTGGATAAACCTGGTTTGTCATTATAAGATAAAGAGTTAGAAACCCAATTGATAGCACTTGAAGTAAAATATTAGCATACATTCTGTCCGGCGATTTCATTTCTTACATTCTCCCTCCAAATCATTCTTGCGTATTCACAAAGCAGTTCTAGGTTCGACATAACTATATTCCCCAGAGCTTATGAATTCACCTTTTTTTCTAAAAAAAAACGAAATTTCAACAAATTATTTTACTAAGATAAACGAAAGTAGGGGGGGACTGCAAACTAATTTTTAGTAAAGTTTATTAAGTTGGATTCACAAGCAACAAAAAGGCTACTGACTGGCGCAAACTTCTGCCCAGGGTAGCCTCTGATGTGGAATATGGATATACGAATTTAATTGTTCAGTGTAGCAACCAAACTTCTCACTGGACCATTTGGAGTTTCGATGACCTCATAAATTTTCAGGACGATCGGATTTTCCAACTGATCGGATGTCGAATCTGTGAAATAAATGAGCTGTTCGCCAGAGGTCAAACGGCCTTCGCCGTTCAAGCTTTGCGTATTGGATGCAATCCGTCTGCCATCCTTGGTTTCTAATTCAATTAAAAGCTTGTTGTAATTGCTATCGACCATCACGGGCTCAAGTGTCTTTAAATCCATATTGATACGCAGCTTGTAGCTGTATTTGTAGCTTAAGGTTGATGGGTTGGATAGGGCAATATTCGTTAACGCCCAATCGTGAATCGTAACCTCGTAAGGATACATATTCAGCTTTACATTATCCTTCACTGGTTTGTTGACTGTCAGGATCGATTGTGCAAAATTGATTTTGTAAGGTGCTGCCGTTTTATTATCAATTAAACGCAGATTATATTGATCCACTGTACCGCCAACTGGAAGCACAAACGAATAGTTGACGAGATAATCCGTTCCAGGTACGACCAGACTGGTTGATGCATTGATTCGATTCCCGGCGTAGATAAAACCATTACCCATCAGTTCAGCGGCAAATTGGGGAACTGGCAGCGGCTTATCGCCTTTGTTGGAGAATCTCATTTTGATGATCCCGGTGCTGTAGCCCATTCCTTTATTTTCATAGATTTGAAAATCGGCAGCGGATATATTGATGTTAGGGTTGACCACGTTGTTGATCGGATCGATTGGGATTTGTGAATTCAGTAAATAGGCAGATGCTTTGGTGCTGTCTGATACCAGCTGTTCGGCTGTAGGCGCACCAAAGCTTAGACGACCTATATAATAGGTAAGGTTAGCTGAAGCGTCTGTCCGGTTTGGAATTTTAAACGATTCGGGTGTAGATAACGTGAAGCTGATCAGCTGTGTATCCAAATCCGTTGGAACCGTCCAATAAATGTATTTCTTTTCACCAGGATCTATGGAGCTGACGGTTTGATCGGCTCTTGAACCTTTGTAGTTCTGAGTGCTGGATTTGCCCTCGATAATAAAACCGGGAATAACCTCGGTTTGTTTGCCCGGATTTTGTACAAGCAGCTTGATTACCTGAACGGGGGTCTGATCCTTGAAATCTGTAGTCATGTTAATTGGCGTATAGGTCAAAGCTGAATCCAGTGAAGGAATCGTGAATGCTTCTCCCCATTTTTTGATAAGCGCAGGGTCTGAAACGATGGATTGATCACCGTACCAAACCAGATTGGAGATGGGCAGATCCAGCATAGTCGTTTCGACCTTCGGATAGACGTCTTTGTTCACATCGACCCAAACAATACTTGTCGGCTTCAGATTATCGGGTAATTCGACCTGAGCCATGTAACTGAGTGTGATATTGGACATCGGAGGGACCGAAATGGCATTGTCTGAGCTGCCGCGCAGCACATATCGTGCTCCATTGTCTGTCACGATCCGAATTTCGTAATCGGGGACTCGTACCGTATCGTTGGAAACATTATACATTTTGACAATAGTGCCGATACGCGTGCCAGTTAAGGTATGCTCACTCAGCAAACCATTGATCTTGACCTGAAGTGGTCCGGTCAGCGTGGAGGGATAACGTGTGTCCACAGCTGCGGCTTGCGTCTCATCAGCCAATGCGGCGCAGTAAGGGAATGATAGAAGAAGTGATGATATCAAAACTACGGACAGAGCTTGCTTTCTGACTTTTTTCATTCAATAGCCTCCATTTACAATTCAAACTTATTTTCGCAGTTCAATTTTGTCTTTGTCCTTCAAATCCTGGGTACCGGACACGATGACTTGTTCGCCTTCCTTGATGCCGTCCGTAACTTCACGATTCGTATCGGCAACCCGACCCAAAGTAACCTTACGTTTCTCTGCCTGATCGTTAGCTGCGACAAACACATAGTTGTCATTACCTTCCTTGACGATGCTTGCGGTCGGGATTGTCACGACATCTTGAGTAGAGCCTCCGCCCAGTTGCAGCTTTACTCTCATTCCTGATTTCAGCTTTTGATCAGGGTTGGGTACGCTTAGCTCCAGCACGTAGGTTTTGCTTTGCGGGCTCATGACATCAGCCAGATAAGTAATCGTACCTGTCATTGAAGCGTTACTGCCTTGTGTAACAAAAGGAATGGTTGTTTTGCCTTGAATATATTTCATAGAGCTTTCGGTAATGTCGGCATGAACTTTAATCGGGTTCAATTGCTGGATAACACCGGCTACATAACCGGCCTGCACGGTGATACCCTGTTCAGGAAACAGATCGGTCAGCACGCCGCTGATCGGTGCTTTCACTTCAAAATCAGATAAGGTTTTGTCAATATCTCGAAGTGACAGCTCTGTTGATTGCTGCTGAATACGTAGTGTAGCGAGTGGATCGGTTGCATCCAGATTAGCCAACTGCTTTTGCGCTGTATCCAGGTCAAGTCGATTGGTCTTGATCTGGGTTTCGATCTTCTCCAGCTGAGCTTTGGTAGCAAGCCCCGCATCGTAGTCATTACGTGTATTGTTATAGCTTTTTTCCTGATCGGCGATCAGGATTTCGAGCTTCTGCACGGTATTGGTAAGAACTCCGCGATTCGTAGAAATGTCTTCGCGGGTTTTGTTAATTTGCGCCTGCAGATTTTGCAGCGTAAGATCGGTTTTTTCCTTGTTTCTGGCAGCATCCACAGAATCGAGTACGAGCACAACGTCGCCTTGATTCACGGTGTCACCGCGTTTTTTGAGAATTTCTTTTACATCGCCACTTACTTTGCTCAGCATGTTGACCTGGGTAGAAGAGACTACATCCGCATCAAGCTCGGTTTTATCTTCCATCTTTTGTTTGGCGGCAGGTGTGGTTTTGACTGATTTGGCTTGACTGCTGCTGGCACTCGTTGTTGAGCAGCCGACTGCAACTGCTCCGCTTATAGCGAGGATAAGTCCGGTTTGAATCCATCGTTTCCACTGGACGGGATTATTGTTCATTTGAATAGATGCCCCTTTACAATAAAATCGGTAATAATAGCTAATTATTCGCCCATCACGTGCTGTTTGGGTGCGCCGCTTACTTTGGTATTTCTCAAAAATAAGGAAAGTACGGCAGCTATAAAAGATAGTACAGCCGTAATAATAAATACATCATCCAATCCCATGACTGTGGCCTGCAGCTGTACTTGACCGTTCAAGTAGGCCAGTGCACTTGAGCTTGCCTGTGTAGCCGATTGCCCCATGCTCATATACTGATTCTGCAGCTGGGAGAATTGAGTTGCGACGTTGGTTGAGAACATATTCAATTGATCGGAAAGATCCGCGATATGAAAAGTACGACGATCCGAATAGAGCAGTCCAAGCCAGGCTATACCGAAGGATGAGCTGATCTGTCTGACGGTGTTGGACAACGCAGTTCCCTGACCCATCTTGTTCATCGGAATGGTGTTCATGCCAACGGTTTGAATCGGCATCATCATCAAGCCCATTCCCATTGCCCGAAACACGAGCCAGAAAATGAGAGTGGAAAATGCAGTTGTAATATCCAAGGCCGAGGTTAAATAGAGAGCCACTCCTGTAAGAAGAAGTCCGATGATTGCCAACAGACGAGCGCCGAATTTATCGAAGAGAGCACCAGCTATCGGCATCATAATCCCCGACATCACGGCCTGCGGCAGCAGAATCAGACCTGTCTGTACGGCGGATAAGCCGGAGAGGGTTTGTAAAAATACGGGCAACAGGAACAATACACCCATCATGATCAGTGTCGAAATACTGGAAATGACAAGTGAAAGTGTGTACGTGCCGTTTTTTAACAAGCTTAAATCCAGTAATGGATAGTCGATCGTTAGTTCAATAGCGACAAAGATAAGAAGACAAACCAAACCTATCGCTATAAAAGCGATGACCTCGTGGTCCGACCAGCCTTTCTCGGTTACCTTGCCGACTCCATACAGCAGGGATGCTAATCCGATACTGGAGGTAAGAAAGCCCCAAAGATCGAATTTACTGGCAACAGGAGATTTAAATTCCTTCAAGACCGCCATTGCCAGGAAAAAATCGAGAATACCGATGGGCACATTAATGGTGAAAATAAGTCTCCAGTCCAAATATTCGACGATGTAGCCGCTTAGTGTAGGACCTGTGGCAGGCGCGAACATAACGGCAATTCCGAATAAGCCCATCGCCATTCCGCGTTTTTCTGCAGGAAACATCCGAAATATCATCGCCATGGAAATGGGCATCAGTGCACCACCGCCAGCCGCTTGGATAATGCGGAAGATGATCATTGAGCTGTTGCTCCAGGCAATTCCGCATAAACCAGAGCCGATTGTGAATATAATCATGGCCAGCAGGAAGATGCGCTTATAACCAAAGCGGTCGCCCAAATAACCGGTTACCGGAACCAAAGCTCCGCTCACTAACGCATAAGCGGTTACAACCCATTCGATCTCGGATTGATTGACCCCGAAGACAGACATCATTTTGGGAATTGCGACATTAACGATACTCATATCGAGAATAGCCATAAAAACGGCGATAATGACGGCTAGCATAGCGAGTCCGGATCCTTTGCTCTTGCCTTCAGCGGGCTTCTCGGGAGCTGTATGTATTGCCGGTGCTTCCATGGATGGATCCTTTGTTGACACTCGGTTTCCTCCTTTCACTGTGTTGCTGGTTAAGCGATTTATTTCTCAATTTTGACGGTTGCATTTAGTCCAGGTACTAATCGTTTACCTTGGTAGCTGTCAATCGAAATTTTAACGGGAATCCGTTGAATGACCTTTGTAAAGTTACCGCTTGCGTTAGATGATGATAATAGTGAAAAGGAAGAATTGGTTCCAAGACCAAGGCGCTCCACATGACCTGTGATAACGGCATCCGGATACGCGTCCACTTTAATCGTGACTTTATTGCCAATCTTGGCATCGGCGATTTCTGTCTCCTGCAGGTTGGCTGTGACATACAACTTATCCAGATTCGCACTCATCGCAATTGCACTGGTGGGGGATACCATCTGATCTTTAACGCCGTTAAATTGAATAATCGTGCCTTCCTCTACAGCAATGATCTCTTGTAAAATAGCAGGTGTATTGCCACGAGCCGGTGTTGTTTCAACCATCCCGAGGATGTCACCTTTTTTGAAGGAATCGCCTTCCTTGTAGTTCCACTCAATCAGCTTGCCAGCTCCGGGTGTGCCGATTGCGCGTAAATCACCTGCAATTTTGGCATCCTCCGTATTGATATACTTGCTGGCCATCGCAAAATAGTAAGTGCCGCCAGCTCCGCCTCCCAAAAGAATAATAGCTAAAACGGTTAAAATAATAATTTTTTTCTTCATAATATGGTTATAGCTCCTCTCTATTTATATTGGATCTTGGATATTAGTCAGCATTTTGCGGGCGATAGTAATAAACTGCTCACATTCCTCAGGTTCAAGACTGCTGATCATGCTGCGGAGTACTTGTCTGCGCCGTTCCTTTTGTTCGTAGACCAGCACTCTGGCTTCAGGCGTTAGCTCTACCCAAACGACTCTACGATCAGTTTCATCACGGGTACGTGCGACATGTCCGTCACGAACCAATCGATTAATGGCCAAGGTTGTCGCGCTCGGAGACAGGTTGAGCTCGTCGGCGAGATTACTCACAGTGGCCCGTTTCTTATTATCCAAAGTGATGAGAAGCAAATACTGCTGCTTCGAAAAGGTGAGGGATCCCCATTTATTCGTTCGGTGCATACCCATTAATATTAACTCTTCCATTCGATCCAGCTGATGCTCCAAATCATCCATAAGGTTTTACCTCCTTTTCCAGTGAATACAACTGATTAAGATTAGATTTACACGAAAGATATTTTATGCTAATTAGTTTTAAGTTAAAACTATACAACAAAAAATATCACAATTACCAATCTATCGTCAACACAAATATTTAGGCATATAGACCTGTGCTGAACAAAAGCTTGGGCAAGTTCTCCATGCATGGTAAAATGAACTTTACAACGACAATTATTAAGATAAAGGGGCATAAAGCTAATGACTGATCACCGCAACCTCTTGGAGCTGGAAGAGGCAGCGAGACAGCTGTTTCGTAAAATATCGGTTTCATGGTCCAAGTTTAATGAAAATGGGATGACGCCTGTTCAGGGCTTTTTGTTAGAGAGACTTGAAATTGAGGGGCCTCTTAAGGCATCTCAGATTGCTGATATGCTGTGCTATACACCCGGAGCCATCACTACCTTATCGGACAAGCTGATAGCTGCAGGTCTCGTCGAAAGGGAGAGGACCGATGAAGATCGTAGAGTCGTTTACTTAAGCATCACAGAAGCGGGAAGACAGATGCTGGGAACGATCAGATTGCAGCGTAGAGCAAATGTTGAAAACTTTTTTGGTGATTTGGCGGATGAGGACATTCAGCATTTGATTCGGATATTCAAAGAAGTAGTATATAAGGACAAAGGATAGCATCCCACTGTGTATAATTGGATTGCGCATTACAATGGAATCTGGTTGCGATGAACGGTTTTACAGACCTAAGGAGGCTTACAACAACATGGAATTAGAGGAATGGTCATTACCGGGGGATATGTTGATCTGGGACCGGACCGAGCAGACGGAGCAAAGTGATGTGCTTGTCCCTTTTGCATTGGACGAGCTGTTGACCAGAAGAGTGGGAGCTGGTGGAACACCCATTGTTCATCTATGGAGGCATCCACGAGCTTTTGTGATGGGTTTGCGAGACAGCCGTTTACCTTATGCCTTACAGGCGATGGAGTGGCTTGAAGAGCAGGGCTATTCGGTAATTGTCAGAAATTCCGGTGGCGCCGCGGTACCACTTGATCTGGGTGTCATCAACATAACACTGATTATGCCCAAGCGTCAGGGAAATATTGATTTTCGTCATGATTTTGAAACGATGTTCCGATTAATCAGTGAATCCCTGCATAAAGTAACATCCGATGTATCAAAAGGCGAAATCATCGGCTCGTACTGTCCTGGCGATTACGATCTCAGCATAAGGGGACGCAAATTTTGCGGAATTGCCCAGCGGCGTCAGGCGCATGCTATCGCAGTCCAAGCATTCGTTGTTGTACGTGGTATTGGCAACGATAAGGCCGAATTGGCCAAGCAATTTTACAATATAGCCACAGGTGAGACGGCAGTCGAAGGTACGTGTGATACAGGAGGGCTCTGTTTTCCAAAAGTAACGGAAAACAGCATGGCCAGTCTGGAGGAGTTGATCGGGTTAAAAGATGAGCAGTCCTTCATTGATTCTATAAAAGAGTCGATTAGAGCGCACAAACCTAAGACCGATAACCAAGCATCCCTGGATCTACCTAATGAAACCGAAATAACCACAATGGTCGAAACCTTACGAACTCGTTATGGATTAAAATAAGTTAATAAACAAAAAACGGAGGCAATGTCCCGTATGGGACGATCCACCCCGTTAATCTTGGTCTGATCTTTCTGATCTCGAAGCCAAGCGTGTCCCGAATGGGGAGAAAGCGACTCGAGAACACAAACATTCTACATACGTCGAACTCACCCAATCTAGCCCCAAGCGTGTCCCGTATGGGACGAAAGCGTCCCGAGAACACAACAGTCTGCATACGTCGAACTCACCCAATCGAGCCCCAAGCGTGTCCCGTATGGGACGAAAGCGTCCCGAGAACACAACAGTCTGCACACGATCAAGGGGAGTCCAGAGGGCCAAGCCCTCTGGGGCCCTCCCTTCAAGGGAGGGTGCACCCCCTTATAGGAACAACTTCAACGCCTCTGGAAGCTCCTTTTGCCAAAAGCCCCATACATGCTTGCCAGGCTTTTCTATATAAGTAAGGTTGCAGCTTCTCGCTTCGAGGAGCTGTTTGGTTTGTCGGTTTGCCTCAAGAAAATCGTAAGTGCCTCCCTGTGTAGCGATTTCCAGCTCGTCCGTTCCAATCAGCATGTACAGATTCAGCCAGGACAAATCGGTTTCCTTGGCAACTTGATCTTGTGTTTGCTGTAAAAATGCACCGGATAAGGATAGGACATTGCAAAATAGGCTACGATAATTTAAGGCTAGATGCAAAGATACGGTTCCTCCCAATGAGTCTCCTGCGATGATACGATCCTTGGCAATGCTGCCCACGGGGAAACGACTTTCAACGAAGGGCAGAAGCTCCTGTGAGAAAAAATGCGTGTAGGCTTCAAAACGCGCTTCCCCTGGAGCATACTCCGAGGTTCTCGTCGAGACGTCAACATCGACGCCAACAATGATCGCAGGCTGAACTCCCTCATCATAAATCAGATGGTTCATGAGTGTAGCGATGCGTCCAAAATTAAAAAATTGCTCACCATCCTGACAATATATGACAGGATATGTGTTTAGCTCCTGATAACCAGGCGGTAAGAGGATTCGAACTGGCCTTTCTTGACCCAATGAGGTAGAGGGTACCTGTTCTTTTACAATCGTTCGTTTATAATAAATGGCTTCGTCCATAGGGGGTTCCTCCTGTTGTATTAGTATAGTTTTGTGGATTTTATTAATCTGTACTATATATTTTTTAAAACTGTTATATAGGGTGGGACTAATAAAAATCATATTTTTCAAGTAAGTAGTTGTGTTCTGAGTGAAAACAGGTTTATAATACTACTATAACAGAATTCCAGCTTTAATGGCATTGAAATCCTACTATTGAGGTGAATGTACATGAGTAAGCCGTATGAAGTAGCTGTAACCGAGGTACAGCCTTTATCCGTTCTAGCGCCTGACGGCACTGTCGTAAATGAGCAAGAAATGCCGAAATTGAGTGACGAGCAGTTAAAAGAATTAATGAGACGTATGGTATTTACGCGTACTTGGGATCAACGGGCAGTTAACTTAACCCGTCAAGGCCGTCTTGGCTTCTACGCTCCAGTATCGGGTCAGGAAGCAACAATGATCGGTAGCGAATTTGCTTTAAATTCAGATGATTTTGTATGTCCGGGTTATCGCGATATGCCGCAAATCGTATGGCATGGTCTTCCGATGTATCAGGCATTCCTATATTCCCGCGGTCATCAGCACGGCGGACAAATTCCGGAAAATGTACATGTACTTATGCCGCAAATCATTATCGGTGCACAAATTCTTCATGCAATGGGCGTTGCCATGGCATTCAAAAAACGCGGAGAAAAACGTGTATCCATTACCTATACAGGTGACGGCGGTTCGTCCGAAGGCGATTTCTATGAAGGTATGAACTTTGCAGGTGCATTTAAACTTCCTGCGATTTTTGTTGTGCAAAATAACGGCTATGCCATCACGACTCCATTCTCCAAGCAAACCGCAGCAGCATCTGTTGCTCATAAAGCAGTAGCAGCGGGTATTGTAGGCGTGCAGGTAGATGGTATGGATGTTCTGGCTGTAGTTAAAGCCGTTCAGGATGCTGCTGAGCGTGGACGCAATGGAGAAGGCGCGACATTGATCGAAGCGATCACATACCGTTTCTTGCCGCATTCCATGTCCGGTGACGATCCGTCCAAGTACCGTACAAAAGAAGAAAGCACGGAGTGGGAACAAACCAAAGATCCTTTGAACCGTTTCCGTTTATACGTTACAGCCAAGGGCTTGTGGTCGGAAGACGAAGAAGCCAAGGTTGTAGAAGAAGCGAAGCAAGCAGTTGCTGACGCCATTAAAAAAGCAGAAGCTGTGGAGAAAATGACGATTCCCGGCTTGATCGATAGCATGTTTGAAGTAACACCGTCCCATCTGGAAGAGCAAAAAGCAGATTATTCAAAGTAAAAGGGAGGAAGAGTAAGCCATGGCACAAATGACAATGATTCAAGCGATCAAGGATGCAATGCGTGTTGAGTTGGAACGCGATCCGAACGTAGTCATATTCGGTGAAGATGTTGGTAAAGTCGGCGGTGTATTCCGTGCAACGGAAGGTCTACAGGCTGAATTTGGCGAGGAACGTGTATTCGATACGCCTTTGGCTGAATCCGCAATCGGTGGTTTGGCAGTGGGTATGGGGATTCAAGGATTTCGCCCGGTTGCTGAAATCCAATTTGTCGGTTTTATTTATGAAGCATTAGACCAGATTTGTGTTCAGGCAGCACGGATGCGTTATCGCTCAGGCGGTCGTTACAATGCGCCAATTACATTCCGTACTCCTTTTGGTGGCGGCGTTAAAGCAGCTGAGCTGCACACAGATCCGCTGGAAGGTTTGTTAACTCAAACACCGGGAATTAAAGTAGTGGTTCCTTCCAATCCTTATGATGCCAAGGGCCTGCTGATTGCGGCTATCCGCGACAATGATCCTGTGTTTTTCATGGAGCATCTGAACTTGTACCGTTCTTTCCGTGCTGAAGTGCCGGAAGGCGATTACACAGTGGAAATTGGTAAAGCCAAAGTAGTTCGCGAAGGTTCTGATGTTACCATTATTACCTACGGCGCTATGGTGCATACTTCTTTGAAGGCAGCTGAAGAAATCGAAAAAACTCGTGGAACCAAGGTAGAAGTCATTGATCTTCGTACTTTGATGCCGCTTGATATCGATACAATCGTGGAATCGATCAAGAAAACGAACCGCGCTATCGTTGTACAGGAAGCACAAAAATCGTCCGGTATTGCTGCTGAAGTAATTGCACAAATTAACGAAAAAGCGATTCTGCACCTTGAGGCTCCTGTACTTCGTGTAACACCTCCGGATACCGTATATGCATTCTCACAGGTTGAAGACCAATGGCTTCCTAATCCGGCCCGTATTATTGCTGGACTGAACAAAGTATTGGATTTTTAGGATTACGAAGTAAGTTTTGCTACGCAAAACTCTATAGGGAATGCTTACGAAGTAAGTTTTCTACGAAAACTTTTAGGAGGTTACAATATGGCGGTATTTGAATATAAATTCCCGGAGCTTGGTGAAGGCATTCACGAAGGTGAAATCGTCAAATGGCTTGTAAAGCCAGGCGATGTCGTCAACGATGAGACCATCATTATGGAAGTCCAAAACGATAAATCAACAGTAGAAGTACCTTCTCCTGTTGAAGGCAAGATCGTCGAAATCAAAGTTGCCGAAGGCACAGTTTGTACGATTGGCGATCTGATCGCTACGATCGAGGTTTCTGGAGAGGTTCCACAGCAAGCAGGTCACGGTGAGAGTGCGGCTCCGGCAGCTCCAGCTGAGGCTGCTCCAGCAGCGAAGAGCGATGATCAAGCTGCCGAGTGTGCAGTTGGCGGAGCGGTCGCGGCTAATGTCGCGAACTCGAAGCTGGATACGCCGCTGGCAGGCGGAGCACCGGCTGAAGGCGCAGCTCAAGCCGATGCAGCAGCCGGCGGTAAAGCACTGGCTACGCCAAGCGTGCGCAAGCTCGCTCGCGAGAAAGGCTTGAACATCGGGCTGGTCACAGCAAGCGGCCCTAACGGCCGCGTGACCAAGGAAGATGTTCTCGCATTTGCCGCAGGCGGAGGCACAGCCGCGGCAGCACCATCCGCTGGAAGCGAAGCTCCAGCGGATGGTGCGGAAGCAACTTCGAACGCAGCAGCAGCGCCGAGCAAGCCGGCAGTCGCTTCAAGCGCAGCGGCAGCAGTTAGCGGTGAACGCATCGAAGAACGCGTTCCATTCAAAGGTATTCGCAAAGCGATCTCGAACGCGATGGTTAAATCCGTTTATACAGCTCCACATGTAACCTTGATGGATGAAGTAGACGTAACTCAACTGGTTGCCCTTCGTGCGAAGTCCAAACCAATTGCTGAGAAAAAAGGCGTTAAGCTGACTTACCTCCCTTTCATTGTAAAGGTTCTGGTTGCAGCGGCGCGTCAATTCCCGGCTTTGAACGCGATGATCGACGAAGAAAAGAACGAAATTGTCTACAAAAAGTACTATAACATTGGTATCGCAACCGATACGGATAATGGCTTGATCGTGCCTGTTATTCAGGATGCGGATCGTAAAAATATTTGGACAATCGCTGAAGCTATCAAGGATTTGGCAGCACGCGGTCGTGATGGCAAGTTGTCAGCAGCGGAAATGAAAGGCGGCACGCTGTCGATCACGAATATTGGTTCGGCTGGCGGCATGTTCTTCACACCTGTTATCAATTTCCCTGAAGTGGCAATCCTGGGTACTGGACGTATTACAGAGAAGCCGGTTGTGAAGAATGGTGAGATCGTCATCGCTCCGGTAATGGCTCTTTCCTTAAGCTTCGATCATCGGATTATCGATGGTGCAACCGCTCAAAACTTTTTGAACTATATCAAGCAATTGCTGGCTGATCCTGAGCTATTAATCATGGAGGTGTAACAAATGGTAGTTGGCGATGCATCTGTAGAAATCGACGTGTTGGTCATCGGTGCAGGTCCCGGTGGGTATGTGGCTGCTATTCGTGCCGCTCAACTGGGTAAAAGTGTTCTGATCGTAGATAAGTCGGAAGTCGGAGGTGTATGCTTAAACCGTGGCTGCATTCCATCCAAAGCTTTAATTCATGCTGCAGAAGAGTTCGAGGCAGCAAGCCATAACTCATCTATCGGAATTGTTTCCGAAGGCGTCAAGATTGATTTTACAAAGGTACAGGAATGGAAATCCGGTATTGTGAAAAAGATGACAGGTGGCGTAGGCCAACTGCTCAAAGGTAACAATATTCAGGTATTCAATGGCGAAGCCTTGTTCATTAATGAAAATGAAGCTCGCTGCTTCAATGATAATGAAACAGCTCGTTTCCGCTTCAGCGATTGCATCATTGCAACAGGCTCGCGCCCTATTGAATTAAAGGCATTCCCTTATGGCGGTCGTATCCTTTCCTCCACCGAAGTGCTTGATCTGAAAGAGGTTCCGGAAAGCATGATCGTCATCGGCGGCGGCTACATCGGTATCGAGCTTGGACAAACCTATTCGAGACTGGGTACAAAGGTTACAGTTCTGGAAGGCTCTGACTCCATATTGCCAGGCTTTGAAAAGGAACTATCCAATCTGGTTGGCCGTGGCTTGAAAAAAGGCAATGTTGAGGTATTCACAGAAGCTTTGGCTCAAGGCTGCGAGCAAACGGATAAAGACGTTACCGTTACCTTCACAGTCAAAGGCGAGGAGAAAAAGGTTACTGCACAATACGTGCTGGTAACAGTTGGACGTCGCCCGAACACCGATGGCGATCTGTCGCTTGAATTGGCAGGCGTTGAAGTGGGTGAACGTGGTTTGATCAAAATCAATGAAAAATGCCAAACTAATGTTCCGCATATTTATGCAATTGGTGATATTGTCGCAGGTCCTGCTTTGGCGCATAAGGCTTCTTACGAAGGTAAGGTGGCGGCTGAAGTAATTGCTGGACAACCAAGTGTAATTGATTATAAATGTATTCCAGCTGTAGTATTCTCTGATCCAGAAATTGCAAGTGTAGGCTTGAGTGAAACAGAAGCCAAGGCACAAGGCAAAAATACAACTGTGGGCAAGTTCCCATTTGGTGTAAATGGCCGTGCATTGACGATGAATACCTCTGACGGTTTTGTAAAGCTGATCGGTGACAAGGATTCAGGTCTGCTCTTGGGCGGACAGGTTGTCGGTAAGCAAGCCTCTAACATGATTGCCGAATTGGCTTTGGCCATCGAATTGGGTGCTACTGTTGAGGATATCGCGCTTACGATTCATGCACATCCTTCATTGGGTGAAATTACGATGGATGCAGCTGAAGTATTATTGGGACACCCGATTCATGTATTGGGTAAAAAATAAGATCGATGTACACAAGCCTGGGGCCTCGCTGCTCCGGGCTTTTTTTGTTGATAATCCTACATTTGTCCATACGACATTGCAATTATCCATTAACAGATGCGATCGAACATTGTAGGATACTCCTTGTAGATCATTTTTTATAAAAAGGTGTGTGTTCACATGGGGATTCAATTTGACGCAGAGCAGCAGTTGTTTCATCTTCAGGCTGCTGATACGAGCTATGGCCTTCAAGTATTGGAATCAGGTTACTTGGTCCACTTGTATTGGGGCCGGAAAATAAATCATCTAAAAGCTTCACATTGGCTTCAACTCGGGAGAGACCGGTCCTTTTCTCCAAATCCGGATCCTGCTGATCGAGATTATTCGCTTGACTGGCTGCCGCAGGAGTACCCGGCCTATGGGAATTCTGATTACCGTCAACCTGCGATTCAGATTCAGCTGGAGAATGGCTCCACAATAACGGATTTCAAGTACGAATCACACCGTATTATAGCTGGTAAGCCAACTCTGGACGGACTTCCATCTACCTATATTGAGCATGCAGCTGAAGCACAGACACTTGAGATCACTTTGATAGATGGGTTGACTGGGCTCAAGGCGGTATTAACTTATACAGTTTATGAAAATCATAATGTGCTTACGCGTTCAGTTCGTTTGATCAACGAAGGACTACAAACGCTCAAGGTGCTGCGTGTGCTCAGCATGAGTATCGATATGGCCGATAGCGGCTATGACCTGCTGCAGCTATCAGGAGCTTGGGCACGAGAGCGGTATGTAGAGAAGAGAGCGCTCGTCCCTGGCACTCAATCCATTGAAAGCCGCCGCGGTGGCAGCAGTCATCAGCAGAACCCATTCATTGCTTTGCTGGCGAAGGGCTCCACAGAGGATCATGGTGACGTGTATGGATTCAGCCTTGTGTACAGCGGTAGTTTTCTCGCCTCCGTGGAAGTAGACCAATTTAATACGACACGTGTAGGCATGGGTATTAATCCATTTGATTTCAGCTGGTTGCTGGAGCCCGGGCAGTCTTTTCAAGCGCCGGAAGTGGTGATGGTTCACTCTGCAAACGGGCTTGGCGGGATGTCACAGACGTATCATGAGTTATATCGCACGCGACTGTGCAGGGGAAATTTCCGTGACCAGTCACGACCTGTATTGATCAATAACTGGGAAGCGACGTATTTTGACTTTACGGCGGATCAGATCGAGCAAATCGCAAAAGCCGGCAAAGAGCTCGGGATTGAGCTGTTTGTGCTCGATGACGGTTGGTTCGGAAAGCGCAACGATGATAAAACCTCTTTAGGCGATTGGTTTGTTAATCTGGAGAAGCTCCCCGAAGGATTAGGGAACCTGGCTGAGCGGATCACCAAGCTGGACATGCAGTTCGGTTTATGGTTCGAGCCTGAAATGGTTTCTGTCGAAAGTGAGCTGTATCGGGCGCATCCAGACTGGTGCTTGCATGTACCGAATCGAACGAGGTCCGAGGGTAGAAATCAGCTGATTCTCGATTTATCGCGTTCCGAGGTTTGTGATTATATCGTGAATACAGTGTCGGGAGTACTTAACAGTGCCCCAATCACTTATGTCAAATGGGATATGAACCGATCTATGACCGAAATCGGCTCAGCTTCATTACCTCCCGAGCGCCAAAGAGAAACGGCTCACCGCTACATGCTTGGTCTATATTCAGTGATGGAGCGTATTACATCCGCTTTCCCTCATATTTTGTTCGAGAGCTGCTCCGGTGGCGGAGGACGATTCGATCCAGGAATTTTGCATTATATGCCCCAAACCTGGACAAGTGACAATACCGATGCGGTGACCCGCTTGAAAATCCAGTATGGGACGAGTATCGTCTATCCGATCAGCTCGATGGGAGCCCATGTGTCAGCAATTCCTAACCATCAGGTGCATCGCAACACCTCACTGCAAATGCGGGGGGATGTCGCGATGTCAGGAAATTTTGGCTATGAACTGGATCTAACGAAATTTACGTCTGATGAACGAGAGCTTGCGAAGCATCAGGTAGCCATGTATAAAGAACTGCGTCAATTCGTTCAATTTGGTTCTTTTTATCGGCTGCTAAGCCCCTTTGAAGGGAATACTGCTGCCTGGATGTTTGTATCCACGGATGGGCAGGATTGCTTGGTATGCTATTTCCAAATTTTATGTGAGCCTAATGAGCCGACAGAGCGCATCAAGCTTAAAGGTCTTGATGCAGACTCCCAATATATCTGGTTGGGGACCGATGAAGTATATGGTGGCGATGAACTGATGTATGGAGGTTTTGTCTTGCCAGCACTGCAGGGGGATTACCAAAGTTTCCTTGTACGTCTGAAAAGAGTATAAATACAAATTGCAAGGCTGTTCCAAGAGTCTATGAGACTATGGAGCAGTCTTTTTTTTCTAAAATTTAAGTTAAATTTTCAGAAATTTTTTAGATTCATCGTGTATAATGGATTTTAGTATGTGCTTTTTTTGAAAGGGGAACAGAATGGAACATCTTCATGGTACTTACAACCCGCTTATCGTTATTATTTCTTATATAATAGCAGGAGCAGCCTCTTATTCTGCATTGGATTTGGCTGGAACTATTAGTTTCACTAAGGGAAAAGCACGGGCTCTCTGGCTAATTTGTGGAGCCAGTTTAATGGGATTGGGTATCTGGTCTATGCATTTTGTCGGAATGCTGGCATTTTCTTTACAGATGGAGGTTACCTACCATATCGAGCTTGTGGTGTTATCCGTTGTCCTGGCTATAGCAGCTTCGTATATTGCCTTGTACATCGTTAGTAATAATGAACAGAGAGTCCGTCAATTGGTCACTGCCGGTGTTTGTATGGCTGCAGGTATTTGTGGCATGCATTATATCGGGATGGCTGCAATGATGGTTGATATTACATACAATTTCTGGTTGGTTGGTATTTCTATACTGGTAGCTGCCGTAGCCTCTAGCGCGGCACTTTGGCTGCTATTTTATTTTCGCGAGAACCAGTCCCGCTATATCGTTTTTTATAAGTTGATAAGCGGACTCGTGATGGGAGCGGCAATAGCTGGCATGCATTATATCGGAATGGCAGCGGCTGAGTTCTATCATGGGGAAAAGACTGTGATTGCATCTGGCATGCAGATCGAACAGGGGATCCTGGCTTATATCATTGCAGCAGGGACACTGATTACCATTGGATTCACATTGTTCGGTATTTACATAAATAAACGATTATCTCATAAAGATTCAACGATTTTGGAACACGAAAGATGGTACCATTCCCTGTATGAGAATAACTCTAATGGCATTGTATCGGTCGATATTCATGGTAATATTATGGGCTTTAACCGTGCTGTGACCCAAATAACAGGGCTAGAGGAAGCAGACTTCATTAATAAACATATTTCCCATATCGGGTTGCAAATAACGGAAGAGGAACGAGAAAATACAAAAAAATTTTATTACGAATCGTTCAAGAAGCATCCGCAAAGCTATGAGACCGCATTAATAGCTAATGGAAAACGGTTCGATTTGAGTATTATAAACGTGCCTGTAGAGATTAAGGGGAGACTTGTCGGCAATCATATTATCGCCAAGGACATTACAGAAGAGAAACAGTCGAAGGAAATGGCACAGCATCTTGCTTATCATGATGAGCTGACAGGACTACCAAACCGGAGAAGGTTTAATCAAGTGCTTACGGAAGCCATCGAGGCAGCCCAGGGAACGGACTTGACTTTTGCGGTTATGGTGCTGGATATTGATCGATTCAAGATCATTAATGATTCGTTGGGACATACCTACGGAGATATTTTTCTGCAAGAAATGTGTGAGCGCATTCGGACAAGCGTAGAAAACTATAAAGTGACGCTGGCTCGAATCGGCGGTGATGAATTTACTCTCGTATGCGACAACAGTTATGATGAAAGTAAAGCAGTTGAAATTGCAGAACGAATTATCGAGGCTGTACAGCTGCCATACCGACTTAAGGACAATGATTTCTACATTACAGCCAGTATCGGGATTGCTATTTATCCTCAGCATGGAGCCGATGATGTGCAGCTGCTCAAACATGCAGATACGGCGATGTACGAGGTCAAGAAAAACGGAAAAAACGGCTATCTCCTGTTCACAAGCAAGCTGGATTACGAGCTTCAGGAAAAAATAGAGCTGGAAAGTGATTTGCGAAAAGCTATCGAGCGTAATGAGTTTCTACTTTATTACCAGCCGCAAATTCGCCCGAGTGATAATTGTATGATTGGCGTTGAAGCCTTGGTACGATGGATGCATCCAACCAAAGGTATGCTGCCGCCAGGAATGTTTATCTCCATAGCCGAGGAGACAGGAATGATCTATGAACTCGGAACATGGGTGCTACGTGAGGCTTGTGCACAAATGCGGGCCTGGCATGATGCTGGAGGGCCATTGATTCCTGTTTCTGTTAACTTGTCCTCTCAGCAGTTCCATCAGACAAATCTGGTGACTCAGATTAAGAAAATTCTCGAAGAAACACGCCTTGAGCCCCAATTTCTGGAGCTGGAAATTACGGAAAGCATGATGATGGATGCTTCGATATCTTCGGAGATTTTGAATGAATTAAGTGATAGCGGCATTCGGATCAGCCTCGATGATTTTGGGACAGGCTACAGCTCGTTAAGTTATTTAAAGCTATATCCGATTCATAAGCTCAAAATCGATCGTTCTTTTATTACCGATATAACCAGCGATGACAACGACAGAGCGATTGTCGCAACAATCATATCGATGGCGAAGCATTTGAATATGGAAGTCATTGCAGAAGGGATTGAGACTAAGGATCAGCTTGATATATTGCTGGATAATGAGTGTCAGGAAATACAAGGCTTTTATTACAGTAAACCCTTATCTGCTGGTGATGTAGAGCAAGCCTTTTTTGTACCCATGAGGATACAGAGTCTACAGGCTAGTGAACAACCGAATGGAGCGAAAGTATGGTAGAGGAAAGCCTTAAGCTGGCAAAAATATTGATTGTTGATGACCAGGAATATAATCTGAGTCTCCTGGAACGGATTCTGGACCGCGCAGGATACAAGAACCTGAACAGCAGCACGAACCCTCGTCAGACTATGCCTTTAATTGAACAGCTGGACCCGGATATTGTGCTGCTTGACTTGCACATGCCGGAAATGGATGGGTTCGAGGTACTGCGCTTGATCCGTGAACATACCAATAAAGACAGCTATTTACCGGTTCTTGTGCTTACGGCTGATATAACGCCAGAAGCCAAAAAAATGGCACTGCAAGCAGGCGCTAACGATTTTCTGACAAAGCCGTTTGATCGAACCGAGGTTGTTCTTCGCATTCATAATTTGTTAAGAACGAGATATCTCCATCTGCAGCTTCAGCAGCAAAATGAGCTGCTTGAGGAACGCGTACAAGAGCGAATGAAAGAGCTGCGGCAAGCGAAAGCAGAAATTTTGCAATTGCTTGGTCGCGCTTCAGAGTATCGTGACGATATGACCGGTCAGCATACACAACGAGTTGGGCGGCTGTCGGGCTTGATTGCTGATCGATTGGGACTTCCTGCTCGGCAGGTGGAGATGATCCGAATGGCAGCGCCGCTTCATGATATCGGTAAAATCGGTATTCCCGATGAACTGCTGTTAAAGCCGGGTCGCTTTGAGCCTGAGGAGTTCGAACGGATGAAGCTGCATACGACCATCGGCGCCAGTATTTTGGAAGGAAGCTACTTTGCGGTTTTGAAAATGGCAGAAATTATTGCCGGCTCTCATCATGAAAAATGGGACGGGACAGGTTATCCACAAGGATTAAGCGGTGAGACTATTCCAATAGAAGCACGAATTGTCGCGCTTGCTGATTTCTATGATGCATTGACGCATGAACGTCCTTACAAAAAAACGTGGACGCCTCAGGAAGCGATCACTGAAGTGGAAAATCAGCGCGGGAAACATTTTGACCCACAGATTGTGGATGTATTCATTGACTTATTTCATGATAGCGCTGTTAACTTTTGTAACGAGGAGGTTGTATAAATGAAGGGGATTGTGTTCACGGTATTTATCGAAATGGTAGAGCAAAAGTTTTCTTTGAAAATTCTCGATACGATCATCACCAATGCTCAATTGCCTTCCGGAGGAAGCTATACAACTTTAGGTACATATGATCACAGCGAAATGATTCAGCTTGTTGTTATGCTCAGCGAGCAATCGGGCATACCTGTTGCTGATTTGGTTAAAGTATTTGGTGAATATTTGTTCGTTCAATTGGTTGAAATGTATCCGCAATTTGTAGATACGAACCGGACCTTGTTCGAGTTCTTGTTAAAGATTGACAGCTATATTCATGTTGAGGTGTTGAAGCTGTATCCGGATGCCGAGCTGCCCGGGTTCGAATATGAAACTAGCGGTCCCGACGTATTGGTGATGATCTATCGTTCATCTCGTCCCTTCGCTGATCTTGCTGAGGGTTTAATTCTTGGTTCCATCCAGCATTATGGGGAAGCTGTGGACATCCAACGGGAGGATTTATCAAATGGCCCAGTGAATACTGCCCGATTTACTCTAACAAAGCGGGGAGGATATCATGGATGAAATTGCGATGCTTCGCAGACAGCTCGAACGAGAAAAAGCCGCCCGTAAGGAAGCCGAAAAAATAACGGAGCAAAAAACTCGTGAAATTTATTACATCAATCAGGAGCTGCGACGGTTGAATGACAATCTGGAAGACCTCGTGGCCGAGCGCACAGCGGAGCTGGGAAGAGCCCATGATGAAGCTATTCAAGCGAATATGATCAAGAGTCAATTTCTTGCAAACATGAGCCATGAGCTGAGGACACCTCTCAATGCGATAATCGGTTATAGTGAAATGCTGATGGAAGAAGCGGAGGAAATCGGCGAATTGGTCTTCGTGGAGGATCTGGGGAGAATCAACAAGTCGGGCAAACATCTGCTTGAGCTGATTAATGATATACTCGATATTTCGAAAATTGAAGCTGGTAAGATGGATATGTACTTTGAGTCCTGTGATCTGACAAGCTTGATTCATGATGTTATGACTACGGTGAAGCCACTGGTGGAAGCGAATGGAAATCGTGTGGAGATTCATAATGTTGAAGGCGAGATTATAAGTGATGTAACGAAGCTGAGACAAATTTTATTTAATTTATTAAGTAATGCTGCCAAGTTTACTAAAGAAGGCACTGTGTATATCGAGGTTAGCTATGAAACCCGTGATGATCGTCCAGGCTGCTCTTTTAGCGTCAGAGATACGGGAATCGGTATGACACCTGAACAGATAGACAAGCTGTTTCAACCATTCACACAAGCGGATTCGTCGACAACCCGTAAATATGGTGGGACTGGACTCGGTTTAGCGATCAGCCAACGGTTCTGCGAATTAATGGGAGGAACGATTTCCGTTCGCAGTGAGCTCGGTCAGGGAAGTGCCTTCACTTGCTGGCTTCCCCTCCAGGCTTCTGCGCAGGCTGATTCTGTATCACCGGCATTCCTGAATAAGCTGCCAATGGAGCTTGAGCAAGCGAGCATCCTTCTCATTGACGATGAGCCTGCCAACCAGCAGCTGATGCGGCGCTATTTGGCCAAGGAAGGCTGGACATTAGCGTTTGCTGAAAGTGGGCAGGAAGGTTTGAGTCTTGCGAGAAAAATCCGTCCGAAGGTAATCTGTCTGGATATTTTGATGCCAAGTATGGACGGATGGACTGTACTTTCCTTACTCAAGAATGATCCTGATTTGCAAAATATACCTGTTATTATCCTCTCATTAACGAATGACAAGCATTTGGCCTATTCATTGGGTGCATCCGAGTTTTTGAACAAGCCGGTGAATCGGGAGCAGATGATCAAGGTATTGGACAAATTTGTTTCGAATCATCAGGATCACTCCGTATTGGTCATTGAAGACGATGTGGTTTCAAGTGAAATGATGACCAAAATGTTAACCAAAGAAGGCTATGACGTAAGCCAGGCTAATAACGGACGGACTGCGTTAAATGGCATGGAGCACAAAATCCCGGATTTGATTCTCTTGGACCTGATGATGCCGGATATGGACGGTTTTCAATTTCTCTCTGAGCTGCGTGAGCACGAGAAGTGGTGTCACATTCCCATTGTTGTAGTAACTGCGAAAGCAGTTACTGCAGAGGACCGTTTGAAGCTGAATGGTTATGTGAAGGATATTTTGCAAAAAGGAACGTTCGATAGGGATTCACTAATGGCAGAGATTCGCGGACTGATTCCCGGACCCCCACAGGATCCAAGCTAAGAGATATACCAGTCATTGCTTTAACTGCCCATGCGATGATATCAGATCAGGAAAAGGCATACGCAGCTGGCTGTGATGATTTTGACACGAAGCCGATTGACCTGAACCGATTGCTAGAGATGATATCCGCGGCATTGACCAAGCAGAAGCACCTACCATGAAAGCTATGGAGTGCTTCTTTTTTATGCTGATTTATAGATTGACAAGGGGCATCAACGGGTGTATTATCCAATTATAAGCAATTTGAACAAACGTTCAAAACAATTGTTCAAAACAAACGTTCAACTCATAAACAATGATATTTGATAGATCAAAGGAGGCTGAAATGATGCAGGATAGCAAGGATGTAAAACTGAAAATTTTGGATGGAGCGAAGGTGCTGTTTGCTCAAAAAGGCTTTGAGGGGACAACGGTTCGTCAAATATGTGATCAAGCAGGTGTTGCATTGGCGTTGGTATCGTATCATTTTGGTGGCAAGGAGAACGTATTGTTGGCTTTGTATGATACATTTGCGCCGCAATTTTTGCAGGAGCCTTTCGTATTGTCTGATCCTGAACAGGATTTACGGAGGTTCATTACAGAATTCGTACGATTTCGTAGGGAGGAGCCGGAGCTGATCAACATATTACAGCAGGAAATTATGATGCAAAGTCCGAGAGCGGAAAAGCTGCAGAAATGTGTGTTTGCCTTATGGATGCCTTTGAGAGAAATATTGATATCGGGGAAAGAGCAGGGACAATTTGAGTATGAATCATTGAGGCATACGCTGAATTTTATTGTAGGTACGTTAATTTTTTCGCGTGTCCACTCTTTTTTCGATCCTGTGTTTGTGCAGGATGATATCAAGGACAAGGATGAGTTGGAAGAAGTAGTCGAGCATACGCTCCGATTTATTTTCAAGGGATTGCAGGCTGCACACTAGACATCATGAGGGGAGAAGGAATCGTATGAAACGGAATTTGATACTATTGCTGGTATTGGGCGCAGCACTAGGGGGCGGAGGATACCTGCTCGCTGCTGAGGGAAAAGATGCAGTGTCTCTGGCAGCAAAACATAAGGGGAGTCTTTTGACGGCGGAACAGGTTAATGTGTCGTTTCAAGGCGTGGGTGGTAAAATCATTGATTTGGCGGCAAAAGAAGAAATGAAGGTAAGCAAAGGCGATGTACTGATGACGCTTGACCCAACGGATATCGATTTACAGCTGCAAAAGGCGCAGGCGGACATAGAGGTAACAGCCATCAAGGTAAAACAAAGTGAAGATGCGTTGAATGTCGCACAGGATAAGCGGGGCAATGCCCTGAAGCAGGCGCAAATTGGGGTGGAGCAGGCCAGGACCTCACAGGAGCAGGTGCTTGAAGGCGCGCGATCGGAGGATATCGAACGTCAGAAGCTCGCGGTAGCTGCAGCAACCGAAGCACATACCCACGCGTTGAAGCTGTACAATCAATTGCTCAATATTGAAGATACATATGATAACAATCCATACGCCTACAAGGACCATCGTGATGCGTTGGAAAATGCACGCAGCCAGCTGTCCACCTTGGAAAACGCGCGGGACCAGCAGCAGCAGGCATTGAACAAAATGCTTAATGGTGCTTCTCAGCAGGATAAGCAGCAGGCATCGTTATTGACAGATAAAGCCAATGCGATATTGGAGCAGAATATGCTGACGGGGCAGGACATTACGAATCAACGAATAGGTTTGGATGCACTGATCAAGCAGCAGGAGCAGCAAAACATTCTTTTACAATCCCTGCAGGTGCAAAAGGAAAGAATGGTATTGAAAGCCCCTGTTGATGGCAAAGTGGCCAGAATTATTCCCAAAGCAGGAGAAAATGTCGGATCGGGGACTCCATTAATCGTGCTGGAAACCGGGAAATTGTATTTTGATATGTATGTAGATGAGCGCCAGGTGACGAAGCTGCAGCCTGAAGGCACGGTTCCTGTACGTTTTGCAGCACTTCCGGATCAATTGACTGGACGAATTCAATTTGTTACAGCTGCTCCGCAGTTTGCCGGTTTAAGGATGAGTCGGGAGAAAGGAACAGCTGATCTTACGATGTTTCAGGCTCGCATTGAGGTAGATCGGATCGATAAATTACTCCCCGGGATGACGGCGGAGGTGCATATAGATGAAATCTCTGCTCGATGAATGGAAATTTGTGCTGCAAGGCAAGTTTGTACTTATTATTTTAATCGTTCCACTGCTCGTATCGGCACTATTTGGTTACTTGTTTCAAAACAGCCAGATCAATGAGGCTCCGATTGCTGTGGTAGATGAAGATAACAGCTTGTACAGCAGACAATTTACAGATAAAATCAATGCTTCTCAATATATGAATGTCGTCGATGTGTTTCACTATGCAGTAACACCGGATACATTGATGGCGAATGAAGCTTATATGGCAGTCATTTATTTGCCTCGGGGAATGGAGCAGCTTCGACTCCAGGGCAAGCAGGTGAATGTGGGGGTTTTGATCGACAATTCGATGCCTGCTGCTGTTAGCAATATCCGTAATGGAGTTCAGGAGCTGTTCACCGTAGAGAACACGACAACTTCGATGGGCAAGTTGAAAGCGATGGGCGTATCGGATGAAGCTGCGGGTGCGATTATTGCCCCTCTTTCGATGCAGCAAAGGCTGCTGTACAATCCGACATCCGATTTTATCGCATTCATGGTTATCGGATTCGTGAATGTAACGGCGCTTGGAATTACAATTGGCGGAGCAGCCGCGATCGTACCGCGATTACGCCTTGAGGGTAAACTACAAGAGGAGCTCACGCATCCGATCGGCTTATGGCTGAGAGTGCTGCCTTATGCGATGAGCTCAACCATCAGCTTGCTTCTTGTATTCGGGGTGTTGAAGCAGCTTGGAGGCTTACGGTTTGCCGGCAGTCCGCTGGCGTTTCTCTTACCGTTGATTCTATATACACTCGTAGTGACCGTTATCGGAATGCTCGTCGGTTGGACGGCGGCTGACCCTGCCAAGGTTACCTTGCGAACGTATCCTATCGTATATCCATCCTTTATGCTATCAGGGTTTCAGGTAGCCTCAATAATGCTGCCTCACTCGGCACAAATGCTGGGCAGTCTGCTTCCTCTTACATGGCTATTCAAATTTATCCGTGGCATCGGTTATCGTGGTGGAAGTTTGACTTATTATGCCAGTGAAATCGGCGTGCTTGTTCTCATGCTGGGTGTGCTGTCCTTAGGTGTCGGTCTGATGATCATGAAAGAAAACCGTAAGCTGAGTTTGAATAACAAGATGAAGGAGATTACAGCATGAGCAGAAAAATGAAATTAGCAGCGGTCGCAGTCGGTTTTACTCTTTCCTTGTTTCACTTTATTCCTCCGGTTGTGGCTGAAGCTGCAGAACCAGCAGCGACAATTCTACCGATAGACGCTGAAGGGATTTCAATATCCAAGCCGAGCTCCTATCTATTAAATGATACTTTAAAGGTAGAGATTAAAAGTGTGCTGAACGAAACGACCTCGGAAGGACAACGAATTGCCGTTGTGGTTCGTGCGAAAAGCACGGCTTCCAAAGTGGTAAGCATACCGGATATGGAGCTGAGGGTGAGAGCGGCTGATGGCTCCGAGTATATGCTTCAAGCCAGTGTGTTCAATGCTCATGCCATCCGCCCTCAGACCAATGAAGAGCTGAGCTACATGGCCGTGGTTGATCGCAAGGATACGTTCGAATTGAAGGAGCTTGTGTGGCTATCTGTGGATTGGTATACATATCCGAAGACGGAAACAGAGCTGTTGATCATCCCTGTATCGGGACGCAGCTGGAATGGCGCGTTATCCTCCATACAAGACCCATCCGCCAAGAAGACATGGGATGAATCCTTCCAAATTCCGAATATCGATTCACCGTTGATTTATAAGCCGGCAGCGATCCATAAAGAAAGCACTTCAAAAGGCACCATCCATACGGTAAAGCTGCTGGTGGAGAATCGTTCTACGAAAAAAGAAATGTTACCGTCACTTAGTATGGATGGCAGAGTCGGTGCTGCTGGAGTAAACACAACTTTATTCAACGGGGCAAATGCCGAACAGGGCGCGATAACGTTGGAGCCGGGAGAAAAGCGCTATCTGTATTTCCAGATTTCAACGGACAAAGATACGATATTAAGCAGCTTGAATGTGCTAAGTTCAGAAAACTTCAGACAGATGGATGCCAAAGGAACAGTTACACAAGTAGGTTATTCGATTGGTAGATTGAATATTGCGCTGCCGCAAGGCGGTCAGGCTGATCTTCCCGTACAAAGCTTGGCTTATCAGTATGGCACTGACTTCTCTTTTGACAGCTTGTCGGATACGATAGACCCTCATATGTCCGTTTCGTTGGTTGAGATGCACATGCATGAGAATGAGGGAGAAGGCTACAATACGGTGATCGGTAAATTCAAGCTAAGCAATAACGGAGATCAACCGCTGCCCTTGCCTGTTTTTCAAACGAAGCTGGAGACCGAATCTGGTGCTGCATACAGCGGTAGCCGACAAACGACAACCGCACAGGATATTATGCCGGGAACGGCTTATATATTGAGCTATTCCTATCGGATGCCGATAGATATGAAGGATCGTACATTTGTATTGAAAATACTTGATGCGAATGGTTCCACAACGGCATCTTCAGCAGCTCCAGTGACGAACACTATCGGTGCCTATTCTGTAGCTTTGCAGCAGGATGTTATGGATGCGGAGAAATTATCCTTTTATCCATTCCAAGTGAAGCTCAACGACTGGTCCCTGATGGCCCGCACGAGCGCGCCCTCTGCTACATCACCGATTACTTATACGTACAGACTTAAGCTTAGCCTGGACATTGAGCGTGAGGAGAAGATGATCGTGGATAAAGACTTTTCCAAAATGTCGCTGGAGCTCATAGATCCAACAGGCAAGCTGTTATCGGTCAAAACCTTGAATTTTACCGGTGTTAACCGATTGGTGAGCGGTATGCAGTTTATTACCTTTGATAACCTGCGCACTGACGAACAGGAATATCCGCTCAGTATCAACGTCTACGAAACAATTGCAACCCCGAACGGTGAAGTTAAACGACTTATGACCGTGCTGCAGGAGCGCTAATGCAAAGCCAATTTGTTTCACTCACATAGATAAACTGGACAGACAGCGAGAGCTGTCTGTTTGTCTGTCTGTTAGTGCTTGAAAGCTTCTACCTGTTCTGCGACCAACTCGATGGGGGTTGAATTATGGCGAATCAGTCTTCCGTCGCTATAGACACAATGATGTTCATAACAAGCAGGATCGTAAATCAGAGCATTTAAAAATACAGGAATATTCGAAGCCACTCCCTGGTTTCGAGGATTCAGGATCCAATCAATCTGCTTCCAGTCTAAAATACCCTCTGTCGTTTTGATCGGGGTGAAATAGGGGAATTGTGTCGGCAATTCAGCTGCATACAAGTACATACCGCCCAAATCTTGACCATCCACCGTCCAGGTCACAATCCCTTTATAGAAAAGCTCATAATCAGCTGCTGTCAAATTCACTTCCTCGCTGATCTCACGAATCATCGATTGTGTGGGAGATTCCTCCGGCTCCAGCTTACCACCGACACCGTTCCAGCAGCCCATCCAACTGGGCTTTTCTCTATTTAACAATAGAATGCGATCACCTTGTTTAATGAAGCAAATGTTGTATTTCAGTCTTGATTTCATCTGATCTCTTCCTCATAAATCCGATTTTCCTAAGGATACCATAGAGGCTCGTTCCTGAATACCATATCATGGATAGGTTATGTATAATGAAGAAACAGAAAATAGTAGATGTGTGAGAGATAGAGGGGGAATCAACAATGCTTCATCAGTTGTTTATCAATGATCAAATCCCGTTCAGGCGCAATGGGCTGCTGCAGGGACTTATCATTAGTTATGTGATATTCTGGGTATGGATGTCGATCGAACCTTACAACAGCTTTGGCTGGTGGCTGGAAAACCTGCTGATTTTCGCTGCTGGTGTGACACTTCTGTTGACGTATCGCTGGTTTCATTTTACCAATTTGTCTTATTTGCAGATTGTGCTGTTTCTTGCGCTGCATACGTTCGGTGCTCATTATTCATATAACACGAATCCGGTGGATAAGCTGATCCATTCACTGTTTGAATTTCCAAGAGATGAGTACGATCGGGTGGTTCATTTTTGCTATGGCTTATTGATGGCCTATCCGATTCGTGAGCTGATCATAAGGCTGATGAAGCCAAGCGGCTCATGGGTGTATTATTTGACTCCGGCGTTGGTGCTTGGGAGTGGAGCGTTCTATGAGCTGATCGAAATGTGGACGGCTTTTATCGTGGCACCCGACATTGGTACTTTATTTCTTGGTACGCAGGGCGATCCTTGGGATGCGCAGCATGATATGGCAGTTGCCTTGTACGGTTCGATCATCGCGATGATTGTAACGGCGGTTGTCAAGGTCATGACAAATAAGCCCGTCGTGGCTCGACAACCAAAGGAACAGCGACGGACTGAAGCTCTTTAACGGTACAATATTCATGATGAATGCCAGTAATCCCATATTGAGCGAAAAGGTTTGGTACGGAAAGGTTGCCTGCGATTCGAACTATCGACGGCGTGTGGGTTTGGTAAGCCTGGGCCTTATTCGGCGGGATGCCGTTGCGGCCACAGGCATAACCTTCATGGTTTGGGTCAACTGATTGTAAACCAGCCCCCATTTTTTGCCGGGTTTCAGTCCGAACCTTCGCATATTGATGGCGGTAAGGCGAAAATCGGTTTCCAGCTCGTTTTCCGGGATTACAACCTTCAGCTTCTTGCTGATGGACCCATTAGCTACGGTAATGACCATATTTGGTGTGCTAGGGATACCGAGCCAGCTCAATAACGTATAGCCGATAATGATACTGCCATCCCGATGTTTGCGCGGTTCCGATACAAGAAAACCATGAGCATGGCTGGTCGTGATTCTGCGTATACGAAGTCGGTTAACGTTCGGATCGTAGACCAGTGTAAATCGGCTGCCGTGACGCATACGGAATTTTCTTGCAGTCAGTGGATCAACTTCGATATAGTTAAACGAGCAGTCGCTTCCTTGTTCATGAACGACTCTTACTTTGCCTTCGAGATCGGCTCGCTGTAGAGTGACCTCATATCCGTCGCGAATGAGGTGAAGATCGTTGGGCAACCCGCCTTCGCAATTATAAATAATAACAATTGTGTTCTCAGCCAATTCTTTGGAGACCTGAATGTCTACGACGCCACTTGCCACGATACGCTCACTCCCTGTCGATCCTAGTTGCACGGATACGGTAATTTATACTTCTTTACCATATGCGCTTGCGTATTTGTTCGTTTGGATGGTTGTACCGGGAAAGTTCATTAATAGGATGAAAAGGGGATAACTATGGAACAGCAGCATGTAATAGACGAAGCAAGACGATTTGCGAGGGAACAGCTTGGGGATGATTCCAGTGGTCATGATTGGTGGCACATTGATCGGGTAACCCGAATGGCAGTCCTTCTTGCCAGCAAAGAAGGCGCAGATGTGTTCATCTGTGAGTTAGCCGCTTTACTTCATGACGTAGCCGATGAGAAGCTGAATCCATCACTGGCGGCCGGGATGGCCAAGGTTAGCGATTGGCTGGCTGCACAGGAGCTCGAGCCTGCAGTAGTTCATCAGGTTATGGATATTATAGGAAGTATTTCATATAAAGGCGGGCATAATCCTCCAGTCGTATCGATAGAGGCACAGATAGTGCAGGATGCCGATCGTCTGGATGCGATTGGAGCTATTGGCATAGCACGGACATTTGCCTATTCAGGCTGGAAAGGGCAGCTTATTCATGATCCAGAGCTGTCTCCGCGTAAGGAGATGACAGCAGAAGCTTATCGCAGCGGCAAATCTACAGCGATTGCGCATTTTGATGAGAAGCTGCTGAAATTGAAAAATTTGATGAATACCGATACCGCCAAACAGATTGCGGAGGATAGACATCGTGTGATGGAGCAGTTTCTGGAGCAATTTCATCAAGAATGGCATGGCTTGGAGTTGGATAGGGACACATCACATTGAAAAACCGGCTCTCCTTCAAATAAAGGAGACCGGTTTTTTGGTCTGTTAACAGGATGGTGTGTGACGAGTACGCCGAAACAACAAGCTGTTACGATGACTGCTGAGCAGGACAAAGCCGTTGCGTCGCAAGCATCTGCTGACTCGTCGTACCGAGCCGTTGATGACTAGCAGATTGCGACAGGGCGATGCGCTGCCTATCACGCAAAATCCCGTAATAATCGGTACACGTGAGGTGTTATGGCGAAAGCGTATGGTAACCAAGTCAGTGTGAACTGCCATCAGATTCACCTCCTTTATTGGTAATCTGCTATAGTTAATGCTAGATATGAGATTTAGGAAACGGACAAACATTGCCGTATCTTGATAATTTCAAAGATAAAAGGATAAAGAGGTTAATAGAGATGACCATACAAAGTTTTGTAGGCATTGATGGGTGTAAAGCAGGCTGGATGGCCGTTATACTTTCAATAGAGGGGAATTGGACGGCGAAGGTATATACGGAGTTGAATGAGCTGTGGAGTGACTATGGCGATGCTGAGCTGCTGCTGATCGATATGCCGATAGGACTGCCTTCCCGTGAGAATGGAGTGAGGTTATGTGATCGAGAAGCCCGCCAGCTGCTGCGGCCTAAGAGGGCTTCAAGTATTTTTTCGGCACCAATTCGTGAGCTGCTTGATCTGTCTTCGTATAGTGATGCCAATGCGCTTAGTAAACAACTGACATCCCGTGGGTTATCCAAGCAAGCCTGGTTTATCATTCCCAAAATCCGGGAGCTCGACCAGCTGCTGCAGATCAATCCAATAGCTCCTAAGAAGCTGCGAGAGTCGCATCCGGAGCTATGCTTCACCACATTGTCAGGCGCACCGATGCTGCATAACAAGCAGACCGAAGCAGGTTATGAAGAACGCATAAAGCTTCTAGAGATGTTGTACCCCCAAGCCCGAACGATCGTCCAACACACATTGGCAGCTTATCCACGGAAGGCTGTGGCAAGGGATGATATTGTGGATGCGCTGGTGCTAGCTATTTCCGGGCTGCTGAGTAGAGGCCATATACAGGCATTCCCCAGGGTCACGGAGATGGATGAAACAGGACTTCCCATGCAAATAACGTATCCTCCAAAAAGCCTTGATGAATAAGGTTTTTTTGCTATTCAAGCCCTTGATTGACATGGGTACTGCAAGGATGTTGAAGCCGTGCAAAAATGTCTAAGTGCTATCTCACGCAGTGGGGAAAGGATACAAAAGAGTATGATTGTTGATCGAACGGATGTATTTTATAGTAAACCTACAAGAACTCATTATAGATCAGGGAGGCAGCTCAATCATGTTTGATATGCAGAGGTTTAAACAGCCAGCGGCGGCAGATCGTATTCATCCGTTCTGGTTTTGGAATGGTGAAATGGAAGATGGCCAAATTCAGTATCAAATCGATGAAATGGCAGATAAAGGTTTGGGCGGTGTATTCATCTGCGCCAGACAAGGCTTGAAAATTCCTTATTTATCGGAAGCCTGGTTTCAAAAGGTGCGTGTTGCGGTTGAAGCAGCAGAGAAGCGCGGATTAAACGTCTGGCTGTATGACGAATATCCCTATCCGAGCGGTATTGCCGGCGGGGAGGTTACACTGGAGCATCCGGAGGCCAAGCACTACACGCTCACACATACTACACAAAGAGCACTGGGTGGAGAACACCTATCGTTAGAGCTGCCTTGGGCACGTATTGTTTATGCCAAAGCAGTCCCCATTACTGCGGATGGCCGCAGGAATTGGAATGAAGCCATACCGATCCGTGATTCCATAGGTAACTTTCAAGCCGATTCGATTTTTCAAAAAACCGGTCTGACTGCCTATAATCAAAAACGTTTTTTTACTTACCGTACGATTCAAAAGCTGGATTGGACTGCTCCTGATGGTGAGTGGGAAGTAGTTATCGCTCAGGAAAAAGAAATAGAAGATTTTAAATATTACGGTACGTTCGTTGACCCTTGCAACCGGGAAGCCATGGCAACGTTTATTCGACTGACGCATGAGAAATACGCGAAATATCTGGGAGAGTTTTTTGGCACGACAATCAAGGGAATGTTCACTGATGAAATCGGTCTGCTCGGCAGTATTCCATGGTCACCACAGCTGGCTGGATTTTTCCTTGAGCGCAATGGCTATGATTTACTGGAGCATCTGCATGCACTGTTGGACCCCGAGGCAGAGGGTGCGGCCAAGATACGTTACGATTATTATCAGGCAGTCCACCTGCTATTGAGAGAATCGTACCATAAGCAGGTTCATGATTGGTGCGAGCAGCACGGTCTGGAATATGTCGCAGAGGTACCTTCGGTAAGACACACGACCCAATTGTTCAGTCATGTGCCTGCCGGTGATACTGCACATGAGAAGCTCGGGCGATCGCTGGAGTGGATACTTAATCATAGGGCGTTTGAATTCCGGAGCAGTGCGAAGATGGTCAGTTCTCTGGCACGTCAGTTAGGACGGGAACGTAATCTGATCGAATGCTTCCACAGCGTGGGCTGGTCGATGACGCTTCAGGATGCACGATGGATGATCGACAGGATGGCTGCTCAGGGAACGAATTTTTTTAACTTTCACGCCTTTTTCTATACAGTTGACGGCTTGACCCAGCATGATGCGCCGCCTTCGCAGTTTTTGCAAAATCCGTATTGGGCGCATTTCCGAAAGCTGGGCGACTATACGGGACGGATCAGCTATGTGATGAGCAGTGGAGAAGCTGTAATTTCGACTGCAGTTCTGGAGCCGATAACGTCGTTATGGGCTCGTATGGGCAATCCGTTCCATGGTTTTTCACATGGCGGCACCGATACAGTAGAAGAACAGCGGCTGAGCAGCTTAAGAGCATGGTGGGTGCGTATCTTGTACCAGCTGAGTCTTGAGGGCAGAGACTTTGATCATTTGGACCCGGAACTGCTGGCAACTGCGGAAGTCAGCAACGGTACGATCAAGCTGGGTAACGCGCGCTACTCGACATTGGTTCTGCCGCCGCTTACGAATCTGGAAAGCGGAGCCTGGAAAAGCATACAGACGTTTTTGCAGCAAGGTGGCAAGGTGATCAGTATGGGGCAGCTGCCTTATGAAGCCATTGATTCGTTAACATCGGATTTGTCCGAGATTACAGCAGCGTTCGGATTAACTGGAGGCGTAAAGGCAAGCTTTTGGGAACTGAACTCAAAGGGTAGTTCGGAGTCTGACGCAAGCTCATATCAAGAGCACGACTCCATCGATGGTGAACTTCAGGATTGGTATAAAGGAGAGCATAACGCTTACCACCTTCCTTTTAAAGCGTCAGCTGATGAGCAGCAAGTGTTGAAGCCTTTTACAGAGCTGCTGGATAAGCTGGAACCGATGGTGGTGCGACTTCAGCCTGCTTGCGGTGAATGGGGCTTGATGCTGCAAACACGTCTTGTTGAGGAAAATAAGGCACTTGTATTTATTAGCAATCAGGAATCCATACAACGCCAGGTTGAATTGCAGATCGAACCTCATCTGTGGGGTGAGCAGACAATTACTGCTGAATCCTACTCGCTCGAATTCCGTGAGCTCTCCTTGGATACAGGCGAGGCTGTCGATCTGCAAGGCAAATATGCACAAGTAGGCACCTCGTGGGGACTGCCCCTGTCGATAGCGCCATTTGCATCAAGACTGATTGAGGTCGTCCGTACTTCCCACGGCAATGCCAATCTGTCCCAACAGCAATCCGATCCAGGCAAGCCATGGGCGTGGACATTGGATGCGTCAGCTGATTGGAATATGCGTGCACAGCAAGCGAATGTGCTGCGTCTGGATACTTTCCGGTTAACACTTAGTGATGCAGCTGCATCCGCAGACGGCTTTTCTGCCGTTGGTGCTGACGTGGGCGTGAAAACGTTCATAGACCAATGTGCTGATTTGGCTGAAACCTCGGCGCTGCCTGTCATGATGCAGCAAACCTTCGGGACGCCGATGGAAGTCTCACTAGCCTACCCGCTTCAAGCACGTTATTCAGTGGAATTCGTGGTGAAGCAGCTGCCTGAACAGGTGGAAATGCTGATGGATGATAGTGCCATTGCAGGCTCGGCAGTCATTCGAATCAATGGGCATGTACTGGATATTCATAATTTCAAAGCGGTCTTTGTCTATGACCATATGAATAGGTCCCAGGAGATCACAAGCCTTCTGCAAGAGGGAATTAATCTGCTTACCGTAGATATAGAGATAGGACAGGATAGCGATGGCATTGTAGATGCCTTGTATGTGACAGGTCCATTCGAAGTCGATTTTGATGAAACTAATCGGGCAGTGCTGTCGGGTCCAGAGGTACACAAGCTGCCTTTACAGGCAGGGCCGTATGACGGCTATCCGTATTATGCTGGTGTTTTCTCGTTTACACAACATGTAGAAGTGACACCTTCCACGGATGCGGCAAGCTTTGAGCTTACCTTTGAAGGCTGGGACCCCCATTTCCATGATTGTGCTGAAGTACTAGTGAATGGCACATCACTCGGTGTCTGCACCTGGTCGCCTTACTTATGGGAAGGACCTGCCACACTGCTGCGAGAGGCGGGTAACCATGTAGAAGTCAAAGTGACGAATACATTAATCGGTCTGCTAGAAGGCAAATACTTCGATTATGAGGAACATGCTGTTAAATTGATTTCGCAAAGAAAGGGGTAAAGCCATGTCTGCTGCACAACACCCACGAATTGCCCCCGGTACGAACACGGTACCTACCGGTGCAAGACGGATGACACGTCTACGCCGTCTTGGCCTCGATCTACGCAGGGATAAATACTTATATTTGCTGGCGCTGCCGGGCTTGCTGTTCTTCTTATTATTTAAATATATACCGATGGGAGGCATCGTGATCTCCTTTCAAAATTATTCGCCATTCGCAGGGATTACGGGCAGCGAGTGGGTCGGTTTGGAGCATTTTCAACGATTCTTTTCCAATCCCGAATTTATGCTGCTGTTTCGCAATACGATGGCGATTAACATTATGAATTTGGTTCTGTTTTTCCCTTTACCAATTCTGCTTTCCTTGCTGCTGAACGAATTACGAAGTGTGCTTTATAAACGGCTGGTGCAATCAATTGTGTACATGCCGCACTTCTTATCATGGGTTATTATCGCCGGACTCACCTTTCTGTTGTTTGCGAAGGGTGAGGGCTTGGTCAATAAAATATTGGAATCACTCGGCGCTAGCCGGATGGATGTGTTGACCAATCCAGATACGTTCTGGCTCATGCTTACGCTGCAATCCATCTGGAAGGAATGCGGATGGGGAACCATCCTGTTCCTCGCAGCTATGGCCGGGATTGATCCACAGGTGTATGAGGCAGCCAAAATCGATGGTGCCAACCGATTGCACCAAATGTGGCATATTACGTTACCGGGAATCCGTAATGTCGTGATTATTTTGCTCATTCTGCGCTTGGGCCATATGATGGATGTCGGCTTCGAGCAGGTATTTCTGATGTATAACGGAGCTGTTTCCGAGGTAGCTGAGGTATTCGATACGTATGTCTATCGCGTCGGTATTCAGCAGGCGCAATTCAGCTACAGTACGGCGGCTGGATTATTCAAGTCGGTTGTTGGTCTACTCATGGTCGTGATGGCCAACTGGATCGCCAAAAGGATGGGCGAAGAAGGCGTATACTAGCTTACAATCGTTCTCGCCTTGATCTTGAAACCAACAGCGATCAGAAGAAGATAACAACACAGCCATACGTATTCAACGTACTTTTAAGGAGGTTCCTCATGAAATCCAGCTTAGGCGATCGCATGTTTAACATCATCAATATCTTATTTCTGGCCTTGGTCACGATTGTGACATTTTTCCCGCTTTATTATGTGTTCATTGTTTCGTTCACGGATCCGGTGGAATATTTGCAGAAAAGCTTTATTTTGTTCCCGGAGAAATGGTCTTTGGACTCCTATAAATATTTGCTATCCACCAAGGCTTTTCCGAATTCTCTCGGTGTCAGCGCTTATTTGGCTGTCGTCGGCACAGCTTTAAGCTTGATTGTTACAGCGGCGCTGTCCTATACGCTTTCCCGTAAAAGATTGCGCGGCCGACAGCTGATTCTGCTGCTGATCTTATTGACCATCCTGTTCAGTCCGGGAATCATTCCGAACTATATGGTTGTCCGCCAATTTGGACTGATCAACAGCTTATGGTCACTCATAATACCGGCGCTCGCGAGCGGCTGGAATGTTATATTGATGAAAGGTTTCTTCGACAGTGTACCGGTTGAGCTGGAGGAATCTGCGCAGATCGATGGCTGTAACGATTTGTCGATTTGGTTTAAAATCATTTTGCCCTTATCGCTTCCTTCCCTGGCGGCGTTCGGATTATTTTATGCGGTTGGATACTGGAACCAATTTTTCAATGCACTGATTTATATTACGGATGCCTCCAAATGGCCGATTCAGGTTATGCTGCAAAATATGCTGCTCAATGCGAATAATACCGATCTGCAGGCCGACGTGCTTACGGTTGCCCCTCCGGCAGAAACCTTAAAAATGGCCGCGGTTATCGTGGCAACGGTGCCAATATTGCTCGTGTATCCATTCCTGCAGAAGCATTTTGCGAAGGGTGCCATGGTCGGATCTGTGAAGGGCTGATCGATTGAACAAGAGATCCGGGAGGTACGCAGGCAGGATAGCAGCGGCTTGTTGTCGAACATAGCTGAATAGTGTGTCATAACTGCGTAGACTCCCACAAAAGGTTGGAAGGTGAGCGATATTGGATCGAATTTGGAAGCGATGGTTTGGGATTGCCTCAAAATACAAATATAACAGCCGATTTTTTCGTAAAAGCCTGGTAATGATGCTGCTGGTCGCGAGCATTCCCGGACTGATCATCGGTGTCAGTATTTACTGGTTGGCTTCGGACAATATGGAGGGTGAGCTGCAGCGACTGCATCAAAATCAGATCAAGCAGCGTGCGGAAAATATTGACGATCAGCTGGCTTATTTGGAGCTGACCTTCTCGCATTGGGCGTTTGATTCCAAATTCGATGAAAAACTGAAAACATTGGATATTGCCTATAATTTCGAACAGGTTCAGGATTTGTATCGGACACTGCTCGTGATGGAAGGCGCACACCCGCTGCTGGAGCGGGTTGAGTTGTTTCTCGATAAGCCGCGGCCGCTGATCTTCAACAAGCTGCAGTATACGTACATTACCGAGCCTGCAAGCCTGCAGCCTTATGAATCGCTGCTCAAGAAGGAGCGATCTGTTTTTTGGACGAACGCTTACCCTGAGGCGCCAACCAAGGATTCTGTGCCCAACTCCTTATCCTTGGTCAACAAAATTCCCGGTGGCAGTACAGAGCCATTCGGTGCCATCGTAGCAACGATTAATCAGGAAAATCTTATAAAAATGCTAAAGACGCTGACGCCTTACAATGAAGGGGAGACGATTCTCCTGACCGGAGATGGCAGCTGGAAGCTATCAAGCGGTGGCATTGGTAAGTTTACAGATATCGATATAGCCTTACAGCAGGAATATTTGAAGCACAGCTCCAAATCGGAGTCCTTCCTGTTTGAACACAATAAGACAACGTATTCGGTCTCTTACGGACAATTCTCACGGCTGGGCACAACCTGGGTCTATATTTCGGCCGCCCCGCTAACTTCCATAACCGCGCCGGTTGTACTTGTATCCAAATGGATCTTGTTCATCAGTCTGTCAGGCCTGCTGCTCGCGCTGCTGATGTCATGGTTCGTTTCACATCGGATGTATTCGCCTGTCGAGCGGCTGGTCCGGCTGCTGTCCGGTGATAAGGGGACGGAGCTGAGCGATGAATTTGATCTGTTTGAAAAGCAGTGGAATCATCTGTCCAAAGAGAGTGAAACGATGCGATCCAAGCTGACCGAGCAGCTGCCGCTGCTGCGTGAGGGATTTTTCCTGCAATTGGTGCAGGGTTATTTTTACTCACTTCAGGAAAATGATCTGCGGGAGCGAATGAAGCATCACGGCTGGAAAACGGATAATCGGCAGTTTGTGGCATTAATGTTCCAATTAACGGGTTTTTCCAATTTGCAAGGCCGGTTTTCCTCAGGAGACGAGGATTTGGTTACGTTCACGGCAGCTAATATAATTGAGGAGCTGACAGGAACCCAATATGAGCAGGTCGAGGTTATCAATTTTCACAATTTTTCCGTAGGCTTGCTGTTGTCATTTCCGCACGATCATCCCGCACGCTGGCTGGAGGATGATATCAGCGCCTTTTGCCAGGAAGCGACCCAAACGATCAATCGTATTCTGAAAATGCAGGTGACGGTTTCGATCAGCAAATCGACGTATCAGGTGAAGCAAATTCCGCATTTGTTTGAGGAGGCGAGACAGGCGTTGGTATACCGCGATCTGCTTGACGACAATCAAATCATCAAGACGGAGCTGCTGTCCAAATCAAGCACACTGATGGAAAGCACTTTCCCTTTTACATTGGAAAAAGAAATCGTGCATGCCATCCGCAATGGCTTGGAGAATGAGGCTGTAGAGCTGATCGAACAATTCATGAAGGAATTGTCAGCAAGCGGTTCGACAGAGCTGGCCGTGCAGCAGGGGATGCTGCAACTGCTGGGAAGCATACGATATGCCGTTCTGCAATCCGGTATGAATCCCGTTCAATTGTTCGGTGGCGTTAACCTGTTCGAGCAGCTGGCACAGCTTAAGGAACCGGAAGAAATGCTCAAATGGTTCCAGTACAAGCTGGTAGCTGTATTCGTGCAGGAGCTGATCAGCCGGCAGGATTTTCATCTTAAGCAAATGGTAGAGAAAGTAATTCTTCATTTACGTGAAAATTACATGACGATGCTGTCGCTGGATTCTTGTGCAGAGCTGTACGGGACCAGTCCCTATACCTTAAGTCGAGCCTTCAAGCATATATCCGGAGTTAATTTCATTGACTATTTGACCGATATTCGGATTGATAATGCCAAGGGACTTCTGCGTGAGACAGAAATCAAAATCAATGAAGTTGCTGAACGTGTCGGTTATCAGCATACATACTTCAATCGTATATTCAAAAAATACGAGGGGATTACTCCAAGCCAGTTCCGCGAGCTCAATCGCTCCTGATAGGGATAAAAGCTTGTCACATCAGCCTGTGCAATAGCTGCAACAAAGTCCAAACCATGTAAATCGCGGCTTACAAAAGAGTATGATTGTTGGCAAACTCTCAATCGATTAACGTCAATGGTGAGCCATCGAAATATAGAACTAAAGGGAGGATCACCAATGAATGCAAGACGAAACACGAAAACAGCAGCAGCTTCCATAGCTGCAATTCTGGCACTCTCGGCCGTATTGGCAGGCTGTTCTGGAGGAGCTAAAGAAAGCGCCCCGGCAGCAGGGAAAGCAGCAGATGGAAAGATGGAAGCCAAAACCGAAGCGCCGCTTGAGGTCAGTATCATGACGATTCTGCTTACACCTTCACCAGCTGCAGATGATAATCCGATTAAAAAAGCAATTGAAAAAGCAACGAATTCCAAGATGAAGATTCAATGGGTATCCGGCAACAATTACGCTGACAAGCTGAATGTAACACTTGCTTCCGGTGATATTCCAGAGCTGATTCTGATCAACGATCCGTTTACCTCGGTATTCCGTAATTCCGTGACACAAGGTGCATTCTGGGACGTAGCTCCTTTTATTAAGGATTATCCGAATTTGAGCAGCAAAATTTCCAAAACTGCCTGGGATTTGACAAAAATGCAGGATGGTAAAAACTATGGGATTCCTCGGCCGCGTCCATCCGAAGCAGATAACTTCTTCATTGTTCGTAAAGATTGGCTGGACAATCTGGGTTTGAAGGTTCCGACAACAACCGATGAGCTATACGACGTTATGAAAGCGTTCGCGGAAAAAGATCCCGACAAGAATGGCAAGAACGATACCGTACCTTTTGCTGCCAATGTCAATCCGACGGATATGGGTGCCTTAGGACAGATTGAAAACAGTTTCACGGGTGTAAACGGAAGATGGAAGCTGCTCGACGGCAAGTTTGTGCATACAAGCTTTCTTCCTGAGACGCGTAAATCGCTGGAGTATTTGACGAAGGCTTATAAGGAGAAGCTGATTCCGGAAGATTTTGCAGCGTTGAAGCTGACGCAAACCGGGGACCTGTTTAAAGCAGGCAAAGCAGGTATTATTTCTGATAAAGCAGGTACGATGGTCGACTATTACGATAAGCTGAAAGTTGTACAGCCTGATTTCAAGCAGGAAAATTTTTACCCGATTACAAGTATTAATGGCTATAATCCGAAGGGTCCAGGCTTCTCCGGTATGATGTCGATTCCGAAGTCCGTACCTGAAGCGAAGATGAAGCGTATTCTCAAATTGATGGATACATGGATGAGCGATGATGTCTTCGCGATTCAGCAATATGGCTTTGAAGGCACGCATCACACGGTGAAAGACGGCGTCAAGGTGATTAATACCGAGAAGCTGGCCGCAGACAACGGAGCCGATTTTAATCAGATTGCCTATGTAGCCGATCCTTATGCAAGCTCAACCAAAGTATTCTTCCCTAAGGAAGTGAATGCTTTGTATACCAAAATTCAGGATGAACGCGCCAAGAACAGTGTAGCGGATATCAGTACAGGACTGTTCTCGCCAACCGTGCAAAAGGCATTGCCTGAATACGAAAAGAAAGTTCAGGATTTGAAAACAAAAATCATTTTGGGCAGAGAACCGATTACTGCCTGGGATGAATTTGTAACTAAAATGAAAGCCGACGCGGATATGGTCAAGATGAGTCAGGAAATGACCGAAGCCTATCAAAAGCGCAGCGGCGGCAAATAATAAGACAAAACGCGGGGAGCAGCCTTTTCTCGCAGCATATCAGAACCTTCAAAGCCACGAATCAAGTGGTTTTGAGGGTTCTTTGCATCTGAGCTATTGGCTAGATTGCTTGCAATATTGTAACATAGAGGGGAATCCGACATAGCTGCAGAGGGGAGTCGTATTATAGTGAGACCATTTATGTTTGCAATCAAGCCTTCCTACTATGCGAATTTAAAAATAAAACATAAGGTGTTTTCAATCATATCGCTGGTCATGGGTATTTGCTTTTTGGGTACTTATTTGTCTCTGCAATATGTATATTCAATTTATGACGAGCAGTTGTACTCCAAATCGTCACAGCTGCTGAATTTGTCTTCCAGCGGTATCGAAAATGAGCTTAAGAAGCTGGATCGTATCTCCTATAATATTGTCACGGATTTGAGGGTTCAGGAACTGCTGCTATCGTTGAATGAATTTACACCAGAATTTGAAAAATACAAAATTCGTTCTTATGTTACGGATCGACTTGTCCAATATGCCGGTAATGAAAAATATATTTATTCCATAGAAGTGACGGATGTGCTGAGTGGTGAAGCTGTAGCCGGCCAAGCCTCCAGATCCTCATCCGCCAAAAAACAAATGATCCTGAACGAATCGGCCAAAGGCGAAGGAGGAACCCGTTGGATTGTACCTGATGCAGAGGATTCCTATTTAATAGCAGCCAGGGAAATACGCTCCTATAATGGCACCAATTTTGACCTTGATCGTCTGGGCACCTTAACGGTTAGAATTTATTTTGATAGAATTGCCGAAAATGTGTTAGAAGGCACTGAATTAAAAAATGGCGATTTACAGGTTACCTCCAACAACTATGTGATCTATCCGATCAGTAAAGGACCAGAGAAGCTGACGCCGATTCCCGTGGAAACCTATATGGACCGTCAAGACTATGCCATCAAGCCCTACAACGGGCAGCAGTATTTTATTTCCCAGGTTCGCTCGGAATATTTGGGATGGACTTATCTCAGTCTGACACCGTTTGATAAAATTTTCACAAAAATTATTTTGATGAAAAACATCTTGTTCGTTAGCTTTGTCGTTATTTTACTTCTGTTAATGGCAGTGGCGATCAAATTTGCCAGAACGATGACCAAGCCGATTGAGGAATTGATTGGACGGATGAGGCAGGTTCAGAAGGGGGATTTCAGCCTCGCAGGTATGGAAAACTCGGATTGGACCTCTATCCAAATGGACGAGGTGGGTCAGTTAAGGCGGACGTTCCGAATGATGATTCAACAAATCAACGAGCTGATTACGGAGAACTATTCCAAGCAGATTACGATCAAGGAAACCCAATTTAAAGCTCTGCAGGCACAAATCAATCCGCATTTTTTATACAACACCCTGGAATCTATCAACTGGTTAGCCAAATCGAATGGACAGCCGCAAATTTCAAAAATGGTCGAATCGCTCGGATTTTTACTGAGAAGCTCGATCAGCCTGAAAGAAACCTTGATTACGGTGGGCGAGGAGCTGGATATCGTGATGAATTATATTACGATTCAAAGATTCCGGTTCGAAGAGAGGCTTGTATTTGAACTGGATGTCGCTGAAGACACCAGATCGCTGCTGCTTCCGAAGATGACCTTGCAGCCGCTGGTTGAGAATTCGATCCACTATGCACTGGAATCGATGCTGGAACCGTGCCATATCCGGATCTGGACGAAGAGAGAGCCTGGAAAGCTGATCATTGTAGTGGAGGATAATGGTCCGGGCATGGAAGCAAGCCTTCTGGAGCAGGTTCGGAGAGGTGAAGCACCTACTCGCGGAAGCGGGATAGGGCTCTCCAATATTGAGGAACGAATTGTCCTGGCTTTTGGCGAAGGTTATGGCGTGTCCATTGAAAGTGAAGTCGAGAAGGGAACCCGGATTTCGATTACCATACCAGATGAAATGAGTGAGCGGCATGTATAAAGTATTATTGGTTGATGATGAGAGAATTATTTTGGATGGGATATCGAATGTGGTGAATTGGGAAGCGGCGGGAACGGTGCTTGCTGGTACGGCCCGAAATGGCATCGAAGCCTACGAATTTGTTAAGCAGAACCCTCCAGATATTATTATCAGCGATATTAAAATGCCTGGGATGGACGGTCTGCAGCTGGCAGCGAAAATGTTCGAGGAATACCCTCAGATCAAGCTGGTCCTGCTGTCTGGCTTCAGCGAATTTGAATATGCACGCCAGGCGATGCGCTACAAGGTCAAGCATTATTTGTTGAAGCCATGTAATGAAAACAAAATTCTGGAAGCATTGGTCGAGCTCGTAGATGAGTTGAACCATGAGGAGCAGCGGGAACAATTCGTACGCAATATGAGGTACGGTCTGGAGAAGGTGCTGCCGCACGTTAAGGAGCAATTTCTCAAGGAATTCGTCACGAACAAAACCTACGGCAACTGCGACTGGGAATATTACCGGAAGCTGTTCGACCTGGATCTCCAAAATCGCAAGGTAAGGCTGATCCTGTTTCAATTGGAGGGACATTTTGAGTTTGAGCATATGTTTGCCGTGAAGAACATTGCTGAGGAGCTGCTGCAAAAAAACGTTCTAAGCTCCACAGTCGGCGGACAGGTGTTAATAGTCGTTGAGGATGCGGAGTCTGTCAGTGAACTGTACGATTGCATTCACCAAATTCGCGAAACTTTTTTACGTTATTACAAAATTGATCTGACCATCGCGCTTAGTGAAGCAGATGAAATCATCCGGGCACGTTCCCTGTACAAGCAGACGCTGGAATGCCTGAATTACCGATTTTATTTGGGAGAAGGCAGCTTGATAACGAAGCGAGATATTGTGGGGGTAGAGCAGCCTGAACTCAGAGAGTTTGCTTATGACGAGGATAATCTGATGCTGCAAATTAAAGCAGGACTGTGGGAAGAGGCCAATAAGGAGATAGATTTGTTTTTCCAAAAGCTTGCAGGTCTTCGTTCCAATATATCGACGTCCAAATCTTATGTGATTCAGTTGCTTATGGCAATCATTCGACTTGGAAATGCAGATGCTATGGTGAATTATCGAGACCACCTGGTCAAGCTGATGGATCTGGAAACCTTGCAATCGATCCAGACCTTCTTCAAGGAAGTGGCAAGCCAAATTACACTCAGCCATTATGAGCATACGAAAAACAAGCATTGTGCGATTACCGATAAAGTGCTGGATATCATTAACGGACATTTGGGTAACACAGAGCTTTCCCTGAATTGGGTAGCTCATCAAATGCTGTATATGAACTCCGATTACCTGGGCAAGCTGTTCAAGAAAAGAACGGGTGAAAAGTTTTCCAATTATGTCATGAAGGTGCGGATCGCCAAAGCGACTGAACTGCTCGAGCAGAAGTCCGATATCAAAATATTTGAACTGGCAGAAATGCTCGGTTTTGGAGATAATCCGCAATACTTTAGTCAGGTCTTTAAGAAATACGCAGGCTGCACACCTTCCGAATATATTAAGGCTACATGATCAAGCTCTGTTTTTTTAACAAGAAGGACGGTATATTAGGTTCATATTTGAACGAAAAAGCGTAATAATAGACCTTGTGCAGGAGTAGAGACAAGGGGGACTGTACTTGATGAAAAAGACATTAATGCTTCTGGTTTCTGTATCATTGCTACTAACATCGACAGCTTGTGGGGCAAATACAGCCGTACCAACAACGAAGGACACAGCTATTAATCCGGTGACTGGAGCAGCAGGCTCCAGCAAGGAAACGATCAAACTTCGTTTTGCATGGTGGGGTGGACAGTCCCGTCATGATTATACATTCAAGATCATTGAGCTGTATCAGAAGAAACATCCCAACGTCAAGATTGAAGCTGAATATGCGGCATTTGACGATTATTGGAAAAGGCTCGCTCCACAGGCTGCTGCGAACGATTTGCCTGATATTATTTCGCTGGATATATCTTATCTGAGCCAATATGCCGGAAGAGGCCAACTGGAGGAATTAACTCCCTACCTCCACAACAATACGATTGATGTTAGCGCGGTGGCTGCCAACACACTTAGCAGCGGCCAGTATGGCGGCAAGCTGTATCAAATCACAGCTGGTGTCAACGCGCTTGGCTCCACGCTTGATCCAGAATTGGTTCGTAGAGCGGGTATCGCAATGCCTCCCAGGGATTGGACCTGGGATGATCTGGAGGTTCTCGGCAAACAAATGAAGGCAAGCGGTAAGCTGCTGGGTGATTATATGCGATACGAAGTGTTTTTTCCCTACTACCTGCGTTCAATTGATCAAAAATTGTTCGATCCGGACGGAACATCTCTCGGTTATACCGACGATAAGGCATTTATCGATTATTACAAACGTTATCAAAAAATGTATGACGCCGGTTACTTCCTGAGTCTGGACAAGCTTGCGCTGAAGAAGCTCACCCCAGAGGATGATGAAATGGTGATGGGCAACGCGCTGTCTTCCTTCACTTGGTCCAATCAGTATGCAGCTTGGTCAGCGGCTGCCAAACGTCCGACAGAGCTGCTCCCGCCACCGGGACCGAACAGCAAGAAAGGCTTATTCCTCAAAGCAAGTATGGGATTTGCGATTACGAAGAACTCAAAGCAAAAGGCAGAAGCTGCCAAATTCATCAACTTCCTTATTAATGACATCGAAGCCAACCAAATCATGAAAGGCGAGCGTGGTGTTCCGATATCGTCTAAAGTTAAGGAAGCCTTGAAGCCACTGCTTAATCCTGAAGAATTAAAAGTATTTGAATATGTAGCTTGGGCGGAAGCGAACAGCAGTCCTGCTGATGCCCCCAGTCCAATTGGCTCGGTTGAAGTGGAAAAGCTGTTAAAAGATATAAGCGAGCAAATCCTGTATAAGAAGATTTCAATTGAAGATGCTGCACCCCGGTTTCGTACAGAAGCCAACGCGATTCTGGCTAAAAATAAAAAATAATCTGTATTTCGTGATCAAAAGGCGACTTTTGGATCATTCCCTGTCAAGAATCAGGTCAGTTCATGTTTTAGCTGAGACCTGATTCTTCTTTTTATGGTGAAAAAAGGATGCAATTCCGTTCAAAATGTCTGTGCAGGATGAAATGTCTGTTTTTTAAACAAGGATAACGGTTTTTTGAATTCATATTTTGATCAAAAAGAGTGATAATAATTCTTGTAGAACTCGAAATAAAGGGAGGATACAGATATGAAGAAAGCGCTAACATTAATCTTATCTGCAGCATTGCTAGTTACAGCCTCGGGATGTGGAGCTACCGCTACACCATCAGCCGGAGCGGATACAACGAAAAAACCGGATGCAGCCACACCTGCTCCAGCTCCAGCAGCAACAACAAGCAAAGATCCTGTGAAATTGCGTTTCTCCTGGTGGGGCGGTCAAGCAAGACATGACTATACACTGAAAATTATTGAATTGTATCAACAAAAAAATCCCAACGTCAAGATCGAAGCCGAGTATGCAGCATTTGACGACTATTGGAAAAAGCTTGCTCCGCAAGCAGCTGCTAATGATTTGCCTGATATTATCCAAATGGATGATGCCTACATCAGTCAATTCGGTGGTCGCGGGCAGCTTGAGGATCTACGTCCTTATATGGAAAAAGGAACAATTGATAAAACCAATATCTCACCAGCTTACCTGAAAATCGGTGAATATGACGGCAAGCAATATCAATTAACAATGGGTGTGAATGCACTTGGCCCGGTTATGGATGCAGACCTGTTGAAGAAGATCGGCGCTCCTGTACCTGCCAAGGACTGGACCTGGGACGACATGGAAGCTTTGGCTAAAAAGTTCAAGGAAAACGGCAAGCTGTTCAGCGATCGTGTCGATTACAAAACATTCTTCCCTTACTACCTGCGCAGTGTAGACCAAAGAATCTATACAGCTGACGGTACAGCACTTGGATATACCGATGACAAGCCGTTTATCGACTTCTTCAAACGTTACCAAAGATGGTATGATGCTGGTTACGTATTGACTCTGGACAAGATGGCACAAAAGAAATTGACGCCGGAAGATGACGAAATGGTGTTGGGCAATGCAGGTGCTTCCTTCGCTTGGTCCAACCAATATATCGCATGGACTGCAGCGGCCAAACGTCCTACTGAAATCATCGCACCTCCAGGCAACACAGGCAAAAAAGCATTGTTCCTAAAATCAAGCCAAGGCTTGTCAGTTACCAAAAATTCCAAGAATAAAGAAGAAGCAATCAAATTCGTTAACTTCTTCATCAATGATCTTGAAGTTCACAAAATCATGAAGGGCGAGCGCGGAGTACCAATTAACTCCAAAATTCAGGAAGCTCTCAAACCGCTCTTAAAGCCGGAAGAAACCAAAGTATTTGAATATGTAGCATGGGCAGCAGAGAACAGCAGTCCGAACGATCCTCCATACCCAGTAGGTTCCGTTGAAGTTCTGAAGGTTCTGCAGGATGTAGGCGAGCAAATTCTCTACAAGAAAATTTCCGTAGAGGACGGAGCTGCCAAGTTCCGTAAAGAAGCGAATGCCATCCTTGCCAAAAACAAAAAGTAATGAATGAAACCGATCAGGACATGAGCAGCTACTGAAGCTCTCGTTCTGATCTTTTTTTGTTACCGAGCAGCTGGAGTAAAAATGAGCGCTTTTATCGTAGATTAGTATCTCATGTAAACGCATACAGTAATGGTACAATACATATTAGAAATAACAATTAAAGGAAATTGATTAGGGGAGGAAATGAAGATATGAAGAAATGGACCCAAGGTACTTTATCTTTATTGCTTGTCAGCTCGGTTCTTGTAGCAGGCTGCTCGAGTCGGACCGGACAAGCGGGAGGAGAGGCGCCGAAAACGGAACCCCCAGCGAAAACAGAAGCAGCTAAACCGGCACCAAGCACCGGAGGGGCCAAATCCAAGCTTTCTGTATACAGCACCGTAAATGATCCACCGGTTCAAACGATTTACAGGGAAATTGGTGAAGCGTTCAAAAAAGAAAATCCAGACATAGATGTGGAGCTGCAGTTCCCAGGAACGGAGTATGAGAATTTACTAAAGGTCAAAATGGCTGCTAACGATTTACCCGATGTGTTTGATACCCATGGCTGGGCTCAGATTCGTTATGGTAAATATTTGGCAGACCTCCGCGGAGAAGCCTGGGCTTCACAAATGACGGATACGATCAAAAATGTCGTGACCGATAAAGATGGCAAAGTGTACGCTCTCGTTATTAGTGAAGCGAAGGACGGAATCGTGTACAATGCTGACCTTCTAAAGCAGTACAGCATCCAACCACCGAAAACGTATGATGAATTGATGGCAGCAGCAGAGAAAATTAAAACCGAGTCAAAGGGTGACGTCACACCGTTCTACTTCTCTGGAATCGATAACTGGATGATCGGCTCTTATTTGGATATTTTCTCGACTTCTGCGTTCATTAGTGCACCCAAAAATGATGCCGAAGCCCTGATGAACAATACCTTTGACTGGAACAAGTGGGCTGATCTGTCGCAAAAGCTGTTGGATCTTCAAAAGAAGGGCTACCTCAATAAGGACGCGCTGACTGCCAAATACAGTGATATGCCCAAGCTGTTCGCTAACGGTAAGGTAGCTTTTGCTCTATCCGGCCCATCATTCGCTGATGAAGTGAGTAAAGTAAATACCAATCTGAAAATGGGCTACATTCCGGTTCCTTCTATGGTAGCTGGAGATACTCCTAACTTCTCCGGTGGCGAACGGAATACGATGGGGATTTTCAAAGATACCAAACGTATGGAAGAATCGAAGAAGCTGGTTGCGTTTTTTGCCAAAAAAGAGAACATGACCAAAATTGCGAACTCCACCAAATTACCTCCTGGACTCAAGGGCATCGAAGCCAATCATAATTTTTCCGCTTTTTATAAGGAGTTTGAGAACATTCGTGTATTCCCTTACTTTGACCGCGTATATTTGCCCAATGGTATGTGGGACGTTATGTGTAAGCAAGGAACCGAGCTGCTGGCTGATCGGATAACCCCACAGCAGTTTGCCCAAAACATGAAGCAGGAAGTTGAACGTCTACGTAAAAAATAAGGAGAGCTTATGGACAGGGGGCTCGCTCTAGCGGGCTCCCCATTGCTCTTTCCAGGAGAGATTGGAGGACATCATGCCAAGAACCACTTCAGATCCAACAAGCCGGGATAACCTTTCGAGGCTGAAAACCACGGAGCAGCAAACTAGTCGTTTGATCAAATGGAGCCGTTCGGCCTCCGTGCTTAATCTTATGTACATTCCAGCGTTAGCCTTGTTTAGTGTGTTCATCTTATATCCTTTTATAAAAGGGATTCAAATTTCGTTTACGAACTGGGATGGTTACTCACAGGAATACGGTTGGGTACAGGTGGATAATTATATACGGATGTTCAAGGATCCGATTATCGGGAATACAATCAAAAATACGTTTATTTATGGCATAGGCAGCACGTTTTTTCAAAACCTGGTAGGCTTGATGTACGCACTGCTGTTAAATCAAAGCATACGTATGCGCGGCTTGACGCGTACCATCATTTATTTGCCTGTCATCATCAGTCCGCTAATTATGGGGTATATTTGGTACTTCTTTTTCCAATATAACGGTGGCGCGCTTAATGATATTATTCTTTTATTTGCCAATGAACCGATCAACTTGCTTGCCAATGACAAAATCAACGTATGGTTGATTACCTTCGTTAACACGTATCAGTATTTGGGGATCGCGATGGTCATTTTTTTGGCAGGCTTACAAACCATCCCAAAAGATTATTACGAAGCCGCCCAAATTGATGGTGCAACGAAGTTTTCCCAATTTATCCATGTGACCTGGCCTTTACTTGCTCCATCTGTGACCATCAACATTGTTTTGAATCTGATAGGCGGCTTTAAGCTGTTTGATGTGGTGGTTTCCTTAACAGGCGGCGGTCCGGGTTATGCATCCGCATCGTTATCGACATTGATGTATCAGCTTTATTTTGCCAGACAGGATGCGGGTTATGCGGCAGCATTGGGTAACCTGATGTTTGTTATCATATCCATCATCAGTATCGGTTCGCTGTATTTCCTTCGTCGAAAGGAAGTGACATCATGAGTACGATATCGAAGCCTTTAAAATATATATCTATTCTGATCTGTTTGCTGCACATCCTTCCCTTTTATGTTCTGATCACAACATCCTTCAAAGCCGTGGATGATCCAAGCTCCAAGTGGATATTGCCCGGCTATCTATATCTCGATAATTTCTACAAAGCTTGGGAGCAGGCCCATTTGGGCAGCGCTTTTATGAATAATATGATCATCACCTTTGTGAGTGTACTCCTCGTTATTATTCTTGGCGCTGCATCATCTTATCCACTTGCTCGCTATAAAACCAAATGGAATTCATTCATCTATACATTGTTTATTTCTGCGTTGATTGTTCCGCCGCTGACGATACTGGTCCCCCTATATAAGCTGTACGTGGATCTTCATGCCTTGAATACGTTATGGGGTATCGTACTGCTGCATGTAACTTTTAACCTCCCGATCACGATTTTCCTGTACAGCGGATTCATTGGAACGATTCCGAGGGAACTGGACGAAGCGGCAATGATTGACGGCTCCAGTCATCTGGGTCTTTTCTTCAGGATCATTTTGCCTTTGCTCAAGCCGGTGACAGCTTCGGTTATTATTTTAACGGGAGTCGCGGTCTGGAATGACTATTCATTTTCTGTATTTTTTCTGCAAAAAACAGAGGTGCATACATTAACCGTTGCTCTCTCAGCCTTTTTTGGTCAATACAACAGCAACATCGGGTGGGTCGCTTCAGGTTCATTAATGGGTGCTGTTCCGATGACGATTCTGTACTTGTTTTTACAAAAATATTTTATACACGGGCTCTCTTCGGGGGCCATTAAGGGGTAATGCATTTCGAATATACGGAGGGGTGGCTGATGACGTATAATGTTGGAAATGATATCGCTTCCAACAAAGGGGAATTTATCGATGAGGCTTGCGTATTCCTTACGAATGAAATTGACGATGCTCTTCATCATATCGATCATTGTTCCGGTGCTAATCATTATCTGGGCTATGCCATCCTACTTTCACAGTCTGATTTCGGAGGATACCACGGCTTTGACAGAAGGGACTTTAACGACACTTTCCGGTAATTTGGAAACGTATCTTGAAGATTTGGAGCGATTAACGGTAGCTCCATACTGGAGCGCCGAAGTGATGCAAGCGCTGAAGGTAAAGGCAAGTGAAACGAGCGAGACCGAGCTCTATACGAAATACTTAACAGAAAAATCATTAACGGGGACGCTCCCCATTTTCCTGAAAAACACGAGAAAAGATATTTTAGGCACCATTCTTCTGCCTTTTGATGGCTCTGCCTATGTAACTTCATTAACGAATGCGAATGAAGCCACGGAGAACTTCCCTTTTACGAAGCAGGATTGGTACAAGAAGGCGCTTGAAGCGGATGGAAGGGTCAGTTTTATTAGTGTGCATCCGCAGGATTATTTGAAGTACCGCACTACTACCCAAGTATTTTCGGTAGCACGACTCATTAAGGACCCGGATTCAAGCCAGCCGCTGGCTGTGATTATGGCTGATGCGGATACGGTGGTGCTGGAGCGAATTGTTCGTGATATCCGCTTTAATGTAAGCTCGATTATCGCTATTTATGATGATAACGAAAAATTGATTTATTCCACTCATCCTCTGTCCAGAGAGCTGGAGGAGAAGGCGATTCCTGAAGGACCGAATGGTCAAACCGTGGATTCTTACGTAGTCGTATCCAAGCAAATATCAACGGCCAAATGGACGGTTGTTGTGCTGCTATCCAATACAGAGCTCAAGGAAAAGGTGCGCTGGATGTACGCGGCGGGTGCTCTTTTTGCTGGAGGCGGTATTGTACTGACCTTATTAGTATTCTTTGTCTTGTCGAGTGCAATCATTAAACCGTTCAAGGAAATGATTCTCGTTATGCGGCGGGTACAGCGAGGAGATCTGAAAACCCGATTTTCTTTTCGTGGGAGGGATGAAATCTCGGAGCTGGGTGCCGCATTCAATACGATGATCGATCAGCTTGGTGATCTGATTGACAGTGAATATAAAGCCGTTTTAAGCAAACGCAATGCCGAATATCGAGCGCTGCAATCGCAAATCCAGCCTCATTTTTTGTACAACACGTTGAATGGCTTTATTGGATTAAATCGGATGGGTGATCGCAAGCTGTTGGAAAAAGCGATCTTTTCCCTAAGCAGCATGCTGCGGTACATATTGGAGCATAACGATTGGACGACACTTGGAGAAGAACTGCAGTTTTTACGCCAATACGGCGAGCTTCAGCAAATTCGTTTCTCCGACAAGCTAACGGTTTATATTCAATCCGACGCAGATGTGCATGGGATCCGGCTGCCCAAGCTGCTGCTTCAGCCTCTTGTTGAAAATGCGATTATTCACGGAATCGAGCCGATGGATCGGCCCTGTCTGCTTAGAATTGAAAGCCATTGGCTGCGTGCAAGTGATCGTGAAATGCTGGAAATAGTGATTGCGGATAATGGAATGGGGTTCTTACAGGATAAGGTAAATGAGAAGGTGGATATCGGTATGGCCAATGTCAGAGAGCGACTTCATTTGGCTTATGAGCATGCGGAACTATCTATATACAGTAAGCCTCTTGAAGGAACGACGATAACCATTCATATTCCTGTTCAGGGGGGAACACTATGAGGATTGTCATTGCTGACGATGAAAGCCTGGTCAGGATCAGCTTAACCAGCATGATCGCAGAAATGGAGGGGACCTGGGAGCTAGCTGGAGAAGCCACGAACGGTGCGGAGCTGTTGGAGTTGATTAGGCGGGAAAAGCCCGATATCGTACTTGTCGATATTCGTATGCCCCTGCTGAACGGATTACAGGCAATGGAGAAGGGCTCGATCATTTCGCCGAATACGTACTGGATTATCGTGTCTGGTTATTCAGATTTCTCCTATGTACAGGAGGCATTGAAACGTGGGGCGGTTGATTATCTACTCAAACCAGTCAGTCCTCAGGATCTGGAGGAAGCCTTAATCAAATCCTCGCAGGAAAAGCAGAAACGACAGCTGCTGCTGGGTAAACGGTTTGAAAATGAGTTGGTTTCCCTCGTTCATGGATTAACGGATGTTCACATGCTACCCGATGACAGTATGATTCCGCACGTTCGGTTTCAAATTGTGATGATTTATAACGATGGCAGCCATTGCGATGTAGGAAAAATGGTTGGACGATCACCGTACTTAGATAAGCTTCGGCGCTCGATGGATGCCTATTCAGCTTCCGGGGTTTATGGAGTTTTCATCCTGATGCCTATGGGAGGAGCCGCATTTATTACGGCATGGAATCAGGCAGATCACTGTAGATCGAACACATTGGTCCAGCAGCTGCTCACCAATCTGAAGGAAGCGGTTAATCAAGACGGGAACAACCGCATAGCGATTACCGCGATCTTTTCTGAGGAGTGTGAGAATTGTAACGTGCTGCTGGAGCGGCTTGACGAGCTGCAGGCTTGGGGCCCGCTGCGCGCCGTGAATGGAATTAATTGCTGCTCTTCTGCGGCTGAATTAGCCAAATTATCCTCCAAGGAGGGGCTAGAAGAGCTGGCAGCCATTCTTCTCAGGCTGAATCAATGCTATAAAGAGAAGGATTACATGACGTATGCCAAAACGGTAATTGATTTGGAGCGTTGGTCCCATAAGCATGAAGAAAGCTGTTTAAGCACCTTAAAGTCTACAATCTGCGATTTCATCGATGTAGGTCTGGATTGCAAGCTGGATCACACACAAACTTTCTCACTTTGGAAAGATGGCTTGAGTCGCCATGGCGAGCAGCTTCTCAGCAGTGGGGAAGGGATAGGCTGCTCGCTTGTGGATATGTCAATCGCCTATATTGAGCAGAAGTATATGCAGGATATTAGTATTACTCAGGTTGCACAGGAGTTAAATGTAACACCCAATTATTTGAGTACATTGTTTCGCAAAAAAACAGGTACGACCTTTATCAAATATGTCACCCATATCCGCATGCTCAAGTCCAAGGAACTGCTCGCCTTGCCCAATGCCCAGGTACAAAAGGTTTCCGAGCAAATGGGTTACCTCAGCACTCGGCACTTCACCAAGCTATTTAAAGAACATACGGGCTGTTATCCTTCCGATTATAGAAAACAGCTTATGCAGCAAGAGACGCAGACGAAAGAGCAAATTAAATCCTATTAATGGAATTCGGACTTATGCGCAGAGACGTATAAGTCTTTTTGTAACGATTGTGTACTACAAATTCTGAAGCAGCTCTCACTCAGGAAACATATGGACGCACGGTGTGGTTTGCGATAAGATTCACACATAGTGGTATCTAGAAAATAATTCCAGGGTGGTGTGCTTGTGTCGGACTCGATTATTTACCCCAAAGCATTGGCTAAAGGCAATTTAATAGCAATCACAGCCCCTTCCAGCGGGGTTAGCAAACCTTTGCATGATGTACTTAAACAAGCTAAATGTGTGTTAGAGGAGCTTGGCTACAGGGTTGTGGAAGGAAACACAATCTGGTCTCAGCATAAATGTGTCAGTGCTTCGAAGAAGGTTAGAGCGCAGGAACTGCAAAGCTTTTTACTAGATGAACATGTGAGCGCTATCATTCCTCCTTGGGGTGGTGAATTTTTGATGGAAATTCTTCCGCTGCTGGATTGGGAACTGTTGAAGGCAACTGCGCCTAAGTGGATTCTTGGATATTCGGACATCAGTACATTTTTGTTTGCGTATACATTATTAACCGGATTTGCGACAGCACATGGAACGAACTATATCGATCTTCGCTCTGCTACGCCAAGTGTTATCAGCTCGCGATGGGCTGAGGTGCTGGGGACTGGTGCCAATGAATCTGTCGAGCAAGTATCTTCAGATTTATACCAATCATCTTGGGACTTCCCCAAACCGGGCTTTAATCTGGATACACCCACAGTATGGAAGATTCTTGGTAAGGAAGACGATCCAACCTACGAACAGCAGATGACTGGAAGATTAATAGGTGGCTGTCTCGATACGATATCGATATTGATCGGTACTCGTTATGCACCTGTGCAAGAGTTCTCACAGCAGTATTGCCATGAAACCGGAATGGTGTGGTATTTGGAAAGCTGTGAGATGAATGCCGCTGAGCTGTATCGGCATTTGTGGCAAATGAAGCATTGCGGTTGGTTTGAGAATACGAATGGAGTGCTTATCGGTAGACCAGCAGGCTATTCCCCTACACAAGACTTTGGATTGCAGGATGCGCTGCATCAAGTATTTGATAATTTGCATATACCTGTCATTTATGAGGTGGATATTGGTCATGTCCCACCTCAGCTGACATTAGTAAATGGGGCTTTCGCTCATGTATCCAGCAGCGCAGGGAAGGGAAGCATAATCATGTCCTATACTTGATATCTACTAATTCGAGGGCAGCAGAATGATGTCAAGAGTCTGTATTTTGAACAAAGTGGACGGTTTTTTAAATTCCTAACCCTCTCAAAATCTTTATAATAGAATATATAGGAAAGCAACACATACTGCATACTACTTGTATAGGGGTTGAAATTCATGACTAAGCTGTGGGAAAAGGACAATGTTGTCGGATACGTGTTTGCAGCTCCGTTTATACTCGGATTTCTCATTTTCACTTTATTTCCGATTGTATCTTCCTTGTATTATTCATTTACCGAATACAATTTAATGGAATCACCAACTTGGATCGGGCTCGGAAATTACGAGAAAATGTGGGATGACGATAAAATATGGAAGTCCCTGGAGGTTACCTTTACTTATGTATTTGCAAGTGTTCCGCTGCGACTGGGCTTTGCTTTATTCGTAGCTATACTGCTTAATAAAGCAATTAGCGGTATTGGTGCTTACCGTTCTGCTTACTACCTGCCTTCCTTGATCGGCGGCAGTGTCGCGGTTTCGATTATGTGGATTCAGATTTTTGGCGATAAAGGGCTCTTGAATTCAATGCTTGGCGTCATTGGCATTCATACAGATACCTCTTGGATCGGAAGTCCGGGAACTGCTTTGTGGACTTTGATAGCGCTTTCAGTTTGGCAATTTGGTTCCTCGATGCTGATTTTCCTGGCAGGGCTGAAAAATATCCCGATTTCCTACTATGAAGCGGCGGGTGTGGACGGAGCGAATGCGTTTCACCGCTTTTTCAAAATCACATTGCCTTTGCTCAGCCCGATCGTATTGTTTAACCTGATCATGCAAACCGTTGGTGCCTTTATGACCTTTACCCCGGCGTACATTATTTCAAGAGGTGAGGGCGGTCCGCTCGATAATACACTTTTATATTCGCTGTATTTGTACCGTAGAGCTTTTGTATTTTTTGAAATGGGATATGCATCCGCAATGGCATGGGTGATGCTGATTCTGATCGGCTTGCTAGCGCTTGCTATCTTCAAATCATCCGTATATTGGGTTCACTACGAGTCGAAGGGAGACAAATAACATGACATCCAGCACAAGACAAGTAAAAGCAGTCCTTTATCATGTATTCATTGGCGGATTGGCTCTTATTATGCTGTATCCCATCATATGGCTCGCAGCCAGCTCCCTAAAACCAAGTAGTGAAGTATTCTCAACAGCCTATAACCTGATTCCAAGCAGTATTCAATGGGTCAACTATACATCCGGCTGGAAAGGTTTTGCCGGCAACACGTTCACCACGTTCTTTAAGAATTCGTTCATCATCGTTATTTTGTCGACAATCGGTGCTGTTGTCTCCTCAGGCCTTGTCGCTTATGCACTTGCTAGAATTCCGTTTAAAGCCAGATCCTTCTGGTTCGCCTGCGTCATGTTCACTATGATGCTGCCGCACGATGTTACGGTTATCCCGCAATACGTTATGTTTGCAAAGCTGGAATGGTTAGGTTCCTTTAAACCTGTTATTGTACCGAGCTTCTTCGGGATGCCTTTCTTCATATTCCTGATCATGCAATTTATCCGTACGATTCCGCCAGAAATGGATGAGGCCGCAAAGATGGACGGCTGCAACAAATATACGATCTTTTTCCGGATTATTGTGCCATTGATTGTTCCTGCATTGATGACATCTGCGATCTTCTCCTTCTATTGGAAATGGGACGATTTTATCAATCCGTTGCTGTACTTGAACAAGCCTACCTTATATCCGGTTTCTCTGGCGCTGAAGCTGTTCCTCGATGGCGATTCGCTTAATAACTGGGGTGGTATGTTCGCCATGTCGACACTGTCTCTCTTGCCGATACTGATCGTATTCTTTATTTTCCAAAAATTCATTGTTGAGGGTATTAGTACGAGTGGATTGAAGTAAGGTAAAGCGGAGGTATGTTTGTGTGCGGGTGGCTGCGCGGTCATAGTGTTCTTACGATCACTGCGCTTCTCCAGAACACTATGACCACTCCGCTTCGTACTTACCTCGCTTTAAAGATTAGGGATAGAGGGCCAGTGCAAAGGGCAATACTGAAGTATTGGATTTAAAAGTTCGGAGAAGAACGAGCGCAGCGGCCAAATGATCCTGGAGAAGCGTAAGCGTTCGCCTTTGAAATCGTGAAAAAACCGCTTAATCTCATCCAATTTCACGATTTCAACAGCGATCGGAAGGATATTTGGCCACGCAGCGAGATTTATTCACCGGACTTTTAACGAAATTCGTGCAGTGATAGATAAAGTTGTAGAGCGTGATATTGAAAGCTACAGAAATGTGCCGCATAAGCGGTTGCAGGGTTGGGGATAAGGATTGGCATTGACTTTCCTGTCATCGCTGCTTGCACGTCAGGGTTGGTGAAATTCTACATGAAGAGGCTGAAGGCTGGAACATGCCGCGGCTTCTTTTTTCTTTTTGGGGGCAGTGAACTTTAATGCCATCTCAGTCGTATAATAGGTGTTTCGAACATAGTCGAAAGGAAATGGCTCGTGATGACGGACGAACAGCAACTGATTTACCAAGCGCAAAAAGGCGATAGTGTTGCGCTGTCGAAGCTATTCCAACAGCATTACAGCTATATATTAAAGTATGTGATCAAGCTCACGATGAATGTGCAAACGGCCGAGGATTTGACACAGGAAGCACTGATGCGTTCCATGGAAAAGCTGCATCTTTACAATGGAAAGTCGAAATTCTCCTCCTGGTTGATCACGATTGCTACACGACTTTATATGGATGAGCTCAGAAAGAAGAAACGTGAACGGAATTGGCAGGAACAGGAGCAGCTTCAGTCTGTCCGCAATCTACAGTGGCAGCTAACGCAAAGCGGGGGTGAATGGTCTGATGTTTTGAATGCCCTGCATAGGCTGTCGAGCGATATTCGGGTACCGATTATTTTGAAGCATTACTATGGATACAGCCAGGAAGAGATCGCCGATATGCTGGATGTGCCTGTCGGAACGGTCAAATCCCGGATCCACAACGGATTAAGGAATCTGCGAAAGGAGCTTAATGAGCATGAAGAAGTCCGAGACTGACAATCACCACCAGAGGTCCAATACGGACATTGATAAGCTGCTTGATGTAGAGGATGAAGCGATTACTGCTGCGCTGCGTGAAGGTTGGGACGGTTTGGATCAGCACATCCATGTATTCACACCAGAGCTTGACTGGTTTCAACAGCAGATCCAACAGCGACAAGCGGTGAATCGCAAGAGATTGGTTCTCGAGCTCGGTTTGTTTGTGATAATTGCTGTTATATTACTGTCGTTATTTATATCACTGACGCTCTGGACACCTGTTATATTTCTCATCATCCAGCTGATAGCGGTTCTAATTGTTCCGTTTGTACTGGTATCGCTGCTCAGAAAGCGGGTGGAAGCATGAAGCTGGAGCCTTCGGAGGTGCCGATTTGGGCATGGATCTTGCTTGGTGCCATCCTGCTGTCACAAAGTATTTGGCTGTTCTACGATGCGCGTAAGCGTGGATTGTACCCGTGGTTCTGGGGCGTATGGGGTTTGTTTCAATTTCCTTTACCAACATTGATTTATTTGTTGTTTGCACGTAAAATTTTTAAGAGGAGGACATGAATATGTCAAGATCTGTCGAATTTACAAAGGATATGCTGATTTTGCATTTAACCGGATTAACGAGTGTGGGGGCTCTAAGACGCAGAGTTGAAATACCGTACACCGAGATCATTCAGGCATCGGTCAGCGATTTTAAGTTATCCATGTTTCAATTTCGTGTAGGTACTTCGATCGCTGATGTGAGGGAAGGTCGGTTTTTGATTGATGGCCATTGGTGCTTTATATCCTATGAAAATCATAATGATGTGGTTGTGCTTGAATTGAGGGATCATGAGTTTAAACAGGTCGTTTTTCAAATTGAAAATCCGGTCGAAACCGAACGGCTTATTGCAGAGCACAGGCTTGAGTATATAAAAAACCGGGGCATGCAGCAGTAAATTTAGATGATGGCGAGGAAACGTACAGTGGGTGCAGCATTTAAGTTTGATTTTGGTTTGGGAGCAGCGGAGAACAGCTATGTGAAAATAGGGGCAGAAACCTCCTATGATGTATCATTGGGGTATGGCTTTGCAGATGTGAATAAGGTATATGCCATTGACAGAGAAGAAGCAGGCGGGCTACGCAGAGATTTTTGTATTCCTTTAAATACGGCTTTTATCGTCGATGTCCCTGACGGCAATTATCATGTCACCTTGATGGTCGGCGATACCTTAACGGCTACGGAGACAACCGTCAAATCGGGTGAGGGCCGTCTGCTGCTTCATCGTCTGCAAACCGCAGCAGGTCAATTCATCAAGCGCAGCTTCGCTGTACATGTAAGCGGGGGACAGCTCATTCTGGCATTCTCAGGCATAGCACCGCGGCTAAATGCATTGGAGATTACAGCGTCCTCCCAGATTGTGACCGTGTTTCTGGCTGGTGACTCTACTGTCACGGATCAGGAGGCCGAGGGTTATCCCTATGCGGGCTGGGGACAGATGCTGCCGCACTGTCTGAATGCTTCAGCCGCTGTTGCCAATCATGCCAAATCCGGCCGCAGCTCCAAAAGCTTTATTGATGAAGGACGATTGGAAGCCATTCTGCAGCTTATTCGTCCAAACGACTATCTGCTTATCCAATTTGGGCATAACGATCAAAAACCGGACTTGGAGCGGCGTACTGAACCCGCTACCACCTATAAGCACTTTTTGAAATTATATATCGATGGCGCTCGAGAACGAGGCGCGTTACCCGTATTGATCACAGCGGTTCATCGTCGTATATTTGACGAGAATGGTCTGATTATCAACACGCACGGAGAGTATTTGCAAGCGGTTAAGGAGCTGGGTGAGGCCGAGGAGGTTCCGGTTATTGATCTTGCCGACAAAACGCGAAAGCTCTATGAGGCTTATGGCGCGGAGCGATCCAAAAGGCTGTTTCTTTGGTCGGTGCCGGGCGAATTTCCGAACCACCCGTCGGGTGCGGCTGATAATACGCATTTTCAGGAGCGGGGTGCGATTGAAGTTGCCAAGCTCGCAGCTGAAGGGATCAGGCAAGCCCAGCTTAATCCGCTGATGCTGTTTTTGAACTAAACACCGCATTACAATTATAAAGGGAGGGTTACGAACAATGGGGAAAAAGGCTAGATTCAGTATCATCGGCGGTGGTTTCCGCACACAAGCATTCCTGCGCATTGCCAAAGAATTGCCTGAACGCTTTGAGGTGTCCGGTCTGGTCGTTCGAGACCCGGACAAGGGACAATTCATTGAGCAGGAGTGGAACGTACATACTTATCGTACTCTGGAAGAGCTGCTGGAGAAGGAGCAGCAGGACTTTGTTGTCGTATCGGTAGCGCGTACGGTATGTCCGGACTTCCTGTTTGAGCTGGCAGAGCGCGGCATACCAGCTTTGACGGAAACGCCACCTGCCCAGGATGTGGAAGGACTGCTCAGGCTGCATGAGCTTACGCTGAGCGGAGCCCGGATTCAGGTCGCCGAGCAGTATCATGATCAGCCACTCCATGCGGCAAGGCAAGCTTTTGTGGAATCGGGGCGACTGGGTACAATTTCGGAAGCTTATGTATCAACCGCCCATGATTATCATGGAATGAATCTGATGCGTAAGCTGCTGGGAGCCGGCTATGGGCAGGTCAAGATTCGTGCGATGCGGCATGAGACACCGCTGATGGGTGGACCGACACGAAGTGGCCCTCCTACGGAAGAAACGCTCATTCAATCTAAACGGGAACTGGCATGGCTTGAATTTGAGGATGGCAAGCTTGGCGTTTATGACTTTTGCAATGATCAATACAGGTCGTGGGTTCGTTCCAATTTGGTCAGTGTAAGAGGTGAACGGGGAGAAATTGTGGATCAGCGCATTAACGTGCTGGCTGATTATGCGACACCGCAGTATTTGGATTTTAAACGGATTAATAAAGGAGAAAACGGCAACCTGGAAGGCTATTTCCTGCAAGGGATCATGGCCGGTGATCAGTGGATGTATCACAATCCTTTTGTTGGATCGCGTCTGAATGATGATGAAATTGCAATCGCAACATGTTTGGCCAGAATGGCTGAATATGCGGCGGGTGGTCCAAGTAGTTACGGACTGCGGGAAGCGTCGCAGGATCAATATCTCGGTTTGATGATTCAGCAGGCGATTGCTTCAGGCGGAGTGGTCACTACCGACGTGCAGCCGTGGGCAATAATCGACTAACCATAATAAAACCTCTCACATCCCCTGATCGTAAGATCGGGCGGATGGAGAGGTTTTTCATTTCTTATTAACAATATGACGCTGCTTACTTTACTTCAAAGTAGGTAACGATTTCATCCAGAAGCAGGTTAGCCGCTTGAATGCCGCCAGCCGAGTTCCAGATCACATCATTAACTTTTACGACTTTGTTGGCTTTGGACACGTTCAAGTTTTTGAATAAAGGGTCCTTTAACCAATTATCGGCCACATTGGCTGCATCTGTCTTACCGGTATTTTCAGTTACAAAATAGAACAGGACATCACCATCCATACTAGGGATCGATTCCTTGGTCATTTTTTCAAATGAGGCGTCCTTATCCTGGGAGGCAGGGCGGGCAAATCCAAGCTGAGACAAAAGTAGACCCGCAAAGGTTTGCTTTTGATACATACGGACCTCCGCAGCGGAAAAGCGCACAAGCGATATTTGGGTAGCTGCCTTAGCTCCAAGCTTGGCTTTTACATCCACAACACGTTTTTCGAACGCTGCTATAGCTTTCTCACCTTCGGCCTTTTTGTTCACCGTTTCTGTATACAGCTTAAAATTCGTTTTCCAGTCCCCTGATAAATCAGCTGAGAATACGGTAGGAGCGATGTTCTTCAATTGATCATAAATTTTGGCTTGTCTGACTTTATTGCCAATAATTAAATCGGGCTTAAGACTGGCGATCAGTTCAATATTTGGTTGTAATTCATCACCAAGCACAGTGACGTCCTTCATGTCTGCTTTAATATGCTCATACCAAGGCTCACCGTACCAGGACTTAACAGCGCCAACCGGTTTAATGCCGACTGCAAGCAGCGCTTCTGTTCCTTCATTCGTCAGAATAACAACGCGCTTCGGCGTACCTGTTAAGGTTTCTTCACCCATAGCATGTTTAATTACCCGTGGGGCTTCAGCTTGTGGTGAAGCGGCTGCTGATGGAGCTGGTGTGGCTGCGACTGGGGTCGTTTGTTGGGGATTGCTTCCGCAGCCTGCTGCTATGAACAATAGAATAACCGATACTAAAAGCAGCAACGGACTACGGGTAGATCTCAGTAATGATAGCATGAATGTCTCTCCTCTGAAAAAGTAAATGGCTTTAACAAACACAAAAAATGATAATGGTTATCATTATCATTAAAATAATAAGGGATATGAAGGGCCACGTCAATTGCTAAATCAGATTCTGGAGCGTTGGCTCAGGAATCCAGTTTAATCCGAGACTTATGTAATATGAATATGAACTAATTAAAGATCATTTTCGTGAAGATAGGCGACGGCCTCAGACCGGCTGGAAACCTTCAGCTTTTTGTAAATCGTACTCAAATAATTTTTTACGGTACCAGTTGTCAGAAACAATTCTGAAGCGATAGCTTGGTTGGACTTTCCTTGTTTTAGATTCCTTAAAATGTTGCGTTCCTGGATCGACAAGCCATTCAACTTTTCATCGTGTTGTTGATCGGGGTAAGCTGGTGCCATATTGTCCTGTGACGATCGGTTTTTATGCTGCTCGGAAGCATGGAGCATCCGGGCAAGTCTCAGCTGAATGCTGTAAGGGTAATTGATTCTCCCACCCATACAGTCCTGAATCGCAGAAAGCATCTTCTCAGTCTCAATGCCTTTGACCAAAAAGCCGCTTGCTCCATGACGAATCGCTTCCCATATGTAATCTTCATCCTCAAAGGTTGATAATATCAACACCTTAATCTCAGGAAATTGCAATTTGATTTGTCTGGTTGCCTCCAATCCATCCAGCTTCGGCATATGGATGTCCATCAATACTAGTTGAGGACGATGCAGTTGTACCTGTGCTAGTGTGGCTATTCCGTCACCTGTCTTGGCTACTACGGCATAGTTGTCCTCCATGCTTAGAATGGCCGCCAAACCATCACGGATTAAAGGTTGATCGTCTGCTATAAGGATGGTTGTTTTAGACAAGTTGCTCACTCCGCTCGATCGTTTTTGCTTGATATGGGATCGTTATTTCCAACGTGACACCGCCAGCCAAATTGTGGCTTGAAATCGCAAGCTTTCCGCCAACATCTGCAACTCTCTCGTTCATAGCGTTCAGGCCAAAGCCATGAACGATTTGGAGTGGAGGTTTGCCATTGTCGGCTAACATAAATCGAATGTACGCAGAGTCATAGGTTAATGAGAACTGGAACAACGTGCTGTTACCATGCCGAATCCCGTTCGTTATGCCCTCTTGCAGTGCACGATAAATCGTTAGCTCGATCATGGGCGACAATTCTGGAATCGTAGTATCAATTTCGCATGCAATTTCCACATTTGTCAACTTTTCCGTTTCCTCAATTAACCCCATAAGCTCAGGTATGAACGGATGGCTCGGGAGGTTTTCACGCAACAGATGTACTGAGGTTCGTACGTCGTCCAGTCCGCTGAGAATATTATCTTTCGTTCTATCGATCATTTCCAAAGCAAGCGAATAATGACTTTTCCCGATAGCATGTGCGGCTGTTTGCAGTCCTGTTAACGCTGATGTCAGCGTATGCCCAACCGAGTCATGAATTTCACGGGATATTCGTGTTCTTTCTTGTAATATGGCTTTGCGCTCCAACTCAATCGAGGCGATTCGCAGTTGTTCGTTATCTCTGGCCAATTGATTTTTTTGCTGAAAAGCGATTTTTGCAAGAAAGCTCATTCCAAAAATGGCGAAGTACTCGATGATTCGAGGAAAAGTAAAGAAAATTTGTTCGTAAGGGGGGAACTGTTTGAAAATCCAAAGGCTCAGCAAACAGCAGATATAGCTCACTATAGTAAAAATAAGCGAACGGTTTCTGGAGTGATGAAAAGTAAATTCACCTATGAGAATCAAAACATAAACCTGTGCAAAGAAGTCCTCTGAAACTACCCATATGATAAGTGCTAGAGCCTGTTGAGAAACTAAAAATAGAACGCCAGTCCTTCGGTGCAGATCGACCTTCAGGATATAATCCCGAAACAGGACGACTGCGATAAAAGTACAAGTTAGTAAACAAAGTCCAATAGAAAAATTAGTCGTATGGAGCAGTAAGGTGACGGATGCTACTAGTACAATTGCAGTCAAGATTAAAGTTAGATTTCTATTTAATTGCGTATCCATGGCATACCCTCACATGAAGTGAAATATCTAATGACTTTATTTTACCATAAACATGACTTAAGTCATATTATTTAGAAAATAATGTCGAGATATGACCAAAATACTGTTTTTCTAGTGAATTTCTTCATCTGGGTTAGGCCATTAGAATCATCTATAATAGAAGAGTATGATAGACTAGGTTAGATATAGGTGTTTAAATAGGTATTGTCGCCCAAAGATGCTAGTGCCTATATAAGGTGTAGGTCAAAAGGACTGGGATTTATGTCAGTGGAAAGTCATATAGCTGTGGACCTGTTCAGCAATTACAGATGAAAATAGAAATTCAAGGGAGGCATGGATCATGTTTCTGATTTTATGGAATGTACTAGGCGGCGTTCTTCTAATTTCGACTCTATGTCTGCTTATCGGTTTAATAAGGGGAGGCAAGCCTGAACAGGTGAAGCTCTCTATTGACAGTAGGAAATCGTCATATGAGGAACGGAAAATCTCATGAAAACGACGGTATGGAATATGAGATATTGAATGAGCTCCAGATTCAGAGAATAGGTCCCGCTATGCAAGATTTTTTAGATTGTAATCAGTTTACACAGCGAGAATCGGAAATTCTCATACTGATTGCTGTATATGGTTTTTCCAATCGTGAAATTGCCGAGTATTGCGTAATTAGTGAAAAAACTGTCAAAAATCATCTTGCCAATATTATGAAAAGGATGGGCATTCGCTCGACACGGAAGCTGCTTTCCCTACTGTTCAATCATGTACTAAACGTTCGTGAACAAGATTCCGCTAATAACAATCGAGTTGCGACTATATTATGATCAAACCTATGGATGGAGGTATTTATATTTCAGCTGTGAATAAAGGAGTAATGATTGCATTTTTAATAATGGCCATTTTGCTGTCCGTTGTGTTTGCATCAAACCTCGTTAATGCAGCAAGTGAACCAAATCTTGCTTTAAATCCGAGTCAGACAGGTTACCCCGAGGCTACAGCATCCTACACCTGTGGCTGTGACAATGTATGGAGTGCCGTTAATGGCACTTTTTACTTCAAAGGTAATGAACCGCGTGACAGATGGACCAGCTATTATACCGGGAGTGAAACGGATTGGTTGGCTATTGATTTTGGGTCACCTACAACGTTTAATCAGGCTAAATTATACTTTTATAATGACGGAGGTGGGGTGATTCCTCCAGCGAGCTATCTTGTCCAATATTGGAATGGTAATAGTTGGGTAGAAGCGGCAAATCAAATAAAGACCCCAGAAACACCTACCGCCGCTGTAGATAACGTGGCAACACCGGAGAACACTTTAAATATAGTGAATTTTGATACAGTGACATCGACTAAATTAAGAATTGTATTTACCAACACAAGCGGTTATGCTACCGGGCTTGTTGAGCTTGAAGTATTCTTACATCAATCCGCCGATCAGATTGCAGCTTCTGCAATGATAGCGCAAATTGAACAATTGCCGATCCAGGGAGCTGTCTTATTAACGGACAAACCGGCTATCGTCGCCACTCGTACCGCCTTCGATAATCTCACAGTAAACCAAAAAAATCTGGTCACGAATCTGAGTAAATTAACAGCGGCGGAAGCAGCCATAGCCGCACTGGAAGCAGCCGTGGCAGATCAGATTGCAGCCTTTGCAATGATAGCGCAAATTGAACAATTGCCGATTCAGGGAGCTGTTGTATTAACGGACAAGCCAGCTATCATCGCGGCTCGTACCGCCTATACTAATCTCACTGTGAGCCAAAAAAATCTGGTCACGAATCTGAGTAAATTAACAGCGGCGGAAGCAGCTATTGTAACGTTAGAAACGGCCTTAATTCCGGGCGTGAAGAACGTGGGCGTACTATCTGCTTTTGGCAACGCAGAGGGAAATACGATAAAGTTAAAATTATCTTCGGTCCTGGATGTGACGTACAGCATGCAGGCGGACAAATTTCAAGTTATCGTCAATGCAGCTCCAATTCCAGTAACTCATGCCGTCTATGATTCGACAGATCCCAGTCATCAAACAATCCAATTAACATTTTCCTCGCCTGTATTATTGAATGAAACCTTGGTTACTTTTTCATCACATAGCGGAGCGTTCAAAACGAGCAATAATGAATTCAATAATGCGATCCCTTCCAGACCCGTCATTACATTCAAAGCATTTGATCTGACATTGGATAATCAAATTGGTGTGGACGATATCGTTCGCATGATGAGCAGTCCTGCTATGCAAATCGACGTCAATCAGGATGGGATTTTTAATCGAGAGGATCTATTCATGTTATTGAGTCAGATTTCGGTGCGTTAACTTTAGTCAGTTCATCAAACCTCCATTGGGAGGTTTTTTGTTTTGTGCAATTATAACAGGTTAATGGAGCAAAGTAAGGATGGACTCCACAGAATTGTCAATAAAGGAACGATTGGGACGTGATTTCATGAGCACAGTAAGTCCGATTAATGACACGACAAGTGTCTGCGCCAAAGCGGTTGCATTCGCAGCTGGATCTAGCTCACCCGATTGTTGGCCTCGTTCGATCGTTTCTTGAAATATGACGGACAAATACATCTGATGCTCTCTGGTCAATATTTCAAATTTGGCATCATGAGGGGAAAGCTCTACCATCGTATTAATGCAAAAGCATCCCCGATTAGGCGCCTCTTCGTATTCCTGTGCCACCAAATTTTCAAAATAGGAACGAATTGCAGCTTTGACTGATGGATTCTTTTGAAGTTGAGCTCTTATACTTGAAGCATGAGACTGGATATACTTTCGAAGTGCAGCTTCAAATAGTTCCTTTTTATTCCCGAATGCTGCGTAAATACTGGGTCGTTGAATACCCATTGTAGAAGTCAAATCACTTAATGAGGTGGCCTCGTATCCTTTCTCCCAAAATACAAGCATAGCTGCGTCTAATGCCTTGTGCTCATCAAATTCACGAAGACGTACCATGTGGAACCCTCTTTTCATATCGATCAGTATAGTATGATTTTATTATTCGTTTGCGATATTGTCAAATCCATTGACATAACAAATGATAACTTATATATTATTAACCATCATAACATACTGATCAGTATAAAATGAAGATTTATATATAAGGAGTGTTAGCTTATGGAAAAGCTTGATGAACAAGCATTAGCTGTCAATGAGGATTCAAGCGGTGTAGAACCCAGAACAACTGTAGAGTCTACTAAATCCGGTTCAGGTAGGGTTCCATCCCTTTCACGCTCCATTACGCTGTTGTTGGCAGTTGCCTGTGGGCTGGCTGTAGCCAACATCTATTTTGCGCAGCCACTGCTTGACACGATAGCTAACGAATTCGGTATCGCTTATTCGTCGATTGGGATTATCATTACGATTACTCAAATATGTTATGCGTTGGGGCTTTTCTTGCTGGTACCGCTTGGCGACCTGTTGGATCGGCGCAAGTTGGTTGTCACTATGATGCTCATATCTGTTCTTGCACTTATAACGGTCGGTTGTGCACCTAATAGTGCTGTCATGTTGATAGGTATGGCTGTAGTCGGATTAATGGCGGTAGTCGTGCAGGTGTTTGTCGCATATGCGGCGACTCTGGCTGCGCCCGCTGATCGTGGACATGTGGTTGGCTTGGTGACGAGCGGTGTGGTTATTGGTATTTTGCTGGCGCGTACTTTTGCCGGTGTCTGGACCGATCTTGCCGGATGGCGTGCGGTTTATATGATCTCTGCGGCATTAACACTGGTAATGGCTTGTGTGATGTTCCGGGTATTGCCTCACCAGGGAAAAATGACAGCGGCGTTATCGTATCCCAAATTGCTGCGCTCGGTGTTCATGCTGTTTGTTCAGGAACCGGTATTGCTTATCCGTGCCGTGATCGCTTTGTTGATTTTTACTGCGTTCAGCATCTTGTGGACTTCGCTGGTTCTGCCGCTCAGTGCACCGCCACTTTCACTGTCACATACCGCAATCGGATCGTTTGGGCTAGCAGGTGCTGCGGGAGCGTTAGCGGCAGCGCGAGCAGGACAACTGGCTGATCGTGGGTTAGGGCAGCGAACAACAGGTATAGCTCTTGTCGTATTACTGGGATCGTGGCTGGCAATCAGCTTGGCCGAGCACTCATTGTGGGCACTCATTGTTGGTGTGATCGCCCTGGACTTCGCCGTGCAGGCTGTGCACGTGACTAGCCAGAGCATGATCTTGAGTGTTCGTCCGGAATCGCGCAGCCGTCTTACAGCGGGCTATATGATCTTTTATTCCATCGGCAGTGCAACGGGTTCAGTGGCTTCAACCTTCGTGTACGCACATGCAGGCTGGATCGCCGTATGCTTGCTGGGTGCTGCGGTCAGCGCCTTAGCGCTGCTCTTTTGGGCATTAACCCGGCATTTAACACCAACGTCTGATACAGCCAGCTGATACAAGGCGCAAGCATCAAGTAATCCAAGAGGAAAAAATGAATGATCATAGTCAAATGACTGTGATTTTTTTCATGCTGTCCTTTACGCTTGGATGAATCCTCAAGTAGAATGAGCTTGAAGGTGCCTATAATTCTGTTGATCAGTCGAGGATGGTACGATGAGGATCCAAAGTACCTTTTGGTTACGAAAGGAGAAAAGCTATGTATCGCGTTTTAATTGTAGATGATGAGCCTTGGGTGCTTAAAGGTATACTCAACACGTTCAGATGGGACGATTTCGGTTTTGTGGTGATAGCGGATACAACCGATCCTTTGTTGGCCTACGACACCATCCTTAAACAGCAGCCGGATGTGGTTATGACGGACATCAGGATGCCGGAGCTGACGGGGATAGACCTGATGAAGCTGAGCCGGGAGCAGGGGATCAAAGCAGAGTTCATTATTATTAGTGGAGCGGCTGATTTTCATTATGCGCAGGAGTCGATTCGCTTGGGCTGCTTTGATTATATGTTGAAACCGCTTCAATTCGATGCGGCGGATGCTTTGCTGGAGCGGTTGAGCCACCATTTGGAGTCGATGCATCTACCAAAAGAAGTCGCGGCAAGAGAATTGGAGCCAAAAGCCGAGAATGCTGCGCCGAGCCCACTCATCAATGAGAATTTCAAACAATTGCTGGACTATGTCAATCATCATTATGAGGATGAGCTGTACCTGAAGGAGCTTTCGCACAAATTTTATATCAACTACACGTATTGCTGTGATTTATTTCAAAAGGCTACGAAATCTACCTTCAACGAATTTGTAACCCGCCTGCGCATGAATAAAGCCGAACAGATGCTCAAGGAAAGCCATTTATCGGTTCACGAGGTTGCCCGGACAGTAGGCTATAAAGACTGCAATTATTTCAATAAGGTTTTTAAAAAATGGTTTGGCATGACTCCGACAGGCTACCGCAAGAGCCAGCAGGTGGATCAGGCATGAGATTATTAACAAAAATGACTTTAATGCACAAGCTGCTGCTCATTGTCGGCATATCCACACTGATGATATTTTCACTGCAAATTTATTACTATTCCAAATTTTATGGGCTGACCGAGGACAAGGAAAATGTACACACCTCCAAAATCTTGAAGCAGGTGGAGGAAAAGGTGATTTCCTATGCGCAGGATATTAAGGATGCTGCCCTGGCCTCCTCTTACAACACGATGACACATGACTATTTAAGCTCGGATGACCCGATCTACAGACTTCGACTCAACAAGATTGTGATAGAAATTATGTCCGGTATTAAAGCCTCCAACAAGAATATTCAATCGATTATGATCGTGGATAAAAACAACAATATTCTCGGCGCCTTAAACCCCGAGGATTATGTAGTGCTTGAGGAGTTTGAGAAGAAATACAGCTTGCCTGTTTTTCGTTCGCAAACGAAATTTTTCGGGAAAGTATTTAATAGTGAAAAAATGGAGCGGCCCGCCTACTTCTTTTATCATTCCATTTCTTCCACGCTAAACAGTGACAGCACAGTTTCGGATTTGGGAAAATGTATTGTCGTTTATAAAACAGAAATTTTGGACCAGCATATAACCAACATTAAGAACACACCCAATTCATTACTGATGATTCTCGATAATGAATCCCACATTGTTACGGCGGATGAAAGCTCGATGAAAGGAACTTTTTTTGATAAATCGATTTTTGGAGGCATGGAAGGCGACAGCAGGGAGCATCAGGTGGAATATCGTCAGAAGCTGAACCATGTTCAAATCAACGAGATTGAACTTCTGGATTGGAGAATTGTCAGCATGATACCGATTAACGAAATGACCGACGAACTGCGGGCTATCCGCAACAGCGGTTTTATGATCGGCACGGCGATGACGCTGCTTATTTTGGTGATGGGCCTGCTGTTTATCCGAAGTGTGACGCTGCCCTTTGGGCGGATTATACGTTTTGTCAATTTTATCGGGAACAATGACGGCAAGCAAAGACTGAAAATGTCGATCGGCAATGAAATGGGTTTTTTGGCTATTGAAATCAACAGGATGCTGGATCGGGTTGACGAAGCGAATGAGCAATTGCTGGAAGCCAGCATTTCATTGTATCAGATGGAGTTAGCCAAAAAACAAGCTGAATTAGCTTCTCTGCAAAGTCAGATCAACCCTCATTTTCTGTATAATACGTTGGAATGTGTTCGAAGCATCGGGCTTGCCAACCGGGTGATGGAAATTGTGGAGATCGCTACATCGATGGCCAAAATATTCAGGTACAGCATCAAGGAGGATCATTTTGTCCAAATCAACAATGAGATGGATTGCATTCAGGATTATATGCGTATCATGACCATCCGATTTACTGACAAATTCAGTGAGCACATCAGCATCGAAGACAACGTTCTCAGTATGAGGATTCCACGAATGATCTTGCAGCCGATTGTTGAAAATGCGATCTATCATGGACTGGAGCGGAAGAACGGCAAAGGGATTTTGACCATAAAGGGTTGGGTAACGGTGGACAATGTGGTACGCTTCGAAATTGCCGACAATGGTAAAGGGATACCTGCTGCAGAGCTTCACAAGCTTCGCCAACGCTTGCAAGCGGCGGATATCGATCAGAGCTTTTCCACGGAAAAGGGGCTGGGCTTATTGAATATACAGCGGAGAATCAAGCTTGCTTTTGGTGAGCCGTACGGCATCGAAGTTAACAGCATCGAGAATGAAGGGACTCAGGTTAGCCTGCAAATCCCCATCTCCTTTGACGAGCAGCCTGCAGAGCGGTGAAGATGTACTACTGCATGATGGACAACACTTTTTGTCATATTCATGATTGAATCTTAATGCTGTAAGTTCCGAATTTATTACCCTATCGTCCGAAACGAATCTCTGGAATTCCCTTAGAAAACGTTTACAATTAAAGTGATAATACAAGGAGGCGGATGTGGATGTTTAACCTGCACTCATGTTATGTGAAAGAGCTTGACAGCAGCTGGAGGATGGATCGCACCGTAACCACACATGATTTATTGATTTTTATTACAAGCGGCAAATTGATTTATTGGGTTGATAATGAGAAAATCCCGCTGCAGCAGGGTGATATTTTGTACATTCCGGAGGGTTCGCTGCGCAGCGGAGCAGCTATTGAATACCATCAAAGGTATGCAACGGTGTTCAGTTCGACAGGAGCCGATCAAGGACTGCTGCCGATACTGGACAAGAAAAAGAGCTTTAAAATGAAAATTCAAAACTCCGCGTATTTCAAGCTGAGATTCTCGCAGTTAACCCATCATTGGCAGATGAAGGGGCCTTATCTGGACACAACCTGTTATGCGATTCTGCTGGAGATGCTCAGTATGATCAACAGCGACCTGGATCACAGGGAGCTTGGTACACGGAAATTGAAGCTCGTTACCGATATCAAAAACTATATCCACAATCATCATCAGGAATCCATCAAGCTGCAGGATTTGTCGGATTACAGTGGAAAAACGCCCAATTACATATCCTGTTTATTTAAGCAAGTGACCGGCTTTACGCCGATAGAATATCTTCATGATGTGCGGATCTCGGTAGCGAAGGATTTGATGCTGAGCAAATCGATAACAGTTCGCGAGATTGCCGAGCAGACGGGATTTTGTGACCAGGCTTATTTTCACCGCGTTTTTAAAAAGGTAACCGGTTATTCGCCGACAGATTTTTTGAATGAAAAATACGGATAGATTTAACTTTCATAGAGGCACTTGCACAGAAATGCAGCAGGTGTCTTTTCTTTCTAAAAAACTTTGCAACAATCGTAAGATCGTACAAAGAGGCGGGTATCGTTAATGGTGCTGAAGGAAAAAAGGGACTATGCTGATAGAGAAGAAGAAAGCTTCTACGCTTGAAATAGCCAAGTAGCCATCATAATTTGAAATGGAGGAAATGATCAATGGAGCCATCGAGTTTGCAGTATGCATTAACAGAGGAAGAGCGTCAAACGTTTAACGAGACAGGGTACCTGATCCTGGAAAATGCTTTATCTCCCGAGCAAGTGGCAGCGCTTACCAAAGAGGTTGACCATATATTCGAAACGAAGGTAAAGGCCGGTCATGATACAACGAAGGCATTGTTTCATCCCAACTTTATTCCGGATCATCAGCTTTTCCTTGATTTACTCGATTATGAAAAGGTACTTCCTAAAGTATGGGGAATTCTCGGCTGGAACATCTATTTGTATCATGCCCATATGATAGTTACCCCTCCGAGCGGCGCGGAGCAGAACGATAAAACGTTCGGCTGGCACCAGGACAGCGGGCGGATGAATATCGAAATGGAATCGGAGCCGCGCCCACGTATGTCGTTGAAAGTAGCGTATTTTTTATCGGATATTTCCGAGCCTGGACGCGGTAATTTCTGGATCGTTCCCAACAGCCATTTGAATAATACAATGGTCAGACCTGAGAGTGGGATCGGTCAGCTCGAAGGAGCGATTCCCGTATGTGTGAAGCCGGGAACGGCCGTGTTCTTCGACCGGAGGTTGTGGCATGCGGCAAGTCCGAATTGGTCTGACATTACGCGCAAGGTGCTCTTCTATGGTTATGGATACCGTTGGATACGGACAAAGGACGACATGACGGTACAGGATCTGTATCCGAAGTGTGATCCGATTCAGCGGCAGCTACTGGGTGACGGGATTAACTGCAACGGTTATTACACACCAACGGATGAAGAGGTGCCGCTGAAGATATGGTTGAAGGAGCATGCACCTGCGCAGGTGGGCAAATAAATAGGTAGAGCAATGCACAGGTAAATGGATGAGTTCAACGATAGAGCGACCATAATGACTATGCTTAAGCAAGGGGGATATGCGATGTCAGTAAATGAGCAGACAGCAGTAAACGAACCTTCGGACGCTTCCAGAGCAGCAAGAAAGAAAGTGAAGCACGGCATTATCGATTGTGATGTGCATCCGATACCCAAAAGTATGGATCAAATTAGGCAATACTTGCCGAAGTTCTGGAAAGAACGGTTTCGGGGAGGAGGGAGAGGGTTGTTTTACGGCAACCCCTCCCACGGTATGCGTCAGGATTCGCTTCCACCCGACGGAGGACCGGCTGGCTCTGACCCGGGCTTCATGCGCAAGCAGCTGCTTGAAGCCAATAATATCAAAACCGCGATCTTGATTCCGCGCGAGAACAGCTGCCAGTTTCCCGATCTGGATTACGGCAATGCAATTGCTTCGGCCTATAACGAGTGGATCGCCGATACGTGGATCGGCCCTGACGATAATCATGACGGCATATTCAAGTCGTCGATCGTTATCAATCATAGCGATCCAGCCTCCGCTGCCAAGGAGATCGACCGTTGGGCAGGGCACAAGCATTTCATCCAGGTGACTACCGATTCGGGTGCCAGATTTCTGATGGGACACCGCAATTTTCATCCGATATTCGAAGCGTGCAGCAGACATCATTTACCGCTTGCTCTGCATCCGGGATTAGATGGGATTGGCATTAATATTCTTCCGTCTCCAGGCAATCCAAGCCATTACATTGAATGGCATACCTGTATGTCTCTCAGCTTTCAGGCGCATTTGGTCAGTCTCTTGACGGAAGGAACGTTTGAACGGTTCCCGGATCTGCGTATCGTGCTGGTCGAGGGCAGCTCGACATGGCTGGTTCCGTTGATGTGGCGGCTCGATATGGAGTACAAGGCATTACGTCACGAAATCCCCTGGGTCAAAAAGATGCCAAGTGAATATTTGCGTGACCATGTGCGGATTACTTCGCAGCCGTTGGAAAGACCAAATAACGATGAGGATTTTATGGATATGTTAAGAATGATGGATGCCGAGCACCTGCTGATGTTCTCCTCGGATTATCCGCACTGGGATTTTGATAATCCGAAATCGGCTTTTCCCAAGCTTCCGGAGAAGCTGTACAACCGAATCTTTTTTGAAAATGCGGAGGAGTTTTATGGATTATAGGTCCGGTGAATAAGTTTCAGCTGCGCGGTCAAATATCCCTCCAATCGCTGTTGTTTCCGTATTTCTCTGATCGTATAAGACATTTAGCTGTATAAATACGGAAACAAAGGCGACCGCTCCGCTTTTCCAGGATTATTTGACCGCTCCGCTCATTGTTCACCGGACCTTGAAATTAAATATTAGGAAGAGGGGAGAATCGGCAGATGGGCAAGCATTTGGTAGGAGCCACCAGTGAAATATTACCGGGTCAAAGGAAAATTGTTACGGTAGAAGGCATTACGATGGGTGTTTTTAATGTTAATGGTACGTACTACGCAGTGAAAAACAGCTGTCCTCACCAGCAGGCGCCATTATGTGTGGGCAAAGTATCGGGAACGACGCTTCCCTCTCAGCCAGGAGAGTTTCTGTATGGCAGGGAAGGAGAGATTCTCCGCTGTCCATGGCATGGCTGGGAATTCGATCTAACGAACGGGCACTCGTTGTTCGACCCCAATCGCTGCTGGGTGAAAACCTATGAGGTTGAGGTAGAACTGCCTGAGGAGGAGCAGCCCAAGCTGGAGACGTTCCCGGTCAGTGTCGAGGAGGAGCGCGTTATGGTTTCTGTGCACAGATAATGTAGGTTTATTCGGCACGGCGGCAGAAAACACAGAAAGGGGCGGTACCTCATTATGGAGGAACAGATAAAAAGCACTCATAATCGAAGCACCAATAAAACCGGAATCATTGATTGTGATGTACATCCCTATCCGAAAAACAAGGAAGAAATCCAGTCCTACATGAAGCAGCCTTGGCGGGAACGGTTCAATAGTGGGGGTAGGGGGCATTACGGTAACCCAGTGCATGGGGATCGGCAGGATGCCAAGCCCCCCGGCGGGGGACCCAGCGGCTCCGACCCTGAATTTCTAAGAGAGCAGCATGTGCTGAAATATGGTATCGATCATTGTATTCTCCTTCCTCGTGCCTTCTGTAATTTACTCCCCGACCCGGATTTTGCAACCGCCGTAGCTGCTGCATTTAACGATTGGCTGGCGGATACATGGCTCGGCAAATACAATGGTGACGGTGTATTCAAAGGATCGATTACGATTGCTCACCAAGATCCGTTAGCGGCAGCGGCAGAGATCAGAAGATGGGCGGGCCATCCGCATTTTGTTCAGGTGATGACGGATTCCGGTGCAAGGGCACCATTCGGACAGCGGCAGTATTATCCAATTTATGAGGCTTGTGCGGAAGCCGGACTGCCCTTGGCCATTCATCCGGGTACGGACGGTATGGGCATTAATATCCAGCCTACACCGGGGTATCCAACCCATTATATTGAGTGGCACACCTGTCTTTCGCTCGGCTTTCAGGCGCATCTGGTCAGCTTTATTACAGAAGGAGTCTTTGAACGGTTTCCCGGGTTTAAAGTTGTGCTAGTAGAAGGCGGCGTATCCTGGCTGCCAGCTTTAATGTGGAGATTGGATGCCGAATATAAAGCTCTCCGTTATGAGGTTCCATGGGTGAAGAAACGTCCGAGCGATTATTTGCGCGACCATGTACGGATTACTTCGCAGCCATTGGAGCGGCCTGACAATGACAGCCACCTGCTGCAAACGCTGGAAATGATGGATGCCGAGCATCTGTTGATGTTTTCAAGCGACTACCCGCATTGGGATTTTGATTCCCCGAAGCTTGCGTTTCCTAAATTACCTGAGCCGTTATGGCAGAGAATCTTTAAAGAGAATGCCAAACAGCTTTACAAGCTCTGAATAACCACATACTTGTAAGCGTTTAACAAGGGCGCATTAAAGATTTCTATAATGAGGGGATGATTGGCATGCAAAGTAAAGTGTTGTCAAGAACAGCCGGGTATCTCGCACTGGGTATGACCTTATCTGCGCTGGCAGCCTGTAGTGCGGCCCCAGCAGCCAATGATGCAAAGGGCACGGACAGTCAGCCGACTGCAGCAGACAATAAGCCCTTTGCCTATAGCACGATGGTATCAACCTTTGCTGCGGTTCCCGACATGAAAAATCAATTTTGGACCAAATTTCAGAAGGATAACAACCTGCAGCTGGCTATTGAATGGATTCCGGATGTCGAATTTCAAACGAAGCTGAATCTGGCGATGGCGACCGGAGAATTGCCGGATGTCGTATCCGCCCAGAACCCTCATGATATCGGTACATTAAACGCGGTAGATAAAGGCATCTTTTGGGATTTAGGCCCACTGCTCGGAGATTTAAGCAAATATCCGAATTTGAAAAAGAACATACCCGAAGCGGCATGGAAGTTTTCCAAATATAAAGGCACGTATTTCTTTATTCCGAGAGCCCGCTCTCAAATCAATACAGGCTGGATGATCCGCAAGGATTTGCTGGATGATGTTGGTCTGCCTTTACCCAAAACGACAGATGAGCTGTACACAGCGTTAAAACAGATCAAAGCCAAGGATACAGGCAACAAGCTGATAGGAACGCTGTTTTTTGAATCGATTGCTTCTTCCTTCGGCACCTTTACCCCACAATACAACAAAGAAGGCGGCATGTACCGTAATTTACTAAGCGATGCTTATACGGACATGGTGGATTGGTACCATAAATTATATGCGGACGGCTTGATGTCCAAGGAGTTTTCCGCAGTCAAAGGCCTTGAGCCGGATAATTTCTTCGGTTCCGGTAAAACGATATTTCATACCAAAAATTTCTGGCATCAATACCGGATGGATCAGGAAAATAAAAAGGTCAACCCCAAAGCCAGTGTAGAGCTGGTCCCGTCACTAAAAGGGCCAGGGGGCTACAGCGCTTATTTGGAGCCGGGGTTTACAGGCGGTCTGTTCATTTCCAAAAAAGTGCCTGAAGAAAAAGTTAAAAAAATTCTTGATGTTTTCAATATGGCAGCCAGCGATGAAAATTCCCAAGCGTTATTTTATGGATATGAGGGCGTCCACCATAAGGTGGAAAATGGAAAGTACATCATGACCGATATCGGGCTCAAGGAAATTCAAAGCTTTACGAATGATCCGTTTACAATTAAAAGAAACGAGTGGGATAAAGTAGACAGCCCGCTTGCCCCGATTGAAGTCGATTTGGCAAATCGCGAAAAAGTGAAGCCATTATATAAAGAGCTGACGGTCGATCCCTTCCGGATTATCCGATCGACGACCTGGACGGCGGAATGGCCGAAATTTGCAGATGAATTTGAAAAGAAAAGAACGGAAGCCATTATGGGTATCATTACGATGGATCAATACAAGCAATATATTGAAGGCTTAAGGAATAACGCCGTATTGAAAAAATCGTTCGTAGAGCTTGCCGCCAGCTATAAGGAATACTTCGGGAATTAATCAACCCAGGTCAACGGAACGGACGAACGGGCGGCTGACAGCTGGCTGCACCTATCCGTTGACCCTCCCATTTTTTAATGGAAGGAGCATGATGATGGAAGTTCAAAAGGCTGAATGGAATAAAACGGCAGCAAACTCCCGGGAACGGGTCCGTTCTCGTTCAGCATGGTCGCAATATGTGAAATACAGGCATATGTATTTGCTGGTGATACCGGGATTTCTGTTTTTTGCTGTATTTAAGATGGTACCGATGTGGGGCCTGCTGCTTGCCTTTAAAGATTACAGCCCCATTGATGGATTTGCCGCCAGCCCGTGGGTGGGACTGAAGCATTTTAACGAGATGTTTGCGGATGAGCATTTTTATATCATGCTGCGCAATACACTATTAATCAATGTATTTGGGCTTGTGTTCTTTTTTCCGCTGCCTGTGCTTTTGGCAATTATGCTCAACGAGGTTCGTCACGAAGTGTTCAAAAGGGTGAATCAATCGTTAATTTATATGCCGCATTTTTTGTCATGGGTCGTGATTGCGAGTCTGACCTTTTTCATGTTATCTGTTGATGTCGGTTTGATTAACAAGGTCATACGGGCTGTCGGTTTGGAGCCTTATTCCTTTCTGAATGACAGCAAGCTGTTCTGGGGAATGGTCACGGTACAAAGCATATGGAAGGATGCGGGCTGGGGAACGATTATTTTCCTGGCTGCTATAGCAGGCGTCAACCCGGAGAGGTATGAGGCAGCCGTTGTGGACGGTGCGGGTCGATTCAAGCAAATCTGGCATGTTACTTTGCCGGCCATACGCCCGACGATCGTTATCCTGTTAATCCTCCGATTGGGCCATATTACCGATGTGAATTTTGAGCAGGTTCTGTTGATGATGAACCCGTTAGTGCGTAATGTGGGCGATGTATTCGACACGTATGTGTACAATAACGGAATCCTCCGTGGTATGTACAGTGTGGGGGTAACAGTCGGATTTTTTAAAGGCCTTATTGGTCTGGCGCTGGTCATGGCCTCGAATTATATTGTCAAAAAACTGGGACACGAAGGCATTTACTAAAGGCTGGGGGAATCGACCATGAGCTTTGTGCAGCACAAAAAAATAACGCTTTTTGATATCGTGAATTATACGTTGTTGGCGATCATCTCGGTATCCTGTCTGTTTCCTTTTGTTTATGTGTTGAGCTTGTCCTTGACGGATCGAGCCGTGTATGTTCCATATACCTTCCATTTGTTTCCTGAAAAATGGTCTTTGGCTGCATATGCCTATATTTTGTCATCGGATAGTTTTCTGAATGCCTTGAACAGCACATTGTTTATTACGATTGTAGGCTCGATTTTAAATTTGGCTTTTACCTTTACGATGGCTTACGGCTTGACCGAAAAAAGATTGCCCCACCGGAAATGGATTTACGGGATCGTTGTATTTTCTCTGGTGTTCAGCGCAGGGTTAATCCCCGGCTTTTTTCTGGTTAAGGAGTTGGGCTTGATGAACTCGTATTGGGCACTGATCCTCCCGTCGCTGACCAATGCATGGAGTCTGATCGTGGTCAAAAGCTTTATGGATTCATTGCCGGTAGAAGTGATGGAGTCAGCCAAAATCGATGGCTGTACGGACCTGGGTGTTTTTGGCCGTATCATCCTGCCGCTCAGCAAGCCGGCCTTGGCCGCATTTTTTCTATTTTTTGCTGTGGCTCATTGGAACACCTACTTTAATGCTCTTATGTTTTTGACCGATTCCAAAAAATGGACGCTGCAGGTACTGGTCAAATCGCTGGTTCTCGATAACCGCGCTTCAACCTCCGGCATGGAAGCCTCTATCGGCGACTCAGCCCCACCGTCGGAGACTGTCCGTTCCGCGGCTATCATCCTCGCGATCCTTCCCATCCTGTTCATCTATCCTTTTTTGCAAAAGCATTTTGCGAAGGGTGTCATGGTTGGTTCAGTGAAAGGGTAATCCTAAACGTGTTGTGACGAGGTAAAAGGTAATATTTGTAAATTTAAGTATCGAACAAATAAACGAAATAAGCCTTGCCCTGAACTGGGGCGGGCTTATTTTTGTATTAAAAAAGTAATTTATTACCATTTACAGGATTCGTGAATTGGATGCTTCCGAACCCCTGGGTAATTTTATGAGATTTTATCAGGATCCGAAGCCCTCTTTTTTTATATTGCAAGAAAAGCAACCTATTGGACACGAATGTATCTTCACCGAATAGGCTTCGATCAGAAGCTTTTCTTATATCGTATTGTTTTCAAATCATGATATATTGAAGGAGCGGAATGAGCAGGTGCTACCGACAAGGTGCATAACCCGTGAAATTTAGTGGAAGGTGCTTGTGATAAAAATGAATACCTATGTCAGAAAGTTATTTCATCGCAGAAAGTTTTTCGTGAAGCTTTTAACCTATTCCTTGTTGATTGCCATCATTCCGAATATGGTTACATCAATCTTGGCTTATGTAAATGTCACGAAAGTATTCCGTCAGGAAGCCAGCACCAAAAACCAAGTTCTTCTGACTCAAATGAAAAGCGCGATGGAGATCCTCGTACAGCAAATACAAGAGAACAATAAGCAAGTCATTTATAATACGTCGTTTCGTAATTTCGAGAATTTTCCCAACGGGTATTATTATGAGAACTTGTCGGGTAATTTGAAAACAGAGGATTTGCCGACCAACTACTGGTATTTGAGAAACAAAGATGAAGCAGTAAACAGCATCAATCTGTTCAAACTGTCCAGTTCCTATGTGGATACGGTTTATTATTATGACCGTGACAAAAGCATCGTGTTAACTTTCGGCGGCGAAACCTTGCTCAAACAATACGACTATGGCTCCTTTTATGATAAGGACTGGTTTGATTCACTGGACCGATTCGATGAGCGTGGCATGGTTTTTCTCGATACCCGTCCAGCCATGCAAGCGAATCAAAGCTTGAAAAATGTGATCACTCTGATCATCCGTTCAAGTGTGTCCAATGCCTTCATTATTAATCTGGATGTGGACAAGCTTGAGGATAAGATCGTATCCAAGCTGTCGGATCAGGATAACCTGCTGATCGTCTCCCGGGAACGGGGATTGATTTTCAAATCCCACGGGGAGAAAACGACTGACGAATTGCTTGAACTCATCAAGGATGATACACGTGTGTTCCAAGATACCAATAATACCGTTATCCAGAAAAACATGCTGATCACCAGCACGTTCTCGCCCGAGCTTGGCTGGTCGTTCGTCAATTATACGAGTATGGACAGCTTGGAGCAAGGATTGAATTACTTGAAGCAGCAGATTCTCATGTCATCGTTGTTTTTGATTTTTGCGACCATTTTGATTGCCTTTTTATCTTCCAAAAAGCTGTACCGGCCTCTTCAGCAAGTGATGGATACGATGAGAGTACAAAAACAGAAAGCAGATGGCAGCTCCAAACCAGAGTTGAAGGATGAATTTCAGGACATTGCCGATTTCGTTCGGTTGACCGTATATGAGAAAGAACGGATCATTGACAGATTGCAGGAAAGCTTGCCTTACTATAGGGAGAAATTTATTCTTTCGCTACTGAAGCCGAGTACCCGGACAGAAGAAGAGATTAATGCCAAGCTTGATTATTTAGGAATCGAGTTTGAATTAGGTCCTGTCATTTGTTTTGTCGTATCCATGGATAACTATACTATATTGTTGGAGGCGGAAGATCCGAAAATTATTGATTTGTACCGAATCAAGGTCATTCATTTACTGCAGCAGTGTAATTATGACGGCGAACAGGTCCTGATCACTGAAGTGGAGGATGACAAGCTAGCAATTGTAATGACTATGGGAAACTTGTCATTGGATAATGTCTTTTTGATTGCTGAAGGAATGATGCAGCAGCTACAGGAATCAATGGGAGATGGATTTACAGTCGGCATTGGCAGTCCGTGCAGCGATATGTCCACACTTCCTGGTTCGTATCACGGCGCATTGGAGTCGCTGCAATTTAGATTTTTATATGGCGGCAATCAAGTCATTTTTATTGGTGACGTATCTTTGATTTCCAGTGGGGACCAGGATTGGTTCAAACAGCTGTCCGAAGCGTATGTCGCAAACATTAAATTGGGGAAATCGGAGGATGCTAAGCAGACGTTGGACGCCATTGTGGAGAACATCAAGGAGAAACGCATCCACTACAATGAAGCCCGTTCTTTCTTCGCACAGCTGCTCCAGGGTCTGCAGTATGGGATTTCGGCGATCGGAGGTAAGACGGATACGTTGTTCGGGCTGGATCCCTATCAGAAGCTTGCGAATAAACAGAGGATTGAGGATATTACCGACTGGTTCGAAGAACTTACGGATCGAGTGATTGTATCCGTGTCGGAAGAATTTAATGCCAAAGGAACCAATCATATTACCAAAATACTGGATATCATTGATGCGGATTTGAGCCAAGACCTGAGCTTAAATGCAGTTGCCAGCCGATTGTCGCTCAATCCTTCCTATGTCAGCCGTTTGTTCAAGCAATTTGTTGGTAAGACGTTCGTTGAATTTGTGACGTCTCGGCGGATTGAACAGGGAAAGCTGCTACTGGAAACGACGGACATGAAGGTTGGCGATGTGGCCACAAGCGTTGGCTACCAGAATTCGTATTATTTTATTAAGCTGTTCAAAGAAGCGACGGGCATGACTCCTGGAGAATACCGTAAGCAGCACGTGCGGGAGTAATACAATCTTGATATCACTTTTATTAAAATCAAGGAAAGAAGCCGACTTGATGGGCACACACCACCATTTTTCGCATTAATCTTTTGACATGGTGAAACTACTATATATTTCATCGTTTTAAGCATGCTATGCTCTGATTGCGGGATGAAAGCGCTTCATTCAAGAAGGTCTTAATAATGACCGCGAACAAATGAAAACATATGGGGAGGTAAAAGAGAATGAACAGAAAGTGGATTGGAACGACCGTTGCCGCATCAATGATGGTCACACTCGTTGCTGCGTGCTCCAACAATACGCCGGCTAAACCAGCGGCGGGAGGTACGGTTAAAGAACAGTCTAAGGACGCTTCCAAAATCGTCATTTATATGAACACGAATGCGATCTCCCGCAAACCGGAAGGCAGTGACCCGAAAGCGCTGGAAGAAGTGACGAAATATGTTAAAGAACAAACTGGCGTAGAAGCAAAGGCAATCATCCCTCCTAAAGGCTCCGAGAAGGATAAGCTGAATGTTCTGCTCGCCTCAGGCGACCAACTGGATGTTTTTCAAGGAGGCTGGGATGAATACAAACAGGCCATTATCCCACTGAATGATCTTCTGGACAAATACGGTCCCGACATCAAGAAGGCGTGGGATGCCGATGCTTGGAAGCTTATGACGGACAAGGACGGGAAAATCTGGGGTATTCCACGAATTATTACGACAGCTCCTTTCCCGCTTTGGGTTCGTGCTGACTGGCTGCAGAAGCTGAACCTCCCGATGCCGAAGACGCTTGATGAATTCGAGAATGTGCTTAAAGCCTTCAAGGAAAAAGATCCAGATGGCAACGGGAAGGACGATTCCATTCCAATCCTGCTGGACGACCGGTTTCAATATGGCTTGGTCGGCGCTTTCACCGAGAACGGCTACAGCAATTGGATAGACCCAAAAGATAACAAACTGAAAATTCCCGAGCTGCAGCCAGGTTATGTCGATTTCTTGGCGAAGATGGCAGACTGGTACCAGAAGGGCTACATTTATCGTGAGACGTTCGCCAAGTATGATGTACTGGAAATGTTGAAGACCAATCGTGTTGGTGCGGTGGACATCTGGTACTCTAGTTTGACTGTTAATGCTCCGAAAGTAGCACAGACGGTGAAGGAGATGGACTACCAAGCAATTCCTGATATCAAAGGACCTAAAGGTTACTTCCAAACGGCATATCCTGGAACATCTTCAGCCATGCTCGTAACTAAATCTTCGAAAAGTCCGGAAGGGGTCATTAAATTCATTAACTGGCAGTATCAAAACGTGGAGAACCACTTGACTGCCTGGTACGGTTTAAAGGACAAACATTGGAAATGGGCTGACGAGGGCAAGAAGACAGTCGAGGTATTCAATCCAAGTCCATACGCCGGAGAGTTTATGATTACTCTTGGACTGGCTATGGAAAGAAAGTATGCTACGAATGATCCACTGCGGGTTAAGCACTCCGATTTCCTGAATAATGAATTAACCAAGTTTGACAAAGTGAAAATGCCTCTCGATCTCGGTGTCATTTATGACCAGATGGCTCTGAAGGAAAAGGTACCGAACGCGGGCGATTTGGATCGTCTCCGGAAAGAGGAAGTTATCAAGTTTATTATGGGTGCCCGTCCAATTAGTGACTACAATAAGTTTGTAGATGAGCTATACAAGGCAGGTCTTGATAAACTGATTGATTTCCAAACGGAACAGTATAACAAACAAAAGAAATAAGCCCATACTGCGTATCGGCAGGTTAGGTTTATCTGGACCTGCCGCATCGCCTTATTGAATGGCTGGACGGGAGAGTTACAACTATGAATTCACAGAATGTTGGAAATATTTGGAGAAGGCAGAAGTTTTATTATTTTCTGATGCTTCCCGGTCTGCTTTACTTCTTCATCTTTCATTACATCCCGATGTTTGGTGTATCCATCGCGTTCAAGGACATCACACCTTTTGATGGTATCGAGGGAATATTCGGCGGCGAGTGGGTAGGCCTCGCACATTTCAAGCGTTTTTTCGATTCCTATTATTTTTGGAATGTGCTTGGAAATACCGTTATCATCAGTTTGTATAAACTTTTTTTTGGTTTTCCCGCTCCGATCCTGCTCGCTCTATTATTGAATGAGGTCACGAGCAAATGGTTCAAAAAAAGCGTGCAGACCATTTCTTATTTGCCGCACTTTATTTCCATGGTTGTTGTTGCCGGGTTATTGACCAATTTGTTGTCAACAGACAATGGGATACTGAATGCCATTCTAAGCGCGCTCGGTAAAGAAGCAGTTTCCTTTTTGGGTGAGCCGGCCTATTTTCGAACCATCCTGGTCATTTCCGACGTATGGCAATCGATAGGTTGGGGAAGTATTTTATATCTTGCAGCCATGGCGGGGATCGATCCGCAGCTTTATGAAGCTGCCAAGATGGACGGAGCCAACCGTTTACGGCAAATGTGGCATATTACTTTGCCTGGCATTAGTTTTGTCGTATCCATTCTGCTCATCTTGAATGTAGGCAAATTTTTGGAAGCCGGGTTCGAGCAGATCTTTCTATTGTATTCTCCGTCCGTGTATCAAGTTGCGGATATCATTGATACGTATGTATATCGGCAAGGCCTGCTGCAAATGCAATATTCTTTCGCGGCAGCCATTGGTGTGTTCAAAAATATTGTGGGTATGGTCTTAATTCTGCTCGCCAATTACATCGTCAAAAAAATGGATCAGCCTGGGCTGTGGTAAGGGGAGGGAAATACTATGATTAACAAAAGAGAAAAAACAACCCAATGGTTGATCTACATTGTCCTTGTCCTCGTATCTCTAGCCTTTTTACTGCCATTTTTGTCGGTTTTATCTACTTCCTTGGTTAGTGAAAAAGAGTGGATGCGGCGAGGTGCCTTTATTTTATTCCCTGAAGAGTTGGATTGGACAGCTTATCGGATGGTATTATTCGACAGCACATTAATTTGGGGTGCGTACCAAGTTACTCTCTTCCGTGTACTGGTGGGAACAGCGCTGAATTTGATCGTGACTGCCATGCTCGCTTACAGTCTGGCCCGCAGGGAATTGCCGGGGAAAAATATCGCCGTTACTTTCATTTTTATTACGATGATCTTTCACGGCGGTTTAATCCCGAGTTATTTGCTTATCAAGTATATCGGTTTGCAAAATTCGTTATGGGTATTAGTTCTGCCATCGCTTGTTAGTGCGTGGAATACGTTCATTATGCGCAATTTCTTCATGTCGATTCCGATTGAGCTTGAGGAATCAGCCGTAATTGACGGCGCCTCACCAGCTAAAGTGTTAATGAAGATCATTGTCCCATTATCGATGCCGTCGTTTGCTACAATCGGGTTGTTTTACGGGGTTTATCATTGGAATGAATGGTTTCAAGCCTCTATCTATCTGAATGATACACACAAGTATCCGGTTCAGGTGTTCATGCGCAATATATTACTCAGCGGTTCACTTCAAGATGAACAAATGGATTTGACGAATGAATTACCGCCTGCCGATACACTGAAATCAGCAGTCATTATGGTCAGCACTTTGCCTATTTTATTGGTATATCCATTTATTCAAAAGTATTTTGTAAAAGGCACACTGGTTGGTTCCGTAAAGGGATGAGCTGGATGAAATTATTGGTTGGAACCAATTGGGAGGAAGGCATAAAATGAAGTTTGATTTGCACACACACCATCATCGCTGCGGGCATGCAGTCGATGAAATTGAGAGTTACATCCGCTCCGCTATCGACTTAGGGTTGTCGGCAATCGGGATTTCAGATCATTCTCCTTATTTTGCCGCAGAAGAGGACCATCCCTCACCAGGATTGGCGATGGCGAAGAGTGAGTTTCCAAAGTATATCGAAGAGGTGGTGAAGCTTAAGAAGCAGTATGAAGGTAAAATTGAAGTTTTAGTAGGTGTGGAGTCGGATTATTTTACGGATTCGATAAAGCTTTATGCCGACATATACCGCAAATATCCCATCGACTATCTCATTGGATCTATCCATATTTCGGGCGGCAAGCATATATCGGATAGAGGTCTGTGGACGGTGCTTGATGAGGAGCAGTTGGAACTGGAGAAATTCATCTATTTTGACCTGCTGCAGCAAGCAGCCAAAAGCGGCGTGTTTCAGATTATTGGCCATATGGATTTAATCAGACGATATTATAAGGATTTCATGCAATCATGCGGTCCGCTAGTTGAAAAGACGATGCAGGTATTTGCAGAAACCGATGCGGTGTACGAGGTCAATACCTCAGGGATCGAGCGTGGGGAAGGGATTAATCCGTGCCGAGAGGTGCTTGAAATAGCCAGCCATTATGGAGTTAAAGTCACCTTTGGCTCCGATTCGCACCGACCTATGCGGGTAGGGGAGCATTGGGATTCAACAATCACCTTATTGAAGCAATTGGGCTATAAGGAATTGATCATGTTCCGCAACCTTAAGCCTGTAAGCATATCGATTTAATGCGAGGGGAACTAGCGATGAAACAGCAGCATGCTTATCAACCTGAGACAGGATATTTGCGCATCAAGACCTTTAATCTGAACTCAAAAGAGCATACGCCATTGGGTGTGCCAGTGGAAATGCCTGCCGACAGCTTCCTGTTCAGCTACTACCAAGCGGAAAGGACGTTTCATATCCTGATGGATGCAGGCAAGAAAAGCCAGTGCCAGCAGATCATCATCCCTTATTTGCTGGAGTCTGGCATTACACGAATAGATATGGCAATTCTCACCCATCCCCATCAGGATCATTTTGGCGGTTTCATTGATATTTTGGAGCATCCGGACATTGCTGTTGACCAGATCATTTATGCTCCCGTATCTGGAAAAGATGTCGAAAAAGGCGGGGTTGCCGACCAAAACTATGATAATTGGCAGCAATTTGATACTATCCTTCAACGAAATAAGCATCTCCATCGAGCTATTAGTAGAGAGAATATTGGCGAGCAAATCCGGATCGATGTTGACTTGTATTGGGACATCATCGATGTTCCGTTGTTTCAGCAGGATGAAATGGAGCCAAACGTTAATTTGAATAACTTGAATTTGGTGTTGAAGCTAAGCTTTAAAGAGTTTACTGCATTGTTTCCGGGTGATTGCGCTGCACAGCAGACGGAAGGCATCCTGCAGTCTGCTGCCAGCAAACAGCTGTCCAAGCTGTTCTTGCTTAAAGCAGCACATCATGGTGGAGACCAATCCCTTAACCGGGAATTGATAGAAGCTTGTGATGCACGGGTGGTTATCATCCCGAGTAATTATTATATTGTTGAAAACAAGGCCGCTTTTGCTGCAAACAACCATCTTTATAGTAAAAATGGTGCCAAAGTGTTCAGAACGGATGTATTCGAAACGATCGAATTAACGACAGACGGCTACAGTGTGACCTGCAGTGCCGAAGCACAGGACTACAGCGAAACCGTATATTTTCCGTCATGCAGCCGTAATTAAAAACAATAAACTATCGTATATGGAGGAATTTTATATGAAAATCAGAGGTATTGCACATCGTGGTTATCCCAGGAAATTTCCAGAGAATACATTGTCGTCGTTTCAAGCTGCTTGCGATTTAAATTTTACCCACCTGGAACTGGATGTTCATTTGAGTAAGGATGGTGTTCCGGTTGTTACCCATGATTATTCCATTGATCGGTTGTCCGACGGGAAAGGATTTATTCGAGATTATACGCTGAAGGAATTGAAGCAATTCTCAATTGGTGGGACGGAAACGATCCCGACGCTTGAAGAGACGATGGATTTGCTCAAGGGTAAAATTAAAGTGCTTATCGAACTGAAGCAGGCCGGTGACATGTATCCCAATCTGGAGGAAGCAACGCTTAACGTCGTTTACAGTACAGATACACTGGAACAGTCACAGATTATATCGTTCGACCATTTCTCCCTCATGCGGACGAGAGAGCTTGATAAGGACATTGAATTAGGAGCACTTTGCAGTGGTAATATGCCGCACGTATTCCCTTTTATGAAAGAAATGCGTTGTACCTTTCTGGGTTCACAGCTTAAATTCCTGACACCGGTGTACGATAAGCTTATGAGAGATAACGGCATTATTTGTGGTCCCGGAGTGATCAACTCTATGGAAGAAATGGAGATCATTGCGGACAAATATCCGGCCGCATTGGTTACGACCGATGAACTGGAGCGTTGGGCTGACCTTTATAAAAGCAACCCGAAATTGCGTCTCGAGGTTTAATCATTGTGCCGGTTCGTATGAAGTGTGGTTATATGACTGGATGAAGGAGATAGAGCAATGAAAGCAGCCGTACTCAAAGAAGCTCACCAGATTGAAGTTATGGAATGGAAAACAACGGAGCTTAAACCCGATGAAATGAGGATTCAAGTCAAAAGCTGCGGCATTTGCGGCACAGACCAGCACATTTATCACGGAAACCCAGGCTCCGCAGCCGTAACCCCACCGATTGTGCTCGGCCATGAGCTGGCTGGTATCGTCACAGAATGCGGGGAGCACGTGAAGCCATTTAAAGCAGGAGACCGGGTATCGATAGACCCGAATATGTACTGCGGAAGCTGCCGATATTGCCGCAATGGCCAATCGCATCTATGTGACCACCTTCAAGCTGTTGGTGTTACACGTGATGGAGGCATGGGTGAATATGCAATCGTACCCGCTGCGAATTGCTATTTACTGCCGGATTCGATGAGCTTTGCGGAGGGGGCAATGGTTGAGCCACTTGGCTGTGTGCTACATGGCTTCAAGAAAGTCGACATTCGCCCGATTCATTCCGTGCTGCTGATCGGTGGTGGCTTTATCGGACAATTATTCCTGCAATTGGTGAAAAAGCAAAGTGCAGCAAGGATCGTGGTTAGTGAGCCTGCTGCAGAAAAGCATAAGGCGTTGTTGGCACTGGGTGCTGATGAAGTCGTGCAGCCAACCGCTTTAGTAATGGAGCAGCTCAAGGGAGAATTCGACGTAATCATTGAATGCGTGGGACGCAAGGAATCGATGGAGCTTGCCATTGAAGCTGCAAGAAAGGGGGGGCAGGTGCTATTATTTGGCGTCGCCAATCCGTCAACGCAAATCCAAGTGTCACCTTATGCAATTTTCACCAAGGAGCTTTGTATATTCGGTTCCTTTATTAATCCACATACGCATGAAGAAGCAATCGCTCTGATTGACCAAAAGATCGTCAAGGTGGAGCCTTTAATCAGCCATCGATTCCCGCTAAATGAAGTACCGCAAATTATGGATAATTATGCAGGTATGAATGTGACCAAAGGGATCATCGTTTATTGATTTAGAAAGCGAGAAGAAAGAAGTGAACACGTTGAACGGAATATCCAGCATTTGGTTCATTAGCAACGTTGAGCTTCTATGGCGAATGGTGCTTGCTGTTGTTCTCGGTGGATTGGTTGGCATGGAGCGTGAATGGCATAACCATGCAGCAGGCTTCCGTACACACATTTTGGTATGTTTGGGTTCAGCCACCATTATGCTGCTCTCGATCTACGGCTTCTCCGAGTTTGTTGCGGAGGTCAACGTACGGATTGACCCTGCCCGTTTGGCGGCTCAGGTCATTAGCGGTATTGGTTTTCTTGGAGCTGGCGCTATTCTCCGTAACGGTTCTTCTATTAAAGGGTTAACCACGGCAGCCTCGATTTGGGTTGTAGCAAGCATAGGCTTGTGCGTTGGCGCGGGGTTTATATACCCTGCCTTTGTTGCGACGCTTCTGGTTCTTATCAGCCTTCTTCTGTTAAACAAATGGGAGAAGTATTTACTAAGGCACCGCCGAAATAATGATGTCACGGTCAAAGCGCATGATGATCCCGGTATGCTTGGAAACATTGCTTATAAATTCAGTGAACAAGGCATTCAAATCATAAATGTAAAAATGACGCATGATTTGGATCAAATGGATGACGAAGACGGGAGAGCGAAAACCCAATTCTATTTTAACCTGCAGGTTAAGGATCGGAATAAAATCTTATTGGCGGTCGAGCAGATCAAAGGACTAGATTCCATTCTTTCAGTTGAAACTAGTCCTGGTCATGATAGGGTGAGGGTTCACCAGCGATTGCCTATGTGATCGTTATAAATGGTGTAGGAAGTTACTTGCTTAAGGGGGATTTACGTCAATGATTTTGGGTGCAATTGAAGCCGGGGGCACGAAATTTGTTTGTGGATTAGGCAATGAGCACGGTGAGATCATAGAACGTGAGAGCTTTTCTACAACAACACCAGACGAGACAATGGGACAGGTTGTTCGTTTTTTTGAAAATAAGAAGGTTGAAGCGATTGGTATCGGTTCTTTTGGTCCGGTGGACTTGAATAAAAAAAGCCCTACCTATGGTTATGTGACAACGACACCGAAGCCCCATTGGAATCAATACCCTATTTTGCAAGAACTTCAAAAACATATTCATGTCCCAATCGGTTTTGACACAGATGTTAATGCAGCAGCTTTAGGAGAAGCACAGTGGGGAGCGGCAAAAGGGCTGGACAGCTGTGTATATGTCACGATTGGTACTGGAATTGGGGCTGGAGCCATCGTCGAGGGGAAATTATTGCATGGCTTGCTCCATCCAGAAATGGGGCATATCCCTGTAAAACGGCATCCGGAAGACAAATATGCAGGAAACTGTCCCTATCATCAGGATTGTTTGGAGGGAGTAGCTGCAGGTCCTGCAATTGAAAAAAGATGGAGCCAGAAAGGGCATAATCTACAGCAAAATGACCAGGTCTGGGAGTTTGAAGCTTATTATTTAGCCCAAGCAGTAACGCACCTCATCTATATTCTTTCACCCAAAAAAATCATTCTGGGTGGTGGAGTCATGAAGCAAAAGCAACTATTCCCTCTGATCCATGACCAAGTTACGCAGATGTTAAACGGCTATGTACAGATGGATGAGCTTGTCTCAGGAATCGATCGCTACATCGTATCACCTGGTTTGGGCGATAATGCTGGGCTTAGTGGAGCATTGCTGCTTGCCAAGCATGAGCTTCTTCAGCTGTAAGACCGTCGGCTGATCGCTCGCAATCCTGTTATAGATTACAATGCAATCCCCCGATCCAAAAAGGCATTGCCAAATCGAGTTTTTTCTAATTTTAAAGGTACAGGCACTTATAGGCTATCACCCACATATGATGATACTAATCGCAACGTGGGGGTGACTGAGTATGCCTGGACTGTTCTCGGCAATAGCTTTGTTTATTAAAGAGGTCGTACTGCTGGTTTCGTATGTCAAAAACAATGCCTTTCCCCAACCGTTATCTGAAGCGGATGAGGATAAACATTTAAGACAAATGGCAGCCGGGAATCAACATTCGCGTAATTTACTCATCGAACATAACTTACGTCTCGTCGCGCATATCGTCAAAAAGTTTGACAACACTGGCGAGGATCTAGAGGATCTGATCTCAATCGGCACGATTGGATTGATCAAGGCGATCGAATCATTTTCGCCTGATAAAGGAACAAAGCTGGCTACCTTCGCAGCCCGCTGCATCGAGAACGAAATACTTATGCATTTAAGGTCGCTTAAGAAAACCCGCAAGGATGTATCCCTGCATGATCCGATTGGAACGGATAAGGAAGGGAACGAGATTACGTTAATCGATATTCTCGGTTCCGAAGCAGATGATGTAGCAGATCTGGTGCAGCTGAAGATTGAAAAGTCAAAAATTTACAGGAATCTGGACATCTTGGAGGAGCGTGAGCGCGAGGTCGTTGTAGGTCGTTTCGGGCTGGAGGCTGGCGGCGAGGAGCGAACACAGCGTGAAATTGCCAAGTCGCTGGGCATCTCGCGTTCGTATGTATCGAGGATTGAGAAGCGTGCATTAATGAAGCTGTATCATGAGTTTTACAAGGTGAAACGGTAGTTGTGAAATATTAAGCATGAACGAGTCTGCCTTGACGGCAGGCTCTCATCTATATGTGAATGGACGTATTTGTCATGGACTAGCTACTCTAAGTTGTTGAAAATGTTTCATGATAATAGTGAGAGTATCATCTGCAACTGGGGAGCGGATGGGAGTACTTTTCGCGGGTAGCGATGATGTCAGGGATTCAATCCTGATAAGGTAAATGTAAAAAAATGTAAATATTGTTATTAGATGTTATTTTTGTATAGAACACGGCATTGAAATCTATCGCGCCGATTTGTTAGTCCGAAGGCCATACCCTTCCGCTCCACGGAGTATCGATTCGGAAATCAGAATAATATAATCATCCACTAAACGCAGTTTAACCTCGTGGCCGGCTTGCTCCGCCCCGCGTTGAACAGCTGCGGCAAGCGTAGCGGAAATCTTGTTAATTCACATTAGTTCAAGTCAATGAGGTATAAATATTTTCAGTATACTTAGTAATGGTTTCATCGTAATCTGGATACTTATATTCGAGACTTTTTGCCACAGCCTTTGAGTATTTTCTAAATAACTCATAACTAGTTAATAAAGACTGCCACATTTCCTGATACCCATTCTCAGAATAGGTTGATAGTAATGATTCCCAATCTTCATTTGGAAGGTAACGATTTATAAATTTATAGTTTTTCCCCACACTAAAGGTATATCCCTGCTCTGATCCAATTTGCCAAGCCATCATTCTCAATAAATTAGGTCTTGCAATCTCGTTTAAATGGTCAATAGCAAAAAGTATTTCTTTTCTCGCTAATCCTTTTACTACGTAAGTTGAAACCATCCAGAACTCATTGCAGCAATCATCAAATTCTCTTGCATTTGGCTTTTTAATCCAATATTGACGATCATCAGCGATCACTTCATTTTTGATTAGAGTATCCTTATCAAGCAAGACCTCAACTAAACCATCGCTCTTGGTAAAATAATCCTCCACCTCGTTAATTGGAATAAGTGTTAGGTCTACTTTATTACCATCCTCAAAAAGAATTAAATATGAAAACCAATTACCTAATTCTGACGGAAAAAGCTCCATATCCTCAGGTTTTTGCATCATAACACGATTCCCCAAAATTTTAAGCCATTGATCATTTTCCTTGAAAGAATCAACATCTGTTACAAAGTAAGAAATGTCATAATCTTGGAATGTATCAGGGGGAATGTTTTTGTTTGTACGTGACCCTTCCAAAGTTACCAATCGGATTCTATCATCATTCATAGCAAAATCTACAAGGATATTCATCATTTCTTGTTCACTTCTCAATACAGTAATCCTCCGTTCCAACCATTTTCTTTTGTACCCTTAAAATTAGAGATTCATTATTGCCGCATTACTTTGACGAAGACTGACATTAGTCACATTTATCGTGAAAAGACATGAAGTAACGAGCATACTTAGATCCAAAGTTAGTCATAAGATGTTAGCTAAATTATAGAGGAAATGTTCGAATACAACAAATATTAACATTATAATTTTACATAGCGATTAATAAAAAGAATGATTGACAAGAAGTTAAACTTTCCTCTATAATTCAAATCAATAATAAATACGGTAAAAGGTTGAGTAAACGAGTACCCTTATCCGTAAACATTTTCCGCTGCTGGCGGGATCTGTTTACTGTGGATAAGGGTTTTCTTGTTTTACCGGGAAAGAGAGGATTTGATTTGAAAGGTTACATTTTTGACTTGGATGGAACGGTTTACTTAGGTGACACCATGATTGAAGGGGCAGCTTTGGCTATCAGCCAACTGAGGGATAGAGGTGATAAGGTTGTGTTTCTATCCAATAAACCGATTGCACCGAGAATCTCTTATGCTGAGAAACTGACGAAAATGGGCATACCGACCTCTATCCACGATGTACTGAATTCATCGTTGATCGTAGCGAGGTACCTGCAAAGGCATGTAAAACAAGGACAGCATGTGTACGTTGTTGGTGAAGAGCCGATATGTGAAGAGCTGCGGCTGCACGGAGTCCCGTTGACGGATGAAGGGCATAAAACGGATTACGTCGTTCTATCATGGGATCGGAGCTTTAACTATGACACGCTTAATTTTGTTTATCAGGCGGTTCTACGTGGAGCAATGGTCATTGCCTCGAATCCGGATTCGACTTGTCCGCTTGAAGATGGAACATTGCCGGATACAGGAACCTTTATTGCAGCATTGGAAGCAGCCACAGGCAGACCTGTTGATCTAGTCGTTGGGAAGCCTTCACCCATTGCGGCGGAGGCGGTCTTACAGCATATTGGACTCGATTCAAGCAACTGTTTTATGATCGGAGACCGATTGGAAACAGATATCAAGATGGGGAATGATGCGGGTATGTCCTCTGTGCTTGTACTGACAGGCATCAGCACTAGAGAAATGGCACAAAATGACGTTTGCCGCCCTAAATATATTATTCCGAGTATCAAGGATATCATTTATTTATAAGTATAGTCCCCAAACTGTAATTATAAGTAAATGGTATAATGAATGATGTCACTATCTAGCTGAGGGGGGCATCACATGTATCCGATCGTAGATTTGGTAGAGCACCAAACAATAGCTGCAGTTCAAAAAGAGGAAGATATGGAAAGAGCCTTGTTAGGAGAGGTTAATATCGTTTTTTTATTAACCGGATCCATTTTTAACATCAAAGAACTGGTAGATCAGATTAAAGCCGCAGGGAAGCATGTTTTTATTCATATGGAATTTATCGAAGGAATTGCCGCTGATCGCAGCGGTGTTACTTACATGGCAAAGCATGTTCAACCGACCGGAATAATTTCCACGAAAAGCAACCTTATCCGGATTGCCAAGGAACATCAGCTTATGGCTATTCAGCGTATATTCCTAATTGATCGGAGTGCGGTAGCGAGGGGGATGAGGGCAGTCGAGCAAAGCATGCCTGATGCTATCGAGGTCATGCCGGGGGTTATGCCCAGAGTTATTCGAGAAATAACGAATATGACACCGCTTCCAATTATTGCGGGAGGGCTTGTCGTCCACCAAGAGGAAATCGATGATGCTTTGAAAGCTGGAGCTCTGGCAGTATCGGCAGGTACATCGTCACTATGGTAATCCGAGTCGAGCCCCATGCCGATTCCCCCAAGGATATGCCCGCTTACGAAGCTACTCTGTCAAAAGGAGAGCTAGCAGGGAAGGTGCTATTGTAACCTGTTGTAACCTCTATGCCGCCATAAATCTCTTTCATCACTTGATGAAGCGGGATTTTTAGACTATAGCATTGGCAGGCTTTCAGGAAGGTGAGGTGAAAAGACCGCTGGAAAGACAGTTTATACTGTGCTCCAGGTGAATGGAGTGATGCAATTTATACTAATTTGGAGGTGTTGTTAATTGAAAACGTTAATGCCGCAGTTGAGAGAACGAAAGGGTACGATATTTAATTGCCGTTTAGCTGTACAAATATGTGCAGTTTTGCTAGTAGTCTTGATGCTGATTCCAATTTTGCCACCCAATCAACAAGTTTTAGCAGATCCGCTTCCGGTCACTCAGGTATTTGATTTGTCAGATAGCTCGGATCCATCAATTCTTAAAAAAAATCTACAACGCAGCACAGTCTTGCAATCTTTTGGCTACGATAATGTCAATCAACATATTTACACGGTTCAATTAATTGGCGGTGGCCTTCAACTGCCGGGCGAGTCGTCGGCCCCCACTGCTGCGGTTAGAAAAACGAATGGGGATTTATGCATCACCAAGCTCGATTTTGCCGGCAACATTATCAGCTATATGTATGTGTTAGGAGCCGGACACGGGGTGTCCATCGGTGTAGAGCCAGGCATTGGGCAGAATGGACAGCCAGTTGCTTATCTGTGGACAGAGACTGACGGTGTGCCTGATAGTGTGAATGGAGCAAGAGGGACGAAGATTGCCAGATTTCCTTTCACGGATGGCGCGGTAGTAACGCCTAATACCCCGTGGCTTCAGAAGCACACGCTAGTTCCTGGATCCACCAATGCAACAGTCAGTATTGACATGAAACATGGCTATTTGGTTTCGCGGTATAAAGCAACCGATGGAAATTATAAGCTCAGCTTATTTGATCTGGCGCAAGTGAAGTTAGGAAACTATGTTGTGCGGTCCACGATAAATATGCCAGCTGTGGATACAACGGTTACTTCGTTCCAAGGTTATACATCCTATGGAAATTATGCTTATTTGTTGGAAGGCACAGCATATGGGAATGGGAACTCAGTAGCCCCTAACGGTAATACTTACATTAGCATATATGATTTCAACACGGGAGCTCTAGTGGATCGGGGTCTTACAAAAGCCGGATATTCGCTGCTGTACAGAGAACCCGAAGGAATGGCCATCCAAATCCCAAATCCTAGCACCCCGGGCTATGCACGCTTGTCATTTGGCTTTGCTTCCTATGTTTCTACAACCGATACTACCAAGCAGGCAAGTATCTATTATAAGGACGTGCTTCATTGATCTTGGATTCAAAATAATATTTGAATGCAAAAGTGACATAAGGTATAATAAAATTGCTTAAAGAAAACGCTTTAATTACCAATTATAATTGAATCACTCTGGGTTACGGAGACCATGAGATTACCCAAGAGACAAAGAAATCGTATGTTTGCATACGATCCATTCTGTTGTCTTTTCTGTATTTTCATGGTCTTTTTTTTATACTTTCATCAATAAGGGAATCTTCAAAATGCAATTTTATGATAGATAAAATGAGAGGGGTATTCTTAAACTATGAAATTAAAAAAAATGACAGCTATGTTGTCTGTAGCAGCCATGTCGGCGGCTCTGCTTAACGGTTGTTCCCAAGGATCCGAACCCGCTACAGCAACCAAGCCCGTAGTAGAGGACACAACGCCCATCACGATTCAATACTGGCATTCCCATGCCGAGAAACAAATACCTATAGTCAACACGATGATTGAAGAGTTCAAGAAGAAATATCCGTATATTACGGTAGAGCAGGTGTTCCAAGGCGGCTATCCCGATCTGCACAAAAAATTGCAGGCGGCCGTAGCCGCAAACTCTGTACCAGCTGTTACTAATGTGGAAGTGGCTTCCCTTCCTAACTTTGCAGAGGGCGGGGTGTTCGCGGACCTGACTTCTTTCATCAAGCGCGATCAGATCGACCTGAACGATTTCTCCAAAGGGATGCTTCAAGCTTACGGGTACAATAACAAGCAGTACGGCTTTCCATTGATCGTCAGTTCAAGCGTGTTCATATACAATAAGACGATGCTCGATAAGATCGGGGTCAAACCTCCTCAAACGTGGTCGGAAATCGAAGATTTCAACAAGAAGGTAACGGTCAAGGAAAATGGCAAAACAACCCGGTATGCCTTCTCGGTGCCCGGTTGGGATACATGGTACTTCGATCCATGGATTACCAACGGTGGAGGTACTATTCTTACGGCGGACAAGAAAAAGGTAGGCTTTGACCAGCCGGAGAGCTGGAGATGGATCGAGAATTTCCGTAAATGGACTCAGGATGGCTCTGTACAAATGGGGTACGGACCAGGAGCTTCCGATAATATGCGGCAAATGTTCCTTGATCAGAAGGTCGCTATGGTCGAGCATTCGTCTGCAACCTTGAAAGCAACCTATCTCGATAATGCGAAGTTTGAAGTGGGCATGTCGTTTCTTCCGGGTGATAAGGAACGGAAGGCCCATATCGGTGGGGCCGGTATCGTAATTATGGATAAAGCCCCGGAGAAGCAAAAAGAGGCAGCCTGGAAGTTTGTTAAGTTTTTGACAGACAAGGAGAACAATATCAGATGGGCAGATGGAACTGGATATTTGCCGACTCACAAATCGGTCATCAACACCGAGGAAGGCAAAAAGTTTTTTGAGAAATATCCTCAATATAAAGTGCTATTCGACAACTTCGATAACATAGTAGGGCGGCCGCAGCATCCTGCATATCCGGAGTTTAGCAAGAAATATTTGGACATCATTGGCAAGATGTTGTTGGAGAATGCGGATCCGGTGCCTCTTCTAAAAGATGCAGTTAAAGGGATGAACGATATCTTGAAGGATTATCAATAAGTATTCATTAAGCAATCATATCGGTCAATGCAAGTGCTTGGGCAGGCTTGCTTGACTGTCAATTCTGTAAATGAGAGGGGAGTCGCCATGAAGACGATGACTAATCGTCGGGCAAGTTCAGAATCGCTGCCTATCAGCTCAAAAAGCAAGCGATCCCGATTTCGTTGGATGGAAGGCATGAAGGATTTTTCCTTTGCTTTGCCAGCTTTGTTATGTTTATTAATATTTGTTTATTATCCTTTGATCAACTCTTTTTATTTGAGCTTCACAAGCTGGAATATGACGAATCCTATCAAGAAGTTTATCGGATTCGATAACTACACGTATTTGCTAACGAGCGATACCTTTTACAAGGTTCTGAAAATTACGTTTACTTATACAGTTTTGGACGTGACCCTTACGCTATCGATTGGCTTGCTGCTCGCATTGCTGTTTAATCATTCATCGAAGTTTTTTAATTTCATGCGCTCCCTGATTTTCATGCCGCATTATATTTCAATGGTTATCGTTGCGATGATCTTCCTATGGATATTTAACGGCCAGTTCGGCGTATTGAATAAATTGCTGGGGAACATGGGCATCGAGCCCGTTCTTTGGCTGATGAATCCGAAAACGGCGTTATGGGCATTGATAGTTGTTTCCGTCTGGAAAGGAGTCGGTTTTACGATGATCATCTTTATCGCCGGTCTTCGAGGCGTGCCTTTGGATTACTATGAAGCGTCAAGTATCGACGGAGCGACCAAGTGGCATCAGTTCTGGAACATTACCCTTCCGCTACTGTCACCTACTACTCTATTTCTATTTATCACCAACTTTATCTCCTCCATGCAAGTTTTCCAATCCGTCGACGTTATGACGAACGGAGGTCCGTTGGATGCAACGAAGGCCATGGTATTCTGGATCTACGAAATGGCGTTTGGCGAATTCAGGACGGGCAGAGCCTCTGCGCTCGTTATTATTTTCTTCATTATCATTGTACTTCTGACGATCGTTCAGATGTATGTTTCCAGGAAAAAAGTCCATTACGAAGGGTAGGCTGTCCATCACATGAAAAGCTCGGTGTTCGTATCTGCCCGTATCATCGCTGCCGTTATCGTTACCTTATTTATGTTCTTTCCCATCTATTGGATGGGGGTCACAGCATTGAAGTCTCCTGAGGAATTAAGGCTGGCCGTGCCTACCTTCTGGCCGGAGAAATTCATGTGGAGCAACTTCTTGAACGTGTTTGATAAGATTCCGTTCGCCCGTTTTTCCTTAAACACGATCATCCAGACGGTCGGCATCGTGGTGCTGCAGATCAATGTGGCCTTGATGGCTGCGTCTGCATTTGCCAAAGGGAGCTTTATCGGCAGAGACAAGCTGTTTCTTCTTGTTCTGGCTGCCTTGATCGTACCCGACCAGGTTGTATTCGTGCCTGTTTACGTAATGCTGTCCAAGATTGGCTGGCTCGATACCTATTATGCGCTTATTATTCCACATGCTGCCTCGGCCTACGGGATCTTCCTGCTTCGTCAAATGTTCCGTTCTATCAATAATGATGTCATCGAGGCCTCAAAAATGGATGGTGCAAACCGGATGCAGATCCTGTACAAGGTATTGGCGCCTATGGCGATGCCGACGGTAGTTACTTTGCTGGTTATCAGCTTCATTGGCAGCTGGAATTCTTACTTTTGGCCGCTGGTTATGACCAATTCGGATAAAATGCGTGTGCTTACGGTCGGACTTGCCAAGATGCGTGATTCCATCGGGGGCAATGAAGCCTTGTCTTTTCATCTGCTGATGGCAGCCAGCGTCACGGTCATTATTCCGATTGTTGTGGTGTTTGTTTTTGCACAAAAGCACATTATTACCGCCATGTCCAATTCAACATTCAAGTAACTGGGAAAATAAAGAAATAGACGATTAGAGAAGGAGAACTGGAATGTATAACAAACGAATACTAACAATTGCCCATCGGGGAGCAGCTGGGGACGCACCTGAAAATACGTTAGCCGCTTTCCGGCTGGGGCTTGAACAGGGCTGTGACGCTATTGAGCTTGATGTACATTTATCGAAGGATGGTGAGATCGTCGTTTGCCATGACCATACTATCAATCGGACATCCGACAGGAGCGGAGCGATCTGCGAGCTGACAGTCGATGAATTGAAGCAGGCGGATGCCGGGTCCTGGTTTCATGAAAGGTATGAAGGCGAGCAGATTCCGCTGCTTGAGGAAGTGTTTGAGCTGGTTCCGCCCGATGTGATGATCAACATAGAGATTAAAGACTCGCGTGGACGGAAGCTGGAGCCGGTCTTGATCGAGCTAATGAAAAGAAATAACCGAATCGAGAATGTAGTCGTATCGTCATTCGATCATAAGAGTCTCGTGTTTCTGAAGCTTCTGGAGGAGGAGGTCAAGCTCGGACTTCTTTATGATTGCAATCCTGTACGACATTCCTTGATGGCCGCTACGGCAGAGGTTCCGATCTATTCGCTCCATCCCAATTTTAAGCGTCTCGGCAACGAAGATGTCCGCGATGTTATAGAGCAAGGACTGCAGGTGTACCCTTATACGATCAACGATGAGGACTTGATGGCCAATGCCATTAACTATGGTGTGTCCGGTATCATTACCGATTATCCGGGAAGACTTAAGCGATTGCTGGATCAAATAGCTGCAGGAGCCTAGCTATTAAGCGTCAGTGTATCAGCCTTATCACAAACACATCTGCTGTAGACAGATTATAACTTCAGATGGAACGATTATGGTGATATGGTATGGAAGACTGTATAATTTTGTTATCATGCATAGGAGGTGTACTTTAGTTATGACGATACCAGGTTTGGCACATCGTGGAGATCCGAGGAAGTTTCCCGAGAATACGCTGGCATCTTTTCGAGCAGCGATCGAATGCTCTTTAAGCTATCTTGAACTGGATGTTAATCTGACCAAAGATGGAATTCCTGTTGTTATTCATGATCCTACTATTAATCGTACGACCGACGGTACTGGCAAGGTGTATGATTACACTTGGGAGGAGCTTCAGCAGTTCGATGCGGGTAACGGTGAACGGATACCCCTCCTCCTGGATGTCTTGCAATTGGCTAAAGGCCGAGCGATTGTGGACATTGAGCTGAAGCAGAATGGTGATTGGTATCCAGGAATGGAACGAGCTGTCTGGGATGCCATCAAGCAATCTGGGATGGAAGAGCAAGTGGTTGTAACCTCGTTCGATCATTATGCCATCATTCGGATGCGTGAGCTGGCGCCTGCAATAGAGCTGGGTCTAGTTATTTATGGGGCGACACCATCCATCTTCCCGCTAATGGAACAGCTGAAGGCTAAATATTTAGCTGTCAAATACATATATTTAACAGAGGACTATGTTCAATTATGTGAAAGCAAGGGCATTCAGGTGATCGCTTGGACGATTGATGATGAAACGTCGATGAGGGCTTTTCGGGCGAGATTTCCGAATGTGCTTGTATGCACGAATGAGCTGGAGCGATGGAGTCGGTGTGTGCGCGATAGCTCGGATTCATTTGAATAGTGGATTTGTAGAAGGGAAGAGGACAGACTTACATGGCAGCTATGCCGTTGCATAACTGGCTTTTTACGGAGGAATGAAGATGTCTTTTATAAATGGAATAGAAATATGTCGTCGATTTCATACGGAAGTCGTTGAGCCTGTCATGACGGACTCCTACCCTTTTTTGTCCTATTCATCGGCTCTATTGGGTCCCGGCAGTGAAGTGCTGGGTTATGATACGGAAATGTCAACGGATCACGATTGGGGACCCCGGGTATATCTTTTTCTTAACGAACAAGATTCCGATCAAATACAAGTATCTCTACAGGGACGAGCTCCGGGACGGTTTCATGGCATCCCGGTTGATGTACAAATGAGCGTAGTTACAACGGTGCCAAGGTTCATTGAAAGCTACTTGGCTGTTAACCAAGATGGACCAATAGAGTCAGTGGATTGGCTCACATTTCCTTCGCAGTCGCTTCTTGAGATAACTAGGGGAGCAGTTTACAAGGACGATCATCGACTACTATACAAGTTACGAAATCAACTCAAATATTACCCTCAAGATGTTTGGTTGTACCTAATGGCATCAAGTTGGCAACGCATCGGTCAAGAAGAACATCTAATGCTTCGTTCAGGCTTTATAGGCGACGAACTTGGCTCCGCTATTATTGCTTCACGCCTTGTCCGTGATATCATAAACCTTTGTTTTCTAATGGAGCGTCAATATGCTCCTTATCCGAAATGGTTTGGCACAGCATTCAAGCAATTGAAATGTAGTGATCAATTAATGCCTTATCTTTGGACTGCACAAACGGCAACTACATGGAGAGAACGTGAGCATGCATTTAATAATGCTTACAAACATTTATCAAATATGCACAACGGACTTAAAGTCACAGAAAAGATTCCTAATGACGTTTCATGCTTTTATGATCGCCCCTTCAAAGTGATGAATGGTGAAGTAGTTGCTAGACTTATTGCGAATCAAATTGTCAATGCTGATATTAAGCTGTTAGCAGATAAACGCTTGATCGGTAACATAGATCAGATTACAGACAATACTGATTTTAGAAAAATAAATAGGTGGTCTGATGGAGAAGGACAATACGCAAGAACGGCTTTGAAAAAACTGATTATTCACAATGACAAATAGTCAAACGGGATTAGCACCTTCCCTACGAGGTGCTTTTCTCATTTCTTGTCATTGGCAAGTAGCATTGGGTTATGTATGTCACAGGAACGCACTAAATATACAGATGTTGTTTGATAAGCCGATTGAAGATGTGTGGCTTAATGGGTACTATATTAGCCCCAAAGAAGAGGGACCTACTCATACATTTTACCGATGCGGGGACGTATTGGTCATGGAGCGTTATGGTGACTTTTGGTTAGGATCTAACTGTGATTTGTCTACTGCCTTAAATGAGGATGCTCTGTCTTCAATCAAACTGAGAAAGATTAAATCTGTCACGAATGTCGTAAGTCCTTGAAGTTGAGGTCATAACATTTTATTACTTTAATTTATTGAAGATGGAGCAGTATGCCGTGGCAATTGCTCCTTGTTTTTATTAAGCTCAAGGTGAATTTAAGGCAGTGTTTAAGCAACAATGTAGTTGATTATCTACTTTTATTCACATATACTTAGGTTACCTATTTAATTAGTAATCAAATAATTAGGTAAACTATGTATTTTGAAAGCGAAAGGAGTTTATTCATTATGCGCATGCGTGGATTGACCTATGACACGGGATTTCTAAGTGAAGGAACCAGCACACACCCCAACTTCGATGCGGCGAGAGTGTATAGGGAGATGGAAATTATACGGTGCGACCTGCATTGCACTGCCGTAAGAGTGACAGGCGGCGAGCTCGATCGTCTGGAGATCGCTGCACAAGCGGCAGCAGCAGCAGGCCTTGAGGTATGGTTCTCACCGTTTACAAACGATCTTGACCAAGAAGAGTTGCTTGCCTTGCTCGCGGACTGTGCCGAACGCGCCGAACGCCTCCGGGTTACAGGAGCTGAGGTTGTCATGGTAACGGGTGCAGAACTCATGCTCTTTACCCGCGGCTTCTTGCCCGGCGAGACTTTGTCGGAGCGCATTGCGGCTCTGTCCGAACCGACGGTTAGCCGTACTGCGTTCGCGAAACTACCGACTCCTCTCAACGACTTCCTAGCACGTGCTGTAGACGTAGTCCGAGCCCAGTTCGGGGGTCGTGTCACGTACGCGGCCCTGCCTATCGAACCTGTGAACTGGGAACCTTTCGACTTCATCGCTGTCGACGCCTACAACTCTACTGAAGTTGCTCATCTATATGCTGATTCAATCAAAAAGCTGGCCTCCAGTTCAAATAAGCCTCTAGTGATCTCCGAGTTCGGATGTACGACCTTCAAGGGTGCACACGATCTGGGCGCACGGGGCATGTTCATCGTCGAGTGGGACGGTGCGCGTGCCGTTCGTCTGACAGGCAGCTACGAGCGTGATGAGTCCGAACAGAGCCAATACTTCAACGATAGCGTCAACATTTTCGAAGAAGCTGGAGTCGACACAGCATTCTGGTGTACCTTTGCTTGCCACAACCTGCCGTACGACGAAGACCCCAATCACGATTTTGATCGAGCGTCTTATGGGATCGTGCGGGTTCTGCAAGAAAGCCAGGGAGCGACATACCCCGACATGCCTTGGGAGCCCAAGGAAGTATTTTACACCATCGCAGCGCGATATGCAGCCGTAATGGAGTCTTAGAACAATCTATCGTCATTGCATCTGAACCGATCTACTAAGCTATGTAGTTTCCAATGTATTCGTATTCGAGGAGTGAATGGATTGTCTAAAGAGCAAAAGGAAATCGCAAAGCAGTTAATGGAATCGTACTTCCAATCGCAGGTTGGTGGAAATATGATGCAGAATCGTGCGGTATACAATCAAAAGCCAGGCGAGATCATGGTTCTCTATTTCATCAGTATGAATGTCAAGGATGACAGTCCGGGTTTGATGGTTTCGGAAATAAGCGGAAAACTGAATGTCACTTCGCCAACGGTATCGCAGCATATCAACAGTCTGGAAGCACAGGAACTTGTCGAACGTCATGCCGATCCTGCCGATCGGCGAGTTGTCAGAATCCAGCTTTCAGATAAAGGTAAAAAGCATATACAACGTATTAATGAGGCCCGCCTCAATATGTTCGTTGGTCTCGTTAAGCATCTAGGTGAGGAAGAAAGCCTGCTCTTTGCCGAGATGATGAGAAATGCTTCGGATTATATGCTCAAACAACAGGAAATTTATATCCGGAATATGATGAGTAATGAGTAAGCCACTAACTCTGTTTTTAGGAAGTCTTAGGTTAAGATAGGGCAAAGCAGCCATTAAGGACAATGCATTGAAAATTTGAAGGTATTTTTCTAACGATCTCGAATTGTTCGAAGTATGAATTCGATTACAAATCGTAGGAGTGATATTTGGTGTGGAGCCCGGATGAGTATCTTAAGGATTTATATGAAAGCGTGCGCCTCGTTGAAAGCTTTCGTGCGGACTCGCAGCTGGAATGGGAGGAGTGGAGAGGGCGTTTACGGAAACAGTTGGTTGAACTGCTTGGCGGTTTTCCTATTGAGGTGCCAAGTCTTTCACCGGCTCTGCTCGAATCGGAGGACTGCGGAACGTATATCCGTCAGCGCATTCAAATTCAAACCTATCCACAACTCTATATGCCCATTTATGTCCTTATCCCAAAAGAAAGTAAAGGCCGTCTTGGGGCGGTTATCGCCTGCCACGGTCACGGATACGGTAGTAAGGATATCGTGGGTCTAAACCCCGATGGCACGACAAAAACGGGCAATCCAGGGTACCAAAAGGATTTTGCCGTTGAGCTGGTCAATCGAGGTTTTCTTACCATCGCGCCCGAATTGTTTGGATTTGGAGACCGCAAGCTTCAAGAGGATGCCAAGGCAGCGAACTCCTGCCATAGGTTATCTACGTTTCTCCTGGCAATAGGCCAGACGATGGCGGGGTATCGAGTTTTTGAGACACTGCGTTGTGTGGACTATTTACTTACACGTGAAGATGTTGATGCGGAACGAATAGGATGTATGGGCATTTCTGGTGGAGGTCTTGTCTGCTCATTTGCAGCTGCCTTAGATGATCGGATTTCTGCCGCTGTTGTAAGCGGGTTCACCAACACCTTCGAAGCCAGTATTTTATCTATGCATCATTGTGTGGATAATTACGTCCCTGGGTTGTCACTTGTTGCGGAAATGCCTGATCTGCTGAGTCTGATCGCCCCTAAGCCTTTGCTTATTGAAGCGGGAACGCGAGACCCGATTTTCCCCGTTCACGCCACCAAAGAGGCATATGAGAAGCTTCAAGGCATTTATCATTTATTAGGTGCTGTTGATAACTTGGAATTAGATCTATTCGACGGTGAGCATGAAATATCGGGTAGGCTCGCTTATGAATGGTTTCGTCGTGTGTTGGCATAATCATAAAATGCGAAATGCTTTGCACGTCTTTAATCAATTTTTCGAATTTCATTGATGCCTATTTCAATGGATACTACGCCAAACTTTGATTTGAACATTTTGGAGATGCCTCTTGCACATACCAATGCATCTTCCAAAGTGTTCCATGTATCGTAAACTCCATTTACTTTTGAATTATCTAAATAAGAACCGGCGATTTCAACGCAGTATCTTTTGGATCCGTCCATATAAATCCTAATCTTTCTTAATGATCTGACATTGCCCAAAGATATTCTCTTCATTAATGTACCCCCATTTTTATCCAGCAAAATCTACCAAATCCTCAGTCTTTTTACTCGTTACATTCAAAGGATAAAGTATCTCGGGACGACAATACCATTTAAATTATCTGACTATTCTTATTATAAAGGAATCAAATATGCTTACCAAGATGAAGAAATTCATCAGGACAGCTGTATTTCGGTTGTTTTTTACCATTATTTTCTAATTTATATGACATAAGTCATGTTTGTGCCTGAAATTTTCTTTGCAACTTTTGGAAATTCATGATAATGTCGTTGTCAAAACAGCATGTACATGGAGGTTAATTGCGGTATGGTTCAACTAGACCAAACTATCCGTTTTAGGACAATGATTGCATTTTTTTTGCCATTGGGTTTTTCCGCATTACTGATATCGGTTTCTCATGTCATAATTAATAGTACGTTGGCCCATGCGATCATCAATCCTGAAATCGTGATAACGGGTTATGCGATGGCTTTCAGTATTTTTGGTTTGACAGAAGAAGCTGCTGTCTTAATGAGGCAAACGTGTACCGTGCTGGTAAAAGATAAACGTACGTTTAAATCGCTTTTAATTGTTTGTTTATTCCTGATTATTTTTATTCTTTTGATTTCTTCCGTTGTTGCATACACTCCTGCAGGAGCCTGGTTGTTCGGATATGTATTCGGGGCCTCTGAGGAGCTTCAAAAGGATATTCTCAGTACCTACAGGGTTTTGGTACTCGTCACTATTTTTTCTGTACTTAGATGTATTTACCAGGGAATTATCATTTCCAAAATGCGTACCAAGTGGCTAACGATTGCCATGATTATCCGGTTATCCGTAATGTACGGATTATCTTTATTATTTATCAGCAATCCGCATTTAATTAGCGGCAGGACGGGTGCTTTTATTTTTTTGGCGGGTATGATTGTAGAAGCGGCAGTGAGTTATGCGGAGGGGCGTATGCTTGTAAACAAGCTGCCCGCTTTTTCGGATGATGGCGAATCACGGGATGTTCGGGGTGTTTTTCGATTTTATCGGCCGATGCTCATATCTGTATTTCTTGCTGTTAGTGTTACTCCTGCGATTAATGTGCTGCTGGGCAAAACAGTTAATATGGAACTAGCCATTGCCTCTTACACTATCGCATTCAGTATTACCTGGCTTGCGATAAGCTTTCAGACATATATGCATCAGATCGTTCTGAATTATTACAAAAAAGCACCTCATCTTGTTTTTAAGTTTGGAATCATCTTTGGAATTATGCCAGGCTTTTTCCTCTGCTTGTTGGGATTCACCCCGCTTGGACATTGGGTATTACAGAATCTCGTTGGAATTAACGGTGATCTGCTGACAGCTACCGCACAAGCGCTAAAAATATTTGTACTGTTCTCGCTTATTTTTCCTTGGGTGGACTTTTGCAACGGAATTGTCATGCTGCGCAGCCAAACCGGTATTATGGTGTGGTCCCAGGGTTCAAATATTGTTATGACTTTAGTTGTACTCCTGATTGGTATTTGGCTTGTTCCAGATTGGAATGGAGCGATTGGTGCATTGGCCCAGTCCATTGGGAGTGCTGCCGAACTTGGTGTGCTGGTGCTTTCGCTGTCTAGACTCCGTCAGCCTTCGACTTACTCAATAGGGAATTAGGAAGAAGCGAGGAGCGAATATAATGTTCTATACCACGGAAGTAAAACATAGTTGCATCGTTTCGTGTTCATATCGTCAAAAATTTTACAAAACTGGTGAAGATCTGGAATATTTGATCTCTATAGGCACGATTGGATTGATCAAGGCGATTGAATCTTTTTCACCTGATAAAGGAATAAGGCTGGCCACCTTCGCAGCCCGCTGCATTGAGAACGAATACTTATGCATTTGAGATCGTTAAAGAAAACACGCAAGGATGTGTCCCTACATGATCCGATTGGTACAGACAAGGAAGGGAACGAGATCACCTTGATCGATATTCTCGGCTCCGAAGCTGATGATGTGGCCGATCTGGTGCAGCTGAAAATTGAAAAATCGAAAATTTATAGGAATCTGGATATTTTGGAGGAGCGTGAGCGCGAGGTCGTTGTTGGCTGTTCGGGCTGGAGGCTGGTGGTGAGGAGCGGACGCAGCGTGAGATTGCCAAGTCGCTGGGCATTTCGCATTCGTATGTGTCGCGGATCGAAAAGCGTGCGTTAATGAAGCTGTATCATGAGTTTTATAAGGTGGAGCGGTAGTTGTAAAATATTAAGCTTTAACGAGTCTGCATTGACGGCAGGCTCTAATCTATATGTGAAAAGACGTAGTTGTCATGGACGAGCTACTCCAAGTTTTTGAAAAAAACATTAACAGTATAAAGTCAACGATTGAACGAAACAAGAAATATCATAAATATCCAATTAAGGATGTTCGAATATGAAATTGAAAAACTAAGAAAATACAAGCCTAAGTAAGCATGAACTTAGGGGGTGAATCCGATTAATATACAAGATTAATTAGAAGGATCAACAAAGCGGTATAAATAAACTACTAAGTCAATATGTTGATCCGTATGTTGCAAGGTTAACAATATGAATGATAAAAAATCCGCTAAAGCGGATTTTTGTTTGGGAAGGGGCTCAAGTTCTTGTCATCCTACAGCTTTACTTTGTAAAATGAGTTATTTTACGGAGTAAACAATGCATAGCCGATACATAAACCATTTTCACAGGTGAGATCCATTTATGCCGGTTATTTGATTTCGTTTTGCAGCACCTAGTAAACTTGATAGGAGTAGTTGCGTCTTTGGCAATTGCATCCGAAAACTGGTTGCGTGGATCATATGCAGCAATTCTGCTCGATATCAGCTCGTTCCGATAAAAGATAAACGCTGCAGCGAGAATGAAAATTAGATTTTAATTACAAAAGATGCATTATTTGTTTGAAAAGAAGGAAATATGTCTATTCAAAGAGAAGACCGCCTCGGCATCTGCTCCTTGGTTTATTAAGCTAAAGGTAATATTAATGTAACCTTACAATCTATGGAAAAGTATAAGTAAGCATTGAGCCGGTATTTTACTTAAATGGAGGCGAGAACAATATGGGCAAACCAAATATTGGATTAAGAATCGCTTGGATTTGAAAAAGTCTACCACGATCCTGTCTATTCTTCAATCCGTTTTGACCCAAGAAGAGGTCGAATCCGTCGTCAAAGAGGTAGGGCACGAAGATAAAGCTCGTAAATTTACGGTACACCAGTTATTACAGTATTGGTGCACAGCCGCTTATGAAGAATGGCCGAGTTATCGCACCGGTGCCGATCGGGCTTCCCTCAGTGGCTTGTCGGAAGATCATTATTCCCGGTTTTCAAGTAAAGCGGCCGAAGTACCGTTTGCCGTATTTAAGGAACTCCATCATTTACTTATCCGTAAGTGCAACCGGGAAACCAGGCGAAAACTGGCTTTCCCGAAGGAACTGCTGCTCATCGACTCCACCACGGTGACTGTAGGTAAAACCCGTTTACCTTGGGCTCCTTATCATGGCGAACGAGCAGGTGTCAAATTGCATGTGGCCCTTCGGGCCGAGACGCAGCAACAGCAGCAAGTCGTGGAAACCGTCGGCTCCCGACACGATGGGCCGGTGAAGCCTGACTCAATCCTCTTTCATCCTGGGATGGACCGGGCATATGGTAAGCTGGAGCGTCTGGATCGCTACAAAATAGACGGACAATCCTTTGTCATTCGCCTACGCGACAATATCCATCTGGAAAAACCAAAAGCATTGCGTCGCCAAAGCCCGACGGATTCTCCGGTCATTCGCGACATCACCTGCCAGCTCGGAACCCCTCAATGCCGTTCGGAAAAGCGCCATCGGGTCGTGATCTTTCGAGATTTCGAAGGCCGTGAAATCCGGGTGGTGACCGATTTGATGCAAGTGACAGCGGAGCAAATCGCGCAGATGTGCAAGGCTCGCTGGCAGATCGAAGTCTTTTTTCGCTGGATCAAGCAGCATTTAAACCTGGCTACGCTATTCGGCACCACCGAAAATGCCGTGTACGGCCAGTTATTTACCGCTTTAATGGTCTATTATGTCCTGCTTACCTGGTTTTTTGACGCCGTTTCCACGTGAATGCGTCGGCATGCAAGGCTCCCGTTTGTTCAGTTTTCACGTTTATTAGTTCTTGGTAAGTTACCCGTTGAATGGATGGTTCGTATTCAGCACTTCATTCAAACGTACGTTTCTGTTGAGGTTAGAGTTACAAAATCTGGTTAATCAACAGGTTTGCGTTTTTATATGAATAGGAGTTAAATGGTATGCCAAAGCAGGTATGTATTTGGTTGGCAAAGGGAGGCTTTTCAAAATGACAGATAATAAAGTTTCTAAACAAATACCCGATCATCATAGCCCAGTAAGACATATTCTAAATGAAGTAAACGGACTATCAAATGAAATTTTTATTAAGGATTTTCAAGAAGCAAAAGAAACAGGGCATTCATACGTAATTATGGAAGGTGATTGGGGTGGACAAATATATTTGAGTTGTCCTATGAGTTTAGTGGAATGTTCAGAGGAGGAATTGCAGACCTTGTTGATTGATCTAGATAAGGTAGCATGGGGCTGTAATGATGTTTATGGAAGAGGCTTATATTATGAAATTCATTTTTCGGAAGAAGGTATAGGTGGAGGCATGATAACGGATACCTTATGGGTTCATGATGAATTCATTGAGAAGAACCTAAAAGATCAAATTTACTTAGTTATTTCGGGGGAACGAAAGACTTTATAGTTTTTAGGGTATTTACGACAATCACACATAATTTCATTTTTTGAAATCGCATATATCCCTTTCACCGTCTCCACACTGTGGAGTGCGTAATATTGATGGTTCTAAAGCAGTAATGAGATGTGACAGGCGGCTCAAAGGGCATTGGTTATGTGGTTATGGGCAATAATATTTACTCAGTACACTGCCTCAAGTAAGAAACAGATGACTTGGGGTTATAGCTCAGCTGGGAGAGCCCATAGCTGGCAGCGATGCGGTCACCCCTAGGCTCCATATAAGAACAAAAGAAGCACATGGCCATTTATGGTCGTGTGCTTCTTTTGTTCTATGGGGTTGGGGAAGAGAACCCCTGAGGGTTCGCCCGCACGGACGGAGCGGATGAATAAGCTTCGAAGAAAAACTTCAGTGCAGGAGCACTGCGTCTGAATCTACCGCTGAGCTTGAATTCACTGATTCTACTTCGTCAGCCATTTTTATCAAGATTCATACATCCCCCTAGGCTCCAATGCGATGACGTAAAGGTCATTCAATTAAACTCCCCTGCTCTTCTTGCGCTCCCTCGTATACAGAAATAAGGGCAACCCCAGTGAGACACCAACGGTCAAACTTGCGATTACGTACACCCAAAGACGCTTTATTCCAAGCTTTTTCCCCTCAATCAGAATGAAATACCATAGTACCACGGACGATACGATGACATCCATGGCAAAAAAACCGGAGATTTTGTTTGCAAATAATTGGTTTACAAACTCTTTTACATCTAATCCGTGCGTCTGGAGGAACGGAATAAAGTACCAATAAGGTAGCACGGTTCCTACAATAGCTAATAGCAAATAACCATGTTCTCTCTTCATACAGGTTCACCCTCGTATTTTGAATTTACTTGTCTTCCCGACTAATTACCCATTCAATAGCTTGCTTTGCATGCAACTCAAATAACGTCTCTCCCCCGTCAAAATATCTTAGAAGCAACAAGCCGTGAATGATAACAAGGAGAAAAGAAGCGTCTTCCCGATTCGGGACGATCCGCTGAAGCATGGCGATATACTGCTCTACCGCTTCATTCAATATGCTTCTATGTTCCGCTGCGAGATCGGTGCTTCGGTAATAATCGACGATGAATAATAATTTTCGAGTATAATTGCTTTCCTGCTCCAACACATACTGGAATAAATGTTTAAGCCGTTCCTCCGATGTATTGCCCGAAATGTCAAAATTACTTTGAAAGATATCCTTTGTTGTTAGATGACGAACCATCTGCTCGAACAATTGTTGCTTATCAGGAAAATAATGATATATTTTTCCTGTTGAAACACCCAGTTGCTTTGCAATTTCCCGCATGGTCACCGAAGATATAGCCTTGTTGGCAAATAGGTCGAAGCAACGATCTAGCAGTTCCGTTCGAAAGTGTTCATGATCAACTACTTTTGGGATTGCTATACACCTCCATTTATAGATAATGACTGTTGTTCCTTGTTTATTATATAACAAACGTTCGATATAAATAAAGGGTTAACATTAATAAAATTGATTTCAAGTGAAATGGGCAATGCAACTAACCACTCCGGGAGAGCACTTGCATGGCAGGTCAGGGGTTCGATCCGCACACGAAACGAATTGGAGGAGCACAGCGTTGGATTCTACCGCTAAGGTTGTCCGAATTCAACATCCGCCTTGGAGATCGCTGAAGAAAACACACGCGGAATTCCATTTCTATTCCAGCATCTAACCCAACAAAAAGGGAGGCAGCCGATTACAGCTCCTCCCTTCATAAATCCAATCAAGTATGATTAAGTTCCAACTGGTCTTCTTCATCCCTATTGAATGACTCCCTATCGAATTCGCCCTCAGAATTGGCCACCAACAGAGCGCAGACAGTCGTCCCTGTTGCATTCACTGCGGTCCGGCCCATATCAACGACAGCGTCAATAGCAAGAACAAGTCCAAGGCCTTCGATAGGCAGTCCTAATGCCGTTAACACCACTGTCGTCGAAATCGATGCCGGACCAGGTACGCCTGCCACCCCGATCGAGGAAATCATGCTGACCAGCACCAGCAGCACATATTCGGTGATACCCAATGGAATATTGTATACCCGAGCAACGAAGATCGCCACTACAGCCGGCCAGACGCCGCCGCAGCCGTTCATATTCATCGTAGCACCAAGAGGTGCCACGAAGCTTGCGATACGAGGCGATACGCGCAGCCGCTTCGTGATGACCTCCAGATTGACCGGGAGTGTGACATAGCTGCTCCGTGTGGTGAATGCGATCGCAATCGTTGGATATGCCTTACGGAAAAATTTAAAAGGATTCACCTTGGCGACAAAAGTAACCAATCCACCAAAAGTAAAAATAAAGTGAATAATCAGAGCTACATAGGTCGCAGCAATCACTTTAGCTAATGGCGCTAACGTCTCAAGTCCGTATTTGGCAGCCATAGTCGCAATAAGCGCGTATACGCCATAAGGTGTCAGACGAATGATGTACTTCGTCACCTGATGCATGACTTGGGTAAACGAATCGATCACCTGCTTGACTGGCTTCACGGCTTCCGGTTTTTTTGTGCCGACATGGACAATGGCAATCGCTACGAAGAAAGCGAACACAAGCACAGGCACGACTTTACCTCCTGCCATGTCACTGATCGGATTGGTCGGAATCAGGTCCAGAATAACCTGCGAAAATGTTGGAATATCCCGCGGCTTAAAGCTAGACGGCATGGTCTGCGAAATTCCAGCACCCGGATCGAAGGCCAGAGCCACTAGCAAGCCGATCAATGCTGCAATACCGGTAGTAACTAGAAATAGTGAAATGGTTTTAATGCCGATTTTACGAAGCTGTCCGAGACTGGATATTGAGGTGATACTTGTAATAACCAGAACGAATACTAAGGGAATAACGAGCATTTTGACCAAATTGACATAGATTGTCCCGATGGTTCCAACACTGGTTGCATCAATTTTAAAAGTATTAAAGAATATCCCTGCAACCAATCCAAGTCCAAGTGCCAACAACACCCGGTATCCGAAATTGACCCGCTTTCTTGCTAGCACATAAAGCAGACCTATCAGAATGGCAGAGACAAGCAAGCTGATCCAATTGGTTAGAAAAGCATCAAGTAAATTGTTTTTCACATGGTTCACTCCTTCATTACCCACTTATACAATAGGATTAGTAAAAATACTATACTGCCATACAAAAGTACTGTCAACTATATTATTTTACCCTTCTCTCTTTAAAATATAAGTCTCACAGGCAGTTGAGTTCGATTCAATGTGTAAAAAAAAGTAATATACTATTGGGAAACTTACTATTGGATACTACAATCCAGATATGAGCAAGGAATGCATAGATTGTTTGGTGGCAATGCCAAGTATTAATGAACCTGCCAAGGTGGCAGGTTCTATTTGTATGTAACGCAACAATACCATATGGAAATAATTTTTTTGCAAAAGTTAATTAACAAATATCGTATAAATCTGTTACCATAGAAAAAACATCCACCCTTGAGCAGGTTGCTTTTAGTTGATTATTTACAGGAGAGTGCGCTATGAATCACAGAAGAAACCCTTCTTTTTCCTTATATTCCCAGTTAGGTCTGCGCTCCAAGATCTTGTTGATCTTTATACTGATTCTGGTTATCCCGCTTAGCTTGCAGGGAATCCTTACCTATTATGAATTTTCAGCTTCTGTCCAAAGAAGGTCGGCTGACTATTCAACGCAAATTGTCGGGCAAATTAACCGCAACCTGGATCGGACGCTAATGGAAATGCAGCGACTCTCTCTGATGCCACTATACGATACACAAGTGTTAACTATTTTGCATAAATACAGCCAGCCCGAATATGCTCAAACCCGTCCTTCACTTGCGGAAATGGAAAAAATGTTCCTGTATATCTCAGGCTCCGCCTACAATCGATCTGAAGTAAAAGGCATTCAGATTATTGCTGATAACGGATTTATATTTTCCAATGTAGACTCGTCTCTGATGAATTTTTACGTGGATGTACGGCAGGAAGATTGGTATCGAAGAGCGCAGATAGCAGATGGAGCCTGGGTCATCATCCCGCAGCATCAACCAAGCTATTACGCCCAAAACTCCACGCAAGTGTTTTCCGTAGCCCGTATGATTCGTGAGCCTGACACCAATAACGTAATAGGTATGATTAAAATAGATTTAAAGCTGGACGTATTCCGGCAAATATTGTCCAATGTCAAGTTTGAGGATAAGGGCAGCATACTCGTAGTAAATGACCGTAATGAGTTTTTATTTGAAGAAAGCAGCCCCACGCTGGAGCCCCGTCTAGCAGCAGCTATCCGTTCTACGAATCCATCCAATGAGAATAAGGTCAAGAATCTGGTTCTGGGTGGAAGGCCCTTTATAGCCATTGTTGATTATTCCGATTATTCCGGGCTTAAGGTTATTGACTTTATTCCGGTGGATTCCTTACTGTTAGAGACTAAAAATTTACGCAACTTCACTATCATCATAGCCGTTATTTTCGTTGTTGCCACTGGTATTCTGGCCTTTATTTTCTCCTATAACCTAAGCAGTCCCTTAATTCAGCTTAAACGCAAAATGCAGCTGATCGAAATGGGACAGTTTGATCAAAGCGTGCCGGTCGTAACGCAGGATGAGATTGGACAACTGAGCAAAGGCTTTAACCGGATGTCTGAGGAAATCAATCACCTGGTCAAAGAAGTCTATGTGATCGGACTAAGAGAGAAGGAGGCCGAATTAGCGGCGCTGCAGAGCCAGATCAACCCCCACTTTATTTACAATACGCTTGAATCGATCAATATGAAAGCACTAGAACGAGAAAATTACGAGGTATCCGACATGATCTCCACCTTGGGACAATTGATGCGATATTCGGTTGATCCCTACGACAGGCTGGTGCTGCTAAAGGAAGAGCTGGCTTCTGTAGGCTCCTATGCAAAAATCCAGCAGCTGCGCTATGGTAATAGACTGCATTTTATTTTTGATATCGAGCCAGAGCTTGAGAACGCCCTGGTCCCCAAGCTGTTATTGCAGCCGCTCGTTGAAAATTCTATTTTTCATGGTGTTGGGGACAGGCCTCAAGGGGGCACGATATGGATCTCTGCCGTTCGATTCGAGGATGATTTGCTGCTGACGGTTCGAGATGATGGAATCGGCATGACGGAGAATGAAATCGAACAATTGAGATCGTCTTTAAGGTCTTCCTTGCCAGATGATAACGTTCAGAAGCGAGGCGTTGCCTTGCGAAATATTTACCAGCGTCTCTTATTAATGTTTGGCGCTTCTTATGAGCTTCAATTTGATGGAAGTCCTGACCAAGGAATCGCTTTTACCATTACCATACCGATTACGGAAAGGACGAAGGAAGATGTATAAAATCATGCTGGTTGAGGATGAAGAAATCATTCGTACAGGTATTAAAAATCTCATTACCAAAGTATCCAGTAAATTTGAAGTTGTCAAAGAAGCTTCGCATGGAAAAGAAGCTTTAGCATATTTGCAAGCTGAAATACCGGATGTGGTCATTACAGATATACGAATGCGCGAGATGGATGGTTTATCGCTAATTGCCAAAGTGAGAGAGCGTTATGCGCATATGCCGCTATTAATCATAAGTGGCTACAGTGACTTCGAGTATGCGCAGAAGGCGATGCGCTTCGGAGTATCAGATTATTTGCTAAAGCCTATTAATCGGTTGGCATTGGTCTCCGCACTCGAACGTATTCACCAAACCCTTGAGCACCAAGAAAACGGTGGACAGCCGACTCGGGCTGCGCTTCACACAGAAGCAGCCCCAGATGAAACCATAATCAAGAACAGTGACGGAAAACGGCTTATTCGCAAAATTAAGGAATACATACAGGGGCATCCGGAAGGAGATTTGCGGCTGCAAGCTCTAGCTGAATACATCCATTTAAATCCGACGTATCTCAGTCAATTATTTAAACTGGAAACAGCTATGAACTTATCTGATTACATTATGGAAACCCGAATAGAGAGAGCTAAATATTTACTTATTTCGACCCAATTAAAAATTTACGATGTTGCACGGCTATCGGGATACCAGAGTCCAAAACATTTTATGCTTGTATTCAAACAGCAGGTTGGCATGTCTCCAGGCGCATATCGAGAGGATCAAGGTTTGTAAAATATATATAAATAACGGACCAAATCTGAAAACTGCGTGATTTTTTTGGTGTAGGGCTACCCGTATAATGAGGGCTGTAGAGGTTTACTTATTATTAAGGGGGGAATTGTATGAAGAAAAAGAAATGGTTAAGCAGTCTTCTAGTCGTAGCTATGGTCATCGTGTCCACAGCATGTTCCAAGCAGGAAGCAGCCGTATCCAGTAATGCGGGTGGTAATTCAGGAAATGCCAGCAATAAACCAGTAACATTGAAGTTTTTGACGTGGGGGAACCAGGCACATCTGGATATGTATGCCAAGCTGCTGGAAACCTACAAAAAGCAAAATCCCAACATCACAGTAACGCTGGAATCCATCCCATTCGCAGATTATCAGCAGAAGGTATCCGTGCTTGCTGCCGGACGAGAGCTGCCTGACATTGCCTGGGTATCCGAGCGGATGGTGCCGCAATTCATGGCGAATGACATCTTGGCCGATGTGTCTGATATCAAAAGTGATGCAGCCTTCAATTTGAACGATTTTATTCCTTCCACCTTGAATTTGTTTACGAAGGAAGGGAAATTGTATGGACTGCCGTTCTCAACACCTCCAAGCGTGATGTTCTATAACCAGGATTTATTTGATAAAGCAGGACTTACGTCTCCTAACGAGCTGGCTAAGCAAGGGAAATGGACGTGGGAGGAGTTTACCAAATCCGCCAAAGCTCTAACAAGCGGTACGGGAGCCAATAAAGTATACGGGGCCAATTTCTTCCGTGACTGGAAAACCTGGATTATGCTTGCTTCCTACGCATGGTCTAACGGCAGTGGCCCGTTCAATAAAGATATGACGAAATTCACATGGTCTGACCAATACGGTGTAGAGACTATGAAAATGCTTCAAAATATGATGTTTGTTGATCAATCCCATCCTAAAGCAGGAGAACAAATCAATTTTGAAACCGGAAAAATCGGTATGTTCTTCGATGGCTACAGCTATATGTCTAAAGCCCGTACCATCAAGGATTTTAAATGGAGTATCGCTCCAATGCCATCGGGTTCCAAAGGCTCAGTTCCTATGATGGGCCAGGCAGGATACGTTGTGTTTAAAGAAAGCAAGCATCAAAAAGAAGTAAAGGACCTGCTGAAGTTTTTTGCCAGTCAGGAAGGTATTCAGACTTCTTCCACGTTCTTCGTACCACCACGCAAGACTGTGCTGAACTCAGATTCATTTCTTAAACAGCCTGACAGCCCCGACCCGTCCATCATTAAACAAGTTGTCATTGACGAGATGGAGAAAGCCGTCGTACAGCCAGGACATGTTCAATGGCAAAAAATCGATAATGAGATATTAGGTGGCTTTGATCAGCTCTTTGGTCAAACTGCACAGCCTGAACAGATTATGAAAACGATGGAAGATAAAATTACTCCGCTGCTCAAAAAATAACAATGATGTAAGCTGCGGTTCATTTCATACTGGGCCGCAGCTCTACAGGATGGGATGTTACTATGAATCGGTTACGCCAAGCGTTGCATGAACCTAAGCTTCAACTCTTCGTCAGCCTGCCTTCCAATGATTTGGCATTGGCGCAAGCGGCCATTGAGCAGGGTGCTGATGGACTGAAGGTACATATCAATGTAGATCATCGCGCCAGTGGGAACAGCTTTGGGCCTTTATCGGAGTATGCAGAGACATTCGGCCAAATTCGTTCCATGCTGAATGGACCTTTAGGCATCGTTCCTGGAGGCTCGCTTGATGCCATTAATCCGCAGGAAATCGAGCAGCTGATCTCACTCGGCATAGACTTCTTTTCGATTTATGCCTGGCACATGCCAACGTTCTTATTAAATTATCCACAATTGGCTCCTACCTTTGCTATTGATCATACGTTTGATGCCAGACTGCTCGAAGCAGCCAAAGCTTTTCCGATCCAAGCCCTGGAAGCTTCCGTTATTCCTTCAGAGCAATATGGAACACCCCTTAACTTTGCTGATCTGCTTCGATATCGTTGGTTGGTGCAAACAGCTGATTTGCCTGTAATCGTTCCATCTCAGCGCAAATTGGTGCCTGGAGATGTTCCGGCTCTAAAGGATAGCGGAGTTCAAGCCTTGCTGCTTGGCGCTGTCGTCATTGGCAAAAGCGCCGATGAAATAAGACGGGCGATACACGACTTTCGCAATGCGATCGACAGTTAGGAGTGAATATATATGGAAAGCACGCCTTCAGCAAGAAGAAAAAAAGCAATGAATCCATTGAAGCGTGAAGCGAATATTACTGGATGGATTTTTGTTTCACCTATGGTTTTGGGGTTTGCTGCCATATTGATGGTTCCACTGTTCCAAGCCTTTTACATGAGCCTGACGGATTGGCCCTTACTTGGAGAAGCCAAGTTTATCGGCTTTGATAATTACGTAACCATCCTATCCGATCACGACTTTTGGGTTGTGCTCGGCAACACCTTTTATTTTGCAGCCGGGCTGGTGCCACTCAATATTGCTATTGCTCTTCTTTTTGCGGTACTGCTAGCCAAAAGCATGCCGGGCATCAGCTGGTTCCGCACGGCAATATTCGTTCCTGTTATGACCTCGTTAATCGTCTGGTCGATCGTCTGGAAATACATGTTCGCTACAGATTCCGGCTTTATTAATCAGATTTTGCAGCTCATCGGAATTGTGGGGCCTGCCTGGTTGTATAACCCTCAATTGGCGATGCCGGCTGTCATCATTACGAGCGTGCTAAAGAACGTCGGCTTAAACATGGTGCTGTTTATTGCAGCTCTGCAGCAGGTGCCTGTTCATCTGTATGAAGCCGCAAAAATAGATGGTGCCAACCGATTCACTCAATTTATACGAGTTACGATTCCACTCATAACGCCGACCTTGTTTCTCACCATTATCATGACGGTCATTGGCTCTATGAAGGTGTTTGGCCAGATTTATGTCATGACTCAGGGCGGACCCGGAAGCAGCACCAAGGTGATGGTCTACTACATTTGGGAAAAAGCGTTCAAGCTGTTTGAATTCGGCTATGCCTCGGCTTTGGCTTATATTCTTTTCTTTCTGATTATGGCTTTCACTTTGATTCAGTGGGCGCTTAGGAAGAGGTGGATTTTTCATGAAAACTAGATCCTTACTGGAAACGGCCTCCAGACGGATGGGTGTTACTGCACACTATGCCATTTTAACGCTTTTCTCGCTCCTGCTGCTGTTCCCTTTTATCTGGATGATCTCGACCTCATTAAAGGAACCGTCCCAAATTTTTGTTTTTCCTCCGGTATTTTTACCGTCGCCGATCCGCTGGGTAAATTACACGGAAGTTCTACATCTCATACCGTTTCATCTGTTTTACTTTAACAGCTTGTATATTGCCATTGTGGTTGTCATTGGAACGATTTTCTTTGCTTCTCTGGCCGGTTATGCGATCGGTCGAATTCCTTTCGCAGGCAGAAACCTGATATTTTTGCTGCTGTTAAGCACCATGATGGTTCCTTCTGAAGTAACAGCTATTCCCTTGTTCCTGTTCATGCGGGATATCGGCTTCATCAATACACATCTTCCTCTAATTATACTGCCGATCTTCGGGGCGGGCGGTGTCTTTGGTGTCTTCGTCATGCGCCAATTTTTTCTTGGAATGCCCAAGGACCTGGAAGAGGCCGCGATGATCGACGGATGCTCACAGTTCCGTATTTATTGGAATATTATGGTCCCCTTAGCCAGGCCGGCCATCGCGACCTTAACTATTTTTACTTTTTTAACGAGCTGGAACGATTTTTTTGAACCGCTCATTTTTATTAATGATCGTAAGCTTATGACGCTGCCGTTGGCACTATCGCTGTTTACGGATGAAGCCGGCACATCGTGGCATCATTTGATGAGTGCTTCTACTATGGCGACATTGCCGCTGCTAATCGTATTTTTCTTCGCACAGAAGCAATTTATTGAAGGCGTAGCGATGACAGGATTAAAGGAATAGGAGTGATGATAATGACTCGTAAGCTACAGGCAGATGTTGTGGTTGTCGGAGGAGGCCCCGCTGGAATTAATGCTGCTATAGCCGCCGGAAGACAAGGAGCAAGCACCATACTGATTGAACGGTATGGTTTCCTTGGGGGGATGTCAACCGCCGCCTCGGTTTACCCCTGGATGACCTTTCATACGGAAAGCGGGCAGCAGGTTATTAAAGGGATCGCTCAGGAAATCATCGACCGGTTGATTGAACGTGGCGGATCACCTGGACATTTACGCGATACAATCGGCTTTGTCCACACTGTGACTCCCTATCACCCTGAGATTTATAAGCTGCTTGCCATCGATATGCTGAAGGAGGCTGGGGTAAAGCTGCTCCTACATAGTTTTGTGGATGGCGTCCAAGTGGAAAATAAGGTTATCCAGTCCGTTCAGCTTTCCGGGAAATCGGGACCTATTCAAGTTTCTGGTCGTATGTTTGTCGATACTTCCGGGGATGCGGATATGGCTTATTTGTCAGGAGCCCCTACACAAACAGGGCGTGAGGGTGATAAGCGGACCCAACCGATGACGATGAAATTTCGTATGCGCGGAGTAGATCTCGAAGCCATTCGCCAGGAGATGATCAACAATCCAACTAATTTTTATCATAAAACACCGTTTCATGAGCTGAATGAATTGCCGTTAACGGGCATTCAAGGCTTTTACTCCCAATGGAATGCGGCCAAGCTGCCGATTAATCGGGATCAGGTGCTGCTATTCGCCGGACCGGAGCCAGACGAAATTCTGGTCAACTGTACCCGTGTCCAAGGTCTGGATGGTACGGACATCGAGGACTTGACTTTAGCCGAAGAGGAAGGTCTTCGACAGGTGATGATGATGGCCGAGTTTTTGCAAAAATCGGTTCCCGGATTCTCACAAGCTTCCATTTCCTCTGTGGCTGCACAGATCGGTGTACGCGAGACACGACGAATTGATGGGTTATATCGTCTTAGTATGGATGACGTGGTTACAGGAAGACGCTTTGGAGACGTCATTGCGCGCAGCGGTTATCCGATCGATATCCACGATCCATCCGGCAAAGGCGTTACGGAGGCTTTGGTCCGAGGTGATGGCGCTTATGATATTCCTTATCGCTGCTTGGTGCCACAGCAGGTGCACAATCTGCTCGTAGCTGGTCGCTGCCTGTCAACTACCCATGAAGCATTGGCAACAACAAGATTGACTCCAAGCTGTATGGCGACCGGACAAGCTGCAGGGACAGCAGCAGCTTTAGCCAGCGCTGCGGGTACTACGGCTGCTGAGGTCGATGTGGCTCAGCTGCAGAAGGTGCTGCTGCACAATGGTGTTGTTTTAACCTAAAATCACCAATATAGCAACGATAGTCGAACCGATTAAAGAAACTGAACCGTCAGGGTAACTTCAAAGTTACCCTGACGGTTTTTTTTGGGTTCATTCCTTTTGTTTCACAGAACCCGTACAAGCCTCATATTTTACCGTTCGGATAGCATAGAACAACCAGTGACAATATGTGCAACAAATGACTATCAGACCGTGTTTCCCCCTCTGGAGCAGGGGGCTTTGCAAGGTGAGCAAGTAGAGACTATGGACGGCAATTGGGCATCACCATTATGATAAGGCTACGAAACTTGTAATCAGTTCATCAGTCATTGAGTGTGTAAACATTACATCAGTCATGAGAAATGAGAGGAAGAAGGCAATATGCAAACGAGTATGGAAGCGCGTATCCCGGCAGCTTCGAAGTCATCCATGCTATGGAAAAAACTGCTGCGAAACCGATGGCTTTATTTCATGGTCTTACCTGGTCTTCTGTACTTTTTGATTTTTAAGTACTGGCCTATGTACGGAATATTTATTGCATTCAAAGACTATCAGCCTTTTCTTGGCTTTTGGGATAGCCCCTTTGTCGGACTCAAGCACTTTGAGCGTTTCTTTAACGATTCCAACTTTATTGTACTTTTTCGAAATACTCTGATTTTAGCGTTCTATAATATTGTATTTTTCTTCCCGCTTCCCATTATTATTGCGCTCATGTTGAATGAATTGAGACAAGAGTTTCTTAAGCGGACTTTTCAGACCCTGATTTACATTCCGCATTTTATGTCTTGGGTTGTTGTTGTCGGGATAGCTTACATTTTCTTAACTACTGAAAACGGGATTGTTAATGAGCTGCTAGTGCGATTTGGCGGACAAAAAATCAATTTTCTGGTGAGTCCCGATTGGTTCCGAACGTTAGTTACAGCCGAGGTCATCTGGAAAGAAACAGGCTGGGGTACGATAATATTCCTTGCCGCACTGGCCGGAGTGGACCCGCAATTATATGAAGCTGCCCGCATGGACGGAGCAAATCGGTTTCGCCAGCTAGTGCACATCACATTGCCCGCTATCCGTACCACGATTGTCATACTGTTAATCCTTCGGCTCGGTCATTTCCTCGATACCGGCTTCGAGCAAATCTTCTTGATGCTGAATGCGATGAATCGCGATATTGGCGAAGTGTTTGATACTTATGTGTATGCTGTCGGTATTAGTCAAGGGCAGTACAGCTTCAGTACAGCAGTTGGTTTGTTTAAATCAGTTGTTGGCTTGATTCTTGTAGTAGCTTCCAACTATTTGGCCAAAAAATTCGGAGAAGAAGGCATTTACTAATGAGAGTTATAAAAATCTACTAGATAGAAAGGAGCGTCTAAACACCATGCTTCACAGACCAACCTGGGGGAGTCGCATATACGACAGCCTGAACACTACGGTGCTGACCCTTTTTGCCATAATGACCGTTGCCCCTTTTATTTACATAATCGCCGGCTCGTTTGCCACCCAGAAAGAACTGCTGCTACGAGGGTTCATCCTGTTTCCCACAGAGTTTACGCTTGATGCATACAAATACATTTTTTCTACGCAAACTCTTGTCAGGAGCTTGGGGGTTACCGTTTACATTACGGTTGTAGGCACTTTTATTAACATTTTCTTTACGAGTCTGATGGCTTATCCGCTTGCCAGGAAAGATATGGATTTCCAGAAACCCATCATCATGCTCGTTCTGTTTACGATGCTATTTGGCGGTGGGATGATTCCAACGTTTCTGGTTATAAAGCAGCTTGGGATGATCAACTCGTATTGGTCCTTACTACTTCCTGGCGCGATCAGCGCATTTAACTTAATTATTATGCGTAACTTTTTTCAGCAGCTGCCGGATGGTTTAGAGGAATCAGCGAAAATCGATGGCTGTAACGACGTAGGCATTTTTTTTCGGATCGTATTGCCTCTATCCTTGCCTGCTATCGCTACATTCTCATTATTTTATGCGGTAGGACATTGGAACACGTTTTTCAATGCAGTACTCTATATCAACGACAACACCAAGTGGCCTATTCAAGTGCTGTTAAGACAGATCGTAATATTATCCTCAGGTGGAGTCGGTGACTCGGCCCAGATGGATGCGACTTATGTCGCTCCCCCTGAGCAATCCGTCAAAATGGCTGTTATTGTGGTATCGACTTTACCGATTCTACTTGTATATCCATTTTTGCAAAAGCACTTTGCCAAGGGAGTTTTACTTGGTTCAGTCAAAGGATAGAAGATATAATTACTGGTTATAAGGATCGTTTTACTGAAACAAAACTCTAGGGGGATATTAAAATGAAAAGAAGTCACAAGAAGAAAACCAGAATAAAGGCCGCCGTTTTACTTACGATAGTAGCTTTAGCCGTTACGGCATGCGGCGGGAAGGATCCTCAAGGAGATCCAAAAGCTGCCGGGCAGCAGGGACCGCTTAATCTTACTATGATGTTACCTACCTACAATCCCGAACAAATGCCGACAGACAGCTCGGTCTTGAAGCAGCTCGAAGAAAAGACAAACACCAAAATTACAGTTTCATGGGTGCCTTCGTCATCTTACACTGATAAATTAAGCGCTACGGTTGCATCCGGAGAGCTACCCAAGACGTTCGTTGCGTTGGAGCCGAAAGCCTCGTTTATTGTAAACGCCGCCCGTTCGGGTATGTTTTGGGAAGTTGGTCCCTATCTGAAAAGCTATCCGAATTTGAGCAAAATGTCCGATATCGTGCTTAAAAACATATCCATAGACGGCAAAATCTATGGCGTTTACCGTGAACGGGATCTCGCTCGTTTCGGTCTGATGATTCGTCAGGATTGGCTCGATAATTTGGGATTAAAGACGCCGAAGAATATGGATGAGTTCTACAATGTGCTGAAAGCCTTTACGACGGGTGATCCGGATAAGAATGGCAAACCAGATACGATCGGGCTTGCCGTTGGGATGCAGGGCAATACCATAGCAGGTTTCAAAGATATTCTTGTTTATATGGGTGGTCCAAATGAATGGGAGTTGAAAGATGGTAAGCTGTCTCCGGCCCATATGACTCCTGCTTACCTGGATACGCTAAATTTTTACAAAAAACTGTATGACGAAAAAATCATCAATCAAGACTTTGCTATCGTGAAAGACGGTAGGCAAGTGATAAATAAGGGTCAAGCAGGTGTTTGGATCGATAATATGTTCGACGGTAAAGGGATCGATGATAATATTAAGAAAATTGAGCCGAAAGCCCAAATTAATTTGATTAATCGCATCTCGGGTCCGAAAGGTGAGCAAACCCGCGCGGGAGCCGGCTATCTGGGAATGTACATGATTCCAAAAACGAGTGTGAAGACAGAAGCGGAATTCAAGCAAATCCTTGAATATTTCGATAAAGTATCGGGTAAAGAAATTCAGAACCTGATGAAATATGGCTTCGAAGGCAAGCAGTACACCGTAGAAAATGGAAATTATAAGCAAAGCACCGATCCCAAATTGAAAACGGAAATCCTGGACGGCAACCAATTTATGGTTATGCAAAATGAAGTTATAAGCTACGGCAATGATCTTGAAAAGCTCAGCTATAAGCTCTTTCAAGACAATGCGACTATTGCCCTTGCAAATCCTGCTGCTCCGTATATCTCCAATACCGAAGTAGAGAAGGGTAAAGAGATTTCCAAAATTATCGATGATGCCGTAGTAAAATACATCATGGGTTCAATAGACGAAGCTGGTTGGAAGCAAGCGCTTGATAAGTGGCAGCAAAGTGGCGGAAATAAAGTCATTGAAGAAATGAACGCCGAGCATGCGAAACAAGCAAAAAAGTAGGGTTTACCGGGAAGGGTCATAAGACTCTTCCTTCTTCCTTTTCATGTTCCTAAAAGAGGTTGGAACGCCGTCTTTGAACACGCACTCACTAATAGTGTGGTATAATATAGCGTTTTTAAGTATACTCAAGGAACCAATACATGGAGGCATTATGAAACTTCGATCCCCCTCATACTTAATCAAGCTTATGTTATTTTCTGTCCTGATCGGAACCGTTCCCGTTGTTGTACTCGGCACCTTTGCTTACTTAAACTCATCCCAGACGGTACAAGAAAGAGTAAACGAAAGCAATAAGCAGCTGCTGCAGCAAACCCAAATGCGAGTTGAGCAAATTCTTAAGACGATAGACGCTTCCGCTACGCAGCTGCTGCAATCACCAGTTGTCACATCTGCCTTTGATAATGAGATTTCCAGTAAGGATTTCGAATTAGTACGCGAGCTGTTCAAAGGAATCTCGCTAATTCAAACCTATGAGCTCGGTACCAAGGATGTATTTCTATACAGCTTACCCCAAAAATGGATTGTTAATGGAAGCGGGGTTAATGAATACAGCGTCCCAGGTGCTAGATCTCAGATGGAAGCATTTTCTCGGCTTGCGGGAGGCTCTTTCTGGACAAGCGGCCTGAATAAGGACATTGCTTATAATAGCGCAGATTCCCAAGGCTCGATACACTCTATTTATTTTGTGAAAAAATTTCCCTTTAACGCCATTAACCCGAAAGGAATAATGAGCGTTGAGCTTTTGCCGGATACGATTAAAGAGCTTGTTACGTTACATAACGGAAAGACAGGCAGCACGTTTCTCTTGGATCAAAATTTCAACATCATTGGACACCATGATCGTGCGATGCTGGGGAACAACTTGTCCGGCGAAGCTTACTTAAAACCCATTGTGGAAACCGATGATGCCAATGGGCAATACAGAACCTCCAAGGAGGGTAAAGAAGTTACCGTTACTTACCGGAAGTCCTTATACAACGGCTGGAAATATGTCTCTATCGCTTCAATTGAGGAAATCAATGAACACAACAAAATTATCGGCTGGCTTACCCTATTAGTCAGCGTGGGCATTCTGCTGGTCACACTGATCCTCGCATGGTTAGGGTCGAAAAAAATGTATAGCCCCATTCAATCCATCTATACGGCTCTTACAAGAGAACCCTTTGCGGCTTCTACCGAAAACAAGAGAGGCGAACTTCAGTTCATTGGCGAACGCGTCGATTACTTAATTCAGAATCAATCCCTGCTGATGAATGAGCTGAAGGGTCAGCAAGTTCAGCTTAAGGAATTTTTTATGCAAAAATTGTTTAATGGCACTATCAAGTCTGACGAATTCAAGGCAAAATTGAGTTTGTACGGTTTTAAGCGTCATTGGCCTGTCATGTCCGTTCTTGCTGTGCAAATTGACACGCTTAAAGATACCAGATTTGAAGAGACGGATCGGGACCTGCTCATGTTTGCCATTAACAATATCGTCGGTGAATTGATCCCCGCCGAGCAAAGGCTTGTACCTATTGTAACGGCAGATTGCCAAGTCACGATAATCGGATCGCAGGAAGGCGATGCCGATTTCAAAGAGCAAATTTTTTCGCTCTCCGACACGATTCAAAAAGCAATTGTACAATACTTGAAAATTAAGGTAAGTATGGGGATCAGCCGCCCTTTTACTACGATGTCCGAAACGCCGCAGGCATTTCACGAAGCCGTAACAGCATTGAAGTACAGAGTCGGGCTCGGACAGGAGTCGATACTTTTTATCGAAGACGTTCAGCCGCAAAGAAGCAATTTATATTTATTTCCGCAGGAGCGCGAGCAATCGCTTTTTGATGCTATGCGGACAGGCAATCTGGAGCAATCTGAACGGTCCTTAAAGGAATTTATGGGGGAGTTGTTTCAGCATCGCATACAGCATCAGGACTATCAGTTATCCTTACTTCGGTTATTGGTGGATATTATTCGATTTGGTCAGGAATTTTCAATTCCGACAGGTCTTATTAATCAAGACGAGGCTACATTAATTCAAACCTTATTTAATCTCAGATCCATTGAGGAGATTGAACAATGGTTTTGGACCACGTTCGTAGCCCCATTCATACTTGAGCTTGGCAGCAGAAGGGAATCTCAGTTTAAACATATTTCGGAAGCTATCATTGATATAATTCATAGAGAATTCGACTCCGAGCTAACGCTTGAAGGGTGCTCTTCACGCATTAATTACCACCCTCATTATGTAAGTCGCGTATTCCGTCAAGAGACTGGCATTAATTTTGGTGAATACTTGACTCAATATCGAATGGAAACAGCGAAGAAATGGCTGAAGGCAACCGACATGAAAATTTCTGAAGTCGCAGAGCGGTTAAGATACAATAACTCCGCCAATTTTATTCGCTCTTTTCGGAAAACTGTAGGTATGACTCCGGGACAATACCGGGAGGAAGGCTAGTACTCTATCAGAACAAAGACCAGTGCAGCTGGCCGGATATCTTACATACACTATCGGCAAGCTGCACTGTCTACAAGGTTTACATTTTATAGCTGCAGAAGGGGTTTGATTATGAAGGCGATACGAAAACGCAGGCTTTCATCGGCGGAGTTTAAATTTCGGCCGATCAGTTGAGTGCATTTGTTTAACCGGTAAATGACCGTGTTGCGATGGACGAAAAGCCGCTTAGCGGTTCCCCCCAGGTGGCAGTGCATCTCGTAATAAGTTTGAAGAGTTTGGAGCAGATCGAGCTGTTCATTTTCTCCCAGTTCCTTGAAAGGGTGCATCGTTTGCAAATAATAGGCAAGCAGTTCCTTCTCATTTACTGCTCTGAACAAATCGATCGGCTCCCGGCCATTATAGAACTGCACGAACCGTTCTTTTTTACAGCGGTAACCGTACTCCAGCGATTCCATCGCCTCGCGGTAAGTTAATGAGATTTCTAATAGCTTGCCAACTTGCCTGCCCACCCCGAAAGAAATTGGATCACCTTGCTGTGCCGCTTTCATTCCAATTTCGGTCAATGCTTCCTCCACCTCCAAATGATTCTCCGGAATTTAAATAATAATACGATAGCATCGGTTTTCATGAACAGGATACAGGGCATTCCGCGTTTGCGCAGCTCTACTTTCAGGTAATTGTACAAATGATCAAGTTCTGATAAACTCAATTCTTCATTGACTTCCAGCGGCCAAATCATTCCTTCTTGATAAGTAGGAGTATCTTTTTTTGCAATTACACATAACGTCGGAATAGTCTCCGTCAACCCGTACCTGCCTCCCCTCTGAATCACCTCCTGCTCCAATGAGTACCGCCCCTCGATCAGATCTGTAAAAAATTCCTTTTTGTAACGACGGGACCTTTCTTTTACGGCTTGGGTTTTAAGCATTTCGAAACGGATTACGTTGACTGCCTGCTCAATTGCGAGTGAATGCATGCTTAGTGTTTCCTCTGATTGTTCAAGGACAATTAACAAACCGTGAGCTTGGTAAGAATGGATAGGATAGATCGTCATACTTTGACCTCTAAGCGGAACAGGGCTTAATAGGCTTAGCTCGGATACGGTAGTATTAAGCAGCAAAGCAGGAAGCAAATTTAATATTTGCAGGTTGACGTCTTTATAAGGAGGATTTTGGAAATGAGTCGATTTGGCAAGCAATTCCTGCTTTTGATTGAACAGCATAACAGGTTTGCCAAGCAAGGTTGAAAGAGCGTTAATCATTGCAGTCAGACCTTTCCCCTGTAATATGATGTCCGAAAAGTGATGGTGACTTTCTAGCGCGTATCTTAATTCCTCGGTTTTATACTCCAGAATATGGCTTATTGATTCATTGGATATCTCTCCTAGCGTCTTATCCAACGGAAGCTTAATAATAGGAAAACCAATTCGGTTAGCCTCACTAATAACCCTTCGGGGAATTTCCTGCAAAAAACGTTTCGTTTTGAGCGCCAGTCCGGTGCACCCTACTTTATGCTTTTTTAGCCCGGCTTATGGACAAAAACATGATTACAGCCACTCGGATCGGAAAAGCGAATCATTATGAACCTTGTATCACTGAACAGGGGTATCTGAATATCGAAACGAAGCAATTTATTAAAGAGGTTCATCAAGGTTCTGTATCCGGATTAATGAGTGCGCTTGAAAGCGCAATACGATTTACAATAGCTGTCGCTACCCTCAATCCTTTGAAGGCAGGAGCTTATTATGTCAATTTTACATATGGCTCTGTTGATATGTCAGGTCAAGTCGCATTCACATTCCCGAAAAGGTAAGTGATCCAAAAATCATTGACATGAAAAGTCGCTTGCCTTGCGACTTTTTTTAATTTATGGCTGAATAGATATTGATAATGTCAAAAAAATCTCAATAAAGTAGAGAGAGTGAACTATTGTCAGGAAACTGCGAATGCTAGACTAGATTAAGAATTCATATATTCTTTAGGAGGCTATGACATGAGAAAGAAGGGGCTCGTAGTATCAATATGTTTTGCACTTGCGGCAACAGCCGTGTTGGCAGGATGTAGCCCAGAAAAAAAAGCGGCCACACCCCCGGCAAGTACAGCAAATCAGGATGCCGTCACGATTAATTTTTATCATTGGTACAACGAAGAAACAGGTAACTGGAGTAAGGTTATCAAGGCTTTTGAGGAGAAGAATCCGGGGATCAAAGTACAGTCCAAGCCGCTGGTTGACAATGTAAGTGCGCCAGAATACTTAAAGAAGCTGGATCTGATGACTGCCTCTGGCGAGTACATGGATGTCGTAATGTTCCACGATGCCGGAGAATTTGCAAAACGCGTAAAGATCGGTATGATGGAACCGCTTGACGGCTATCTAAGTAAGGATGGTGTCGATGTTTCGAAGGAATACCTGATTGATCCGAAAATTGACGGAAAGTATTATGGACTGCCGGCTAAATACATTATTGCCATGATCATGTTGAATAAAAAACAGTTGGATGAAGCCGGTTTGCCAATTCCACAGGATTGGACCTGGAAGGAATTTGCCGAATATGCCAAGAAGCTGACTAAAGGAGAAGGCCCTACCAAAACCTATGGAGCGTTTCTACGCGATCAATATTTGCATTACACACTTAATATGAGCGGGCTGCCGCAGGATAGCTATATCATAAAAGACGACAGCTCCTCCAATATAACGAACCCTTTATTCAAACAATCCTTGGAGCTGCGCAACCAGATGGAAAATATAGACAAGTCATCTGTGCCGCTGTCAGACACCATTTCCCAAAAACTGGATTATCGTCAGCAGTTTTTTACCGGAAAAGCCAATATGCTTATCGCAGGAAGCTGGATGATCTCAGAATGGGGCAATTTCAAGCCTGATTTCGAAATTGCATGGGCTCCCTATCCGAAAAATTCACCATCCGACCCTGCGTACTACGCTCGGACATCCGGTGATATTATCGGTGTAGCCAAGAGCTCCAAGCATAAGGAAGCCGCTTATAAGTTTGCTCGCTGGTTCAGCACGGAAGGCATTGTTGTACAAGGCTTAAGCTTGCCAGGTTGGAAGCAGGCAGATCAAGCCAAAGCGGTTGATACATTGATTGCGGGTACGAAAACGCCCCAAGCTGTCGACAAAAAATCGTTAATGGACGTATTAGGTAAATCTGTAGGGTCGAAAATCGTTATTCCGCCTGCGTACGGACCTGAAGTGGAAAAAGCGTTTGTGGATGAAGCACAATTGTATTTGTTTGATAAGCAAAATGTAGATACTACCTTGACTAAAATTCAAGAAAAGGTCCAAAAAATCATGACCTCAAATAAAAAATAGAACAAAATGAAAGAGGGGCGTTGTGCCCCTCTGTTCAATAAAGGAGCAGATTCCATGCCATATCTACATATGAAGCAGCGGGTCAAACAGCTGTGCGATACGTTAATAACCTATCAAGTGGATCATTTAGTAGAATCGTGGGAAGGTGGTATTATTTGTCCATCCTGCAAAAGAATTCATGGAAGATGCGGAGACGCTATTTTCCCAATGTATTACATGGCAGTCGAGACAGGAGAGGAACGCTACAGGCATTCCGCTCAAAAGCTGGTTCAGTTTATGAAAAGAAATCAGCTATTTGACGGGTCCTGGTTAAATGATGAGCCGTCAACCTGGAAAGGAACTACGGTTTTTCAAACCTTATCCTTATGTCATGCCTATGACTATTTAAATGATAATGATGAAGCAGACGAAGCTGCAGCATTACTGGATATGATCGAAAAAGCGGCTAAATGGATCACTTGGGCTTTCTGCGAGGGGGGTATTGCTCAAACTAATGTCAATTATTTTATTACGACTGGCGCTGTACTACAGTGGTGCTCACAAATATTAAACAACGCCGATTATGCGCGCGAAGCGAAGAAGCTGATGTACTGGTCTCTTGAACAAATTAATAAAGACGGGTTTATTATAGGTGAAGCCAAGTACACGAATCGACCTCATGACAACATTGATATCGGATATAACTTTGATATGAGCATTGGTGCAATGGCGGAGTATTATTTATTAACAGGGGATACTCAGGTTAAAGAAGCAACGCTGAGAGTGCTGAGAGCACATATTCAAATGATATACCCGGATGGTTCGATGGATAATTCCTTCGGAAGTCGGGGCTACAAATGGACGCTTTATGGAAGTAAAACAGCACATGGATGTCAAATGGCGCTGATGATGTTATGTGATGAAGATCCGGCGTTTGCCGAGGCTGCTGACAGAAACGCGCACTATGTGGCGAGCTGCATGAATAAAGACGGAATGGTTGGATATGGACCGCACCATGAAGCAATTTTCGACAAAAGCTGTATTCATACCACGTTTAATCGCGCGGATGCTTTTGCTGTTGCTCTCGTTTATGGAAAGCCGATTCCGGAATCATCATTGATTCCATCCGACCATATATTTGGGCTCAAACAATTCCCATCGTTGAATACGTATCATGCTCGTACGGAAAGTCTCATGGCCACGGTTACCGGATTTGGAGCCAATAACGCACCTACCGGTGGCAGTATCTCCTATCTATGGCATAACACGCTGGGGCCGCTGCAGATTGGATCGGCTACAACCTACGAACGGTCTGAAGTTTTTAATATGCCTGAATACCCGGGAACGTATAGAGGAACGACGACTCCGCGAATTGAAGCTGTTATTCAAGGAACGAACTATGGAAGCTTATATGAATACGAAGCCGCAATTGCTGCGGACGAGGACCGGACTTCCCTTCACGTATATGGCAGATTGAAGCCACTGCAGCAGCCTATTCAAATCGACAGCCGAGCAGCCTACTCTATTCATTACCGTTTTTACGATCAGAAGGTCGAGAAAACCTATCGTTTTGATGTTCAGTTTCCTATGGATCGTTTGTCGATCATCGAACCGTTCGTTATTCAATCCGATACTTCAACAGCAAGAGATAACAGCGGAATCGTGATGGAAACATCAGGTACTACAGTTACAGTTAAGGGCGAAGGCTCACCGTTTATATTCAACACTGAACAAGAGGGAGCCACGATTGCTGCTGTTTTTCCTGCTGTCATGTGCACACCTGTACAATGGACCATGGAAAATGTGCTTCCCGGCAATTATGAGTTTACAGTAAGCATCTCTGTACAATAGCAAATGGAAGTCAAAAGAGGGTGAATGATAATGAGCAAGGCAGCATTAAGAGAAAATTTGGCCGCTTATATGTTTATCGGGCCGATGTTACTTGGGGTATCGGTACTCGTATTTTTCCCGGTCATGACAACGATCATATTAAGCTTTACAGACTGGAATTTCGTAGCTGGTCTTGATAATGTGAATTTTATCGGTTTAGACAATTTCAAGGAGCTGTTTCAGGACGATATTTTTTTGGTTTCGATCAAAAACAATATGATATTGATGCTTGTTGTCCCTATCGGCATGTCGATATCGCTATTGCTGGCGGTTTTAATTAACAAGCAAGTATACTTTAAAGATTTTTTTAAAGTCGTTTACTTTATGCCTTACATTTCGAGTGTCGTTGCTGTAGCAGTTGTATTTCAGGTTTTATTTCACCCGAGCTATGGACCCATCAATCAGTTTTTAATATCCATAGGGATCGAGCATCCTCCCAAATGGCTTTCTGATGTGAACTTTGCGCTACCGTCTGTCATGATGATTCTGGTCTGGATACAAATCGGCTTTCAATTAATTATTTACTTGGCAGGCCTACAAAATATCCCGCAGGATCTTTATGAAGCGGCAGATATTGATGGGGCTAACGCTTGGGGCAAATTCAGACATATCACACTGCCGATGATCTCCTCAACATCCTTTTTCCTGCTTATTACCGGGATTATCAGCACGTTTAAAGTATTTGATCTGATTGCTGTGTTAACGTCAGGTGGTCCATCCAACTCAACGTCGGTCACCGTGTACTATTTATATGAAACTGCCTTTTTAAATCTGAAGTCCGGTTACGCGTCGGCCATCGCGTTAGTGTTATTGCTGTTTGTTTTTTTGATAACCCTCATTCAATGGTATGGCCAAAAAAAATGGGTTAATTATTAGGGGGAGCACCAATGAAAAGTCAATTTATGCAGCAAATCCAGATCCCAAAATTAATCCTGACGTTGGTTATGCTAGTCGTGGGCATTGTATTTCTACTGCCGTTCCTTTGGATGCTGGTGACCTCGTTTAAAATGGAGAAGGATGTATTCAACTTTCCCATTGAATGGGTTCCCAGCACCTGGAACGCGGTCGAGAATTATAAGGAAGTATGGCTTGGGAAATATCCATTTTACTTGTATTACTTGAATTCTATTAAAGTATCTGTGCTAACGACGCTGGCATCGGTTGTTTTTTCAAGCATGGCTGCGTTTGGATTTGCCAAGCTTGAATTCAAAGGCAAAAACTTTTTGTTCGTCCTGACATTAATGATGTATATGATCCCGTCTCAAGCGATTTTAGTTCCGCAGTTTATTACCTTCAAATGGCTGAATTTATATGACAGTCACTTGGGGCTGATTGTTTTACATTGCTTTAGCGTATTCGGTACTTTCATGTTGAGACAGTTTTTCATGAATGTGCATCCGGAGTACATCGAATCGGCCAAAATGGACGGTGCCGGCTACTTTAGAACCTTTGTGAGTATCGCGCTTCCGCTCGTTCGGCCGGCTATTGCAACCTATGCGATTATCCGTTTTATATGGACATGGAATGATTATCAAACACCGTTAATTTTCCTTCGCAGCGAGATGCTTTATACGATTCAGATTGGTATGCGGCAGTTTTCGGATGCAGAGGGTCAATTCTACGCGCTTACGATGACCGGTGCGGTATCGGCGATTATTCCGCTGCTTCTTGTGTTCATCTTAGCTCAAAAGCATGTCATAGCCGGGATATCAGTGGGTGGGGTCAAGGGTTAGCCCTCAACTGCAATTTTTCCTCCGGGTAGGATAGTTACATGTTATGATAGATGAAGAGGTTTATCTCTGTCCTCATTTCATCTAAAGGATCGTGCAGCATATATGAGAATGTGGGTTAACTTTTCTGAAACATCTCTTCGTCAAAAATTGATTATTTCATCGGTATTCTGTTTGCTAGTCCCGTTGATGATTACAGCAGCGATATCCAATTACATGGCCAAAGATGTTCTTCGGGACAATGCCATCAGCAGCTCTCAAGAGACATTGAAGATGGTTGAACTACATATATCCAACTATATGAACAACCTGCTCTATATTAACAATTACATACAATTTGACAGTGAAATGAACTCATTGCTCAAAGAAAGTAAAGATATATCCAACCCGAATGATCAGGCATTGATTCAATCGCAAATTACGGCCAAGCTCGGGAGCATAACGAATTTGTTAAATGATTTATATATTACGATTTTAATTGGAGATCACAGTAGTATTGAAAACAGCTATACGAATTACCCGCTTTTTAATTATGACTCCAGACAGTTCTATCAGCAGCCATGGTTTGACCAGTTAAAGAGCTTGAATGCCTATGAGACGTATTGGCTCGGCAGCCAACCTAACTATATTCTTTCCAGTCAAAAAAACAACCCATACCTGATCACGATAGCACGAAAGGTTCAATATTCATCGGACCCGTTTGGGTATGTCATTATTAGTGCCAAAGAAAAAGATTTCAATGAAGCGTTTAGAAAAGTGTCGGGAAACCATGAAATCATGATGGTGAACGCGAGTGGTACCATTCTGTCGCATACGGACCCGTCCCGAATCGGACAGCAGTTTCCCTACACTAACAGCCTTTCCTTAGCTCATGATGATGCCGGGATTATTAAGATCAATGGAGAAGAATATTTGGTAGCCAGCCGCAAAACACCTTTCTCCGATTGGTCACTCATCACTTTGACCCGTTATAATGAAGCAACGGAAAAAATTAATTTTATTCAACGCACCAATATACTGATTCAGATCTTGTTTTTTTCGTTCTTTTTGGTCATTTTGATTTTTCTCGTCCGCCAAATCACGAAGCCGTTAAAGGGATTGGGAAGAGTTGCCGCCGAAATCGAATCCGGTAATTTATCCATCCGATCCGACATCAAGGGCAATAATGAAATAGGGAGACTAAGCAGGTCATTCGACAAGATGCTTAACCGTATTGAAGAGATGCTGCGCCAAACTGTATTGGAGCAAGCCCACAAACGGAAGATTGAATTGGAAATGCTTCAGGCGCAAATCAATCCGCACTTCTTGTTTAATATTTTGAATTCTATCCGTTTGAAGATTTTGTTGAACAACGATTCAGAGAATGCATCCTTGATTCAGGCGCTTTCTACTCTTTTACGGATGACCATTAACAGGAATAATGAATTTATCCCGTTGGTTCAGGAGGTTGAAATTGTTACCAATTACATCAAACTGATGAATATGCGGCAGCAAGATCCGATTGAATACGAGGTATGTTTAGCTGAGGATACATTGCTCAAGGAGGTCCCTCGTCTTTTTATCCAGCCATTGATCGAAAATGCCTATATTCATGGCTTCAACGAAGGAGGAGGGAAAATCACGATTTCCTCTCAGCTGGATCAGGCTCTCAACCATTTGATCGTTAGCATAGAGGATAACGGCAAGGGGATGACGGAAGAGCAATGTCGGCTGCTAGTTGAGCACATGGTGAAAAATGAATATGAGATAGAAAAGAACAGCAGCGGTTTATCCGGTATCGGACTGCAAAATGTATATGCACGTATGAAGCTGGTCTATGGACCTCTGCTTCGGGTAGATATCCAAAGCGCCGTAGGCGAAGGTACACGTATTAAGCTGAGCATTCCATTGCACAAAGGGGGAGATCCATATGTATAAGGTTATGTTGGTGGATGATGATTTCCCTGTGCTGGAATATTTGCAGAAAGTTATACCTTGGGATAGCCTGAACCTGCAATTGATCGGCAGATTTGATAACGGACAGAAGGCACATAACAAGGCTATGACGGAGATGCCGGATATTTTGATCACGGATATCGGCATGCCAGTCATGGATGGATTAAAGCTGATTGACAGTTTGACGGCACAGAAGGATAACCTGCGATCCGTTATTCTGTCATGCCACGATGAATTTGCGTTCGCTATGCATGCTATTAAGTTGAATGTTGTGGAGTATATTTTGAAAGAGACCCTGGACCCCCAGATGCTGATCGAAATACTGCAAAAGATTATTCACAATCTGGATGAGGATCACAAGATCAAACAGCAGATCCAGGAAGCGGCATCGTTTGCAAATGACAAAAATAACAGGCTAAAAAAAGAATGGATTTCATCGTTAATGAATAATCCACTCCTGGATGAAGATACCTGGGTTCAGCAGGCCGGCTCCATAGGCTTGGATTTTCAAGACAACAGCTATATTCCGGTCCTTTGTTACATTAACAGGTATCACGATGCCCAAAAAAGATATATAACGGATCATTTGATTTCTTTTCTGGTTCAAAATGTGATCGAAGAAATTGTGGCCATGGAAAATAATCAAGGGATTTTACAATTTACCTATAATGGCAAAGAAACCGTACTGCTTTTTCCAATCCAGGACTTTTTGAAAACGAATGTGTATGAGACGATGAATAGAATACTGGAAACCATCAACACATCGTTAACCATGTATTTGAAGTTCTCTATAACCGTTCTGGTCGGACAGATCGCCCGGAATTCTCTGGAACTGAAATCCTATATGAAACAGCTGCTGGAGTATAACGAGCATAGTTTTTATCTGGAGGAAGGCTCCATTATTAAGCTGCCAAGTGTGACATACTCATTCTCAAGGGAAGATCTTTTTGCCAAATATATAGAAGCCACCCAACAATTTCAGGACATTATTCTCAGAGAAAATGAGACCGATCTCAAGGACGCTTTGGACCAATGGATATATACCCTGGGGCAAGAGAAATATAGGCCGCGAGTGATTAAAGAATGGGGTTTAAAAATATTGCTCGACCTGCGTGTGAAAATAAAGTCACTGCTGCATTTTGAGACCAAATTTTCTGAAGAAGTCGTTCATCAAAATTTGCTGCATGCCGAAACCATTGAGCATTTCAAAGATATGATGTGGGACAATCTGTCAGAGCTGCTGCAGGTCATCCATAATGTGAACGCGAGCTCCAAGCGATATGAAATTATTGAAGCTCAGCGGTATATCCTTCATCATTTGCACCAAAAAATAACGTTGTCCGAGATTGCCGATCATCTTAACCTTAATGCAGCTTATTTTAGCAGGCTGTTTAAAAAAGAAACAAACGAAAATTTTGTTGATCATGTCATCCGACTCAAGATGGAAAAAGCTTGTGAATATTTGGATCACAGCAGCAAAAATATGGAGCAAATCAGCGAGCTATTAGGTTTTGACAGCAAAAGCTACTTTATTCGAACCTTCAAAAAAATTACTGGAATGCTGCCATCCGATTATAAGCACAGATTAAGGGACAACAGTGCCCTGTAAAGCAAAATAAATCAGACTTTTTACAAGGAGTGGGCTGTGATGAAAACCATCGTTTGTGAGGAACCGTATCGTTTCGCAGTAACAGAGACCGAAATACCGGTACCGAAGGAAGGCGAAGCCCTGATAAAAATCAAGCGAATCGGGATATGCGGCACCGATCTTCATGCCTATAAAGGCAATCAGCCTTTTTTCACCTATCCTCGTATTCTGGGTCATGAAATGTCTGGTGAGATTGTAGAGATCGGGTCGAACGATATGGGATTGTCTAAAGGTGATCTGACGATTATATCTCCATACCGTTATTGCGGCAGTTGTATAGCTTGTCAACAAGGTAAAACGAATTGCTGCACGAATTTGAAGCTGCTTGGTGTACATGAAGATGGGGGAATGCGTGAATATATTGTCGTACCTCATAATTTGCTGATCAAAGCAGACGGATTAACCGCAGAGCAAGCAGCGATTACGGAATGTCTATGTATCGGTGCACATGCAGTGCGCAGAGCAACTATAGTTCCTGGCGAATTCGTTCTTGTCATCGGTGCCGGGCCTATTGGTCTGGGTGTCATGAAATTTGCTCAATTAGCCGGTGCCAAAGTAATAGCGATGGACATTAATGATGAACGTCTTGCGTATTGCAAGCAATGGGTTCCTGTCGATGAAGCCGTTAATGCCATGAACAATCCTATTCAGGCTATTGAGCAGATTACACAAGGGAATTTGCCAACAGTTGTGTTTGATGCAACTGGCAATGCAGCATCTATGGAATCGGCGGCTCAATATGTTGCTCATACAGGACGGTTGATATATGTGGGTTTGGTCAAATCGAGAATTTCATTTGATGATCCTGAGTTTCACAAAAAGGAAATGAGCATTCTTAGCAGCCGTAACGCGACGCGAGAAGATTTCCAGCAAGTTATGGACAATATCCGTAACGGGCACATTGATACCGACTCCTATATTACCCACCGCGTAGATTTTGCGCAAATGATAGAAAGCTATGACTCGTGGCTGAAGCCTGAGACTGGCGTAATTAAAGCAATAGTCAATCTGGATTGAGAGGAATTACCATATGAAAATGGCTGTACAGTTATACACGCTTCGCGAGTTTCTTCAAACTCCTGCGGATATAGAAACGACACTTCGAAAAGTAAAACAAATGGGATACAACGCAGTCCAGGTTTCGGGATTAGGTCCTATTGACCCTGGAGCTTTAAAAGAAATGACGGACAGGGAAGACTTGGAAATATGTGCAACCCACATCCATTATGATGATTTGGCAGAAAAGCTCGATGATGTTATAGAGAAACATCTCCTATGGGACTGCAAATATGTTGGAATCGGCGCGATGCCGCAGGAGCTTCGTTACACCAAGGAAGGTTACCTTACTTTTGCAAAGTGGGCTTCCAACGTCGGACAGCAGCTGCAAAGCGCAGGCTTGAAGTTTATATATCATAACCATAATTTTGAGTTTGCCAAATTTAACGGCACAACAGGCATGGAGATTCTGATCGAAGAGACAGATCCGTCGGTTGATTTTGAGTTGGATGTATATTGGGTGCAGGCGGGTGGTGCAGATCCGGTTGAATGGATACGAAAAGTGAATGGCCGCATGAAAGTTGTCCATCTCAAAGACATGACGGTCACAAGTGATCGTGAGCAGCGGTATGCTGAAATTGGAGAAGGCAATATGGATTTTGTTCGTATTTTGGATGCATGTAAGGAAATTGGTGTGGAATGGGGAGCTGTAGAGCAGGATCAATGCTATGGAAGCAACCCTTTTGAATGTCTGCAGCGGAGTTGGCATAAGCTTCATCAGTTAGGGATGAAAGCCTGAATGGGGATACTTGTCGAGAAACCAGGTCAGTTTCATAGCTTTATGTTTTTCGATATGGCAAGCCATTGGAGATTCCAAAATGGAGCTCGCGTAACTGCGCGAAGCTCCGTTTTTGTTTTCACACATCATTACATTCGAAAAATACGCGGTAATGCCGGGAGAAGCTTGTCCATTGTAATAGGATCGTCGAAATTCCATTTGGCTTCCGTCACATAAACGTATTGACTGTCAAACGAATTCCAGTAGGCGCTATTCATTACACGCATTACTTCTTTTCTGGAACGCTCGCTCTCATCCACTAGCAGAAACAAACGATCAGCATCATAATCGCTCATTTGCTCTAATTCTATTCCATGAAAGGGAATTCCCGATTCGATCATCCTCCTCACCTTGTCAGCAGGCTCAAACGCCATTGGGTGATAGAGCGTCAAAGCGACTCCTTTCATCCCCATCACAAATAATCTGCCTTCCGCATAGACGAAAATTGCAGCTGTTTCCCTTGTTCCTTTATGGGCAGCAAGATGACGCCACATTTCCTCGGATTTCCGCTTATGACTCTCAATCCACTGCTGAGCAAGGTTTTGCTTGCCGAATAGCTTAGCTACCTGGAGAATCCGAGTATAAGTCGGTTCATTTCTGTCAATAGAAACAGTAGGCGCAATTTTGGACAGATCCTCCATCTCATCCTGCCGAAAGCTGCTGTATAGGATCAAATCCGGGTTCAGCGCCTTTATTTTGCCTGGTTCCCCTAATAAGCCAATATCTGAAATGTTGTGCAGTTCATTGCGATAAACAACCTTCTTACCGATAACGGTCATATCCGCACCAACGGGTCTGATGCCCAGAGCAAGCAAATCCCCAAGTACATAACCAACCGCAACTACTCTTGAGAAGGGATTAGCGCCCTGGTCATTCACCGGTTGATTGTAGCTTCTAGTCCTCGCATATTGCTTCGGCGTCAAGCCCATCGTATGCCGGAACCTGCGTGCAAAATAATATTCATCCTTATAACCGACCCTGCGGGAAATTTCCCGCAAAGGATCGTCGGTCAGCAGCAATAGTTCCTTCGCACGATTCATTCGCAGCTCTGTCAAATAATCGAGAGGCTTCTTGCCTGTCAAAGACTGAAATAAAGCGCTATATTGCCAGCGGGCTACGCCGGACATTCTGGATAGCTGTTCAACGGTAATTTCCTCTCGGTAGTGCTGAGCCATATAGGCTACGGTGTGCTCAACAGCCAGTGTCGCATCTGATGCGGAAGTCGAAGCTGTGACATTGTCCATAAGCATAACAAGCAGCTCTTGCAGGCGAATTTGCTGCTTGAGCTTCTCTACTTCTTGATGGCTTTGATCGGTTGAAGCCACCTCTGCCATTTGTTCCAGCAAATCAACAAAACGGGACATGGAAGTCACATCGATCTTCGTCTCATAAGGCAGCTTTAATCCGATCTCATTAGCCGGTTGCTGCTCTCCCAGACGGTAGGCATCGAATGAAATGACGTACACCACATCCAAATAATCACTTTTGCCGCTCAATTCAATTTCTGCTTTCGCATCTGGTGCGAGCAGAAGGCACACTCCTTTATCGACATGGATGGAATGGCCCTCTAGATGAAGCTTGCCTTCGCTCTGGACAAAGGCGACGATACGATGGCCCGACCGCTGTAAAGACTTGGCGGACGAACTGAGTGCTGAATCTATTATATGAACTTTCACAGGAACGTACAAATAAGGAAGTAGCGGGGAAGCCGATGTTTCATATGGTTCTAACAATGGATAGTCATTCATCAGCGGACCCCTTTTTATCATCATGATTATAATAGTATATCGGAATATAAATAGCCTATCAAGAAATTAGCCTTGTTCTTCATTTTGTCCAAAAAAAAATCAGACATTTCTCTATTGTTATTATCGAAGAGAATTCATAGTATTATTGATGATAATAATCATTCTCAATAGAAAAAGGGGTACCTACTTAAATGTTCAGAATAAAAGGAAACACATTCATCCCTAAGATAGCCATCCTTCTAGCCTTACTTATGCTGGCAATGGGATGCACACAGCAAAATGCTGCTTCGACCGACACCAAGGAGACGGTAACAAGCGATACAGCCCAAACGAATAAAGCGATCACCGTTGCGTGGCTGAGAGATATAGGACCCTTGAATCCTCATGTTTACTATCCATCGCAATTATTTGCCCAATCCATGCTGTACGAGCCACTGGTCAGCTATAAAGAAGGCGGTCAGCTTAAGCCCTATTTGGCTGAGTCATGGACCATTTCAGCAGACGGCAAAGAATACACCTTCAAGCTCCGCCAAGATGTCAAATTTTCAGATGGAACGCCATTTAATGCTTTCCTTGTAAAGAAGAATTTCGATGCAATCATGGTAAACAAAAGCGTTCATAGCTGGGTTGGATTAGTAAAAGTGCTTAAACAGACGGAAGCTGTGGACGAACATACGTTTAAAATAACTTTGACTGATCCTTACTATCCGACCTTGCAGGATTTGGCGATCGTGCGGCCTTTCCGTTTTCTTGCCGAAGCTGGATTCCCGGATGATGGGAACACTACCAAAGACATAAAGAAACCAATAGGTACTGGACCGTGGCTGCTTGCCGATTATAAGCAAGATCAATATGCGGTATTCACCAGAAATCCGAATTATTGGGGAGAGGCTCCCAAAATTGACAAGATAACCGTTAAAATCATACCGGATGGCGAAACGCGAGTGCTGGCTTTTGAGAAGGGAGAGCTGGATCTGATTTTTGGCGAAGGGGTCATTAGCATGGATGCCTTCCAGCAATTGAAAGCTTCGGGCAAATATGAAACCGAATTATCCGAGCCTGTAGGTACAAGAAGCCTGCTGCTAAATACATTAAATGAAAAGCTGGCAGACCACCGGGTGCGGCTTGCTCTTCAGCACGGCTTCAACAAAGCAGCCATGGTGAAAGGGATAACGGGAGACGTAGAGGAAAAGGCAGACAACATTTTGTCCAAAAACTATCCTTACTCCAATATCAACGCCCAGCCGATCAACTATAATGTTGATAAAGCTAAGGCCTATCTGGAAGAAGCCGGATGGAAGCTGAAGGCGGGCCAAACCGTAAGGGAAAGGGACGGACAAAGGCTGGAACTAGAGTTAATGTATGATAAGGGCGATCTCATTCAAAAAACGATGGCAGAAACGATTCAGTCTCAATGGGGAGAAATTGGGGTTAAGCTGAACCTCTCAAGCGTTGAGTTAGCCGTTATACCCAAACGGTTGAGAGAGGGCCAATTCGACATCCACTTCTGGTTCAATTATGGTGTACCATATGATCCGCACTCGTTGATCAATTCTGTAAGTGAGCCGAATTTCGGCATTTCCGAAGCTCACAGCCGTATCCCGATGAAGGCAGAGCTGGATCAGCAAATTCATGCGGCACTGGCTTCAACTGATGAGACCAAACGCCAGGAGCTGTACACGTCTATTTTGAAAACATTGCATGAGCAGTCGGTTATCCTGCCTATTTCTTATATTAAACAAACGGTAGTTTACCAGAAAAAAATCAAAAACTTTAAATTTCCGGCAAGCCGTTGGGATCATCCCTTTGATGGAATTACAATCAAACCGTAACGAACAGGAGGTCCCTTCCATTTTATGAGCAGCTATATCGGGAAGCGATTTCTGGCAATTATCCCCATGGTTCTTTTTGCGACACTCATCACGTTTATACTCATTCATCTTTCGCCGGTCGATCCGGCGGAAGCTTATTTTTCCGCAGCACATATTAAACCGACCGAAGAGCTGCTATCCGAGAAACGACATGAGATGGGGCTGGATATGCCGCTGTTTGTGCAATATGGGCATGCTGTGGCACGTATAGCCCAGCTTGATTTTGGCACATCGTATCTTTCGGGTAAACCTGTCTGGCAAGAAGTGAGGCTTCGCTTGCCCGCTACGCTGCAGCTTGCCTTAAGCAGTATGTGCTTAACGATTGTGGTCAGCGTCCTGCTTGGGTATGGATCGGCTATTTATAAAAATAGCTGGGTGGACTATTTGAGCAGATTGCTTTCGTATTTCGGTGCTTCGATCCCACAGTTTTGGCTTGGGTATTTGTTGATTTTCTTCTTCTCTGTTCAGCTGGATTGGCTGCCTGTAGACGGAATCGGCACTTGGAAACATCTCGTTCTGCCTTCCTTAACGTTGTCTTTGGGACTCATCGCCATCTATACTCGACTGCTGCGGGAAAGCATATTGGAGCAATTGCAGGAATCTTATGTGCTGTACGCCCGGACAAGGGGAATGAAGGAAAAAACGATTATTTTGAAGCATGTTATGAAAATTGCGATTTCCCCCGTCATTACCGGTCTTGGCATGAATTTAGGCAAATTGCTGACAGGAACGATTATCGTAGAACAGTTGTTTTCATGGCCCGGATTTGGACGGTATTTCGTAGAGGCCATTTTTAATCGGGACATTCCCGTTATTCAATGCTACGTAGTTCTCGCAGCCTGTCTGTTCCTTATAAGCAATCTGCTCGTTGATTTGGTGCAAATGTATATGGACCCGAGAATTTCGTTGAAGGGAAGAAGCGTTCATTGATTGCAACCATTCACAATACCTTCAAAGGAAGGAAGACAATTGCGGTATGCTCCGCTGTACTGCTGCTTTGCTTTCTTATTACGATTCTAGCGCCATGGATCTCGCCGCATGATCCAGTTAAGGTCAATCTGGAGCTTAAGCTGCAGCCGCCTTCATCCGACTATTTATTAGGAACCGATCACTTAGGACGCGACAATTTATCTCGTCTTCTGTTTGGAGCCCGAATATCATTGGGTCTTGTTTTCATGGTCTTTATGGCTTCATTAGGAATGGGTCTTCTCGTTGGAACGGCGGCAGGCTACAGAGGCGGCTGGATCGATTATGCTGTCATGCGGTTTTGCGATGGGGTTATGGCTTTTCCAAATCTTGTGCTGGTATTGGGTATTGTTGGTATTTTTGGCCCTGGAATTATGCAAGTCGTGCTAGCCCTCCTGTTTGTGCAATGGGTATATTATGCGCGAATGTTTCGTGGACTCGTTGTCAGCTTGAGAGAACGCCAGTTTATAACCGCTGCCCGAATTAACGGCTCCTCTTCATGGAAGATTATCAGATTACATATAATTCCAAATGTACTGCCACCTATTATCGTCATCGGCACTCTGGAAATGGGCTGGGCGATTATGGATATCTCTGCTCTATCCTTTCTCGGACTGGGCATTCAAGCACCTACACCCGAGTGGGGAGCCATGATTCATGAAGGCAAAGCTTTTATTCGCAGCCATCCCGAATTAATGCTGTATCCAGGACTGCTTATTTTGCTTGTTGTCATTAATTTCAATTTGCTGGGAGAAGCTTTATCCAGTCATTTTGGGGTAAAAAAACATTTTTGAACAGGAATGAGACCTACGATGGAAGAGCCTCGCAAAGTGATGCAGGTAAGCGGTTTGAACGTCACAATGAAAACGAAGCAGGGCTTGCTCCCGCTCATTCAAAATATTCATATTGATTTAAAGCAAGGTCAGGTGCTTGGTCTTGTCGGTGAAAGCGGCAGCGGCAAAACCGTAACCTGCAGTTCCTTGCTGCAATTGCCAAGTCAACAAGCTATCAGGGAAGGAAGCATTCAATTAAACGGACGTGAGCTGAACGGCTTGCCTCAGCAAGAGATGCAGCGCATTCGAGGCAAAGAGATTGGCTTTATTATGCAAAATCCGATGAATGCCTTCACCCCCGTGTATACGATAGGCCATCAATTTATGGAAACTATCCGTGTGCATTGCAAAATGAGCAAAAAGCAGGCATTCGAGCTGGTAGCGGTTTGTCTGGAAAATGTAAACTTGCCTGATCCTTCAAGGCTCATGAAGCTGTATCCTTTTCAACTGAGCGGGGGAATGCTTCAGCGGGTCATGATTGCCCTATCCATGTGTCTGAAGCCTGCCGTCGTAATCGCCGATGAGCCAACGACTGCTTTGGATGTGGTCAACCAGCTTCAGGTGTTAAAGCAGCTTGAACGGCTGAGATCGGAATGTGGTACAACGATTTTATTAATTACCCATGATTTGGGCGTCATTGCGGAGATGGCGGATGAAGTTATCGTCATGCATCAAGGGTCAATCGTTGAACAAGCCGATGTATTTGAACTGTTCGATGCTCCCAAGAATGAGTATACGAAAACATTGTTAAACGCCAGGCTGAAGCTGCCTGCTTCATTGACAATGAGGACATGACCGTAAATGTAATTTAGCAAACGGGGTAGAACCATATGAGCTTGCTGCATGTAAAAGAAATCACCCTTGCCTATGGAAAAACCGGACTGTTCGGCTTGCCGCGTCGACTCATTCCTGTCCTCTCCAATGTCTCACTAACGATTGATGAGGGCGTTTGTCTCGGTTTGCTTGGAAGCAGCGGTGCAGGGAAAAGTACACTCGGCAAAGTTATTTTGGGCTTAGAGAAGCCATCACACGGCCAAATTATTTTTCAAGGACAAGATCTTTACAACATGAGTGCTTCTGATCGAAAGCAGGCCAGAAGAGATTTGCAAGTCGTTTTTCAGGATTGTTACTCCTCGGTAAATCCACGAATGACCATAGAACAGATCATTGGAGAGCCGCTCGATAACTACGAAATCAGGTCACCCAGTAAACAAAAGCATGTAATTGGTGAGCTGTTGGAAATGGTCGGTTTAAAAGCGGAGGATATGGCCAAATATCCGAATCAATTCAGTGGTGGACAGCTGCAAAGAATTAATATTGCCCGAGCGATTGCCTTAAAGCCGAAGCTTATCGTGCTTGATGAGTCGGTAAGCAGCCTCGATATGGTTACTCAAACCCAAATTTTAGCTTTGTTAAACGATTTAAAACGTTCATTCGGGCTTTCTTATTTATTTATAACACATAATTTGGAAGCCGCCTATTTTCTGTCAGATCGGTTAGCCGTGTTAGACCGTGGCGAGCTAGTTGAAATGTTTGAGGAAAAGGAACAAATCTTAACATCGCCACATCCTACTGTACAAAGTCTGCTGCAATCTGTTCTAGCTGACCATCCTGGCAATCGGAAAGTGAGAAACGTGCAGCAATTTACTTAAGTGTGTGAGGCATAACCACGAGGCGATTCAACGTGGGGGGCCCACACTTTTTTTACGTGAATGCCTCTAGCCACTATTCCGTATTTGAAAGGAGCCAATATCCTGCAATGAGCACAAATATGTCCGTATCCTCGCCTTTTATTAGACTTTATGTCATTACGTTTTTGTTTTTCAGTGCAAATCCCATTATTAATATTGTTGTTCCGCTGCGCGGCGAAGCCGAAGGGGCAAGCAATACCGAAATTGGTATCATGATGGGCGCTTATATGATGACCAGCATGCTGTTCCGCCCATGGGCGGGCAACGTTGTCCACCGCTTTGGCCCACTATTCGTGCTGCGTATTTTGTTAATTGCAAACTTTGTTATTTTGGTTCTGTATGCACAATTCAGTCTGGAGTGGTATTTCGTTCTTCGTGCGCTGCAAGGCATTACGACAGCTTTTTTCTCCTTAGCCTTGCAAATGGGCATTGTCGACACGTTACCTGAAAAAGAACGTTCGCAAGGCATCTCGCTGTATTTGTTAGCAGGCATGCTGCCTACCGTAATCGGACCCATAGCCGCTTTATATTTGTGGGATTGGGGCGGGATGAAGGCGTTCGCTTCTGCCATGCTCATTATTGGCCTTGCAGCCAGCATTATAGGATACCATTCGCCGCTTCCGTCCCGTTTGATCAGCAACGATGACATGAAGCCAAAAAGCTCCATGATGGCCCAGCTCAGCCAATTATGGAGTAATCGCGCCTTTCTTGTATGTAGTATGGCTATGCTCATTGCTTCCGCAGGCTTTGGCGCTGTTGTAACGTTCATTGTGCTGTATACACAACAAAGCGGAGTCGGCAATGCTGGCCTCTATCTCATGGTTCAGGCTGGCGTCATCGTATTATCCAGATTTGCTCTTCGCAAAAAAGTGCCTTCAGAAGGGAATTGGCATGCGCCTTTAGTTATCGGCCTGCTGCTGTGCTTAACTGTAGGCATTCAGCTATTAGCCATGTCTATACATTATGGAGCTGCCCTTATGTATGCGTCGGCTGTATTAAACGGGTTTGGTATGGCACTGCTGTATCCAACGTTGATGACGTATTTAACCTTTGTGCTACCAGCAGCTTCCCGCAATACGCTTATCGGTGTATTTATTGCGGTGTCAGACTTCGGCGTCGTGCTCGGCAATATGGCAATGGGACCCATCGCTGACCATTGGTCATATTCGTTGATGTATAGCGTTTGTGCCAGCATGCTGCTTGCCGCTGCTGGAGTTGTGTACGTAAGTGGCCGTCGCTTGAATAGATATTGACAATCTGCGAATTTGGATGGAGCTTGCCATTTAGGGTTAGATTTTCCTCAAGGACAAGCGGCTTCTCGAAACGCTTCAATATCAGCGTTTTTATTAATTTTCTATGATTTATATCACTTACGTTCTTAACCTAACGACTTATAATCATTACTATAAGCAGCTAAAGTTAATAATGAATAGGTGGAGGTATGATTTATGGAATTAATGAAAAATTCAGAACCGAAAAACCAATTTAGCGGACTTGGCCTTGTTATTTTCCTGATGGGTGTAATTACGTTCGGCCCGTTGATTTATTTTCTAATTAGCTGGGCGCTTGGCAATGTGCCACTGGTATCTGGAGGACCCGTAAATTGAAGAAAATGATACCTAATAGATGAGTCTTGAACAATCAATTTAGTGAGTTTGAACCCCTGATTCTATCAGATATTTCCCATATTTGATAGGGTCAGGGGTTCTCATTTTTGCATAACGCAGCCAAGTGTTGGTCTATGATAGCTTCAAGGCGGTCTGCTGTCAGCCGTTTTGGCTGCATAAGCTGGTGTACGGCTAATCCGTCGACTAACGCGTACAATTTCTCCGTTTCCAATTCCGCATCCAACCCAGGCCTTATCAGCTGCTGCTCCACCAGCGTATCGATCACAAACTTCGAAGCTTTGTACAAGCCATCCTGCATGTCCTCGCTCAATCTTTTCAATTCCGGATAAATCAATGCTTTGGCATTAAATGAAAACCAAACCTCCATTTCCATTATTCTTTCCTTGTCCACGGGTAAAAACTGCAAAAGCAAACGTTTTAAATCCAACAGAATCGGTCCTTCAAAATCCCATGCTTCAATGCGCGTCTGAATACGATGAACAAAAATGCTCATACAGAAGGCAAACAGCTCCACCTGTGTGGAGAAGTAATGTCTCATTGATCCTACGGATAACCCGGCTTCCTCTGCGATATTGCGTACGGTGGCCTGTTCAAGGCCCGATCTTTCGATGACTCTTAAAGCTGCTTCGGCGACGATATGTCTCTGTTTTTCATGATCTACGATTTTTGGCATAGCTCCATTATACATGGTTTCTTTTTTATAATACAGTGTGCTATAATCATTTAAATAATACAATGTATTAAATAAAAGATAACCATGAGAGGAAATATTGCCAAATGAGTAGAGTTAGTTTACGAAAGAAATCATCCAAAATCATAAAGTGGAAAAGGATACTACTGATCTTTGTATCTGCCATTATATTTATCATTGGATCAGGATTTATTTATGAATGGATTTCATCTAAGCAAGCTGAAGCGAATTTTCCACCGCAGGGTAAGCTAGTTGATGTGGGCGGATACCGTCTGCACATCCACAAAATCGGCACCGGTTCCCCCACGATTATTCTTGAAGCGGGAAGCGGAGAAACGAGTTTATCCTGGAGAGATATTCCTGATCAGTTGGCCAAATCCGCAACCGTTGTGAGTTATGATCGCGCGGGATACGCGTGGAGCGAGAAAGCGAATAGAGAACGGACAGGAGCCAATATCGTTTCAGAGCTGCATTCCGCTTTGAAGAAAGAGGGTATCGACGGGCCCTATATACTTGTCGGTCATTCGCTTGGAGGGATGTATACCCGGTTATTTGCACAAGCCTATCGAGATGAAGTCACTGGCTTAGTGCTTGTTGACGCGAGACCCGAAAACGATGAACGGGATACAAGGGCGATTTACGAGCAGGAGAAATTTGCAGGAAACCCACCAGCGACTGTTTTAAAGCTGTTGAAGATGTCAGGAAGCTTGCGACTGTTCCAGGATGTTCTGCTAGAAGGTCTGGTTGCGAAGGAAGACAGGGATTCGTTTATTAATGTCATGGCCAAACCCAGTTTTTTTGAAGCCAAAGAAGAAGAGGGCAAGCTGGCGAACAGCACAGAAGACGCAATTCGAGGACAGAACTTGGATACGCTACCTGTGAGAATTATTGCCAGAGGGGTACCTCAAGACTATGCCAAAGCTGGCGTTTCGGAAGATAACGGTAAAAGGCTTGAGGAGATCTGGCAAGCCGGACAGCGAGAACTACTGAAAATTTCCACCTCCAGTCAGCTTATCGTAGCAAAGAAGAGCGGTCATATGGTCATTCACGATGAGCCCTCCCTTGTGGTAGAGACCATTCTCAGTTTATTGGAGCGTTAGAATTATGACACCAAGGAGAAGTGGAAAATGAATTCCATGTACTATTGACGGTACTTGCTGTGGTTTATCTGAAAGACTACGGCTATAGACGAGGCACAAAAATAACCCAGCTGCCACCGCGGCAACTGGGTTCAAGTATCATACCGAAGCTGCCAATTTGGCAATCTCTGATTTCTCCTCCGGGAACTTAGCGGTAAAGGAATCATAGATTTGTTGATCATTTTGTCCTAATTTTTGTAAGGCTGCCAAGTACCATCTCACGATCATACGTGAAATGGGAGCATCCGATTGAAGGCCAGCATTCACTCGCAGTACATCTACCGCCCCTTTGTAATCCTGCCGTTCCGCGAAAATTTTTCCTATGGCCAATGATATGCCAGGAGTAACATCAAATGGCTCCCCTTGCATCTGTCCTTTGGGCAGGCTTTTTAAAGACTCCTTACGGGTCAGCATCTGCTGGTAAGTCTCCATAGCTTGGTTCCATAGCTTGACATTCAATTCCTTGTTACTGTCCGTTCTCGCACGATCACCCAGCTCAGCATAAAGACCAATCGCACGTTCATACCAGTTCTGTCCGCCTTGCCGGATATTAATACCCCAGCTATTATTACGCAGGTTTCTCTCTGTCACTGCTAAAGCCTCGTTTAACTTCCCTTCCGTAATGTATTGGTTATACTCGGTCTCAAGGCTTTCTTTATTATAAGGCTCCTTCTGTTTCAACAGCTCCAAATAGGTTTTGGCCTCTTCGTACAGGTTAGCATTTTTAGATTGATTATAAGCTTGATACAGCAGGCTTAGCTTTAGATTCACATAATCCGGATGAGCAGGTGTCGCTGCCAGGGCTGCATTCATCGGTTTCATAACATCTTCAAAACGAACCTGTTCGCTGCTCTGCAGCTTTTCTAGTGTAGCCATGTACTGCCGATTACCATTTAATTCTTTAAGTCCAGATATCATGACAACAATCGAGACAACACCGATCACTAACGGGTATATCAAGCGTGTTTTTCCTTGATTTATTCGCCCGATCCAAGTCTTTTCCTTAATTAAGGATGGGACGAACCTCAAACCTGCAGCCAAACCACCAAGGGAAAGAAAAACAACCGAAGCCAGATATGCATAGCTCATTTCAAAATCAAGTAGGCTATGGATCAAAATCGATACCGACACGATATAGAAAACCTGATAGCTGCCTCGATCTTCAATGTTTTGTTTGAAGTATTGCCTGATATATAAATAATAAATAGTAATGAGCAGGGCCGTCAGTACGAGTAATCCAATCAAGCCGGTTTCAACCCAATATTGGAGGAAAAAATTATGTACCTGTTTAACGATGTAGGGATTATTTTGATACTGTTGATATAAAATCGTCCATGCGCCACCCCCAGCTCCAATAATCGGGTAATCACCCACCAATTTCATAGAATCCTTGTACATCGTCAATCGTTCCAGAACACTATGCTGCTGGAAATTAATCGATTGCAGGCGAGTCTGTAATTCCACAGGCAGGAGCCTGGAAACAAAATTGTTTCCCGACAGCAGTATAGCCCCGAACAAACCCGCTACAATCAGAATGATCGGAATAAAAAGATTGGCTATACGATACTTGTTAATCGCAAGCGTTCGCTGCTCCAGCTTCGGCACCACATATCGTTGGATGACCGTAATGATCAGACCCGCTAGTATCGATACGGAGCCTACAATCAGCCAGCCCTTTAACGACTCAGTATCAAACAGGCTGAGTAGAGCGGGTTGAAGGGGGTCACCTGCCGTTACTTGCTGAAAGATACGGGTCGTAATACTTCTGACAGGCTCAAGTATCAGCAGCGCACCGACGGCTCCGATCATCGCGTACACAAAAAAACAAATTTGCTGTGCGAATCTGAAAAAAGGTAAAATGGCCAACGCAATCAGAGGCAATACGACCAGTCCACCTCTGGAAAGTGTGAGTAGGAACGACACAAGCAGCGGCACTATCATAACCGCATGAATCGATATAACATACCATTTACGCTCATTCATTAACAACCACAAAGCAGATAGTAGAATGGCAAGCAAATAAGCAGCATACGCATTGGCATATTGAAAAACCGAAGTTAACCTCAGTCCTTGATCGGATAGCATCACCGCATCCCTAAAATAGACATTGCCAAACATATTCATAAAACAATAAATGACAGCGACGTAACCAGCTAATACGATACCGTTTTGGATAATTCGTGCACCGAGTTTGTTTTTGGCAAAAGCTACGGCTAGGACAAAAAAGATACTGTACATCACATTTAACATAATCATACTGGAAGCATAATGGCTTGAAACCGCATGGACAGATGCAAGGATGTAAGCAGCGGGGATCGTCCATATCCATAACCCGAGGACATCACTGACATCCGTTAATTGCCAATGATAAGCTTGATAAATGCTAAGTACAAACAGCATGATCCCCGCCCAAAATAACGCAGAATTCAATGCATATTCATATTGTACCGTGTAACCATAAAAAAGCCCGGTTTGAAACAACCATACGAATAAAAAAACAGTAATCAGTGCGAGTGAAAGCCAATACAGGAGAGACCTGTCCTTATCGCCCTTGTTTCCACGCTCCCTGTCTTTTTTGTATGAATGGGGTATTGATGATGTTGCCATACCTAACCTCTTTCCTGTAAAATCAACTTTTTCATTCACATATAAGCTAATATTTTCCACTTCATTAGACGTAGCAAGTCCTACATTTGTTTCATTTTCTGGAATATTTATATTCTTAAATAACGAAAAAAAACTCGTCTTTGGCTTCATCGGCTCAAGACGAGTTTTTTACTACTTTCTACCAGATAGGCACGAAACCGTTAATTTCGTCCAGAACGGCATCGATGGCCTGTACCACATCAGGAGACAAGGTAACGCCGCTTGCTTGGATATTTTCTTCGATTTGCGTTAATCGGCTGGCTCCCACAATCGCTGAGCTGACACCCGGCTGTCTTAATATCCAGGCGATTGCGAGCTGCGACAAGGTTAATCCCTGATCTTTGGCGATGACATCCAGCTTGCCAACGCACCCAAGAACATCGTCCTGCAAATAGCTGCTGATCCAGCGGTTGATATCGCTGTTGGCCGCGCGGCTTTCGGATGGAATCGGCTGGCCTGCCTTGTATTTGCCGCTCAATATGCCTTGTGCCAGTGGAGAAAACACGATTTGTCCCAAGCCTTCTTTGACGGAGGTTGGCAGCACTTCTTTCTCAATATAACGGACAAGCATGTTATAGATAGGCTGGTTTGAAATTAACGGTCTAAGGTTCAACCTTTTGCCTATATGGACCGCATCAGTAATCTGTGCCGCTGACCATTCGCTCACTCCGGCATAGAGGACCTTTCCCTGACTGACCAAATCGTCCAGAGCGCGCAGCGTTTCCTCTAACGGCACCTCCGGATCGAACCGGTGGCATTGATACAAGTCGATATAATCCGCTCCAAGCCTCTTCAGGCTGGCTTCGCACTGTTCAACGATATGCTTGCGCGACAGTCCTTTATCGTTGGGTCCATCACCCATTGGAAAATACAGCTTTGTCGCAATGACATAGCTTTCACGTGCATAATCTTTAAGCGCTTCACCGACGACGATTTCCGAAGCACCGCGGTTGTACGCGTTGGCTGTATCAAAGAAATTAACGCCGTTATCGTAAGCGTATTTGATACAATCGATCGCTGTCTGCTTCTCCACCGCGGTACCGTAGGTTAACCAGCTCCCCAACGAAATCTCACTGACTTTTAATCCGCTTCTGCCTAAATTCCGATATTTCATGTATGTTCCTCCTGTTTGATCCATCAACCTGCTCAATAGCAAGACTAGCGGCGGCCGATATTTTCGATTTTTTTCATCCTTAACTTGAAGTAATCCTCGTTTTGCAGCTCATTGGCTTTCTCTTGCAGTTTATCCGCATCCTCATGAATAGAAACAATTCGCCCTTGATAGGCATCCAGCTTGCCTTCACCCACCAAATAAGCCAGTGTCGGAGCTAGGTGGGCAGGAGCGTCTCTATGCTCCGCAAAGGCCTGGGTAATACGCGGAAAATAGGTTTGCCCAGCCTCTGTTTCTCTTTGATATTTAGTCATATCCGTATCGTTCAAGCCAGGATCTAAGGCAAAAGCCATCACTCCTGTATCCTGCAGCTCGGCATTCAGATTTTCTGTAAACCGGGCAATAGCCGTTTTTGAGGTACCGTAGCCATTGCCGTATTTAAACTCCCGAGTGGTGCCGCCGCCTACGACATTAATAATTCTTCCTGCGCCTTGTTCAAGCATAAGGGGGACAGCGCCCTGCACACAGTGAAACACCCCGAACAGATTGGTGCTTACATCGTTGATCCACACCTCAGGGTCTACCTCCCATGTGGGTCCGATAGCGGCAAACGCGCCAGCGTTGTTGATCCACACATCCACATTGCTAACGATATTTCGAATTTGACCGATTGCTTTTTGCACAGAACTGCGTTGTTGAACATCCAGATGCAGACAGTGGCTTCGAGGTGACAGCTCCCTCAGCTGCTGATCAAGTTCATTCAGAAGCTGTTCGTTTCTGCCGGTTCCCACAACGGTATACCCACGCTCAGCAAAATAAAGGGCTGTATTTTTTCCGATTCCTCTCGTAGCACCTGTGATGACGACTACCTTGTCCGAATCTCCCATAATGGAATACCTCCTTGAAGAACAAGTTAATAAAGCTCGTTCCTGATCCTCATGATACAGGATTAGAAGAAATTATTTAAGAACTGACTTATTATGCAATTAGTTACCTTGAAGTAACCACGATGGGATATTCCGAAGAATGAAGCTGCGATGTCAGCACTTTTGGCTTGTCCAAAAGCCATTTCGTTCCATAAAGCTAACATTGACAGATATTCATTAGTGGCATAATAATTAACATCTAAGAACAGTCAGGTTCCAATGAGGGCCTGATGTTCAATTTGAATGAACAAGGAGAATCCTACTATGCTGAATTATGATTCGTTATTTAACCCATACCCTTCTCAAAGAATGGTGACCTATGGCAGAAAAGGTATGGTCGCGACGACACAGCCCTTAGCTGCACAAGCAGGATTGGATATACTGAAAAAAGGCGGGAATGCGATTGATGCCGCAATTGCTACAGCTGCCTGCTTAACGGTGGTTGAACCCAATTCCAACAGCATTGGCGGCGATTGCTTTGCTCTGATATGGGTGGATGGGAAGCTGCATGGCCTCAATTCAAGCGGCCCTTCTCCAGCGGCGATTACTGTCGACAAGGTCAGGCAGGCTGGACACAGCGCTATGCCGACTTATGGAATGATACCAGTCACAGTTCCGGGAACGCCAGCAGCTTGGGCGGCGATGTCAGAGCGATTCGGCCGGTTGCCTCTGGCGGAAGTGCTGCAGCCCGCTATCGAATATGCGGAACAGGGGTTCCCGGTATCACCGACCATTGCGAAATACTGGAAGCATGGCTTCGAGGCGATCAGCGCTTTGAACAGCAGTCTATACGATCCTTGGATGGAAACCTTTGCTGCAAATGGACGCGCACCCTATGCCGGAGAAATATGGCGTTCCGAGGGACATGCCCGCACACTTCGTTCGATCGCGGAAACGCAGGCGGAATCGTTTTATAGAGGGGCACTGGCTGAAGAGATGGATCGTTTTTTCCGTAAGCACGGAGGATTCCTGACCAAAGAGGATCTGGCCGCGTATAAGCCGGAATGGGTGGATCCGATCCAGGTCAACTACAGAGGCTACGATGTCTGGGAAATTCCTCCGAACGGCCAGGGGCTGGTTGCTCTTATGGCATTAAATATTCTCAAAGGAATGGGTTTTGACGCCAAGGATACGGTGGATACTTATCATAAACAGATCGAGGCTGTAAAGCTGGCGTATGTGGACGGTCTGAAATATATTACGGATGCGACCAAGATGAAGGTTACTACTCAGCAGCTGTTGTCCGACGATTATGCCCGGGAAAGAAGGGAATTAATCGGTGCGGAGGCGATATTGCCATTGGCCGGGGAGCCGCCCAAAGGTGGAACTGTTTATATGGCCACTGCGGATGAAGAGGGCAACATGGTATCGTTCATTCAGAGCCATTCAGGCGATTTTGGCTCCGGAGTTGTGATTCCAGGGACCGGAATATGCATGCAGAACAGGGGAGCGGGATTTTCGCTCGATCCAGAGCATCATAATGTCCTTGAACCTGCGAAAAAAACACGGCATACGATTATTCCGGGATTTATTACGAAGGACGGCATGGCCGTTGGACCCTTTGGTGTGATGTGCGGTTCCATACAGCCTCAGGCACATGTACAGCTGGTGATGAATACGATTGATTTTCATTTGAATCCACAGGCGGCTCTGGATGCACCGAGATGGCGTTGGGTGAAAGAAAAAGTGATCGAAGTCGAGCCACAGTTTCCCGATCATATTGCTCAGGCCTTGGCAAGACGGGGTCATATCGTGCAGCGGGCACTCGATTCCGGCATGTTTGGCAGGGGGCAGATTATTTGGCGAGATTCGGTAACCGGAGTGTTGGCAGGTGGAACGGAACCAAGAGCTGATGGAGAAGTAGCTGCGTGGTGAGTGACGACAACATCCGTTTTATTTCTAAGGGATAGGGGATGTATCTTCGAAAAGATGGATTATTAAGCTTATAATAACTGCATTAAAAATTTGGATGTTATATTAATTGGCTGGATACCCCTAACACATAACATCATTATATAATATTGTTGTAAGGTGAATGTTAAATTAAATAACATGAAAAGAGGGGATTATATGAAAAATGCTTTCATCCAAAAATCATTACTAGTCGTTGCCTCTGCCGCTCTTGTTACTGCTACAGCTTGTGGGAATGCTGACACCAAAGAAGCAACCCCAACTCCCGGGACTGCAGTAAAGGAAAATGTGACCCTTACGATGGAGTACAACTGGTCAAGCCCGAATGCTGACAACCAGCTGTACAAGGAACGGATCCAGAAGTTTATGGCTGCGAATCCGGATATCAAGATTGAGGCGCAGGATATCCCCTCGGCCCAATATCGAACCAAGCTGCGTACGGAAGCGGCAGGCAACAGCATGCCGGATATGTTTATCTTATTTCCGGGAATAGAAATGGACCCGTACATCGATGCCAAGGTGCTTATGCCTCTGGATGAGATTATGGATACCTGGAAAAACATTTTACCCGCTCAGGCGTTGGCTGGCTATAACGTAGACGGTAAGCAGTATGCGATCCCAACGAAAATGACCTTTGTTGATATTGTTTATTACCATAAGGATATGCTTGCCAAGGTTGGCTACAATCAGTTCCCGAAAACCTATACGGAATTACTTGATTTGGTGAAAAAGCTGAAAGCATCCGGTGTGGTACCGATTGGCATCGGTAATAAGAACAGATGGCCATTGCAATCGACCGTTCTCTCGACTGTTGAGGATCGGATTGCAGGAACGGAATTCCTCACCAAGGTGAAGCAGGGCCAAGCCAAATTTACAGATCCCGATTTTATTAAATCGCTCACGGTCTTTGACGAACTGAACAAGCTGGAGGCGTTCAACGCCGATTTGAACACGATGGATGAAGTGCAGCAGCAGGATTACTTCCTGCAAAAGAAAGCCGCGATCACCATGACAAGCTCAACCATTGATACCAAATTCCGTGTCAGCAATCCTGAAGGCGGAGACAATATAGGTGTTGCACTCTTCCCAACTATTGATGGCGGAAAAGGAACAGCAGGCAAAAGCGCAGGCGTCGTTCAATATGGAATCGGGCTCAGTAAAGAATTAAAAGGAGCCAAGAAGGAAGCTGCTTTCAAATTCCTGAAATATTTCTACGCACCTGAGCTGTATCAAGAATTGATGAGCAAAGGAATTGTGGTTCCGGCCAAAGTTGATATGCCTGCAGATACCAGCAAGTACCTGAAGGAAATGCTGGAGCTGACGAAAAATGGCGATGCGCTTGTATTTGACAGTGTGATGCCCGCACCTGTTAAGGATGTTATCGAGAATGGCCTGCAAGCCATTACGATGGGACAAAAGACACCAGAGCAGGTTGCTCAGGATATGCAGGCTGCAATTGAAAAAATAAAAAAGTAAATGCTCGTGGTGAATAGGGGAGTACTTGCACAGCTTCTTTAAGAATCATGTTGGGTAGGGAGGAATAGCAGTGAAAGCCTCAATCGGGGGATTTTCCTTCTATCAGCTGTTAAGCGAAGGTGAAATGGACATCTTCGGATATCTCGAAACCGTCAAATTCCGTTATGGATTGGATGCAGTAGATTTGTGGAATGGTTTTTTCTGTGACCGCAATGTTCCTATTTGGACTTTGGCAGACGAAGATTATCTGAGAAAAATAAGAAAAGCGCTGGATGAGAAACAGCTGACGGTTGCCAATTTGGCTGTGGATCGGGCCCACTTATGGGACCCCGATCCTGATGTCAGAGAACAATTACATCAAAATGCGCTGCTGCATCTGCGTGCAGCACATATTCTGGGAGCGAAGTCGGTCCGTATTGATACGAGCCGGGGCCCGGGCGCCATGACAGAGGAGCGGTTTGATTATACAGTCGGGCGTTTTCGGGAATATGCACAGATTGCTTCCGACTACGGATTCACGGTAGGTCCTGAGAATCATACAGGTGCTTCATTGAATCCATACTGGATGAAGCTGATTGCCGAAGAGATAGACCATCCAGGCTACGGCATCTTGCTTCATATTGGACGCTGGGAAGATGGGAACCAGCAGGGCGATCTGATGGTCGCTCCGTGGGTAAACCATACTCACTTTGATGCACGTACAGTGGGTTCGGCAAGAGCGGAAGAAACGGTCAAGCTTCTGAACAACCTCGGCTATACCGGATATTGGGCTGTGGAGTACAATGCGCCACAGAACCCTTATACGGAGCTCGGGTGGGCGCTCGGCTCCATGAAGAGAGTGCTCGTATCGGCAGGATTAACAAGCTAAGCTGGAGGCGTAAGCAATGGAACGGAAAAAGATCAGAATTGGCGTTATCGGCGTTGGGATTATTGGAAAAGCACATCTGGATAATTACGCCGGAATCGACGGTGCTGAAGTGGTTGCCATCTGTGACATTAATGAGCGTGAGGCTCTGCAGGTCGCAGAGAAGTATGGAATTGCCCATGTGTATACCGATTACAAGAAGCTGCTGGCACGCGATGATATCGATGCGGTTGATGTCTGTCTTCACAATAATTTTCATGCTCCTTTGACTATTGCTGCCCTACAGGCAGGGAAGCATGTGTACTGCGAGAAGCCGATAGCCGGATCTTATTATGACGGTCAAAAGATGCTCGAAGCAGCAAGGGAATGCGGAAAAATGCTGCATATCCAGTTAGGCCTGCTGTATAAAAAAGAAACGAAGGCTGCGAAGGCACTGATCGACGCCGGGCAATTAGGCAAGCTGTTTCATGCGCGCTCATCCGGGTTTCGACGTCGGGGCAGACCCTATGTCGATGGCTTTGGTACCTCCAATTTCACGCGAAAACAAAGTGCAGGCGGCGGAGCGCTGCTGGACATGGGCGTCTATCATATTGCGCAAATGTTGTACTTGCTCGGTGTCACCTCCGTTCAAAGAGTAACCGGCAAGCTGATTCAGGAGATGGAAATGGACCCGCAGCGACAAGCGGACAGCGGGTTTGACGTGGAAGAATTGGCTCTCGGCTTCGTTACGTTCGAGGGCGGACTTACATTGGATATTTTTGAAGCCTGGGCCGTCCATTTGGGTGGCGTAGAAGGAAGCAGTATTATTGGGTCCAAGGGCGGAATTCGCCTTCCGTCCTATCATTCAGCCGAACAAACGGCTGACTTCAGCTTTCATACAACGGTTGCCGACATGGATCTGGACAGCAGGATTGATTTAAACCGGATGGATATCCGTTGGCACAGAATGAGAGAGAATGAGGATGCGTACGATTCGTCACAGCAGCACTGGATTGCCGCTCTGCAGGGCAGGGTAGAGCTGCTGCCGACGGCTGATATCGCTCTGGCGACCATGCTGATCAGCGAGGGGCTTTACCTCTCGGATACGCTGGGACGCGAAACGACGGCGGCTGAAATTATCGCGAACTCGCAGTCACTTGCGATTCGGATGTAAGCCTTGTCGTTTCATCCTGCCGGGAACGGGGAGCTTGCTCTTCGTCCCTGGTAATCCTCTCATTAAATTCAGAGTGAAGGAAGGCTAAATATGAATGTAACGAAGCGGATGGGAATCACTATATTTGTCGGAATGCTGCCCGCCTTGATTATTTATATCGGCATTGCATTGGTTCCGGTTGCGATGTCATTGTACTATTCATTTTTCGATTGGAATGGCTTGTCTTCCATGACTTTTGTAGGCTTCGATAATTATGTTACCGCCTTGAAGGACAGCATATTCTGGAAAGGGTTTCAAAATAATATTTACATGATGATAAGCGGAATTGTGGGACAATTGCCAGCGGGGTTGTTTTTCGCGCTGCTGTTAAATCGGTCGTTGAGGGGTCTCAAGCTATATCGCTCCGTTTTATTTCTTCCGGTTATTATATCGGCGGTTATCGTTTCCCTTGTATGGAACATGGTGTACGGAACGGAATCCGGCTTGCTCAATAGTATCCTTAGCTCATCGGGTCTGGATTCATGGAAGCAAAACTGGCTGGGCAGCCCGCGTTGGGGCATGTTATCGGTAAGTATCACTTATTTGTGGCAGAACTACGGATTTTTTATGGTTATCTTTTTGGCTGGTTTGCAAAATATTTCGGAAGAGGTCAAAGAAGCGGCAGTTATGGATGGGGCGACCGGGTGGACGCGGTTGTGGTTTATTACGCTCCCGATGCTGAAGGAAACGATCTGGGTAACGCTCATCTTCTCGATCAGCAACAGCTTCCGGGTATTTGACCTGATCTATGTCATGACGGCTGGAGGACCTGCGCATAATACCGAGGTCATGAGCATTTATATGTATACCAATGCATTTTCGAACATGTACTTTGGGCTTGGAAGCGCCGTATCCATTCTGATTCTGATATTCAGTCTGATTGCTATATATGCAGCCAAATTAATTACCCGTAGAAACGATTAATCCAGGCAAGCTGCAGAAGGAGGAGCGAGTAGCTATGCAAACATCACTTGGCAAAAAAACAATTATTCATATCCTGTTGGCAGTATTGTCCGCCATCAATATACTCCCGATCGTCTGGATGGTCGTCAGCTCTTTTAAATCTGAGGCAGACTTTGCAACGAATCCCTTGGGACTGCCTAAGACTTGGAATTTCAGCAATTACACGAGCGCCTGGAAGGTTGCCCATCTGGGTACTTATTTCTGGAACAGCGTGCTCGTGACAGCAGCTTCGATTTTGCTGACGGTGTTGCTCGGCGCACTGGCCTCCTACTTTTTATCCAGATTTGAATTTCGGATGCGCGGATGGCTATACGGGTTGTTTATTATAGGGATGACGATTCCGATTCACGCTACGCTCGTTCCGATCTTTATCGTGATGAAAAAAATCGGATTGTTGAACACCCACCTTTCTTTGGTTCTTCCTTATACGGCCTTTCATCTCTCGATTACGATCTTTATTCTCGCAGGCTTCATGAGAGGATTTCCGAAGGATGTTGAGGAATCCGCTATTATGGACGGAGCTGGATTGTACCGAATATTCTGGTCGATCATTCTTCCGATGACCCGACCTGCTCTGGCTACTGTCATTATTATTAACTTTATTTACAATTGGAATGAATTTTTGTTCGCGCTTGTTCTGATTAATAAAGCGGCTCTGAAGACGTTGCCTCTGGGATTGGCTAACTTCGCCGGAACCGAGACCCGCTTCCAGACGCTGCAGATGGCGGCATTAACGATGGCTCTTGTACCGCTTGTCGGCTTTTACCTGGCGATGGAGAAGCAATTAATACAAGGCATGACAGCGGGCGCGGTAAAAGGATAATCGTCAATAAAGATCGTTTTACCTGCATAACTGGTTATTTATAACATGGATTTAATATTTAGGTAGCATCGAACCCTGGTTTTCCTTTAATGTAGAGAGGAAGCGTATTGCGGACAGGGGGAGCAGGATCGAGATGAGAGCTAACGGAACGCAATTATGGAATTTCAGCTTAAGAAGGAAGTCGGTAGCGATCTTTTTGCTGCTGGTCACTCTTCCTTCTATTCTGGTAGGTTACGTGATCTTGAGCTGGTATGACGAAATATTAAGGCAGCAATTCATAGACTCCATGGAAAAGAACCTGAACACCATCGAGCTGAATCTGACTGAAAAAATCAAGGCTGTTGAAGATATATCCGACTATATGATCTATCAGGATAACTTTCGTAATTTCATGGAAACTCCGGCGACTCCGGCGTACAGAGAGCAAGTCAATAAGGATAGGACCGCAATTGAAGGCTTTATTGCCTTCCAAACGATGTCAAAACGATATATTAAATCAATGTCCTTACAGGGGATTGGCGGCAACGCGCTGCAAATAGGTGAGCCTGTGACGGGATTGGAAACGAATTGGACTGATCAGGCGAAAGCGAATAAAGGTCGTATTGTCTGGACGGATTCCTATCCGCTGGAGAGCGGTTGGACTGGCGGCAAACGAGTCGTCTCGATGATTCGTGTCATTAACTCCTTTGAAAATCCTTCACGTCCGGTGGGTGAGGTCATCGTACGTTTGGATGAATCGGAAATAACAGACTTATTATCAAATGCTGTTCCCAAGGATCAGGGCTCGATTTTTATTGTTCGTGCTGACGGTACCGTTCAGCTTCACCTGGATGCGACGCTGGTAGGTCAACCTTATCCCGATGCAGCCTTGCTGCAAAAGGTGGCAAAGCCGATTAACAAAGTGTTTTCGTTGAAGGAAAATGGCATTTCCTACGTGGTGTTCAACCAACAAATGAAAGCGACAGGCTGGAACATAGTAACGATGATCAAGGAAAAGACCATTGTTGAAAAAACAAGGGCGATCAAGGCATCCTTGCAAATATTGCTGTTCGTTTTCCTCGTTTTTGGATTGTTTGCTTTAATTGGCTTTGAACTGACGATTATCCGACCGATCCTTGCCTTAAGGAAAGAGACGCACCGTCTGAAGCAGGGCGATTTTTCCGCACAGGTGGAAATTCGATCCCGTGATGAGGTTGGGGAGCTCGGCAGGCAATTCAATATCATGGTAACCACGATGAGGGAATTGATCGATAACAAGTACAAGCTGGAAATTCGGCAAAAGGAATCAGAGCTGCGCATCCTGCAAAGTCAGATGGACCCGCATTTTCTGTATAATACGCTCGACATGATCCGCTGGACAGCCAGACTGGAGAAGGCGCCCGAGACGAGCCAGCTCATCGAGACGTTATCGCGATTTTTTCGAATGGGTCTGAACAGTGAGAAGCGTTTTACCACATTGGCTGGAGAGATGGATTTTGTTCGTTCTTATCTGAATTTGCAGCAGAAGCGGATGGGCAGCAAGCTGCAATTCAGTCTCTATATGGAAGCGTCGCTTGAGGGTGCCGTCCTGCTGAAAAAGGTGATTCAGCCGCTTGTAGAAAACAGCATTAAGCACGGGTTCAGGCGACGGGGCGGCCAGATTCATGTACGCTGCTATCGCGATGGACAAGATATGATCATGGAAGTCCTTGATACAGGGGTCGGGTTTACGAAGGATAAAATTGAACAGATTCGTCAGGCGCTTGTTGAAAGAAGCGATGACCCTGCTGTAATGGATCATGCAATCTGTAACATTCATGAGCGCACCTTGCTGGTTTACGGCAGTGGATATGGAGTCGAGCTACCTGATCAACAGCAGGAAGCTGGAGCATGCGTAAGGCTAAGAATCCCTCTATGGATGAATGAACAGGAGGCGGAAGCATGACCATCAGAATGTTGATTGTGGATGACGAGCCGATCATTTGTCAAGGGCTGAGAGAGACCATTGCCTGGGATACCATCGATGTGGAGGTAGCGGGTGAAGCCTATGACGGCCTGGAGGCTTTACAATTCGCAGCCAAGGAGCCGATTGATTTGGTATTGACGGACATTAACATGGACGGAATGGACGGACTCGAGCTGGCCAAAACACTCAAGGAACGGATGCCGCATATCCGTATCATTATTCTTAGCGGTTATGATGACTTTGAGTATGCACGTCGGGCTCTGCGCCTTGGCATCGAGGATTATTTGCTTAAGCCTGTCGACATTGAAGAGCTCATGGCGATGGTTCAAAGAATCGGTCAGGAAATCGTACTGGAAGCTGAGCAGGCGCATGAGCGCAAGCAGGAGCTCCAGTTGAAGTGGTTCACCGAGCTCATACAAGGCGGAGGGACCATACAGCAGGATACGGATACGCCATCCTTTATATCTCGTGATGTTCATTCCTTCCGATTTATCGCCAGCCAAATTACGGATTATGCAGGCTGGGCCGAGCACGCTTCCGAGGAGCTTCGGCGATCTGCAAGAAGTCAATGGGAGGCAGCGGTTGCAGCTGCATTAAAGAGCTGCGATCAGGAGGTTATCTCCTTCTTTCATCATCCCAATTTGCTGTTAACGTTATGCATGGGGGCGCATCAAGTAAGCGGTGTAGATTTGACTGTAGCCTTGTCGGAGGTACAAGGTCAGATGTCGGATTGTCCGCGTCTGCATTTTGGAATTTCATCGGGTTATACCTCATTGAAGCAGCTGTATGCCAGTTATACCGAAGCGATGTCGGTATTGCAGCTAGATGCGATTCCGGGCTTCGGAAGCTTCAGATTCTACGATGAGGAACAGGTTCTGAAGAGGAGACCTCAGCAATTTGCCCCTTTAGAGCTGGAAAAGCAGCTGATGCAAGTGCTTTTTTATGGAAGCTATGAGGAATTGGATGATGTTATCGAAAGGATTATGCAGGAGCTTCGCGAGCAAGGGTATCTGCTAAAGGAAATTTTGCAGGCCATCAAGGAATTGAGCATCATTTTGCAGCGTAAGCTGCGTACCAACGGGATAGATTTATCGCGGCATACCGATTTATTTAATGCCCATGAAATCGACCTGCTGGTGCACAACTCCAGTCGGGCATTGGAATCGCTGCTCCGTCGTGAGCTGTGGTCGATGTTTTCGATTATTCATTCCTCTCTCGAAGGCAAGCATCACTGGATTACCGAACGGGTCATCACCTATATCGATTCCAGGCACACCACGGATTTGAAGGCTTCGGAGGTCGCAGCCTGGCTCAAAATTACACCGAATTATTTCAGTATTATTTTTAAACAAAATTTTGGCAAAGGATTTGCCGAATATTTGAATGAAGTCCGTATCAATCACGCCAAATCCATCCTCGTTGAGTCAGAGGAGCGCGTATTTGAGATTGCCGAAAAAGTCGGATATCGTGAATACAAATATTTTTGTTCGATTTTCAAAACATACACAGGAATCACACCAACCCAATACCGGAAGCTTGCGCAAGCGCCATCAGGCTCTCCCGAAACCTTGGTGGTGCGTAAGCGTTAGCAGGCAGGAAAGCAGGGAGTGGCAACAAAGATGTCGGAAGCTTCTTCAGTGAACGTACGTTCTTTTGGCGTCATCAAAGGGTTCAACTTTTTTATTTATGGGGCTATTGCGATTTACAGTTCTTTTTTTCCACTATATTTGAAAGCAATAGGGATGTCGAACTTTATGATCGGTCTTCTGCTCGCTGGAGGTCCCTTCATTTCACTGCTGTCCAATCCTTTTTGGGGTTATTGGAGCGATAGGCTGCAAAATGGCAGACGTATTCTGATCCTGCTGTTAGTAGGTAACGGGTTAGTCATGCAAGCTGTTTTTGCAGTCCATTCCACCTACTTTATTTATGGCTTAATGCTGATCTACTTTTTTTTCCAAAGTCCATTATTTTCACAAAGTAACAGTCTGATACTGGATGTCGTCGAAAGGACAGGCCACAAATTTGGCGCTTTTCGACTATGGGGGGCATTAGGGTGGGCAATCATGGCGGTGGTAACGGGGCCTATTCTCGAATGGCTCGGTATTCGGGAGTTCTGGATCGTATACGGCTTGATGATCGTGATTTCCATCGTGCTCGGTTGTATGCTTCCGCGTCAGGTTCCTACCGTAAGTGCTAAAAAGATATCTGCTGGCGGCTACGGTAAGATTCTCGGAAACAAGCTATTCCTGTCCTTGATTATTATCGGAATCCTGATCTCCATTCCCAATTCGATGAATAATATTTTTGTATCGATCTATATATCGGATATGGGAGGAAGCAATGCCTTGATTGGCTGGTCAGCATTCCTTTCCTCTATCTTTGAAATTCCGGTTTATTTGCTGCTTGATCGCTATTTACGCAGAAACAACAAGACGATGATCGCCTGCCTGATTGTCGTCAGTCTGCTGTATGCACTGCGGTGGCTGCTGATGTCGATGGCGGTAACGCCCTATCAGATCATTTTCACGCAAACGCTTCATTGCCTTACCTTTGCAGGCTATTATTATGTCGGTACCCAATTAACCGCTTATTTGATTCCTCAGCAATTTCGGGCTTCCGGGCAGGCTGTATATGCTTTAAGCTGGGGAGGCTTGGCAGGCATTATTGCGGGCATTATCGGAGGATGGATGTTTCAGGATCTGGGGGCGCCTACGATGTATCGCATTTGTACCTTAATGGCTTTGCTGGGTGCAGCCGGATTTGCCACCATGTACATGTATGCCTTCAAGTCAACAACACATCATCATACTTAATTTTTACTATTAAAGAAATTATAGGGAGGATTTATTCATGAAAAAGTTGAAGATTGGTATTATCGGGGCTGGCAGTATCTCAAGCTTACATATGGATGCTTACGCGAACAATAATGAAGTTGAGCTGTATGCCATTTGTGATATGAATGTGGAAAGAGCCCAGGAAAAAGCGGACAAATACGGGATTCCCCACGTATATTCGAACGTTCAGGAGCTATTGGCCAATCCCGAGGTGGAAGCTGTAAGTATATGCACCTGGAACAATACGCATGCCGAATTCAGTATCGCCGCTGTGAACGCGGGCAAGCATGTGCTTTGCGAAAAGCCGCTATGTCAAACGGTTGAGCAAGCATTGGAAGTTCAGTCTGCTGTCCAAAGCAGCGGCAAAGTGTTTCAGGTAGGCTTTGTCAGACGATATGGGAATACGACACAAATGCTGCGGCGCTTTATCGATGCTGGAGATTTGGGTGAAATCTATTATGCCAAAGCCAGCTATTTGCGTAGACTGGGCAATCCCGGCGGCTGGTTCTCTGACAGCAAGCGCTCCGGCGGCGGACCACTAATCGACCTTGGTGTGCATGTGATCGATTTGTGCTGGTACTTGATGGGCAAGCCGAAGGTTCAATCGGTAAAAGGTAATACGTATCGCAAGCTGGGCAACCGCGCAAATGTACAGCATCTATCGTTTTATCAGGCTGCTGATTATGATGCAACCCAGAATGATGTTGAGGATCTGGCCAATGCGCTCATTTGCTTCGAGAATGGTGCATCGATCATGGTCGATGTCAGCTTTACCCTGCATGGCATCAAAAATGATGGCACCATCAGCATCTACGGAACCAAGGGCGGGGCACAGGTGGAACCGGAGCTGCAAATTGCAACGGAAAAGCATGACATGATGCTAAATCTTTTGCCTCAGGCTGACACGCTTACGTTCGATTTTGTTGCCGGTTTCCAGAATGAGATCAATCATTTTGTTCGCTGCTGCCTGGGAACGGATGAAACTCTTAGCCCCGTTGAGGATGGTGTGGAAATTATGAAAATCTTATGTGCTGTCTACGAGTCGGCGAAAACAGGGAAAGAAGTTCGTTTCGACTAGAATGGCAAGATCGTATGGGATTTAATAATCTGAGTTAAGTGGAGGATACGGATGAAAACGAGCTTGAGTGTGTGGAGCTGCCACAAGTATTTTTATGATAAAACATGGACAAATGCGGATTTCATTCATTTTGTCGGTCAACAGACGAAGGCGGACGGGATCGAGCTGCTGCATCGTTTTTGGGACCCGGAAACGGATACCTCGCAGGTTGAAAAAGCATTGCAGCAGGAAGGACTGGAAGTAGCATGCGTTGGGGCCAGTAATAACTTTGCCTTACCAGACCCGGCAAACCGTCAGGAGCAATTGAATCACATCATCGAATCAGTCGATATTGCTGCCCGATTTGGTGCAAAGGTTATCAGGGTATTTTCCGGCAATCAGCAGGAGGGTGTTGCGTACGATGACGCCAGGCACTGGATCATCGAGGGACTGAAAGCAGCGGCCGACTATGCCAGCAGTAAGAACGTCGTTTTATGTCTGGAAAACCATGGGTTATTCGCAGGAAAATCGGAGCAGGTGCGTTCGATCATTCGGGAAGTGGATTCCTCTGCTCTTCGCAGCACGTTCGACATGGGGAATTTCATGCTGGTTGACGAGAATCCGAATGATGCTTTTGAACAGCTTCAATCTGTCGTTGCGCATGTTCATTGCAAGGATTTTATAAAGGTTGGAGAAGACTTTCAGGGCGAAAGCTATGCTTCCTTATCCGGAGACAAGTATGCCGGTACTATTATAGGAGAAGGCAACGTGGATTTGCGGCACCTGTTGAGTCGTCTTAAGGAGAACGGTTATGATGGCTGGTTAACCGTCGAATTTGAAGGAAATGAGGAACAGAAGGCAGGCAGCATTCAATCTATCGATCATTTGAAGCAGCTTTTGGACGAACAATAAGCGGAAGATTCATGTTAAAGCAGCGCAGATAGCGCTGCTTTATTTGTGTAGCACGAACATGAACATGTAAATAAAAACAAGAGTAGAGCATGTGGTACAACGCTCTACTCTTTGCTATTAGCTTCTATTAATCACGTATTTCTGCAATAATCTCGATCTCGACTGGTGTATGGAAAGGCAGCTCGTTTGTTCCAATAGCTGATCTTGCATGTCTGCCGTTATCACCAAACACGTCTACCAATAAATTAGACGCACCGTTGATCACGTAAGGCTGATCGGCGAAACCAGGTGCGCTGTTGACAAGGCCCAGCATCTTGACAATTTTCACGACACGGTCCAAATCTCCCAGATAGCCTTTCATTACAGCTAGACAGTTGATGATCGTCTGGCGGGCTGCCTCTTGTCCTTGTTCTATGGTAAGATCTGTGCCCAGCTTGCCCTCATACATCAATTCACCGTTAATGCGGCAATCCTGGCCGGACAAATAGATCAGATTACCGGTTTGAACGCAGGGAACATAAGTAAATCGCGGTTCAGGTGATGGGGGGAGTACGATACCAAGCTCGAGTAGTCTTTGTTCAATTTTTGCCATTGTTATGAACCTCCATAAATGTATATTAGTGATGGGTGCAGCAGTGCTGCGCCCGAATCAATTGGCCTTCTCTTGCGTGTGTATGCTGATCCTGATCAAAGGTTGGCTTGCCATTAACGATAACCTGAGTGATACCTTGAGGATATTGTCTGGGGTCCTCAAAGGTGGCATAATCCTGGATGGTTTCCGGATCGAACACAGCCAGATCGGCGGCATATCCCGGAACGAGCAAGCCACGCTTGCCGAGCTTGAAACGCTGTACAGGGAAGGAAGTCAGCTTGCGTACTGCCTGCTCAAGAGTCAGCACCTTCTCGTCACGTACATATTTGGCAAATACCCGTGGGAAGGTGCCGTAAAGTCGCGGATGCGGTTTGCCAGTTTCACACGTCAGGCTATCCGATGCAATAAGCGACCGTTCATAGCCGACTACCTGCTTGACATCCTCGTCAGCCATATGGAAATACACAATTGAAATTCGTCCGTCCTCTTCAAGCAGTAAATCAAGCATACAATCAACCGGATGCTGACCTCTGATTTCGCTAATTTCCTCAATATGCTTGCCTTCAAGTGCCTTGTTCTTCTCGGAATGAACAGCTGACAGGTAGATGCTTTGCCAGCCGGTGGAGCAGACCAGGTTATCCCAATCCTCATGCTCACGCCCCAGCTCCTCACGGATACGTTTACGCATACTTAAGTCTCTGCATAACTCCAAAACGCCATTGACGCCGCCTTCAAGTGACCACGGCGGGAGCACAGTCGTTAAGGTAGTGGAGCCTGCGCTATACGGGTACACATCGCAGGTAACATCAAGTCCGCGGGCACGGGCCTGTTCAATCAGCTCCATCGCTTCCATGACCTTGCCCCAGTTGCGCTTGCCTGCAGCTTTCAAATGACTGATATGCAGAGCAACGCCTGTTTTCTCGGCAATCCAGATCACTTCCTTGACGGATGGGATCAGATTGTTGCCTTCGCCGCGAATATGGGTCGAGAATAACCCATTGTACTTGGGCAATATGGAGCATAACGCAGCAACCTCCTCCTTGGAGGTATAGCTGCCCGGAGCATAGAGCAGTCCGATGGAGAAGCCTATAGCACCTGCTTTAAGTCCCTCCTCCAAAAGCTGCTTCATTAGCTGCAGCTCCTGAGCTGTCGCATCGCGTTTGGCGAAACCCATCACGGCAATCCGCAATGCTCCATGTGCGACGTAAGTCGCGATATTCTCGGAGGGAGCGGAACGTGCGAGCGTATCCATATACTGGGAGACGGTTTCCCACGGCCATTCCCATGAGGTTTTTCCAAGCACAGGCTGGACGTAGCTTTGCAGCAGGTCGGCATTCTGCTTGAAAAACGGGGCAGGAGCGAGTCCACAGTTACCGACGACCTCTGTTGTCACACCTTGCCGGATTTTAATTTCGCTATGGGGATGGTCCAGTATCATCAGATCGGAATGGCAGTGTCCGTCAATAAATCCGGGGGAGATGACCTGTCTATGAACATCGATCGTGCTGCGAGCTTCCTGATCAAGCTTGCCAACAGCTGCAATCAGCCCATCCTTAATGCCGACATCACCCAAAAACCAGGGATTGCCCGTGCCATCTACAATGCGACCGTTTTTCAATATGAGATCAAGCATAGTAACGTCTCCTTCTGTTCGGATTCGGTAGTTATTCCAACATCCCGCGCCCAAGCACGGTCATTTCCTCGTATGCAGCGCCGTCATTGAAATACACTTTGTTATGCAGATTAACCGTGCTGCAAATATGGTTCGGGATGATCCGCAGTCGGCTGCCGACCTGCAGGTTGGCTTTCTGCGCGTTCGGGCCAAGCCGCAGCATACCATGCTCTTCCGAGAGCCGTTCCAGTACAGCGTCGTCCAGACCATCGATATGGCCGAAGCCCTGGAGCATGAGCGGTTCGACATTCGGTTGTACATCGGTGGCAAACGTTTTGCTGCCGCCGTCGACAACAGCGAGATCTTCTGACGGTCGGCTCACGACTGTGACCCATACGCTGCCTGCACAATCATCCAGGCTGCATACGCCCAGACGGGCCTGCATGCGATCTTGATACACATAAGTACCCGGTCGGATTTCGGTTACGCCCTCCACAGCCGCTGCATACATGCCAGTAGGAGTTGAGCCTACACTCACATCGACGATTGGAATGCCATTCGCGCGCAGCCGCGCAGCCAAATCGGCCATGATGTGGCCTTCATCCTCACCTGCGGTTTGCAAATCGAGTGTTGGCTTCTGCTTGTAGATCGCTCCGCGGAACGTATAGATGCCCGTCAACCGCAAATGCTCTAAGCTATGGATACGTGTGGCCAGCTCCGGTGCCTGATCGTACAGCACGCCAGTTCGACGCAGACCGGTATCGATCTCCAGTCTTACTTGAAGCTGGTGGCCGATGCGGCCGGCTGCTTCGTTCATACGTTCAGCACCCTCCAGGCTATCTACAGCTGTAATCAATGTGATTTGTTGACTGAGGCGGATTGCGCGTTCGAGCTTGTCAGTCGTCACAAGCGGATAAGCGATAAAAATATTTGTTATCCCATGCTGTGCCATGATCTCAGCTTCGGACACTTTGGCTACGGTAATGCCTACAGCTCCGGCTTGCAGCTGCTGATGGGCGACCCAAGGCAATTTATGTGTTTTGGCGTGGGGACGAAGCTGAACCTTATTGCTGCGGGCCACCTCCGCCATCTTGTGAATGTTACGCTCCATTGCCGCTTTATCTATTTGGATAAAAGGGGTTTGCGGTTCCTTATTTACGGTCGACTTGCTTGCTGCTTCGCTCATTCCTGGTCCTCATTCCTCTCAGTTTGAGTTTTGCTTTCTTCCAAATAACTGTACAGCGTGTACTTGGAAATGTTCAAGTAGCTGCATATTTTCTCACCGCTCTTTTTTACCAGGAAAGCACCTTTCAGGTCCAACAGCTGAATCATCTTCATTTTGTCCTCTTTCGTCATCGCGGCTACCGGCTTGCCTACCTGCTCCTGAGCTTCCTGAAGCAGGGCTTCGAGCAGGTCGCTCACATTGCTGACGAACGATTCCTTCACATCTACCTGCTGCCCACCAGTCGTGAGTGAATCCAGTGTTCGCTTTGCCATCATCAGATCAGTCACATCATAATTGATGCATATGGCTGCAATCGTTGCGCCCTTGCTGTTTTTCTTGTACAACGAAGTGGAACGAAGGATGCGGCCATCCTTGGTTTGGGTAATGTAATTGAATCGATTTCCATTAACCTGGCTACCACGCAAAATTTCCAATCCCAGATTCGTACCAGGGTCGCCGACCTTCCGTCCGGTTATATGACCATTCTCAATCGCTACAATGGTACTTTCGTAATCCCCGGTCAAATCATGAAGCACGACCTCGCACTGATCCCCGAATTGAGCGGCAATACCTTTGATCAGATCGTTAAAGAACTCAAAATCCTCACGAATAGACTCCATCATTCATCACGGTCTCCTTATTTGAAAATAACTCATGTAAAGTAGCGCCTGTAAAAATAGTAACACAAACAAAAATAAATTCAAACATAAATTTAGTTAGAATGAATAAAAGTTTGATTCATTTGATTTATCTGACGATCATATAAAGCTCTATGAACAATTTGTGGGCTGTATAAAAAAATGGCATAAACCACAATATAAGGATGAGGTGGGGCCAATGTCATTATCCTGTGAAAAAACGCCACAATTACAAATTAACCAAATATTCGAAAATAGCTACGATTTCATATGTGCAGAAACGGTATTGAATCATACAATCGTACATATTTGTTATTTGCAATCATTAGTGAATTTTAAAGAAACGCTGGATTTGTTAGTTAATCAGCTCAGCGATGCCGAAGAGGGTATGGATCCAATTCGGTATATAGCATTGTCCTATAATGTCAGAATGAATCTATCCCTGGATGAACTGGTTAAATCTGTATTGCGGGGTATGTTGATTGTTTTTAAACAGGATGAGATCGAGCATGTAGTGTTTGAACCTTTACATCCTAATATTGCCCGGAGCGTCGGCGAAGCTCTAAATGAGAATCCCATCCAAACATCCATGGATGCTTTTACCGAAGATATGAAACTGAATGTTGGTCTGATGCGCAGAAAACTGATGACACAAGATTTAATCATTCAATCACATTCCTTAGGATCTGCTTACCCGCGTGAATTGGCGGTTCTTTATCTACAGGATCAGGCCGACCCTAAGATGGTCAAGCTTATTCAGGATTGCTTAAATGAGAATAAAATGATGGACATATCTGATATTCAGCATTTATTGAAAGCATTAAAACAGCCACGGTTCAGCCTCGTTCCAACCTATGTGACTTCAGAGCTTCCCGTAACGACAAAGCACTACCTGCAGGATGGACGGGTCGTGATTTTATTGGATCATTTTCCGTTTGCCATTTCGTTTCCTGCTATTGTAACGGATTTCTGGGCAGTGAAGACCGATCAGGACCATCCGGTCCCTTTTATGATTTTATATCGAATTATACGTATAATTTCTCTATTAGTAGCCATTTCCATGCCCGGCTTGTATGTGGTCCTCAATGCTGTCAATCCTGAGCTTCTGCGAATCCAACTTGCGGTGTCTATTACAGATTCCAGGGAAGGGGTTCCGTACCCGGTATTAGTTGAAGTCCTGCTCATGCTGATCATCATTGAAATGGTCATTGAAGCGAGTATTCGGCTTCCCAAAAGCATCGGTCCAACGATCACGATGGTAGGCGGTATTATTCTTGGAGAAGCGGTAGTTCAGGCCAGACTGATGAGTAATTTTTTGATTATCATCGTAGCGGCTACCACCATTGCGCATTTTTCATTGGGAACGTATATGAATTCACTCTCGATTCGATTGTATAAGTACGTAGTTATTTTTTTCAGTGCTTTATATGGAATTTTGGGTTTAATGTCCTCCCTCGTTCTATTGTGTTTCTATTTGGGGAGTATTACCACCTTTTCCGTCCCTTATTTGAGTTATACGGCAAAAAGAGGGAAATCTGATGAATAAAAATTTGGTTTTAATTTTATTTTTACTTGTTCACCTTTCTTTGTTTTTTTACCTGTATCCGGTGAACATCATCGAAGCGGCAACGAAAGGCAGCTGGGAACCTATACTGGTCGGTTTTCTGTTGGAGGCACTTCTTACTGGCGTCTATCTTAAGGGATTATCGGCTTTTCCAGGTAAGGATATTGTCGATATATTCACTGGAGTTTCGGGAAAATGGATAGCAAGAGCCATGCTTGTTCCCTATTTCATTTTTCTGTTTGTAAATTTCAACGTTGCTCATCGTATGGAATTGGATTCGGTTAACGTTGTACTCCTGCCCAAAACCCCGATGTTATTTCTGTTGTTACTTTATGGGATTCCCTTCTACGCTGCCTGGAAAGGCATTCAATCTATTGCACGAGGGGCGGTAATAGTGAGTGTTTTCGGTGTGCCATTAATCCTTTTTTCCTTGATGAGTGGCATCAAAAACTTTAGTTTTCAACAAATTTTCCCTTTGTTAGATACCCATATGACTTTCTTCAGTAAAACACAATTTTATTCGGCGCTTTTCGCTCACACTGGTTTTTTGTTTCTGGGGATGATAGGTCTCAAGGATAAGGTAAGCATGCGTTATATCATTCCGGTCTTAATGATGCTTTCCTTTTTTGGACTGTGCGCTGTTTATGTACCCTTATTGATTTTTGGTCCTGAAGCGATTATTTATTTGCGATATCCCGTCGTGTTAACCTCGGATACAGTCGATATGGAATGGGTCATCTTTGATTGGCTGCCTACATTTTTTATTATTTCTACGATAGCCGTCTCTATGGTGGAAGCAGCCGTATCCTTCTGGATCATGACAACCCTATTGCAAAAGCTGTTTTCCTTCCGAAAAAGAGGAGTGGCGATCATTGGTTTAGGCATCTTGTCGTATGTCTTTAGTGCGATGATCGTCAATACGGATTGGCTGGATCGACTGAATTCATGGAATACGATCTTTTGTTTGTACAGTATTCTTGTAATCCCTATGATGGTATGGATGATGAGTTCAAAGTATAGGAGGAATTCCGCGTGATACCTCGCTTGATGATCCGTATAGGACTCTTTCTGTGCTGTCTGGGTTGCCTCGGAATTCTTACTAGCTGCTGGGACACCAAGGATATTAACAAAAGACTCATGCCTGTTGTCATGGGGGTTTGCAAAAATGGCGATCAGCCCTACAAAATTATTTTACAGATTCCGAGTCCTCAGAAGAAGGGGTCTCAATTCTTAGAGGGTGAAGCCCAGACGATTAACAAGGCAATAGATGAAATACGTACGAAGTCTGAAAAAAGTGTTGACCTGCTTCATTTAAGGTTATTTCTAATATGCGAAAAGACGGCAAAAAGTAACATAAATGACATTGTCAATTATGGGGTACAGGCAAACGATATTTCGGTAAAAGGATTAGTCGGTATTGTGAGAGGTGATTTCGAGCAGACGATGCATCACAAAATCCAATCCAATCCGGAGCTGTCTTCCTATGATTTTTTCAGTGAACAGGCGGGGTGGACTCCCGACAATACGATCAAGCGGCTCTGGGAAGTATTTCGTGATATTAATTCGTATACACAGGATATGGCCATTCCTATTCTTAGTAAAGGAACCGACACTCTGTATAATTTCGAAGGTTCTGCCATTATGCGAAGGGACAAAATGGTGGGTGATATTTCTCCGGATGAAACCTTGATTTACAATGCCTTTCAAAGAAAGTATACAGGAGGAACGATAGAGGTTTCGAAGAATAGCAGTGTCTTGATTAAGAAGGCAACGATTAGCCATAAAGTGAAGTGGACGGATGTAGGTCCCAGTATGCAAAGTCGGCTGAAATTGGAGGTAGTCATTGCAGAGAATAGAGATATCCTATCCGACGATGATATTGCAAAGCTGCTTAAAGAAGATATCGAAAAAAAAGCAGAAAAGCTCATTAACCGACTGCACACCTATAAAGCCGATGCCCTTGGCATAGGACAATATTTTCGAAGAATCATGACGGAGAGTCAGATGAAAAATTGGAAAAGGCAATGGTTCCCACAAATGAAGCACGAAGTCACAGTAGATATAACGATTCTCAACAACATTTATTTTAAATCTACTAATAAAATGAAGTCAAGACCTGGTACTTCACCAGAAAGTAAATGAAATGTAACCGTGTTAAATCATTAAACAGCACCTAGTTATACCTGTAATGGGAGCGTTATAATATTAAATATAGAGGGCCTGCTGCCAATCTGGAGGAGGTCATTGGTTTCAAAGGGGGAGAGAACAATGACCATAAACAAGAGACAGTTATTTTTCTCGCTTCGTTTGAAGTTTTTACTTGCTTTTACCTTATTTATTGTGGCTCCCGTTCTATTGATGATGTACCTATACTTCGTTCAATCTGACAAAATATTTATGGAAACGATGACCGATACACAAACCCAGGTGCTGAAGCGGGTTACGGATCGGGCTGACGATATGTTGAACCGTACTTTAAATGTTTCTAATCTGCTCATTAACGATTATGATGTTTTGCAGTTGCTTAGAAGCTCGGGGCTGTCTAATTTAGATGATTACCCAACCTATCAGAGGGTCATTGGTCTACAAAGCAAGATGGACAATCTGATCGCCTATATACTGGACAACCATGCCGTTGTTGCAGTTTATGGGTTGGATGGCAGCATTTATGCGACAAATCAGGATGAAACGATTCTTAAAGTAATGCCGGATTACGTGAAGCAAGCCAAAGAAAAAAACGGTGCTCCTGCCTGGGACGTCAATCCTTCATTGAAAGTTAAAGGTCTTGAAGGGAACCAGGAGGGGGGCTTTATTACCATGGTCCGGTTAATTAAGGGTGAGACGACAAAGGGGTACGGCTTGGTCTTTATCGCATTTCCCATCAAGGAGATGTTTCTCGGGTCCAGTGGTGTAGAGGAGGATTTTCGTGCCCAGTTCCTGATATCCGATAGGAGTCGTTTGCTGTGGGGACAGGATGATTTGTGGAACCGGATTGAATCGGGTAATGAGCAATCCCTATTTACACAAACCTTAAAAGCAACAGGCTGGCAGCTGCGGTGGATCCCCTTGCAGGAACCATGGCTGCAGCAATTGAAAAACGTACGTTCCACGACGACATGGAGTGTTATCATTGTATTCGCATGCTTCCTATTCATCTATGTCTACTTTACGCTTCGATTAATGAAGCCTATTCGTTCGCTCGTGCAGGCCATGGGGAAAGCATCATCCGGAAATTTTGAAAAGCCAGCTCTGGCGGGAGGAAATGATGAAATCGGACTGCTGAGCCACCACTTCAATCGTATGCTGTCCAGCTTGAAGGAAATGGTTGCAACGCTTCGGGAAGAGCAGCAGCTAAAAGAGGAAGCGAGATTTCTTGCCCTGCAAGCCCAGATTTCACCTCATTTCCTGTTTAATGCACTCAATTCGATTAAGTGGCTGGCCTTATTCTCAGGTGCCAAAAACGTCGCGGATATGATTACCTCCCTTGGTATTATGCTGAGCTACAGTATGAAACAGGAGAGCGAGGTTGTCACATTGAAAGCAGAGCTTGATTTTATACAGCATTATTTTGCACTCCAAAAAATTCGTTTTAATGATAATATAGAGTTGTCGATTGATGTCGACGAAAATTTGTTGTCTGCCCGCATGCTTAAATTCACCCTGCAGCCTATAGTGGAGAACAGCATCATTCATGGGAATCGAATACCGCTGGTCATCCGCATCACAGCCTATCATGAAGATGACTTATTGTTCGTCACCATTACAGATAATGGGCAAGGGCTGTCTGAGAGTAAGCTTGCCGATGACGATTCTCAGAGATCCGATCCCATCAGGCAAGGGAAATATAGCGGAATCGGGCTTGAGAATGTACAAAGTCGGATACGCATGCATTTTGGCGAACCGTATGGGCTATTTATGCACAATAGGTTGGATGCGGGAGCGGAGACGGTGATCAGGCTGCCTTGGAGGGGGATGGAAGATTCAGCATGACAAAGCTTTTATTAGTGGAAGATGAGTTTCTGGTGAGGCTCGGACTCAAGACATTTATTCCCTGGGAGGAGTTCGGGTTTGAATTGATCGGTGAGGCTGTAGACGGATTGGATGCGCTTACCATTCTTGCTGACAAGCCGTGTGACCTGTTGATTACCGACATTTCCATGCCGAATATGGATGGAATCACGCTGATGGAACGAGTGAAGGAACGATATCCACACATTAAAATTTTAATTTTATCCAATTATAATGATTTTCAATATGTTCAACGTGCCTTGCAGCTGGGTGCTTCCGACTATATATTGAAGCTGACCATGCAGCCAGAGGAGCTTCAAGCCAAGCTGCAGCAGATCCGGGTGGAAATTGAGGATGAACGTAAAAAGCAGGAGGAAACGCTGCAGCTGAACCGGACTGCGTTTCAATTTCGTCAAGAAATAACGATTGAAAAGCATTTGCGTGATCTCATGACCATTCGTTACTCTACACGGGAAGCGGATGAGCTCTCACAGGAATATGAAAAGCTGCTTCCGCCCTTTCCGTGGACAGTTTCGATAATGAAAATTGACCGATACGAGTTTGTTGTCGAGGAGAATCGCTTTAAGAGTGAAAAGCTGCTGCGTTTTTCCGTAATGAATATACTTCGGGAAATTATGCGCAAATATAAGGAAGGTCACATTGTGGAACTGGATGGAGGGCGTTTTGGGATGATATCCGGTATGGGGGCGGAGCCGATGCTGCTGGAGATGACGGAATGTATCCAGCGTTATCTGAAGCTGCCTGTCTATTTCGGTACGTATTCCCCTGTTGAACGCGTATACGACCTGCATGAAGCATACCGATTTGCGGAAGAAGCACTTTTGGGGAGATTTTACGATGACTCGAATCGTGTCATTCACTACAGAGAGCAGATGTTTGTTGATCAAGCTTTACCGGTTTCTTCGCAGGAAGTATTTCTCGATTTGATGGCCCGGCAGGACCAGCATGCACTCCAGAATGCCATCAGGAATATGGCGGATGCCTATTTGGAAGACAAGATATCCCGCCCCTATCCTGAGTTGGTCAGGGAACGTTTCCTGCAAATTGTACATCTCTTCGAGGTGTTCCTGCTGCATAAAGGGGGAGACCTTTATTCCATCATGCCCTACGAAGGAAAATATCCTCACCATGTAGTGAGAACCTCGGAGTCCTTCCAGGAGATCAGCATCTGGTTGAGTGGCTGGATTGCAGTTTTCTTCGAGTATGTACGCGCAACCACGGTCCATCAGCCTCGCCCCGAAATTCAAGCCGTGCAAAGAATGATCGAAGAAAAGTACAGTACTTCTTTTAAAATGTCCGATTTGGCAAAGGAAGTTAATTTTACGGAACCGTATTTAAGCTCCTTGTTCAAGAAAGAAACCGGCGAAACGATGATTGAATATATGATCCGTATACGAATGAAAAAAGCGAGGGAAATGCTCAAGGATCCCAATGTTAAAATATATGAGATTGCGGACGCGATCGGCTATTCCGATCCTAACTATTTTGCCAAGTTGTTCAAAAAAATTGAAGGGATCTACCCGCAGGAATATCGCAAGCGCTACATTCATTAAAGAGGTAATTCAAAAAGTCGATAAAATAAGACTGGTAAGATCTTAAATGATTTCATTACGCAGGAATGATCACTTTGTTATTCTAATGATGTTCCAACCGGATGAAAACAAGTAAGAGAGGGGTTTTACCAATATGAAGAAATCGATTTCTTCCGCACTATCACTCACCATGGCATTCAGTTTGGTTCTTGCTGGCTGTTCAAAAGGCGACACCACAACAAGCTCATCTCCCGCCGCAGCGACCACGACAAGCAGTGCGGCTCCGAAGAAGGCCGTTAAATTGAAGCTTTGGGGCGGTATTCCTGAAGAGAGCGGGCCCAAGGATGTGGTTACAAAATGGAACAGCGCGCATCCTGATATTCAAGTGGAATATACACGTTATGTGAACGACGATAGCGGCAACACGAAGCTTGATACGGCTCTTATCAGCAACTCCGATGCCCCGGACATCTTCTTCAGCTATGGCGAGACGAATTACAATCGCCGTGCGAACGCGGGAGTCACCTTTCCGTTAGATGATCTGATTAGCAAGTACAAGCTGAATGTGGATGATATTATCGGCAAAGATAATGTCGTTCCATTCAAAGGGAAAACGCATTATTTACCTGCGATGAAGCTGCTATCTTCCGTTATGATTAATCAAACGGCCTTGGAAAAAGCAGGAGAGAAGATTCCCGCTCAGGGATGGACATGGGACGACTATATGGCACTGGCTGAGAAGCTGAATACATCGAACCAGAAGGGCAGCTTTATCAAGGTTCCAGACGATAGTATGGTACGTTTCGCCATTCTTGAGAACAAGCCGACCGATTCCTACTATACAGCTGACGGATTATCCACCTTCGACAGTCCTGCCGTCAAGAAGGGCTTGGAGTATCAAAAGGCGCTTCAGGATAAAGGCTTATCCGTCAAGTGGCCGGAAATCATCGCCAACAAGCTGCTTCCTCCAAACGAGCTTTTGACTGGTAAAGCGGCGATGATCTTCGGAGGTACACATTTGCTTAGAAATGTAAAGGATGCCAAAAGCTTTCCGCATGACTTCAAAACGATTTTTGCACCAGTGCCACAGTTGGAGAAGGGCGGCAAAGTAAATACGGCGGGCTTTAATGACTTTATGTCCATCAACAATACGTCTTCCAACAAGGATGAAGCCTTTCAATTTATTTCCTGGTACCTGACGGAAGGAAATTTGCTGATGATTCCGGGTGGACGTCTGCCTTCCTCCAAGAAGATCGATGTGGATAAAGTGGCTGATCTCATGGTTGAAGATGCAGCAAACCTGATTAATGTGGATTCGCTGAAGGCTCTGATCAAGGGCGATTACACGTTCCCCGTTCAAACGATTTCCACCGCTTTACCGGAAATGACTAAAATCATTAACGAGGAAACCGAGAAATATGTAATGGGCGTGCAGCCTCTCGAGAAAGCAATCCAGAATATGAAGACAAGAGCGGATCAAGCGATTAAGGCTGAGAAAAAATAGTTAGCGTTAGATCAAGAGAACCTGACACACTTCCCTATAGGAAGTTCTGTCAGGTTTTTAAGTGTGTACTGATTTCCCTACATCTTAAAAACAACCGTGTAACAACCTAAATCACGCCATTCCACTCGGGATCATTACTGCTTATGATTCAGGTATGGATTTAATATAGCTGAATGAGGTGCATCATGCGACGAATGTCCAAACATAACATGAAAGAACAAGTGGCGGGTTATTTGTTTATTTTGCCGAACTTTCTCGGCGTTTTTTTCTTCGTCATTCTCCCTCTGTTGTTCAGTTTTATACTGATTTTTGCAGATTGGGACTACTTAAAGGGTTTTGACGGGCTTAGCTTTGCCGGACTTGGCAATCTCCAGAAATTAGTGGATGACGTTTACTTGTGGCGTGCATTGATCAACAATCTTATTTTAACCGGAGTAACGGTGCCCAGTGCGATGGCGATCGGTTTGGTAGTAGCTGTACTGTTGAATCGGCATGTGTATGCCAAGGGTGTATTGCGAACTTTGTTTTTTCTCCCTTATGTCAGCAGTCTGGTTGCCGTGTCTGTAGTGTGGAGCGTGCTCTACAATGCTCAGGAGGGTCCGATCAATGCATTCCTGAGATCATTAGGCGTTGAGAATGTCCCAGGGTGGCTGGGAAGCAGCTCTTGGGCGCTGCCGGCGATCATCATTATGGTCACTTGGACCTACATCGGATATACGATGGTGCTATATATGGCAGGACTACAAGGAATCCCCAAAGATTTATATGAAGCCGCTTCGATTGATGGAGCAACAGGGATAAGGCAATTTTTCAAAATCACTATTCCTATGCTGCAGCCAACTACCTTTTTAATTGCAGTCACGCTGATCATTTCGACCTTTCAGGTCTTTGCCGTTGTGAATGTGATGACGCAGGGCGGGCCGATCAATTCAACGATGGTGATTGCGTATCATATTTATCTCACCGCCTTCCAAAACTATAAAATGGGTTATGCGGCAGCGATGTCGTGGGTTTTGTTCGTCCTTATCTTTTCAATTACTTTGATTCAATGGCGCGGCCAGAAGAAGTGGCAGCAGCATTTTTAATGAAGGAGTGTTCAAGACTTGTTATCGTTGCGAAAAGTAAGCGTTACGCTTGTTATGTTGGTTTTGGGTGTGTTGGTCATGATTCCGTTTATCTGGATGATTTCTTCATCTTTCAAAATTCAAGCCGATTTATTCAAATACCCGATCGATTGGATTCCCAAAAGACCGATTCTTTCGAATTACGAGGAGGTTTGGGGCGGCAAATATAAATTTGCCTTGTTTTATTGGAACTCAGCCAAAATCACATTCATTACGGTGGTTGGCTCCATCATCACCAGCTCACTGGCCGGGTTCGCATTTGCCAAGCTGAAATTCAAGGGAAGAGACTTTATCTTCCTTATGTACTTGGCTACGATGATCATCCCAGCCCAGGTGCTGCTTGTCCCCAGGTTTATCCTGTTCGATCGGATTGGCTTGGTGAACACCCATATGGCCGTCATTTTACCCGGGATTTTCACCGTTTTCGGCACCTTCCTGATGCGGCAATTTTTCAGTACGATCCCGAACGAGCTGCTTGAAGCAGCCAAAGTGGATGGAGCCGGATTCTGGCGTGTTTATTGGCAAATTTGTTTGCCATTAACGAAGCCTGCCATTGTGACACTTCTCATCCTTACCTTTACCTGGCATTGGAACGAATATGAGAACCCGTTGATCTTCCTGCGTTCTAGTGATTTGTTTACGCTGCCGATTGGTCTTTCAAGCTTCGTGGATGAATACGGTGCTAATTATTCATTAATCATGGCTGCATCTGTGTCAGCATTGCTTCCTCTCATCATCATCGTTGCCGTCTTCCAAAGATTCTTTGTTGAAGGCATTGCCAGCAGCGGCCTGAAAGGGTAACAAAGTCCGGTGAAGGATATTGGGCCGCTCAGTTCCTTATTCACCGGATTTTTAGAACATATACAAGGAGTGATATGCATGAAGGATACCATTAACGATTTTGATATTGTGATTGTCGGGGCAGGCGTAGGCGGTATTTGCGCAGCTTTAGCGGCCTCCAGATTAAACTGTAAGGTGCTGCTTATTGAAAAAATGAGTGAAATTGGCGGGACCGGGGTGCATGCAGCCGTTGCCTTGGTGTGCAAATTTCGTGATCATGACGGACGGTGTGTGAACACAGGTATTCACAAGGAATTATTTCCACAGGCCTATCAGAACACAGGCTTGACCTTCAATGAGGAAACGGTATCCAGCTATGATGAACAGGAATTGAAAGAAACCTATCATCGATTAATTCAAAAAGAGCGCAATCTGACTGTTTGGACCGACTGCGAAGTCGATGGCGTACAGGTGGAGGACGGAAATATTCGTTCGTTGACGATCACAGGAGCTAAACAAACTCGTGTATATGGCCGCGTGTTCCTTGATGGGACAGCAGACGGAAATTTATCTGTATTGGCAGGAGCCGAGTTTCAAAAGGGTCGTGCAAAAGATGGAAAGATGCAGATGGCGACGGTCACCTTCAAGCTTACCGGATTCGATCCCTCGCTGTTTAAAGTAAAGGATGTTACTAGCTGGGGCTGCTTTTTTTGGCTGGAAGAGACGCTCAAACCCTATTATCTTGCGATGAAACAGAGAACGAACAGCACTAATTTGCGTCAAGGCGTTCTGGCCTTCCCTTACCCGGATGGAAAGGCGTTCCTGTTTAATTCGACTGCTGTGAGCGATGTAGATCCGACAATTCCGGGAGCAGTTGAACGTGCGTTTGAAACAGGGAAAGTTCAAGTAGTGGAATTGGTTGAAGCGATTAAGGAGCATCCTGCTTTTCGGAATGCCAAGATCGAGAATATCTTTACAAAGCTTGGAGTTCGTGAAGGCCGCAGAGTTATCGGTGACTATATGTTAACCGGAGAGGACTGCCTGGGTGTACGCAAGTTTGACGATATGGTGGCTGCTTGTGCTTATGATGTGGATGTACATGATCCTGATGGAGCTAAAAATCACCAGGAGTATATGACTATGCTGCCAAGTCCGGGGTATTATCATATTCCGTATCGCTGCCTCATCGCTAAAGGACTAAACAATCTGTTGTTAAGCTCGCGCTGCATTAGCGGCACATTTGAGGCTCACGCTTCTTATCGTGTGATGTCGGGAATTAGTGCCATCGGTGAAGCGGCAGGAACCGCAGCTGCTTTAACAGTCAAATCGGGCTTCAGCGATGTTCGCGGCATTTCTGCGGAAGAGATACGTTATGTCCTGCAGACCCGAGGGCAGTTCGTAGAAGGTCCTGTTAAGGAAACATATGTAATGTGTAAGTAAAGACGCATTTAACCGTCAGTAGGGGAGGCGCTGCGCAAGCAGACCCTTCCTCCGATCACTGTTGCAGCCGGATTCTCTGATTTTCTTGGCCCTATTAGGGTAAGAATCCGTCTGCAAAGGTGAGCACCGCGTTTCCAGTATAGTTGTTACTCAAATAAGTAAGCGCTAACAATCGGGAGAAATGATATTTTTATCTGAAGGGAGTTTTCATCAAATGAATAAAATGCTGGTTCGTCTAGTTTCAGTATTTCTGGTATTGTCTCTACTGTTAGGGAGCGGGTTCACCCTTATTTCGGAAAGGCAGGTGGCATATGCATCAGCACTTACCATCGAGCAAATTACGGTGGGAAACATTTTCTACGAAAATGATACGAAAAGCTTCAAAATCAATACGGACGGTGACTCGATTGATTGGGTTTATTCCGATTATTGGGATCATATCGTACAGTCCGGCAGCCAGGCGGTAAGCGGCGGGAGCGTCCTGCTCACTGTTAATCCTGGTAAAAAGGGATGGTTCAACCTGGTTGTTACCGCCAAGCAGAACGGGAATATTATTGCCACGAAAGATACATCGTTCGCTGTGGTTTCGAATTTCGATCTGAGCCAGGTGGTGGATTCGCATTTTTCCGTGCAGACACATGCCGCCCGAACCGACCTTATTGCTCAGGACTCGGCAGCTCTGATTCCGATTGCAAGAAAGATGGGAGTTAAATATATCAGAGATGCCTTGAGATGGGGAGACATTGAGGATACGACGAAAGGGATATATAACTTTAAAGCCTACCATGATGATTTCATGTCGCGTGTTGCATCGAATGATCTCAAGCCCTATATGACCCTGGCGTTATACAATGATTTATATGACGGGGGCAATGCGCCAACGAGTCCGGAGGCAAGGGCGGCATTTGCCGAATATGGCAAGCAATTATTGAGCAGATACCCCGAGGTTGGTCAGGTGGAGATTTGGAACGAGCCGGATATTCCTTCGTTTGGTAAGGGACTTAGCACGGAGGCAGAGAAAGCGGATTTCTATTACAATTTGTTAAAAACATCCTACGAGCAAATTCATCCTCTCTATCCCAATGTGAAAATAACGGGGTTTGTATTTGGCGAAATGGGTTCAGATGCATTTTTGGAAGCGCTCTATCAGAAGGGTGCGCTAAATTATTTGGATGAGTATTCGTTTCATTCGTATACGAGAAATCCTGAGGATTTCGTTAAGGATATCAACAGGCACAAAAATATAATGAAAACCTATAACAACAATCAAACCGTTCCGATCAATCTTTCCGAGACAGGCTTCAGCAACTTTAATTTCGATGAGCATGTTCAAGCCAACTATGTAGCCAGAAGAATTGTCACTGCTTTGGCAAATGGCATCCAAAAAATCAATATTTATAATTTGCAAAATAAATCGACGGTTCCGGGTGAATTTGAGGGGACTTTCGGTTTGATTCGGAATCCTGATGATGCCAAAGGGGCCTATGTTCCTAAGCCTGCCTATGCTGCTTACGCAACCATGACCCGGGAATTAACCGGGGCGGATTTCCAAGCAACGGAGGAGGTTTTCCCTGGCATATATATTCACAGGTTTCATAAAGGAACGGAGGATATTCGGGTAATGTACGCTCCTACGGGAGCCGACCTCAAGCTTTATACGCACGATAGCCTTGATGTCACGGACATCATGGGAAATACGCATGCTTTAACACCGACGAATGGCTATGTGCAAATTCGGCTGGATGAGAACCCTATTTACGTAAAGGGTGGATTGGAAGCTCCTTATATCGAAGAGATTCCACCGAGCAGTACAGATCCGATCACTTTGTATACCGGATACAGCACAGGTGGATATACAGAGGTCAATGGGCCTCTGGGAACTGCTACGAATAAATGGGTGACTTCTTCCGTGCTCAAAGGCTATAACGGGGGCATATCGAGAGCGATTACGATTCCGACCGGTGCATCCGCCAAATGGACGCCAACTGTTCCCCAGACAGGACAGTATAGAATCTCGACTTATCTTCCCGGAACACCCGCCGCTCCGGTGAATACGACCAAAACGGCTGCCTATTCGATCTATATCAACGGAGTGAAACAGGAAACGAAGACTGTCGATCAATTCTCCCTGCAAGGTTCCTGGCAGGTATTGGGTTCGTACCAGCTTCCAAGGGGAGCCAATAGCTATATCCTGCTGGAAGACGGAAATCCTGCTCACGATCGGCCACTGCGGGCGGATGTCATCAGGCTGGAGATGATTCCTCCAACAGGGATTGCTCTGGATACGGGTTCACTGAACCTGCGGGTTGGAGATACTCATACCTTCACGGCAGTGTTTACTCCTGCCGAGGCGACCGACCGGACGCTAGTTTGGACCAGCTCTGACAATCAAGTCGCGACTGTCGATGCCGAGGGACAAGTGAATGCCGCGGGGGCCGGAGAGGCGGTGATTCGTGTCACAAATCCGCTAACCTCGCTCTACGCGGAAGCAAGGATCCAGGTAACGATACCCCCGATTGAGCGGGTTACGATCTATAATAGTTATGGTACCAACGGGGGATACACGGAGGTTAATGGTCCGCTTGGAACCGCTACGAATAAGTGGGTGACTTCAACGGTTCTCCAAGGCTATAGCGGCGGCATATCACGAGCGATCACGAATCCAACAGGCGCTTCCGCCAAATGGACGCCGACTATCGTCCAGCCCGGACGTTACCGGGTATCGGTTTATTTACCGGGAACACCCGCGGCTCCCGTGTATACGACCAAAGCAGCCGAGTACTCCATATATATCGATGGTGTGAAGACAGATTCGAAGATCGTTGATTCTTATACACTCCAGGGCTCATGGCAACTGCTGGGCATCTATGATATGCCGCGCGGCTCTACCAGCTACATCATTGTCGAGGATGCAAATTCAGCCCATGACAGGCCCCTTCGCGCGGATGCGGCCAAGTTCGAGTTCATCCCTGCTACAGGTATCAGCCTGGATACCCAGACGCTTAATGTGCTCATAGGAGATACGCATCAGTTTACGGCAGGGATCACGCCGAACGACTCAACGGATCAAGCTCTGCTTTGGAGCAGCTCCAATAGCGAGGTGGCAGCCATCGACGCCCAAGGACATCTGCGTGCCTTGGCTGTTGGCAGCACGGTGATCCGTGTCTCGAATCCGTTGACGTCCCTCTATGCCGAAGCCGAAGTGAAAGTGACTCAGGTGGATAAGACAGCACCAACGACAACAGATAATGCTCCGGCAGGCTGGGTAAACCATGATGTAACCGTAAGCTTGAACGCAAGCGACAGCGAATCAGGGGTTGCAGCTGTATATTACACAGTGGATGGCGGTGCGCAGCAAACCGGCACGACGGTTACATTGACATCGGAAGGCGTTCATACGCTTAGCTTTTGGAGCGTGGATAATGCAGGTAATATTGAATCCCAGCACATGACAATCATTAAGATCGATAAAACACCGCCGGCAGAAGCAGCCTTAACAGCGGATAAGACAGCACCGACCGCCACCGATGTCACTGTAACAATCAGTTATCCGGCAGATGCCATGGAGAAAGTATACAAAGTGGGTGCCAATGGCACATGGGCTGCTTACCTTACACCTGTTGTTGTTTCAGAGAATGGTACGGTGTATGCGAGAGGAACCGATGCAGCTGGCAACCTGTCCAATGAAACCAGCTATGTGATCAGCAATATTGATAAAGTGATCCCAACGGCAACCATAGCTTACAGTACAACCACGACAACGACTCAAGCCGTGTATGCAACACTGACACCGAACAAACCTGTAACCATCACAAATAACGGCGGTTTAAGCAGCTATACGTTCTACTACAATGGCAGTTTTACTTTCGAGTTTGTTGATTCCCATGGTATGAAGGGTACGGCAACGGCAATTGTTAACAATATCTTATCGAATAGCAAGGCCAAACCGGGTGTAATCACCCTTTCAGATGACAATGGGTACGATACAGGTATTCAAGACGGCAGCTACCAGATTACAATGAACATGTGGTATGGAGAGAATGGCAGCCTTTATAAGCTTTATGAGAATGATGCATTAATCGATACGAAGGTTGTTGCAGACAACTCACCCCATGCACAGGCAGTGACTACCCGAATTCATGAAAAGAAAAATGGGACCTATCGCTACTATGCAGAGCTTATCAATGCCTACGGTACAACGACGAGCGGTACACACGTTGTCACTGTATCAAAAGCAGCACCAGACAAACCGATATTATCGGCTGATAAATGGGATGGTGATGGAAACTTCAAGGTCAGCATGAACCTGTGGTGGGGAACCAACGGAACAACTTATCATTTATATGAGAACGGTGTTCTTATTTATACAAAAGCGATGAGGAACCATACACCTTCTGCCCAATCAGCAGTGACAGCGATAACCAATAAAATAAAAGGCAGCTATGAATATCGCGGTGAGCTTGTCAACTATGCGGGTGCCACATCGAGTGATACGATAATTGTACAAGTGACACATTAGTAAGCATTGAACCGTACTTTTATTGTTATTCCCTATGATCTGGTGCAGCTGAAGATTGATAAGTCAAAAATTCATAGGAATTTGGACATCTTGGAGGAGCCAACACAGCGGGAAATTGCCAAGTCGCTGGGCATTTCGCGTTCGTATGTATCACGGATCGAAAAGCGTGCATTGATGAAGCTATATCATGAGTTTTATAAGGTGAAATGATAGTTGTAAAATAGTAAGCTTTAATGAGCCTGCCTTGACGGCAGGCTCTCATCTGTATGTAAAAGGACTTTAATCATGTTCTTCTATAGCATCACAGCAAAAAAAGCCGACGACTCATACCCTTAGGTGGAGTAACCGGCTTTTTTATCCCGTGTAGGATAAAAGTATGATGAAGGTGAAGGTGAGGTATCCGATAAATTGTGATGGTTTACAAAGTGGTAGTTTTATTATGAATAATCGTTTGATCTTTAGCTGCATGGACATTAAGGATAACGTTAAGCATAAATAATACGACAGCAATAGCTGTTACAGTTCCCCCAACGGCAACTATAGGTTCAGTATTAGGAACACCGCTAACTAAAAGAAATAAGCTGATCATCATGATTGGAAGTCCGATATTATGTAGCCAAAAATGAAATTTGCCTAATCGGGAGTCCGCTGCTTTTGGAAAAACACTATAGACCAAACCAGCTAATGCAAGTGAAACCCAACCAACAAGATTGATATGAGCATGAACCGAAGCGAATTCAAATTTGTGAGTAATCGACATAAACATGCCGAAACAGACACCTACAACAAAATAAATGGATGCGATTTTAATAAGTGTAGCTCCCATTGACGTACCTCCTCAGAATGACTATTCCTAACTTGCAATATCATGAATGAGAAAAAGTTGCACTTTACTTTTCGATTTCATACGGAAATACTGGGAACTGAATCAGGTCCGATTGAGCGACGGGTAGAAATACGATTTTATCATGAATAGGGTCTCTTTTTGGTACTTTATGGAGATCACTCCCGTCATAATAAATAGGCTTATCTTGTTCATTTGACACAATAATCACCTCCTTACTTTAATGGTAAATACTAACATACATTTCGGGTATGACCCGTAATGGTCTACTCCTAAGAAGCCTTCTGAAAAGCGTCAACCGCTACTCACGATCATAACCGAGCATGAGGTTTTTAAAATCTCGTTTATGCTCGTTGATCGTCATAGTAATATACGCACGATTCAGGGTTAAAAAGTACGAATCTGGAGGTAATAAAATTAGGGGATTTATGGAGTTTAGATACAAAGACGTTTACATGAAGGTGCATATGCCTTCATTGTCACACGTGAGATCATTAAAAAGAAAAGAAACAGCGGGGAGATGAAACATTCGTCAATTGGCCCCATCTAATTGGCTTTCGCCGAGCTGCCGGACCGTTCCGCCAGGCCACCGGACAGCGGTAGACCCAGCGCCGCCAAAATAAGCAGGCAGTAAAACAGCACATGGAAATCCGGCAGCACGCTGACCATCACGGAAGCCGCCATGCCGCCGATATAGCGTGACGTGGAAAAGATGCCCGAGGCAAGGCCGGACATCTCCTTGGATACCGACTGCAGTGAAGCGGCCTGCATGGACGGTGTCCCCATACCCGAACCGATCCCGCCGACCAGTAAACCGGCCGCTATATAAGGGATATTCGGGTAGAGGTAAATGCCTAAGTAACCGAGCAGAGCTACCGCCGAGACTGCGAAGGACAGCAGCACGAGACGTCTTTTCCCGAGCCGATCGGTCAGCGAGCCACCGATCCAGGAACAGGCCGACATGGACAGGGAGAAAACAAACAGCAGCATCCCCACCGTTTGCATGGAATAATGATAGACCGTCTGTAGCAGTACAGGCATAACCAGAATAGTGCTGTACATGATCGCGTTACTTAACAGGATCGCTATATTCGCGCTGCTGAACATTCGGTTCCTGAACAGTGAAAACTGGATCAAGGGAGCCTTGCAGCGCCTTTCCCGATGAATGAAAAGCATCGTGATGAGCGCCAGCGCGACGGCGGTCCATGCGTTGAAAAATTCGCGATGTGTCACAACCAGGGTCAGCAAGATAAAGCCAGCTGCCATATAAAGCGCCCCCAAAATATCAAGGGTCGCTTCGCCGCTCCGAGGGAGTGTGCGCGGAAGATAAACCCAAGCCATCGCCAGGCTAAGGAGGGCGAACGGGATGTTGATCCAAAATATCGAGGTCCATCCTACTCCACCGATCAGTATAGAACCGGCCAGCGGACCGATCGCAGCCCCGAGGCCCATCAGCAGGCCGAATGTTCCGAACGTCTTACCGAGCCTTTCTCTGGGAACGACGTCGCGTATCAAGGCGGTTGCGTTCGGGGTCGCTATTGCACCACCTAGTGCCTGTACCGCCCGAAACATGATAAGCCACAGCAGACTGAACGAAAACATGCACGCCGCCGAAGCGATCAGAAAGAGCATCATGCCCAGCAGAAACATGGTCCGTTTGCCGTACAAATCGCCCATTTTACCTGCAATAGGCTGAATAGCAGCCATGACGATGAGGTAAATTGTAATCACCCACGAGGCTTGCGCCAGACTCACGCCCAGCATGCCGGCTATCGTCGGCAGACCCACGGCGATCATTGTGGAATTGACGGGAACGAGAAACGTTCCCGTCAAGATGGACAGCAGGCTGAGCCGATAACTAGGACTGCTGCCCAAAATGGACCACTCCCTTGGTACCGTCCACCGTAACGATGTCGCCATCCTTTAGCAGAGACGTTGCGACCTTTGAGCCCACAACGGCCGGAAGCTTGTATTCCCTGGCCACTGTGCCCGCATGGGATAAAATCCCGCCGGCATCAGTCACAATTGCTCCCACGATAGAAAACAGCACTGTCCATGGCGGGGTCGTCGTCTTGCAGACCAGTACATCTCCCTGCTGTATCTTGGAAAAGTCCTCCGGTCTGCGAACCACTTTAACCATACCTGTATAAGTTCCCTGGGAAGCAGCATAACCGGTAAACGTCTGTTCTTGAATTTCAGGTGGTTTTCCACCGAAGATCCGTTCCAGGGCCGGATCCATCGGCACTTCAGGCGGTGTCCCGTAGAAAGGTGCCGGCTGCTTCTGTTTGTTCACTTCAAGCTCCATTTTTCTTTGCTCAATCTGAGCATGCAGCGGCGTCGGTTCGGACAGCATAGCCAAAAGTTCATCGAGATAGAGGAAGAAAATATCACTTTTGTCTTCCAAGACTCCTTGGTCCACCAGCAACCTGCCTACCTTCAACAGAAATTGCCGTGATTTAGCAGGGAGCATGGCATCAATGTAGAAATGATGGTCCTCATCCAAGCCCCAGCTATCCAACGCCCATTGATACATCCTAACGAAGGTCTGCTTCAATTCCACTTCCGGGAGGCCTGCGATCACTTCCTCCGCCTTGGCTTCTCTCTGCCGCACGGTCTCCGCAAATTCACGGTCGAAGTCATAATCCTTCTTGATATACCTGGCGATAATGCGCAGTGCGTATTCCGGGTTCTCGGCCCAAGTTTCATCGTTAAACTCGTGAGAATTGGTTGAGCGTTGCCCATATATCTCCAAAACATCCTGAAGGCGTTTCAGCAGCGCAAGGCCTTCCTCTGTTTGTTCGATCCGCACCTTGTAGCCCACTTCCGTTGCTTCCTCGGCAAAAGCGGCCACCAGTACCGGAGACTGCTTAGCCCAATCTGCTAGCTTCCACAGCTCTCTGTCGGTTTCGAGCGATTTGTTCATGACCCCCGCCAGCATATCGTATACGACTACTGTATCAGCACTTCCTGTTAGTTGGCCGTACATTTGCTCCAAAGCCATAAAGGCGGTACGCGGAAGGACAATCTCAAAGTGCAGCTGCCAGGCCTTGCGGTAAAAATCGAACAACCCAAGCAGTTTCTCCTTCGCTTCCCCCACTGTTAGTGCACGCTTGCTGTCTCCGTCCAGACTCCAGTAGAACGGCAGAAATACTTGATCCACATAGTTTTTCAGGTGCTGATTCAACATCGGAAGGATCGATCCCATGGTTTCCTTATGCTCTCCCAATCGCTTCTGCAGGTCGCCCGGATAAGGAACGGTATACTGATAAATTCGACCATCAGCCAGTTTATAACGAAATTGGGACAAGGGCATCTTCAGATTTTCGAAAGCCACCTTTGTACCTTCCGTCACCGCTGGAACCATAAATGAGGCGAACAACGGCGTCAGCGCATGCGACAGGTGAACGTCATCCTGGACCCAAAACCCCTGTTTTATATCTTCCTCCTGTAGCATAAGATCACTTCGAAACGTTTTTGTAATAGCCATACTGTTGCTATCCCTCCAATTTAGTTGTGATTTTGCCAGACTGTAGTTACGTAGTAACCGGTCTTGCCTGTAAAATGTAAATATGTCTGTCTTTTATTGCGAACTCAATGTCAACCGGCATCCCGTAGAAAACTTCAATTTTATGTGTCTGCTCCGCCAACTCGGCGATATGTTCGTCGGATAGACAGAAGCGATTTTGCTCCTCTTCCGTTGTTGTGAGCTCTACCGTTCCTTTGTCGGCAGCTACGATTTTAACTTCCTTCAATCCCAACTCTTTCTCTATGTGCCCGTCGGTTTTGCCTATGACATAAGAATCGGGTGTGACCAGACCGGAAACGATCGCCTCACCCAAGCCGTAGCTTGCATTAATGATAATCTCGTCCTCATTGTGCGTCACAGGATTCATGCTGAAAATTACGCCCGATACGTCCGCTTGCACCATCTGCTGAACCAATACGCCCATAGGAAAGCTGCCCATATCGGAACTCACATTTTTTTGCTGTGCGTAATCCCGAACCCTTGCGGAGAAGAGAGAGGCCCAGCAACGTTTCAGGCTATTCAGCAAGTGCTTCAGGTCAGTTACATTCAAAATCGTCTCGTACTGCCCCGCAAACGAGGCCTCCTCAAGATCCTCCGCGGAAGACGATGAACGCACCGCAACAGCCATCATTCCACTCCCAGACTGGCCACGCATGGACTCAAAGGATGCTGCTACTTCGTCATAAACATCCTCTGGCAGCCGTGCCTCGATTAGCCTATTTTCGAAATCCACTATGAGCTCGGGGGTCCGCAGACCGTTTGCTTCCAGAAAACGTTCCAATGCATTCGAAGTAATGACGAAACCACATGGAACTTTAACGTTTTGTCCTGTCAATTTTGCAAGCTGCAGCGCTTTCGATCCAATTTTTTGAATATGTTCATGACCAGCCATGTTAAGCGTCACCGTATACATTAGAGATGAAGATACCCCTCTCAAATTTAGTTTACAATTTATTAACAATTTACGTTAACATTAAGGGTACCATCTTGCTTTAGCGCATTCTATTATACGAAAGTAGCAAATAGTCGAATTCGGGTATACTTTCGATGTCCTCACGGATAAAAAAAGAAGACAAACTCTCTCTCGAAGAAAGCTTGCCTCATTACGATCTGGAGAGAATTGGCTCGATCCCCATTGGCATAATATCTTATACTGAATGTTAGTTAAAGTGTCATCCCCAGGCAGAGTCAACAACTCTTTTGAGGTTTTTTTGTCTTTTTATAAATATTTTTATCGAAAACAGATAGGAAAAAGTCAGACTTTGGTAGGAGAGCAAATAGTACTGCATGTTTTGGAAAGAGGCTGAATGATCCTGAAAAAAAGTTAACGGTACATGACCAATGGTAAATATTAGGTACACATTTTCTGAAAATGTAGGGCTAGTCACCCAAAAAAGACTCATTTTTGTGATAAAGGACACAAAAAATAATCGAAAATGCGAATTGTATAAGAGTTTATAGTTAAAATCTGGTTGTTCATTTTTGTCATTTTATGTGTTTCAAAAACTGGTTTTTGGGTAACTATCATTGAAGTCTCTACATAAGTGTTGCAATGAATAGTTAGAAAGGGGAGATTTAACAAATTCATCAGATCGCCCAATGTTCTTAGTATTTGTGTAATTGATACAAAGCAAATGTTAGCAAACAGGACACAAGGGATGGTGATGCTGGTGAAAGCAATTGCGGTCAAAGAGGACCGCTCAATTTATTTCTTTCGGTACTGTTCACTCTTACTTACCTCTCTGATTTATTTATTAGGGGACAGAGATCCGCCATTCATGTTTAAGTTGAGTATGATTTTGGCGTTGTTTATTTTTGCAAAAGGGATTACGGATATTTACAAAAGGATCGAGAAATCCTCATGGATGTTCAAGTCAATTCTATGTCTGGAAATGGTGGGGATGCTTCTTCAACTGCTATTCACAGGCGGAATCGACAGCCCATTTCTATGGTGCGTCATGAATCCATCGTTAATCGCGGCCAGCTATATCTCTGCTGCTTATGGCTGTTTATTGCTGATGGGGTACTTGCTGCTTGCTACATCATTCTTTTATTACATATCTGGTGGCGACTATGAATCGATTGGGACCTTTTTATTGGACAACAGCTACTTTTACTTGATGCTCCTGCACATGACCTTTTTCATTCATGTATTAACCGATGTGAAGAACAAGCTGGAGAGGGCGAATACACGGACCAACGAGACGTTATGGCATATCAAGTCGCTATATCAAATCGTAGAAGCAGCAGCCCAAAGCGAATCAGGCAACTTAAGAAAGATATTTACTGAGTTTGCGTTAAGGTTGACCGACCAGAAAATGGCTTTTTTTTGGGATTCAAACGCCAATGAAGATGATGAGAGATTAATTGTCCACGGAACCACAGGCAGTGAAGTCGAGGCGTCGATAGGTTTCGCAATGGAATCGAGATTGAAGGAGTTTCAAAGCCAGGATAGCCCATCGTTAGTCAACCTGTTTTTTCACGGTGAATATCTGATTATGCCGGTCAAATCTACGACAAGATTCTGGGGAGTGCTCGGTATCAAGATGGAAGCTTATTCTCAGGAGGAAGGGAAACACTGGTTCGTTCAGCAGCTTTATTTCCTATCTGAGCTATGTGCCATCGTTCTCGAAAGGCATCAGCTTGAGCGCATCGAGAATCAATTGATCATTATTGAGGAACAGAACAGGATCGCTGCTGAAATGCATGATAGCGTATCACAGCATATGTTCGGTATTGTGTATGCCACACATTCTTTAATTCGACAATGGCCCAACATCCCGGAAAAGCAATTGAAGGAGCAGCTACAGCTCATTCTGGAATCATCCAATATCGCTTCACAAGAACTTCGCTCGTCCATTTACAGTCTAAGCTCCAGAAAAAACGGTAGTTCCTTTTGGGTTAGTACGGTCACATCCCATCTGGATAGCTTGTCCAAGCTGCATACGGTAGAAATCCGCATGAAGGTAACAGGGGACGAGCATCGTCTGCCTGTTAATCATCAGAAGGCCTTATTCAGGATTATTTCCGAAGCGGCCGGTAATGCCATTCGGCACGGATACAGCAGTTCCATTGAAGTAGAGTTGATTCTAGCGACGGGTGAAGCCAAATTGGTTGTGAATGATAACGGAGATGGCTTTGATGTATTTGGGCGACTATCCGATCCGAAGCTTAACGGGCTTGGAGTCAGTAACATGAAGTTTCTTGTGCAGTCATTAGGCGGAACTATTGAAATTAGCAGCAACCAAGGAATGGGTACTCAAATCCTAGTCATAATGCCTATCGATTATTACGAAAAAAGAAATTGAATGAAGTTGAGGCTGCGTATAAAGACCAACAGATTTTCCAATATGCGAAAGTAGGTGCATGAGTATGAAGATTGTTATTGTAGATGATCATCCGTTGGTAAGAAGAGGATTGTCGGCGGTACTGACTCTTGAACACGATATCGAAATTATGGGAGAATCTGAAATGGTTGAAGAAGCGATGGAGTTGATCGAGGAAACCAAGCCTGACTTGGCTATTGTGGATATTAAGCTGGGCAACCGATCAGGATTTGAGGTTGTTGAGCAGTTAAAGGATTCATCCTGCCGTTGCATGATTCTGACTTCTTCGATGATGGAGGTGGACGTTAGAAGGGCCGAGGCTGCTGGTGCGGAAGGGTATGTGCTGAAAGAAGCGCTTCCTGAAGAACTGTTATTGGCTATTAAGCTTATTTTCAAAGGCAAGAAATATTATGACCCAGGTCTGATGGAGATTTTGTTCAAAAAAGATGACGACAATGACTTGCATAAACTAACTCCCAAAGAGCGTGAAGTTCTCATTGGCCTCGGAGAAGGGTTATCTAACAACGGCATAGCGGATAAACTGATAGTCACAGAATTTACCGTTAAAAAACACGTAAGCCAAATCCTAAGTAAATTGAACTTGAACGACCGCACTCAGGCTGCTTTGTACGCACATTCCAGAGGACTTGTTAACTTTTCTATGGACACTACAGGCTCCATGCATCAAAATTTCCAGTAATACTATTTCTCATAAGATTTGGGTGCACCCTAACCTACCTCCTACAGGCTAAGTCCTGTTGGGAGGTTTTTTGATAACATAAGAATTTATAAGTTTTCAGCGGAGCTGAAGGATTCTTATGTTTCAAGAAAACCTACCTCTGAACCGCGGTCGCTCATCTTTGAAAGGCCTCGATAGAGGTTTTCTTATTTGCTATACTCCAGTTGCAACAGCAATTGGAAGAAGGGTCTGCTTTCGCAGCACCTCCATGCTGCCGATGCTCATCTGGTACAAAAGTATACTTTTCAGATATTAAATAGAGGGGGGCGACCCTGCACAAAATGCTTGCAAAAATCATAACATCGGGTAATACCCAAAGTCTCAGAGTTACTATAAGATTTATCTATAAGCAGAATTCTCGATTTTGAACAAAAATAATGGATAGTTATGATTCGGGAGGATGACATGGAGAAAACGATACTTGATTACTTCATCATAGTTCGAAAAAAACTATGGTTGATTGCACTGTTTGTTCTGCTCTCTTGTGTAATGACTTACTACGTCAGTAAGACGTTCGTCCAGCCTGTGTATGTTGCAACTAACCAACTGCTGGTCAACAGTGTCATGAAGGACTCTGAATCTATCAGCCTTAATGATGTCAACATGAACCTAAATCTGATCGAAAGCTACAAGGAGATCATTAAATCAAACACGATTACTGAAACGTTAATTGCTAACCACCCTGAACTGCAGCTGACAAGAGAGCAATTGGACAAGAAACTGAAAGTAAGCTCCGTCGATAAAACGAATCTCATCAAAATTGAAGTGGAAGACAGCAATTATGGTAAGGCGGGTTTGATTGCCAACGAAATAGCACAAACCTTTATAGACGAAGTACCAAGCTTAATGAATGTGAACAATGTCAAGATTCTTTCTCCCGCTAATCTGGGTAAACTGCCTGCTCCGGAAAATGCCAGTATCGCGATGAATCTCGCCGTCAGTTTCATTCTTTCTGCGATGGCGGCTCTCGGTGTGGTATTCTTCCTGGAAAATATAAATGACACCCTTCGTTCCGAAAAAGAAGCTGAGCATTATGTAGGTTTGCCGGTTCTTGCAACGATTGGAACGATAAAGAAAACCAACAAACGAAAACGATCTAAAAACATGAGCGAAGAGGTGAGTGATCAAACTTATGTCACTGTTAAGTAATGTACTTGTCGCTGAGACTGATCCAAACTCTGCCGTTGCCGAATCTTATCGGTCTTTACGTACTTCAATTAGGCACAAGAGACTTAAAAAGTCGGGTGAGGGAATCGTCCTCATGATTGCATCTCCTAAAGCACAGGAAGGTAAGACGACCACCTTATCCAATCTTGCCGTCACCTTTGCACAGGACGGTCAGAAGGTCATTGTCGTCGATTGTAATTTACGCCAGCCTTCTTTACACGCGATATACGGGATGCCCAATGATGCTGGACTTGCCCAATATCTAAAGTCGGCTTCTCCTGTTCAAGGCTGCACCTCCAAGGCCGCCCTTCCCAATCTGCATCTGATTACGTCAGGAGGGCAGCCACCTAACCCTTCGGAGCTGCTGGGTTCCCCAAGAATGGCGGAGCTGTTGGAACATTTAAAACAGCAATACGATGTGGTTCTTCTGGACTCGCCGTCCGTATTGGATTTTACAGATGCCGGGCTGCTGGCAGAGTACAGCGACGGTATCATGCTGGTTGTCAAACAAGACAGGACTAAACGTGAGTGGGCCAAACAAGCCAAGGAAAGGCTTGAACAGTCAGGAGCCAGGATGCTGGGTATGATCATAAACAAATAAGAGTGAACTTCCACAAATCGATAGGAGGATAAGAGAGATGAAAAAAGTGAAGAAAGCAATTATTCCTGCAGCAGGATTAGGAACACGGTTCTTGCCCGCTACGAAGGCAATGCCCAAAGAAATGCTTCCGATCATCAACAAGCCAACTATCCAGTATATCGTGGAAGAAGCAATTGAGTCTGGGATCGAAGATATTATTATTGTGACTGGTAAAGGGAAACGAGCGATTGAGGACCATTTCGACAACGCTTTTGAGTTGGAGAGCAAGCTGCTCGAAACCGGCAAGCTGGAAATGTTGAGGGAAATACAGCGTTCCGCCAAAGTGGAAATCCATTACATCCGGCAGAAGGAGCCGAAAGGTTTGGGACATGCAGTCTGGTGCGCAAGGAGATTCATTGGGAATGAGCCGTTCGGTGTACTGCTTGGTGATGATATCGTCACTAGCAAGGTTCCTTGCTTGAAACAGCTTATTGACCAATATGAGAGCTCCGAAAATTCAGTTATAGGTGTTCAGAAAGTACCATCAGATATGACCCACCGATACGGTATTATTAATCCCGGTAGACAGCAGGATCGGTTGTATCAGGTGAATGACTTTGTGGAAAAGCCTGAGCCTGGAACGGCTCCCTCCAATTTGGCGATTATGGGCCGTTACGTATTTTCTCCCAAAATCTTTGAGTTTTTGGAGCTTCAAGAGCAGGGGGCAGGCGGAGAAATTCAATTAACGGACGCCATTCAAAAGCTGAATCAAATCGAGCAGGTGCTCGCCTATCAATTTGACGGAATTCGTTTTGATGTAGGCGAACGACTCGGTTATATTCTCACCACACTAAGCTTTGCTCTGCAAAGTAAGGATCTTCGTCACCCGGTGTTGGATGCCATGGCTTCCATGCTCATCACAGAACAGTATCCGTCCATACTGGATCTTAAAGGAGGTAGGGACAATGGGTTTGCGAGAACTGCGGGAGGATTATGATTATGCTGTACCGCACAAGAGATATTATGGCAATGTAGCCCACAAGGAGAAGAGCTACGCGGCATATCTGTTTATGAAACGTATGCTGGATATAAGCTTATCCTTATGCGGAATCATGTTCCTGCTCCCCTTATTGGTCCTTGTAGCTGCATGGATCAAGATAGAGGACCCGAAGGGAAAAATTTTCTTTAAGCAAAATCGGGTCGGTAAGGACGAGGTACAGTTTCCAATGTATAAATTCAGATCCATGGTGTCCAATGCTGAACAATTAAAGGAGCAATTGAAGGCTCAGAATGAAGTCAGCGGTGCGATGTTCAAGATGAAAAACGACCCGAGAGTCACTCGTGCAGGCAGGTTTTTACGCAAAACGAGCATCGATGAGCTTCCCCAATTATGGAATGTATTGATAGGCGATATGAGCTTGGTCGGACCGCGTCCTGCACTTCCGAGCGAAGTGCAAGAATACACGAATTACGATAAAAAAAGGCTGGCAGTAACGCCAGGCTGCACAGGCCTCTGGCAAGTAAGCGGAAGAAGCAGCGTAAGCTTCAAGCAAATGGTCGAGCTGGATTTGAACTATATCAAAAAACGCAGTATAGGATTCGATATGAAAATTATATTTAAAACCGTATTTGTACTACTGGGCTCTAAAGATGCCTTTTAATCAGTAAAAGACAGGGAGGGGAGCAAATCCATGGTGCCTAATAACCAACAGCCGCATGTCTCCATCGTTATATGCACATATAATCGGGCCGATTTGCTGCGTGTAACCTTAGACTCCCTGCAGGGCTTGTCCAGTCTCGATAGGGCTGAGGTGATTATTGTGGACAATAATTCCACCGACCATACACGCAGCGTTGCGGAGTCATATATGAAGCGCAATACGGGTAATGTTGTGGTGGGTTATTACTTCGAGCCCAGTCAAGGACTGTCTGCAGCGCGAAATAAAGGGATTCAGGCGGCGAACGGACCTATTATCGCATTTCTGGATGATGACGCTATCCCCTGCTCCGAATGGATCAGCACGATTATTACCGTATTCGAAAGCAGGCAGGACGTTTATGCGGTTGGAGGCATTATTCGCCCTAACTTTGAAAGCGACCGCCCTGACTGGTTGATTAAATCGCTTGAATTACCGTATACGATTGTGGATATGGGCAGCGCAGTGAGGGAGTACCCGCCGAAACGTCATCCGTATGGAGCCAATATGGCAATCCGCTGTTCTTTTTTCGAAAACCATTTATTCCCAACGAATCTTGGCCGAAAAGGAAGCATGCTGCTGTCAGGCGAGGAATCCTGGATATTCGATAAAATGAAAAAAGAAGGCAAAACGATCCTTTATCATCCGGGGATGGCTGTCGTTCATTTTATCCCTGCCAGCCGGTTGACCCGGGAATGGATTCAACAAAGGTACTATTATCAAGGGATTTCAAATGCATGTATGCATAGTGGCTTTGGGAGTAAGGTTAGCCTTCTCGGTACGCTGGCAGGTAAAATGCTCTACATTATCGCTGCTTCTCTATTCGCCCGCAATGAAGGTAGCAGGTTGTTGATCAAATGCAGGCTGGAAAGTATACGCGGTACTCTCGATATGCTAAGGAGACGCGGAAATACGCCGCTGGTCAGGTGAGGGTTGCCTATGACGGACCTTCATCTACATTTGAAAAAGCCGGTATATGTCACAGCTGCCTATGTATCCACTGCATGGATAACTGGAATCGCAGCGGTTTACCAGCCCGTCTTAAGTATCTTTGGAGTAGCTCTCCTTCTCCTGCTGGCTGTTACCGTTCATAACCCGGCACGAATTAGCTATCCGGTACTGCTGTCTACGGCCATATCAGTCAATTATATCATTGATGCTGATGTGTTCGGTATTGAAATTATCTCGTTGTATAAGCTTGGGATCCTGGTGCTGCTTATCCCTTGTATGCTTCAAAACGGTATTCGCTTGAAATTTGTGTATCCCATTCTTGCGTTTGCCGCCATGCTGTTTCTAACTTTTTTTTTCTCGGAATGGCACCCGAGACTAAGCGCTTCTTTATCGCTGAAAGCTTTTATCGGACTCGCGCTGCCGTTCGTCTTTCTATTGATCCAGTGGAAGAAGGAGATGGCGCAGCGGCATATTCAAATCATCTGCCTGCTTCCTCTGGTAAGCGTTGCAGCAGGACTCGTCCTTCAGCTCGCACATCTGTATTCTTTCCTTGATGTCGAGTTCACAGGAGCTGTCAGGGTGCAGGGAGCGAATATTGCACCGCACTTGGCGATGCTGGCTTTTTTGGGAATTACGATTGCTCTGATTGAAACGAAACGCAATCCGGATAAAGCGACGTTTTTTTATTTTACGTTAGCCGCTAATTTTGCAGTGCTAATTGCAACAGGAACGCGCGGTCCGATACTAGCCATGCTGGCTATGGTTGCGTATTACTTCTTTGATGTCGTCAGACAATATGTCAAAGGCAAGGTTATGCTGATTATTCCGCTTGTTTGTTCCGTAGCCTTGCTTGCGGCAGCTGTGTATGTGCAGTGGGACAATATGACGAAGCGTTCCTTTGAACGTCAAACAGGTACAGGAATTGACTTATCTGGCAGAACCGAGGCCTGGGCATTCTTCCTGAAAGGAGTGGAGGATTCTCCGATGGCAGGCAGAGGGCTTGGCTCCGTTACGGTTGCAAATGACGGAAGCTTATATAAGGGATTTGTCGTTCCGCATAATGAATATATTCGCTTCTACTACGATTCCGGCTACATCGGATGCGGACTACTATTTCTGTCTCTGCTGATCGTATTTGCTTTGATTTACCGGACTCTAGCTCCCAGCATAAAGGTTTACTATTTGGCATTTATATTCGGGTTCTTCCTGTATTCCTTTTCGGATAATACATTGTCGACCGTTCAATTCATTATTCCGTTCTGTTGGTACTTGAATTGCCTGTATCTGCTATCCAGGATAATCCCCAAAAAAGAAGATGTGATCCCATGAGTAGAGTGAATATGTTTAATGTCAATTTTGATAATTATGATTTTATGGATCTGCTGGGATTCATTGATGAAGTAATTCGCCAAAACAAACATTCCTACATTTTAACCTGCAATGTCGATCATTTGATCAAGCTTAGAAAGGATACCGAATTTCAAAAGGTATATTCAAACGCCGGAGCGATTGTCGCGGACGGAATGCCGATTATATGGGCCTCGAAGGTGCTAAAGAAGCCGTTGAAGCAGAAAGTATCCGGTGCCGATCTGTTTGAAAAACTGGGAGAAGCTTTTGAAGATAGGCAATACCGCTTGTTTTTCCTGGGATCGGCAGCTGGAATTCCAGAACAAGCGATGAGAAACCTTAAATCCTTATTTCCAGGTATGAATATCGTCGGCTGTTATTCGCCTTCATACGGCTTTGAGAACAAAGAAGAGGAGAACCGGCATATCGTACAGATGTTGATTGAGGCGAAGCCGGATATTGTATTTGTTGGCGTAGGCGCTCCTAAGCAGGAGAAATGGATATACCAGCACTACTTGAATTATCAGGTTCCGGTTTCTATTGGAGTTGGGGCTACCTTTGACTTCATTTCTGGCTCGGTCAAAAGAGCTCCCGATATTATGCAAAAAACAGGATTTGAATGGTTTTGGAGACTCGTGCAGGAACCAAAAAGACTGTGGAAACGTTATTTGGTCGATGATTCTATGTTTATCGTTATGGTATGGAAGGAGTTCAGGAAGCAATTCAAGCTGAAACGGAGGGGAGCGTAATGAATGATGAATCATTCGGCTGGAATACCCGGAAGATGACTACTATTTGGGTTCCTGCCCTTATCGTGATGGCTGTCATATTCGTCCTTTCCTCCCAATCCTACGAGCAGCAGACGATCAAGACGCAGCTAACGTATGTGGTGCATAGTACCATCTTGAGCGATTATTTATCTAACATCAAGATCCAATACGGCACACTAACGATTGATGGCAATAAAGACGGACCGGGTGGAGTACTTGAGTTTATGATCCGTAAACTTGCCCATGTCATCGAATATTTCCTGCTGAGCATAAGCTTGCTTAGAGGTATCCGGTATACGACAAAGCTTCGCCTTCCCAATGCCATGATCATTACTGTCTTACTATCGGTCTGTTTTGCTGTGACGGACGAATTTCACCAGTTGTACGCGATCGATCGCGGGCCCAGACCGCAGGATATTGTTCTTGATACGGCAGGTGTGTTGATCGGCATACTGGTATACGGCTTGCTTGCATTATGGAAGAAGAGAAGACTTGTCAATACGTACAAGACGGAGGGCTTATGAGAACGATAAAAGAGCTGTATTCATATCCCTTCATGAATAATGCGGCTGTCGTTGGTTTATGGGTATGTGCTGCATTGCTTGTTTCTATCATTATTGGCTTTTCCAGCGCAAACATGAGTCATGCCATCAGTACAGAGATTGCAATCTTGTCAGTGATTTTGTTCCCGGCCTTCGTTATGGCATTGCTTGAATCACGCAAGATTGTCCCTTATATTTTGCTTGTCTGGGCCATATGCCCTGAGATTAGAAGAATCGAGGATTGGCTTGAAGGCTCCTATCATTCCGTTTCGATGTTAAGTCTGGCACCGCTTCTTACAAGCGCTGTTCTCATTATTCCGGTTCTGGCCAATGTACACAAAATCGACTCACCCATTCGCAAAGTGCTTTTATTCCTGTCTTTGGCTTTGCTCTACGGATGTGTAATCGGTCTTACCAAGAACGGGACGGGTACCCTTTACGATTTGGTCAACTACCTGATTCCGATGCTGTTAATTCCGTACTTTGCCGTTGCTCCATTTGAAAAAAAAGATTTGGACCGACTGCTTATCACCTTCTCCAATATAGCGATTCTGGTTGCGGTTTACGGAATTATCCAGTATATGACTGTACCGCCATGGGATGCTTTTTGGATGAATCATGTGGAAATGAGCTCGATAGGCAGGCCCTATCCGCTGGAAATACGTGTATTTTCCACTCTTAATTCACCGGGACCTGCCGGTATGTTTATGGGAACTGCGCTTGCACCGATGATTCTGGAGAAACGATGGCGCGGAGCCTTGGGTTGGATAGGTATCCTGCTGGTAGCCGTAGGCTTACTCATCACGCTTGTTCGCTCGGCATGGCTGCTGCTATTCATCGATATTGCTGTTTATACGATGCTCTCATCGGGAACGCATAAATGGAAGCTGCTCACTCAAATAGGGGTGGCAGTGACCGCTATGTACTGGATTATCCCGAAACTGCCAGGTGCTCAGGTGCTTATCGCCAGGCTGGAAACGATGACGGCCATCCAGGACGACCATTCCTACAACGAACGATTGGATTTTTTTCATACGGTTTTCCCTATGATGCTCAGCCAACCGCAAGGATTAGGACTCGGAAGTATAGGAGTCGGAACGAAATTGGACAATGGGGGCGCGCTTGGTGAATTTGGCATATTCGATAATGGGTTCGTCGCTGTCTTTCTTACATTCGGTATTATTGGAGGGTTTCTATTCTTTCGAGGGCTGACACTGATGGTCAAATATCTAATTACACGAAGTGAGGGAATGGCTGGATTTTTATCATATAGAAGTATGGCGGTTGCCTCCATAATAGGCAGCATAGCGAGCTTGATGTTTGAGAATGGCTATACGGGTTTGAGGGGCTTTCTGCTGTGGAAGATGGTGGGTATAGGGATCGTGGCGCATAAAGCCATAACACAGGGAAGGAGGCGAAGCCCGGATGCAGCAGCAGATCAACTTAAAGTTAGTCCGGATTAGGCCGATATTCGGTTTACTTAAAGCACTATTGTCCAGTAAGAGTAATATGGCTAATACAATCAGAACGATGCTCTTCAGTATTTTGATACTAGGAATTAATATGCTTACGGGTATTTTAACCGCACGCTTTTTGGGACCGTCTGGACGAGGCGAGCAGACGGCCATGGTGTTATGGTCACAGTTTCTCGCCTTCAGCTTTACTTTCGGTATTCCTTCAGCATTAATTTATAACGTCAAAAAGAACATACAGGATGCTGCCAAGCTTTATACGACTGCATTGTGGATGGGGCTAGCTGCGGGGACTATAGCCATGGCTGCGGGAATTATCTTTCTGCCCTATTGGCTCAATTCTTACTCCCATAATGTCGTGCTGTTCTCACAATGGTCGATGCTCTTTGTTCCCTTGATCGTTCTCTCTCAAATCAACAATGCGATGATGCAGGTGAGGGGAGAATACAAGCTGTACAACCGGCTGCGGTTTCTGATTCCATTAAGTACGCTAGCCTGCTTGGGTGTTCTGATCTTGTCGGGAACTATGCATGCTTATACATCGGCAGTCGCGTATTTGGCTCCGGCGGTTCCTTTCTATATATGGACGACACTGCGTTTAATTCAAGCCTATCAAATCATCTTGAAGGATGTTTTTCAAACCTTCAAGCAGTTAATTAGTTATGGGATTGGCTCTTACGGTAACGATTTAATGGGTAATCTTTCTTATTATATTGATCAGATTGTCATAGTTGGGCTATTGAACCCAGCGCAATTGGGGCTTTACGCGGTTGCAGTCAGCCTCTCGCGGGTGGTCAACGTCTTCTCCACTTCGATTATCGCGGTGCTGTTTCCCAAAGCATCCGGCTTACCGAAGGATGAAGTGGTACAGTTGACCTTCCGTGTATTTCGCATTAGTACCTGTATCGCCATCATGGTATCGGCAGCCATTATGGTCATTGCGCCTTATGTCCTGACCCTGCTGTATGGTAATGAATTTAGGGAGGCGCTCGGCGTGTTCAGGCTGCTTCTACTTGAGGTTTCCATATCCGGTGGAACGATGGTTCTGGCTCAAGCTTTCATGGCGCTTGGTAAACCGAAGGTGGTCACGATTCTTCAGGGGCTTGGACTGCTGCTCGTCATTCCGATGCTGATGCTGCTCGTTCCAAAGCTTGGACTTACCGGCGCAGGGATTGCGATGCTGTCGTCCGTATGTATCCGATTTCTGTTCATTCTAATCAACGTACGATTTACCTTGAAGATGAAGATCCCGTGGCTTCTGATTACCAGGGAAGATGTACGTTGGTTACTATCAGCGTTATCTGCGTATAAAGCGAACAAGTCTGCTGAATCAAGGGAATAAAGGAGGTGTAAATCCGATGATCGACCATTGTGCTTCTGCAGGGAAGTATCTCATATCTGCGGTCATTATTGCCCAGGATGATGAATCAAGGATTGCCGGCGCTATAGCTTCCTGCAAAGCTTTCGCTGATGAGATCGTCGTGGTTGACGGAGGGAGCAAGGACGGTACCATTCGAGTCTCCGAGCAATTAGGCTGCAAGGTATATCAGAATCTTTGGCCTGGTTATGCCAAGCAGCGTATTTATGGGAGCGAACGGGCATCACATGATTGGATATTCGTCATCGATACCGATGAGGTGGTGAGCGAGCTTTTAGCCAAGTCCATTCTGGAGAGAAAGAGAGATTTATCGGATGGGAAAATAGCTTATGCTGTCTTTCGAATCGGAGATTTTTTGGGTCGTTGGATGGGGAAGGGAGAACGTCTGGTTCGTTTATATAATCGAAACAACGTTCAATATAAAGACAGCCTGGTTCATGAAATACCGGATGTATCGAATACACAGGTTATGAATTTACAAGGGACATTATGGCACTACGGTTTCCGCAGCATTAACGATCATGTTGCCAGGTTTAACAAATATACCGATTTAGAGGCGGAGGAGGCCGTTATTGCGGGGAAGCCGTTTAGATGGATTCGATTGCTGTACCGTCCTCCGGCGCGTTTTATACAAAAATATGTGATTCAGGGATTGTACAAAAAAGGTGTCCCCGGTCTTGCCGTTGCTATATTCTGGGCGATGTACGAGTTTCTGGTTTGCTTAAAGCACTATGAAAGTGCTCTTGTTCACAGCAAGGTGAAACATCGACATGAAGAAGAACCGCTAAAGGAGGGAAAGAAATATGCCATCCAATAAGCTGCAAATTCTGTCTATCGGGATGGGCTGGCCGTCTTCCCAGGCGGGTGGATTGAATACCTACTTTAAGAATATCTGCGAAAATCTTTCAGACCGGAGTAAGCTGCATGCTCTGGTATGTAGCAAGGATAACCCAAAGGTTAGAGAGGGAATGCGCGTTACCAGCATAACTGATCCTGATATGAAACTCGGGAAGAGGCGGAGCATGTTCCGCACGTATGCAGCCAAGCTGATGGATGAGCAGGAGATTGACATCCTGTATTCGCATTTTGCACCATATGGCGTGGGGGCCGCCGAAGAAGCCAGGAAGCGAAATATTCCGGTAGTTATGGCGTTTCACGGTCCATGGAGCGAGGAAATACGTGCTGAAGGGGGGGGCCTAACGCACCGTATCAAAGCATGGATCGCCAAGTCGATGGAAATGAAGGCCTATAGGCTTGCGGATGCTTTCATCGTATTGAGTGAAACCTTCCGTGACGTTTTGCACCATCAATATGGGATTCCATTTGACAAGATATTCATAATTGCCGGTGCGGCTGATATACGGCGGTTTCAGCCGTCCGAGGACCGAAGGGAGGTCCGGAGAAGTCTTGACTTAGCAGAAGATGGCACAACGGTGCTGACAGTAAGAAGGCTTGTTAATCGAATGGGCTTGCTGCAATTGCTCGATGCGTGGAAGGAAGTTGTCCAGCACTTTCCTGATACTGTGCTTTTGATAGGAGGGAGGGGACCACTAAAGGAGCAATTGGAAAGCCGAATCGCGCAGTATGGTCTCGAAGGCAAAGTTCGATTGCTTGGTTACATCCCTGACAGCGATCTTCCCAGATATTATCAGGCCGCTGATTTGTTCGTAGTTCCTACCCAATCGTTGGAAGGCTTCGGATTGATTACCGTGGAAGCCATGGCCTCAGGACTTCCCGTTACAGCAACGCCTGTTGGGGGTAGTCGGGAAATATTAGAGAAGTTCCGCCCCGAAATGCTGTTCAAGAGCGAGAAGAGCAGCGATATCGCAGAAGGGATTATTCGTTTACTGAAGCATAAGCAGCATTGGCCTACCGCTGAACAATGCAGGAATCACATTCTGGACAACTATACGTGGGAGCATGTAACGAACCAGGTGGAAGCTGTTTTTGAAACAGTACTTGACAAGTATCGAAGCACCGACAGCCGGGATCGCAATTTATGGACACCGAGCACACGGAAAGGGAGGCATGATGCGGATGTTAAGAGTAGCGTACATTGATCATACTGCCAGATGGAGTGGCGGAGAGGTTGCCCTTTATAATATTTTGACCCATCTGGGCAGCCATGTGGAACCGTTGGTCATTTTGGCGGAGGAAGGTGTTCTGGCCGACAGACTGAGGGAAAAGGGAATCCAGGTTCGTGTCATCACCATGAATGAGAAAGTCAGGAACCGCAACCGGAATGCCGTCAATATGCAGATTGTCTCCGCAGCCTTTCAATTACTGTCCTACGGAAGGGGGCTTGCCCGGATTCTGAAGGAAGAGCAGGTCGTCTGCGTTCATACAAATTCCTTGAAATCAGCATTTTACGGTGCGGTTGCTGCGAAATTAGCTGGAATTCCATTGATCTGGCACATCAGGGACCACATCGGCGAGCCCTATTTGAAGCCAGTTGTAGCGAAGGCCATCCGGTTGTTGTCACGTATACTGCCTAACGGTGTCATTGCCAATTCCAATTCTACTCTTAATGCTTTGAAGCTGCCGAAATCGAAGAAAACACTGGTCGTCTATTCTTCCTTTGCCAAGGCTATCAACCCAATACCGAGCGTAACTGTACTGAAGCCAAAGTTCACTGTTTTGCTCGTTGGGCGTCTTGCGGAATGGAAAGGCCAGCATATTTTACTGGAGGCGGCCAGGTCGTTCTTGCCTGACCAGCATGTCCAGTTCTGGCTCGCTGGCGATGCACTTTTTGGAGAGGATGCTTATAAGGAGGAGCTTATTCGTCAGATTGAAGTATACGGGCTAACGAATGTAACCTTGCTCGGGCATGTCGAGCATATTCAGGAATTGATGCAGCAGGCTGACCTTCTCGTCCACACCTCAATTACACCTGAACCTTTCGGGCAAGTGATCGTGGAAGGGATGGCAGCAGGGCTGCCGGTTATTGCCTCTAATGAGGGTGGACCCACTGAAACTGTCGTACACGGCGAAACAGGACTGCTTATCACACCTGGAGATCCCGCTCTGCTTGCCCGCTCGATCCGTGAGCTGCTGGGGAATCCGGAAGAAAGACGCAGAATGAGTGAGAATGGCAGGAAACGTGTGCAGGAGCATTTTGTCATTGAACGAACCGTTACACAAATCACAAACTACTATGAAGGATTAATTTCCAATATTTAACTAAACCATGGGGAAAAAGGATGGATCAAATGAAAATAGCAATAGCGCATGATTATTTGATTCAAATGGGCGGTGCCGAAAGAGTCGTAGAGGTCTTTCATCATATGTATCCGCAGGCGCCTATTTTCACCACGGTTTTTAGCAGCAATGGGCTGCTTGACGCACTTAAGGATGCGGATATACGTGCATCCTGGCTTCAAAAAATGCCAGGAGGGGCAAATAACTTCAAGGGAATGCTTCCCCTTTACCCATTTGCGATTAGGGATTTCGACTTCCGTGAATTTGATATGGTGCTCAGCTCCAGCAGCGCATTCATGAAAAGTATTCAAGTGCCGAAGGAGACTTTCCATCTTTGTTACTGCCATACGCCAATGCGGTTTGCATGGGACTATGATACTTACATGCAAAGACAGTCCAAATCCAATGTGCTGAAGCAGCTTTTGAAGATCTACATGCAGCAGCTTAAAACTTGGGATCAAAGGACGTCAAAGAACGTAAATCAATTCGTTGCCAATTCATCTGTTGTGAAAAACAGGATTCAAAATTATTATAACCGCGACTCGGACGTTATTTTTCCTCCGATCAATACATCGAGGTTTCACAGCTCTGCGACAATTGGGAACTATTATTTGATTGTTTCCCGGCTTGTGTCCTATAAACGGATTGATCTGGCCGTGGAGACGTTCAGCCGCAATGGACTTCCTTTGTATATCGTCGGAGAAGGGCCCGATCTTGGGCGGCTGCGTCAGTTGGCTAAAAGTAATGTGAAATTTCTCGGCAGGCTGGAGGATGGGGACGTTACGAAGCTGATGGCCGAGTGCCGAGCATTGATCTTTCCTGGTGAGGAGGATTTTGGCATTACGCCGCTTGAAGCCAATGCTGCAGGAAGGCCGGTTATCGCTTATCAGTCTGGAGGCGCACTTGATACCATCATGCCGAAGCTGAACGGGATTTTCTTCAAACGTCAAGAAATCGATGATCTGGATGCTGCTATAAATGAAGTCGAAAATCACGCTTGGGATGTACAGCAAATCGTCAACCACGCTCGGAAGTTCGATGAGAAGGCATTCATGGTGAATTTCAAAAATTATATAGGTAAAGCTTATGAAAAATTCAGAGAGGGACGGTGACAGAATGGATATCGCTGTAATTGGAACCGGTTATGTCGGACTTGTTTCGGGAATATGCTTTGCAGAAATGGGCAATCACGTTACTTGTGTCGATCAGGATATAAATAAAATTGAGGCTTTGCAAAATCTAGCTTCCCCCATCTACGAACCAGGAATCGAAACATTTATGGAGCGCAATGTACAAGCCGAACGTTTGAAGTTTTCATCCAACTTGATCGAAGCGGTACGGCAATCCGAGCTTATTATTATAGCGGTAGGCACTCCCTCCCTGCCAAGCGGTGAAGCCAATTTGCAGTATATTGAACAAGCAGCAGGCGAAATAGGTAGAGCCATGAACGGCCGGAAAATCGTCGCTACGAAAAGCACCGTCCCCGTTGGAACGAATGAGAAAATACGCCAGATCATAGCGGGGCAAACGGAGCAACCGTTTGATATTGTCTCCATACCAGAGTTTCTACGGGAAGGCTCGGCTATACAGGACACGCTTCATCCTGATCGGATTGTGATCGGGCTGGATAACCGGGAGTTAGAAGCAACCATGGTGGAGTTGCACAGCAGCTTCACGGACCAGATCTTCGTCACGGATATTCGCAGCGCGGAAATGATCAAATATGCTTCCAATGCATTTCTGGCAACGAAAATATCATTTATCAATGAAATATCAAATATTTGTGAAAAGGTGGGGGCTGATGTAACGGAGGTCGCTCTAGGAATGGGGAAAGATCCCAGAATTGGCCCGTCGTTCTTGAATGCCGGAATCGGCTACGGAGGATCATGCTTTCCTAAAGATACCAAGGCATTAATCCAGATTGCGGGTAATGTTAATTATGAATTCCAACTTTTAAAGTCGGTGGTGGAAGTCAATAAGGCGCAAAGATACAAAGTGATTGAGAAGTTGAAGCAGTCGCTCGGACAACTGAATAACACCGTGATAGGGATATGGGGCTTATCTTTCAAACCGAACACGGATGACATCCGCGAAGCGCCTTCGATTGAAATTATTGAAGCTTTGATCGGCTTGGGTGCACGGCTTAAGCTCTATGATCCTGTCGCCATGGGCAAATTCAAGGATAGCTTCGACCACCCTTCCATCACGTGGTGCGCTAATGCGCTGGATGCTGCAGCAAATGCGGATGCCGTGTGCTTGCTGACAGATTGGCAGGAATTCAAGGAGATTTCATTGTCACAGTTAATCTATGTGATGGAACAACCGATTCTTATTGATGGAAGAAATGTGTACAGTAAAGAGCAGATCGAAGGAGCAGGGCTTCATTATTATTCAATAGGAAGGCCTGAACCTATACCAGCTTTCCGTTCTCAGGTCCATGTCGGATAGGCTTAACTAATCATAACCATAGGGAGAGTGACATTCATGAAACTTGTTCTTCTATCTGGAGGCTCGGGTAAGCGGCTTTGGCCATTGTCCAACGATTCAAGATCCAAGCAATTTTTGAAAATACTCGAAAGTCCGAACCATGAGATGGAATCTATGGTACAGAGAGTATGGAGGCAGCTAAATAACGCAGGTTTGACAGATTCCGCTTATGTAGCTACAAACCGATCTCAAATGGATATGATGACCAGCCAACTTGGGAACGAGGTCCCGATCATTATCGAGCCCGAAAGGAGAGATACCTTCGCTGCTATTGCGCTCACGGCTACATACATGTATTCGATGGGCAACGTTCCGCTTAATACCGTCATAACCGTCATGCCAGTCGATCCTTATGTAGATGAAGCATTCTTCGAAGCTATCAAGCAACTGGAGCAGGTTCTTCAACAGACGGATGCCAACCTGGCGTTAATCGGTGTGGTTCCAAGCGTCCCTTCAGAGAAATATGGCTATATCGTGCCCTCCGAGCCTCATGCTGCAGATCCTAATATACTTCAGGTCAGTCATTTCAGGGAAAAACCTGACCGTGCGCAAGCCGAAGCTTTAATCCAGCGTCATGCTCTATGGAATTGCGGCGTATTTGGATTCCGTCTCGATTACTTGATTAATGTGCTGATTGAGAAAGGACTTCCAATTCAGTATGAGGAGATGCTCAAGCAGTATAAAGACCTGCCCAAAATCAGCTTTGATTACGAGGTCGTAGAGAAGGAAGACAATGTAGTCGTGCTGCCCTATAGCGGATTCTGGAAGGATCTGGGCACCTGGAATACGTTGACAGAGGAAATGAGCTGCTCCCAGATCGGGACGGGAATTATTACGGAGGACTCCGTAAATACACACCTGATCAATGAGCTGGACATCCCAGTTACCGTGATTGGCATGCACGATGTGGTAGTAGCTGCAAGCCCGGACGGCATATTGGTCACTTCCAAGGTGGAAAGTCCAAGAATTAAGGAAGTTATGAATCATATTGAGCAGCGGCCGATGTACGAGGAACGGAGATGGGGACGGTACCGCGTCGTTGACTACATCAAATATAAAGAAGGTAATGAAGTATTGACCAAACGCATCATGGTCTGTGCAGGTAAAAATATTAGCTACCAGCTTCACTATAAACGAAGTGAAGTATGGACCATCATTAGCGGCATTGCTGACATTGTGATCAACGATAAGCCGTTTCAAGTGAAGGCGGGTGATGTAGTCCGTATTCCGGAAGGGACCAAACACAGCATTCTGGCTATAACTGATATGGAGCTTATCGAGGTACAGACCGGTTCGGAATTGGTCGAGGAGGATATCGTTCGAATTTGCATGGAATGGAAGGACATACCGCTTCATCAGTTCATATGAATGCGGATATTCGGAATGAGCAACCGCCTTTTATTCTCTTTGTGGGGATGGAAGGCGATTGTTTATTTGACCACTAAGTATAAAATAATGAACCAGATCGGCAAGGTTATGACAATAGCCCAAATACAGCCTCTTGGCATGGACAGCTTAGAATTATGATTCACTCACTAGCAGCTCCTTTAACAAGCATAAGTTTTGCAAAAATTATACCATATGATTTTGCTGCAGCATAGCAGAAGGGTGGGTGTGGTTAGAAAAGTGATTTCTATTCTACTGTTACTTACGTTGGTTGCCCCTCATTTTCCTGTTGATTCAGATATTTCGTTAGCTTTATCTGCCCCGGTAAATCCTATTGCATCAACAGAAGCAAAAGCAGTATTGCAAAATCTCTATGAGATATCAGGGACGAAAATCATAAGTGGACAGCATGATTATTTGGAAAGCCCGGATGAGCTGAACAACAAGTTAAAGAAACAGACTGGCAAGAACGCGGGAATCCACGGTTATGAGCTTGGAGCCATTATGAATCAATCCCCTTCGGAGGTAGCCTCGCAAAGGCAGAAGGTGGTGAACAGCGCGATCGCATGGAATAAGGCGGGTGGTCTTGTTACGATGACTTATCATGAAAGCATTCCCGATACTTGCCGCTGCTGGTCCAATGTACAAAAGGAAATGAGTCAATCTGAGTTCGATAAATATGTGACGCCGGGAACTGTGGAATATGACAAATTGATTGCGGACCTGGATGAGGTGGCTGTATCCCTGATTAAGCTTAAGGATGCTGGAGTTCCTGTATTATGGCGTCCGTATCATGAAATGAACGGAGGATGGTTTTGGTGGGGCAAGAAGAATAACTTCTCTGCTCTATGGAATATCATGTATGACCGATACGTAAACGTGCATAAGTTGAACAATCTTCTGTGGGTATGGAGTCCGAATGCCCCTACGGAATGGGCTGATCCTTATACGCTGACTTATCCTGGCGCTGACAAGGTGGATATCCTGGCTGTTGACATCTATGGTAATGATTTCCGACAGGAATACTATGACAAGATTGTTGAGCTTGCGGGAGGCAAACCGGTGGCGATTGGAGAAACCGGCGAGATCCCTGACGCTACTGTCCTTGAGAATCAGCCTAAATGGGCTTATATGATGGTTTGGGGCAAAATGCTGACCGAAAATAACACCGCAGAGCGTATCCACTCCTTTTATACCAGCTCAAGATCCATTAAGAGGGGGACGGTTCCACTTACTCTCCGAATGCCCGGCAAGGCTGCTGGTAAGAATGGATTGGTAGCCGAATATTATGATAACAAGGACTTTACAGACCTTAAGGAAGTTCGTGAAGATCCTAATATCGACTTCAATTGGCGGCAATTGGCTCCAACTACCGCTGTACAGGCAGACACATTCTCTGTGAGATGGACGGGCAGGCTTTGGCCCAGCTTTACGGAAACTTATACGATATCCACCTTGAGCGATGACGGTATAAGAGTTTGGGTGAATGGGGATTTAGTTATAGACAGCTGGTTCAACCAAAGCTGGGTTGAACGATCCGGTACGATTGCACTTACCGCCGGAAAGCCCGTCGACTTTAAAGTAGAGTTTTACAATGATAAAGCAGGAGCGGCAGCCAAAGTCATGTGGGCAAGCCCTTCCCAAGCCAAAGAAATCATTCCGGAGAGTGCGTTATTTATTCCTAAATGAAGGACGCGGTTCAAAAAAAGGAATGGAGACACACCATGAAAAGAAAATTGGTTTTGTTGTTTGTCTTGCCAGCAGTTCTGCTATGCTTGTTCATTTTATCTTTAGTTTCCTGCGACCCATGCAAGGCAGCTGATCAATTAACGCGTGCTGAACCAGCGTCAGCTTTGTTAAGCCAAGACAGCTGGATATGGCTGCTTGGGAAACAGGATGATTCCTTGAATGAATTCGGTAATTCGGATACCGGGAGACAAAGCTCTAGCTTTTCTGCCGATTCCGTTAAGAGTACGGATTGGAAGAGTGTGCCGAGTGGACTCAATAAATCGGTGAATCCATCATTTAGCATTAACTATTCGTTGGAAGCAATCCCGGAATACGGCGTTCATTTACAGTTCAAAGTGCTCGATGCTTATAAATCAGTCCCTCAAATGGCTGTCTTCACCAACCGCTTGTTATCGGGCATTGTTCAGATCGCTGGCGTCGGTGGTACGACAAGCGAATACCCATTTAAAAAAACGTACGAGCTTTACATCCCAAAGGAGCAATTGCAGCTTGGTAACAACGTATTGGAGCTGCAGGCTGCAGGCTGCTTATATTGCTCGGCTTCCGAGAATGAGTATCTTTGGTGGAAGTGGGATTATATCGGGTTAAAAGCTTTGTCTACACCTGTGGAGGAACCGATTCATGGCAGCTATATCGCATCAGGTACAAGCCTCAACAATATGTCCTTTTACTACGACGAAGGGGCCGTTCGGCATCTCCCTTATGTCTTGAAATGGATGGGCATCGCTTATAGCGGTAATGTGATGCGTACCGGCTGCGCTACCGATGTGAAAAACGCTTGTTCAGCTATTGGGACTTATTATGAGACGTTACGGGACTATAATACTCAAGCTGTATCGTTTCATTTGCACACAGGCAATATCAAGCTGAAAATGGATGGGACACTTCCCGATGATGCCAAGGATAAATTGTATAATTACGTAAAAAATTATGGTTCTCTTTTTCAATATTATGAGATCGATAACGAGCCTGGATTATTTAATCGTTCCAAAGCAGTAAATCTGGCCATAGCGAATTGGTTAAATGCCAACATCCCTATATTGGCACCCCATTTGAAGACCGTTGCCCCAGGCTGGGCCTATGCTCTCCCGTATGAGATGAAGGCTTGCAAAAATCAATTGCCCGATGGAAAACGCCAATGTGGGGATCCTGACGGGTGGGAAAGCGATCCGTCCCAGCGCAGGGAGCTGGAAAATGTGACTAATCTAACCAATGGTCATTCCTATGGCTCCTCATTTGCGGATCGTGTGGGCGGAAGCTTTGTAGAAAATTTGAAGACGTTTGGTGGAGCCGAAGACGGTTTGCCGAAGCTGATGCTAAATACCGAATATGGTACCTCGGATACTCACATGGATGCTAAGCAATTCGGGGCGGTAGAGCCGAAATCGGCGGTTTTTGACCGGATTATGCGCGCTCATATTGGTTATGCAGACATGTTCACCCATCATGCTGCCTTTTATCCCAACTACTCTTTGTTTGAAACGGGCTTTAATTTGAATAACCACAATCCTGCTACAACACGAATATACGGGAATACTTCAGAAACAGATTCCCGAGCAGGGGTTATGAGACGGCTTAATCTGGCCTATGCGACCCATGGCAAACCGTTAGTTTACCAAATAACGAATACCAATGTCTTGTATGATAAGCTGGTATACTTCCGTGGGGTAGACACGTCTTCGCTGAGGCCTTTGCCCGGATCACAGGGAACCTCTAACAAAATATTGCTGAACTTCGTTAATTTTGAGAAAAGCACACAGACGATAGCTGTCAAGGTGACGATGCCTGAGCAGACTATTTATGAAGGGGAAAGATTTGGTCCAGGCAGCACCTATGAGGAAGCACGGACGTATATATCGGGATTACAGGCTTCCCCCGATCTGGAGTTAAGGGAAACGCTCGCTCCTGGTGAAGCGGTTCAATATATCCTAACACGATCTGAAGATGTTAAACCAAAACCTCCGACGTGGGTGAAGGCAGCGCCTATACAGCAGCATTCAATAGAACTCTACTGGATGGAATCGGAGGGAGCCAAGGGCTACGATATTTGGCGTAGTTCAGATTCGAGTGTGAGTTACGAATTAATCGCTGCTAACGTACAGAAAACCCGTTTCATCGACAGCAGCACTTTGGCTGGAACGACATACAAGTATCAAATAAGATTGCCAGGAGTAAGTGGGACTTCCCAAACTGTTGAGACAGCCGCGACGGATTATGTACCTTTGGAACGTAAGGATTGGATAGTCTCTGGCAGTTCCGGCGGGAAGCCACAAGGCGCGATTGATGATAACAGTAATACAAGGTGGGATACTAGCGCCGCGCAAACGTCGGGACAATATTATCAAGTAGATATGAAGAATCCCTTTACGATCAATCGAATAGAGCTTCAGACGGAGGGATCGCCTAACGATTACCCACGTAAATATGAAGTTTATGTGTCGAACAATGGCTTAACATGGACGGGGCCGATCGCATTCGGTAACGGAAATAAGGTAACGGAAATAAAATTCACCCCGCAGCAGGCCAGATATGTAAAAATTGTGCAAACGGGAACGAGTGGAAATTACTGGTCCATTCATGAGCTGCAGATTTATGGTTTTGAACGATAGCTGAGAAGGTGAATCCCCCAGATGGGGGATTTTTTTGAGAAAATTATCTTAAAATAGGATAGGAGCTACAATTTTGAATTTCAGTCTTCTTGACATTTCAATAAAAATGAGGTAAATTAATTTTATGAAATTAAATTGTATACAATTTAATTGAGTGGAAAGAGATGCTTATGAACAGAGACGAAATATTGAAGCTGGATAATCAATTATGCTTTGCGGTCTATGCGTTCTCAAGGGAGATGACAAGGCTATACAGGCCGGTTCTGGACAAGCTGGGACTTACATACACCCAATACATTGTGCTATTGGTGCTTTGGGAGCAGGATGTCATCACAGTTAAGGAGTTGGGCAGCCGATTGTATCTGGATTCGGGTACCCTTACGCCATTGCTGAAGAAATTGGAAGGTATGGAATTGCTTCGACGGAATCGTGACCCTCGGGACGAGCGCAATGTCATTATCCGGCTGACTGATCGGGGGCATTCTCTTAAGGAACAAGCACAAGAGGTGCCTGAACGCGTATTTTGCCAGATCGACATAGCTCAAGAAGAAGCTTTCACAATGAGGAAGCGTCTTACCGAGCTGATCGAGCAAGTTCATCAACTTACACAGGAGGAATAAACTATGGGAGTTCATTCGTTTTCCGCTACCAACATTCGAGGTCAAGAAGTGCATTTGGATCAATATAAAGGCAAGGTGCTGCTTGTTGTGAATACAGCAAGTAAATGCGGATTTACACCGCAATACTCCGAGCTGCAGAAGCTGCATGAAAGCTACAGTGATCGAGGACTTGTGATTCTTGGCTTTCCCTGCGATCAATTCGGCGGTCAAGAGCCTGGCTCAAACGAAGAAATCGACACCTTCTGCCAAATTAATTATGGCGTTACCTTTCCGCTCTTTTACAAAATTGAAGTGCTGGGTGACAACAAGCATCCGTTATTCGGCTATTTGACAGAAGCTCTGCCATTCGAAGGCTTTGACCTGAACGACGGAACAGGTAAAATGATGCACAATATGCTGACTAAAGCGGGTACGATTGAGGGCAACGATATCAAATGGAATTTCACCAAATTTCTTATTGATGCTGATGGCAATCCGATCCAACGTTTTGAACCAACGGTTTCTCCTGCGGACATGACCTCTGAGATTGAAGCGCTGCTGTAAATTCATTTACAGAAACGAAATGACCGGGACCCTTTTTACAAAAAAAGGGTTCTTTGTGTTTGAACGCAGCTATGTTTGTTAAAAAATACACTTATTCCAAACATCTGTCGGTTCCAATCCCCCCAGCATCCATTTAAAATGATCATGCATGAACCTAAGCTTGCTACTGTTTGCAGCTTAATTGACATTAGGAGCGATTCATTTGATTAATGTGACCCGTTACTGGGAAGATCTTAAAGTTTTGCAAATCAACAGGGAAGCTCCGAGAGCCTACTACATTCCTTATGGCGATGTGGAAGCGGCTTCAAGTGGAAAACGTGGACGTTCCCCTTTTTATCAAACCTTGAATGGACGATGGAAGTTCCAGTATCATCCCAGTATCAAAGATGTTAAGGACGGTTTTTATGACGTTTCAACAAATGTAAGCGCTTGGGACGATTTGACGGTTCCATCCTGCTGGCAAGTTAAAGGGTACGATCAACTGCAATATACAAACGTGAATTATCCATTTCCTTGTGATCCTCCGTATGTACCTAATGAGAATGCGACGGGTTTGTATGTCAGGGAGTTCAACATTTCTGACAATTGGAACGAAAAAGAAAAATATGTTGTGTTCGAGGGGGTCAACTCCTGTTTCTATCTCTGGATCAATGGCGAATTTGTAGGCTACAGCCAAGGCAGCAGGGTGCCAGCGGAGTTTAATATTTCCCCCTATATCCAAAGCGGTAAGAACCGAATGGCTGTGATGGTATTAAAGTGGTGCGACGGCACTTATATAGAGGATCAGGATCTCTGGAGATTTTCCGGAATTTTCAGAGACGTTTATTTACTTGCGCGGGATCACAATCATATCGTGGATGTATTCAACAAGCAGGAGATATCAGATGATTACCAAAAGGCTGTTGTAAAGTGTGAATTACAGACTACGAGCTCTTTGGAGATTAGGGCACAGTTAAGAAATGCCAGGGATGAAGTGATACACGAAGGCATAGCAATGATTGATCGTAAGGGATGCTTGGAATTTGAAGTTCTGGAGCCTGTTCTTTGGAATGCGGAAAATCCTTATTTATATAATCTGTATATTTATAGCGGGAACGAGGTGCTCCTGTTTCAGGTAGGCTTCAGAAAAGTTGAAATTAATGACGGCGTGTTTATGATCAATGGAACTGCGGTGAAGCTCAAAGGTGTCAACCGTCATGATTCACACCCTGAGCTTGGGCAAACGATTCCGATCAACCATATGATCAAAGACCTTGTGCTTATGAAGCGTCACAACGTGAACACCATTCGAACCTCCCATTATCCTAATGATCCGCGTTTTCTGGATTTATGCAATGAATACGGTTTTTACCTGATTGATGAAGCAGACCTGGAATGCCACGGTGTGCTGCATGCGGGAGATTATCATATGCTAACTCGAAATCCGGATTGGGAGGATGCTTTTCTGGAGCGGGCCATCCGAATGGTCGAAAGGGACAAAAACCATCCTTCAATCATTATGTGGTCCCTGGGTAATGAGTCCGGTTACGATGTTAATCATATGGCGATGGCAAGATGGATCAAAGGTCGAGACGCTTCACGACCTATTCACTATGAAGGTGTAGATCCGCGACATCAAGGAAGCCCCCATACAGAGGTCATCGATGTAGAAAGCCGAATGTACTCTTCACCTGCATACATTGAGAATTATGCTAAAGATGAGAACAACACGAAGCCGATGTTTTTATGCGAATACAGCCATGCTATGGGCAATGGGCCCGGAGATCTGAAGGATTATTGGGATATCATTTACAAATATCCGAAGCTGATGGGCGGCTGTGTGTGGGAGTGGTCTGATCATGGGATCAAGACCCATTCAGCCGATGGAAAGGAATATTTTGCTTACGGGGGAGATTTCGGAGATCAGCCTAACGATGGCAACTTTTGCATAGATGGCCTTGTGGGTCCAGACCGGAAACCGCATACAGGGCTGCTGGAATTGAAGCAGGTTATTGCACCGATTCGTATGGAAGCGGAGGACTTGACAAAAGGCACGATAATCGTAACGAATTTGTTCGATTTTATCGATTTATCCCATATTGAATTGACCTGGAGGATTGAAAAGGACGGGCAGCTGATTGATCAAGGAGAGCCGATCCAGCTCGAAGCTTCACCTCATGCTGTCCAACGGGTGCATATACCCTATGAATTACCTGCTGAGTCCCACAGCCGTTATTTCCTTACAGTTTCGTGCAGGTCCAAGCGGGAGACCCGATGGGCTGAAGCCGGTCACGAAATCTGCTTTAATCAGTTCGATCTCCCGGTCTTTAGGAGGCAGGAGCATGAGGTTCAACAGATACCGGCCATTCAGTTGAATAAAAGTGGACATCAGTTGAATATTGAGGGATTTGATTTCAAGCATGTGTTCGACATGTATGAGGGTGCATTTATACAGATAACCAAACATGGAATGGATATGATTGATGCGCCGACTAAATTTAACATATGGCGTGCCCCTACCGATAACGATCGTAAGATCAAGCACAGCTGGATGGAAGAGGGCTATGACAGAGCAAATATGCATGTGTACGGTTGTGAGATCACGAATCAAACGGAAGCATCGGTGGAGATCACTGTACAATTTTCTTTAGGTGGATATATTAAAATCCCGTTTCTTCATGGTGTTGCCCTCTGGAAAGTAGATGGTACTGGTGAAATTTCACTGCAAGTAGACATCACTGTAAGAGATGGTCTTGTATTTCTTCCACGCTTCGGGCTGCAGCTTACTATGCCTCAAGGAACGGAGGAGGTAGAATATTTTGGCCTTGGCCCGCATGAGAGTTATATCGACAAATGTCATAGTGTGAAAAGAGGAAAGTATCTACTGACGGTTGACGAGATGTTCGAAAACTATATTATGCCTCAGGAGAATGGTTCGCGATATGGAACCGAGTGGGCGATCGTATCCAACGAGCAGGGAATGGGGTTGAAATTTTCGGGTTCGGACAATTTCTCCTTGAATGCAGCGCATTATACACCCGAGGATCTAACTAAGGCCGCTCATGATTATGAGCTTGTCAGACGAAAAGAAACGATTGTTCACCTCGATTATAAGATAAGTGGAGTAGGCTCCAATTCCTGCGGACCTGAGCTTTTGGTACCTTACCGGTTGGATGAAAAGGAGTTCAAATTTGAGCTTAGAATCAAGCCTATTTTTAAAGAGGATGAATAAACAACGGCGTGGTGGTGTTCCCTAAGTAATTAGCTTGGGGGAAACCACCCCTATTTTTTAGAAAATGTATGTTATGGAATAAACTAAAGGTGGAATCAGCAAACATAAATCGTTATACTACATTATATCTATTTATCATCTCAAAGCAGGTGAAGCATGAAATACCGATTTCCCTCTGAAAAGCTGCCCTACCGGTTTCAATTGTCCAAAAGTGTTCAAGCAAGACTGATCATTTTTTTATTGATCGTGGCTATTTTGCCTTTAATAACACTGGGTTACTTTTCTTATTATAAGTCATCCCAGGTTGTCAATTCTCAATTCGGAAACTACGGCCTATATGCCGTGCAGCAGCTGAGGCTTCATCTGGATACCAACTTGAAACAAATGGAAAATATCACGGGGAATATATTAGCTTATTTGACGTCCACACCTATTGTAATCGAGGATGAGGATCTTCAGACCTACAGCCAATATACAGATGAAAGAGATCTGAAAAGACTGCTCGCATCTTATACAAATTCGGATATCATAAGCGTAAATATTGTTACCAAATCGGGAAAAATCTATGGGAACGATATGATTAATGCTCAGAAGCTTATGCTTTCCGACTTTTGGAAGAACGTTTCAGAGCGTCCTATAATACGCAATAAAATTATGATTCATCATCCGGATTATTACTCGTCCACATCGGTTAATTATGTGATAAGTTTAGTCGTACCTATACAAAAACAGTTCAGATTGCCGGAAGGAAGTCATATTTTAATTGAAATGAAAGCGGATTCAATACTAGGCTTATTTCGTACCTTTGAACATGATTTGAAAGCGCATCTGCAAATTCTTGATCAAAATAGAGGGGTGTTGCTGCAAACCTCAGCTGATTATTCTTTTGCTGATAATGATATTATATGGTCGGATCGGTTAGATACGAATGGGTGGATTATTGAGGCCAGATTGCCTTATAAGCAATTCTATGAATCCTCCAGTGTCATTTTAAAATATTCACTGTTTGTTTCTTTATTAGCCCTTGTCTTGGTGGTTATTATGGCAGGTATTTTTTCTTCGCGGTTTACAAGGCCCATTAAAGAATTAGCTAAATCGATCAAGAGATTCGGTCAAGGTGATCTTTCCGTTCAGACGCGGATTACAACATCGGATGAGCTGGGCTATCTGGGCGATGCCTTCAACAGGATGACGGAGCAAATCAAACAGTCGGTACATGAAATCAGCCTTAAAGAAAAGCTCAAAAGCGAAGCTGAGCTGAGAGCTCTCCATTATCAAATTAATCCTCATCTGCTATTCAATACATTAAACAGCATTCAGTGGAAGGCGAGATTAGCCCACCAGCCGGATATACAAAATATGCTTGTGCATTTAGTCGCCGTGCTGGAGGCCAGCTTTAATTTTAAGCAATCGCTTGTACCGCTTAAGACGGAGCTTGAAGTGGCACAGCATTTTCTGGAAATTCAAAAGTACAGATACGGAGATGTATTCAATGTTGTATTGCATGTGGAGCCCGAGCTGGAGAATTGTCTTATACCACGAATGGTGCTTCAACCCTTGTTAGAAAACATCTTTTTTCACGCTTTTACCGATGGTAGGGGTCAATTGAAGCTTACGATTACTTCCTTACGGCAAAACATTTGCATGGAGCTTATCGATGATGGTTTGGGTATCAAGCCGCAGCATCTGGAATATATCCGAAGCGGCCACAAAATTCCTGATAAGCAGGGCGGGCTGGGTTTGCGGAATGTCGACGAACGATTTAAGCTGCATTTTGACTTGCAGTACAGGATGAACATTGAATCAGAGAGAATGAAAGGAACGAGGATGATGTTCATATGGCCGAAATTACTGTAGATACTGTTTTAAAAGTGATGATTGTTGATGATGAACAGTTGGTCAGACAAGGTCTGCGCATGACCGTTGATTGGGAAAAACATCAAATGAAGGTCGTTGCGGACTCTGCGAACGGTTTACTCGGTTGGGAATCGTTCCTGAAGCATCGGCCGCACATCGTCATTACCGATATTGTGATGCCGGAAATGGACGGAATCGAGTTGGCCAAGCGAATCTTGAGGGATTATCCGGAGACTAAGATATTATTTTTAAGCTGTCACCGCGATTTTAGCTTTGCCAAGCAAGGGATTCAGCTCGGTATATCCGATTACATTGTAAAAACCAACTTTGATGATGCACAAATGGACGACAGCTTGGCAAAAATACGCCAGGAATTACTTCTTCACAAACCAGAGAAAACCTCCGCCACGACGCCAAAAGATCAAGATCGCACAGATAACCTTCTGCAAACATGGCTTATGGAAAAGAAACAATCGGCCGCTGTCCAGTTGAAGCAGCATTTGGATCATGATTGGAAATGGATGGTTTCTGGAGGTCATCTATTTCATCTGTTTATGAACAAAGCTGGTGATACGGGCGAGAAGGGTTTGGATTTACTGGAGGAAGTAAGTCAAACCTTTCCACTTGTGTGCGCTGAGGGAATCCTTTTTCTGAATAATGGACAGGACTCTTTGTTTTTATGTTGCGGCTCGGATCATATTCATGCATGTAAAACTGAGCTACTCGCCATGAAATTGAACAAGCCCTGGCTGCATTGGAGAAGCGAGGGAGCTATACAAGATGCTTCGGGCTGGATGAAGGCCACGGAAAAGATGCACCGACTTCGGCAAATCGAGCTGCAAATCGAATTGCGCAGCGGGATTCATAAGGATGATGTGCTTAGGGCAATTGATTTTATCGATCAGCATTTGCATCTAGATATACGGGCTGCCGATCTGGCTAACCGAATAGGAGTGAGCAGAAGCTATTTCAGCACGATATTCAAAGAAGAGGTTGGCTGCAGCCTGATCACGTTTATTTCTGATCGTAAATTGAAACGGGCCAAGGATTTGCTGCGTCTGACCGACCTTCGAACGGATGAAGTAGCCGAGCAGGTGGGCATTCAGGACGTCAAATATTTTTCCAAATGGTTTAAAAAATGTGTGGCTCAAACCCCCAGTCTATACCGACATCAAACAAAATAACGAAATGATGGAACAAGATTACGACAACCTCCTGAACGTCAGGAGTGTTTTTTTATTTTTCAAAAATAGTACACTTTAATCAAACGAATGTCAGTTTGAAAGCACTTTCAAAAAAACTAAGATAAAGAAGAACAAAATAAGGAGGGTATTGAACAATGAAAAAGAAAAGTTGGTCGCTATTACTGGTCCTCTGCATGTTTTTCTCTATCATGGCCAGTGCATGTTCCAATCCAAGCAGCAAACCTGCAGAATCGGCAAAGCCCGGAGAAGCCGTCAAGCCTGCAGATGCCGGTAAAAAGACGAAGCTGGTAGTTTGGATTTGGGAATCGGCAAAAACGGGTGTAGATTTGAACATGGAAGAATTTAAGAAGCAATACCCGAATATCGAGGTTGAATTTCAATTGATGAAATCGACAGACTTGTATCAAAAGTATTTGATCGCTTCCAATACCGGAGATGCGGTGCCGGATATTGTCTCATTGGAATCTACCAATCTTTCCCAAATGGTACAAATTGATTCCTTACTGGATATTACTTCTCGTGTCCAGCCCTATAAAGACAAAATGAATGCGTACAAATGGGAAGACGCCACAAAGGATAATAAAATCTACGCGATGCCATGGGACAGCGGTCCAGTTGTGATGTTTTATAGAAATGATGTGTTTGCAAAAGCCGGTCTCCCTACCGATCCGAAGGAAGTTTCACAAAAAATCCAGACTTGGAACGATTACTATGAAGCAGCGAAACTAATTAAAGAAAAAACCGGCGTTCTGATGTATGGAGACTCAAAAACAAATTCGAGCAACCGTGTATTCGAGTCCATGATGTGGCAGCGCGGCTTGTGGTACTTCGATAAGCAGGGTAACGTATCCGTCGATTCGCCTCAGGTGAAAGAAGTAGCTGATTTTCTGGTCAAGATGCAAAAAGAAGGACTCGTATTTGATGCCCGTGCTAATACCGATCCTTGGGGCAATGCTATCAAAGAGGGTAAATTCGCTACCGTTGTAGGCGGCTCCTGGCATGATGCGATTATCGAGCAGCAGTATGCCCCTGGAGACAAGGGCAAGTGGTCGGTTGCGATGATGCCCAAATGGTCCAAGGATGATAAATATGTCAGTGCCAATCAAGGCGGCTCCAACATGGCTATCAACAAAAATTCCAAGAATCCTGAGGAAGCCTGGAAATTCATTGAATTTATGTTGGGTAAGGACAGTTCTCAAGCGAAAATGATGACAAAAGCAGGATTGTTCCCGGCACTGAACACGGTATATAGCAGTCCGGACATGGACGCGCCATCTGCATACTTCAACAACCAGCCGGTCCTGAAAATGTATGCCGAGTCGTTAAAACAAACTTTCCCGCTTGCTTACACTTCCGACTTTCCATTAGCCAATAAAATGATGACGGACGTATGGGCGCAAATCTTTTTAAACAATACGCCTTCGGACAAAGCTTTAAAAAGCATGGCTGACGAGCTTAGGCAAAAGACGAAAAGAAAGTAAGTACAAAATACCTATTCAATCTCGACAGGAATAACTGAGGGAGTGTCATGTTCATTCGAGCGAATGTGAATCAGCATGAGTTCGATGGGGATGATGCCCCCTTTGTTTTTTTGCTAAGCTTACGAAGTCAGTTTCGCTTCGCCAAACTTAGCAAATGCTTACGAAGTCAGTTTCGCTAAAGCGAAACTCATAGGAGGAAAGCTATGAGAACCACAAGCTGGAAATGGCAGTTTCGACTCGCTCCTTATTTTTATATATCGCCATACTTTTTGTTGTTTATCCTGTTCTCTTTATATCCTATTATTTATTCATTTTATATAAGCCTCACGGATTGGAACGGTTCTAAAGTAAAGTCGTTTATCGGACTACAAAATTATACGACTTTAATGCATGATAACCAATTCTGGTTGTCTTTATGGAACAGCGCTGTGATCTATGTGATTTATGTGCCTATCATGCTTTTTCTGGCGCTTATTTTTGCCAGCCTGCTTAATGCGAACTGGATGGTCGGCAAAGGCTTTTTCCGTATGGCGTTGTTCGTCCCGAACTTTGTATCTGTTGTTGCCGTATCATTCGTATTTGTTTTGATATTCAACACGCAGGATGGACTTTTGAATTCTCTGCTTATGAATTTGGGATGGTTGGATAACCGTATTCCGTGGCTGGAATCACCGGGCTGGGCTCGGTTTACTGTGGCCATGATGGTTTTGTATCGCTGGCTCGGCTACAATATGCTGCTGCTTATGACAGGACTGCAAAGCATCCCCAAAGATTTGTATGAGGCCGCATATGTCGATGGCGCCACCAAAACCCAAAGTTTCTTTCTGATTACGATCCCTCTGGTGAAAAAGATATTACTATTCTGTACGATTTTGTCCACGATTGGGACATTTTCATTGTTTACCGAACCCTTCATCTTAACCAAGGGAGGCCCTTTGAACTCTACGTTAACTCCTGTTTTGATGCTGTATAACGAGAGCTTTCAAAACTTTAACTTTGGTTATGCTTCTTCGATCGCCGTATGTTTTTTTATTCTCATGATGCTGGTTTCGTTAGTTCAATTACGCTTGTTTGATGATAAAAATGGATAAAGGGGGGAGAAGGCATGCAGACCTCGGCTAAACAGAATTACAGCTGGAATCGCAAAAATGAATTTAACGCTATCCTCATGTTTATCGTAATGGCTGTTGTTTCCGCAGTGATGTTATTTCCGTTTTTTTGGCTGCTAAGCTCTTCATTAAAAGCAGTAAGTGAAATATTCGTCAACCCTCCCATATGGATTCCTGAAACCTTGCATTGGGAAAATTTCGGGGAACTGTTTTTGAAAAGAAGCTTTGGTATCATTACGTGGAACAGTGTTTTACTATCCACAACCTTTACTGTTGTAACACTGTTTCTATGCAGCTTGGGCGGTTATGCCTTTGCCAAATACGAATTCCGCGGAAAACAAATTTTATTCGTATTTGTATTAGCTTCGTTAATGATTCCTCACGAAGCGACAATGGTACCGCTGTTTGTCATCTATAAGCAGCTTCATTTAATTGATAATATTTGGGGGGTTATCCTTCCAGACCTTGCTAATGCCTTTGGTATTTTCTTTATGAGACAATACTGTCGGTCGCTGCCAGATGAGATGCTGGAAGCGGCACGGATTGATGGATGCTCCGAATTTACACTGTTCCGAAAAGTGGTGCTGCCTAATTTGAAATCGGCTTTTGCAGCTCTGGGGATTATCTTGTTCGTTAAGCAGTGGAACAATTTTTTGTGGCCCGTTGTCATTTTAAGATCCAAAGAGAACTTAACACTTGCCGTAGCCATCAAAGCACTTGAGGACAGTAATTATACACCTTATCACTTGATCATGGCAGCTTCGGTTATTAGCGTTTTACCGCTGCTTATCATCGTGCTCGTTTTTCAAAAACAGCTGATTTCCGGATTGACTGAAGGATCTGTCAAAGGATAATAGATACCGACGATCTATCAGCATCAGTATCGGTTGAGGCACGATCGGATCCACTGGTTTTACAAATTCTTCACTTGCGTTTGATATTCTGATAACAAAGAGCTGATAAACTAGGAAATGTAGCAAACAAACGAATAGGTAAGGGTACGAGTCGAGGAGAATACCCTTTATGCAACAAATGGAAGAGCCTTTGTTTTGGCGCGCCGCTTCCGTTTGATGGATAAAGGGTTTTTTGTGTTGTTCAAAGGGAAGGAGACCGCTGGCTTAACAGCAGATGTCCAAATGTCGATGGTTTGTAAATGAACTCATGAAAGGGTTGAACACTTATGAAGAGGTACTCCATGAAAAAGCATGCTAAATATGTAGTTGTAATCATGATAATAAGTTTAATAAGCGGAATGTTTCAAACCCCTATGCTTCCATCAGAGGTTCATGCTGCGGATGCAGGAAGAAAATCACTGGATGTGAAGAAGACGTTAACAGCTCCGGTGATTGACGGCAAGCTGGATGATTCCGTCTGGAAAATTGACCAACCCATGAATGCGCGTGTAGGTGAAGGTGCCTTTAAAGACAGCAAATTCGGCTTACTGTGGGATAATAAATATTTATATATGGGTATCCAGGCCGATGACGACACGCTTACGAGCGGTGGAACAGGGAATTGGTTTGAACAAGACAATATCAATGTGTTCCTTGATCCCAAGCTTCATCAATCTACACCTTATGTGGCCGATGATATGCAGCTGGGTTTTGTATATAAACCGAATACGACGGTACCGGAGTTTCATTATGGTGCTGCAGCTAATGGTCAGGCAGCCAAGGATGACAAGAAAATATTGAGGGCCATCAATAAGACCGCTACCGTTTGGTCTCTTGAAGTCGCATTGCCGTGGGATATGATCAATTTTGACCCGGTGTTAAAAAAACAATTGGGTTTAGAAATTGGAGCTACAGACCGATATGATACGGACCCTGCCAAGAATAGAACCAGCTTTTGGAGTGCCTATAACTCGTTTTCCTTCTGGAATGATACTTCCGGTTTTGGAACCATTACACTTGTGGACAGCAGCCCGATTTCAGGCAGCCCGAACAATGTAATCCTTCAGGAAAATTTCGATAGCTACGCCACGGGACAACTCCCTAACGGGTGGGTTTCAGATATTAATGCCGGTAGTACCCCATTCTCCGTAGTGAAAGATACATATGGCAATGGACGAATGACATTTAATGGGAACACCGCCGGTCAACAAAGCCGCATAATGGCGCCGGTTCAATGGGACAATTATGTCGTTGAAGCAGATGTTCGGTTCGATGCATGGTTGAATACGGGCAGATGGGGTTCCATCATGTTCCGGGCCCCCTCCACTGGCAAACCTCCCTATTCGCAAATGGCTATTAAGCCGAATGGTATTATTGAGGTTGCTTACAGAAAGCCTGATGGCAATTGGGTCTCCCCTATAACGATTACCGGATCAGCATTGGCGCTGAACAAAGATTATACGATGAAAGTAAGGGTCTTCGATAATCATGTTCAGGATTATTTTAAAGATAAGAGTGCGCCCGCTTTTGATCTCAAAGGGGACAAGTTCTTGACACCGGATGTGCTGCCAGAAAGAGGGGCAATCGGTTTTCAAGGCGATCAGAGTATCGTATCCTTCGATAATCTGAAAGTGACCCGTATTACGGCTGATCGGCTCGATATGACGATGCCTGGCACACTTGAGGCCTTGACAGGACCGGCTAGCGTCACAGCCAGTGTGTATTATTCGGATGGTGTGACAGACTCCCCTTCCGATGGACGGGTGAAGCTATATTCATTGGATGAAAGCATTATTAGAATTATTGACAACAAGATCTATCCTATCAAGCCGGGTAAAGCAATGGTTAAAGCTGTTTATTATAACCAGGAAGTATCAAAAGAAATTACGGTTACACCGTCTTTGACAGGGATTAAGGCGACATCCATCAAGCATGATGACGGTTATATTTTGGCTACTGCTGGTCAGGATGTGCTGCTGAATTCGGTTATATTTAAAGCGGAATTTAATGACTTTTCAACGGGAACTATCAAGGGCGATGAATTAACCTGGACTCCCAGCAGTCCTGACGTTGTTGTGGCGAATGGCAAAATAACGGCGCAAACAAAAGGCGTCTATACGCTTAATGCTGCAGCAAGTGGCGCTACAGCGAATATGGCTCTAGTCGTTAAAAACGCTGGTGATAGTGAATACACGTTATACGAAGAGAACTTTGATAATGCCGCAGAGGGCTCATTACCTCAAGGATGGACGAGAAAAGAGGGGACTACAGTTGGTGCAGCTGTGGTGAAATCCGGAGCATTTGAGCTGAATGCGAGTACTGCTCCCGATAATCCTTCCCGAGTGCTGCTGCCCGATTATTTGGGACTGTTCGGCAATTACAGGATTGAAGCTGATGTTACGCATTTGACTGCCAACGACGCGGCCAGATGGCACTCGATCATGTACAGAATACAAAACAATGACTATCCCTACTACCAAATGGCTGTTAGAAAGGATGCAACTGCATCCAATGGGATTGAGTTTGCCGAGCGAACAGCTGCCAATGCATGGAACGTAATGGAGACAGGTTCGAATTCCGAAGCTATTGATGCAGCTAAATTATATCATTATACGGTCAAAGCCCATGGAAGTCGGGTACAGGAATTGATTAATGACCGGGTAATTGTAGACAGCAACGCTGCAACAGCATATACGAAAGGAAGAATTGGGCTTCAGTCCAACGGAAGTAAAATGAAGGTGGATAATATTCGAATCACTTTGCAGCAAGAGGCGCTGCCGCCGATGCCGAGTGAACGATTCGTCCAGGTTACAGAACCGGAAAGCCGAATTTCCATGGCCCCGTCTGTGATCACCGAGTTGAAGACGATGAAGGATTTGACAGCATTAACCGGACCTGTTCTGCCTGCAACCGTAATGGTCCATGTGAACAGTGATTTAAAGGTTACAGATCCAACAGGCCAGACAGAAGTTGCAAGTCTTGACGCTATTCTGGACACGATCGGAAACCGGATGATTCCTGCTTTCTACGTCAAGGATGAGCAGGCTGTGGATAAGCTGATGGATGCTCTGAAGAACAAGGGTGTGGAAGATGCTTTTGTCATCTCTGACAAGGGGGATTTGGTTAAGAGGGCGAGAACGGCCTATCCAATGATCCGTGGTATTGTAGATTTCAGTAATATTAAAGATGTAACGCAAGAGGGCTTGTTGGACATTCGTAGACAAACCACACGCAGCCTTGCCAAGATCGCACTGCTGCCACAGAGTGCAGCCTCCATGGATAATGTTGCGTACCTTCAACAGCGGCTGATCGTAGTGTGGTCAAAGGAAGCTGCTGGTGCAACTGGTCACAGCCTGTCGATGCACAGCTTGATTACCGCTGGAGTGAACGGAATTGTCACGGATTCACCAAATGAAGCTTTCACTGCTTTTCAACTGTATTCGAATAATACAACATTGATCCGTAAGCCTTATATTATCGGTCATAGAGGCATGCCGACGAGCGCTCCCGAGAACACGATCGAAAGTGACAAGCTTGGGTTGGATAACGGAGCAGACTTTATTGAAAATGATATTTATGTAACCAAGGACAATCGTCTAGTCATTATCCATGATGCTGAATTGTCGCATACAACGGATGGCGCAGGAAATGTTGAGGACTTTACACTGGAGCAATTAAAGAAACTGAATGCCAATAAGCCGTTCCCAACAGGCTTTCCGTATGTTCAAATTCCGACACTGGATGAGCAGATTGAACTGGCTGCAAGTAGAGGGAAAATGGTCATGGCTGAAATCAAGACGAGCACGCCAGCTGCTGTTGCTGCCTACGTCAAGCTGCTTAAAGAGATGAAGGCAGAGGGTCTTGTCGACTCGATGTCCTTTAGCTCGAATCAATTAAAGCTGCTGGCTGATCAGATGCCGGAGATGCCTTCGGGCTTGCTGGTAAACAACATCAGCTCTAATGAGACGAACGCCAATAAATCACTGCGTGATGCGCTGAGAACGGTTCAAGGTCTTAATGCCACGTTCAACGTAGGCTATTATGGGATCGGCAAGAACTTCCTGGAGGCAACCAAGCACCGTGGATTAATCGTATCGCCGTGGACCATTAATAACCAGGATGATCTGAAAAACTTGTTCGCGCTAGGAGCCTACGGGTTAACGACCGATTATGCGCTGTGGGCTGCGGATTGGGCCGCTTCGGTTAAACCGGAGAAAGACAACTATGTGTTGCTGAAGGATGAAGGCTTGTCCTTACATGCAACCGTCGAAACCTACAAAGGCACCAAATCGATCGTAACACCGGAAGTCGTGCTGCTGGACGGTCAAGATTTCATTGGGGTGGATCAAGGCAAGGTAACAGCCAAGAAGTCAGGAACCGCGCATGTGCTGCTCAGATATACAGCCGCCATGGACGCCAGCCGGAAATATGATTTGTATACGAAACCGATCACTATTGAGGTCAAAGGGCAGGAGCCGGAGAACCCAGGAGGTAATCCAGGTGAAAACCCGGGCGGTAACCCAGGAGAAAACCCAGGTGGAAATCCAGGTGGAAATCCAGGAGAGAATCCCGGTGGTAACCCAGGAGAAAACCCGGGTGGTGGTAACCCGAATCCTGAGCCAGTAACCTATACACTCAGTGTGGATCCGAAGCAATATACGATTATTGTGGGCAGAGAACAGAACATCGACAATGTAACCTATTTGTCTGCAAAGGATAGCCAAATTGTAACTCCTTATGCAGCCTACACACCTCGTGACAATACCATTGTATCTGTAGAGAACGGTAAGATGCGGGCGCTCCTAACCGGTTCTACAGTGATTGATGTTGTTTACCGCAACACGACCGCTTCCATTGACGTTACGGTGGTGCTCAAACCGTCTAATTCGAGTTCGGGCGGCTCCTCCACAACTCCGGATACATCCGGAACGGGAACTGGAACATCTGGCACAGGCAATAACGGTGATGGCAAACAGTCCGTTAAGCTTGAAGCCGTCGAGGGCAAGCTGGATGCGGGTCAACTCAGAAATGCATTTGCTGCTGGCACCAGAGTTGAGGTGCATATGACAAGCGAGAAGCTGGAGCTCAGTGCGGCTGGGCTGTTGGATGCGTCACAAATAAACGGAAGCACGCTGATCATTACAGGCGACAGCAACGCTGCTTATTATTTGCCATTATCCACTTTAAACCTAACGGGATTGGCACAACAGCTGGGTGTGAGTGTGAATGACCTATCGATCCAGGTGACGATCAAGAAGCTTGACGACAGCATGGCGGCAGCAGTTGCAGCAGCTGTGGTGAAAGCAGGCGGACAACAAATCGCCACTGCTGTAGATTTTGATGTTCAGGCAGTCAATAAGAGTGGCCAATCACTTCCTATATCCTTTGGCTCCACCTACGTGGCTCGCGAGTTAAAGCTTGGCAAGGAAGTCGATTTCAAGAAAGCGACGGGTGTACAGTTTATCCCGGAAACGAAAATGCTCCGGTTCGTTCCGACCGTTTTCGAAACGAAGGATGGTCTGACAACAGCTACACTTAAACGAAATGGCAACAGTATGTATACCGTAATGGAGAATAACAAAAGCTTCACCGATCTGGCCAACCATTGGGCAAAAGCGGACGTGGAATTGCTGGCTAACAAGCTGGTGGTTGATGGGGTTAGCGATAGCCGTTTCGAGGGTGATCGCAATATCTCTCGTTCGGAATTTGCGGCACTGCTTGTTCGTGCCTTGGGTATAAGCCCAACTGCTGCCAAGAGTGATTTCCGCGATGTAGCCTCTGATGCCTGGTATGCTCCTGAGGTGGCTGCTGCGGCGAAAGTAGGTTTGATCAGCGGCTACGAGGATGGTACATTCCGTCCTGATAGGGAAATTACGCGTGAGGAGCAGGCTGCTATGGTCATCCGTGCCATGTCCTTCGTAAGCGTGGATACGGCGATTTCGGCAGCACAGCAAAGCGAAACCTTGGCGCCATTCAAGGATGCCAATAAGATCGCTTGGGCTAAATCCGAGGTAGCTACCGCTGTTCATGCGGGTCTGATGAATGGAATGACACCAGACACGCTCGATTTGGCAAGCTATGCAACACGTGCCCAATCCGCTGTTATATTGAAACGTTTCTTAAGCAAAGTCAATTTTATTAACTAGGTTTGAGGCACTTCGTTTCTTGATTCGGGTTTGGTGAGCGAAGCTGTATAAACAAAATGGTTGCATACAAAGTTTGCTTGGGCTGGACATAACAGTCCAAGTAAACTTTTTGTTGATTCAAGTTAATATTGCGCAAACAATAGTCTGTTAAATTGGAGTAGGCTTAAGAGATGGAAAGGATGTTGGCTAATGAGTATTATTGAACATGATTATTGGGGCCCCAAAAGGATCATACCAGCAGTACGCAAGGTGGAGGATTTGCAGGCTGCCTGCCGTAGTGACAGTCCGGTTGTTTTCTTGCTGATTGGCGATCTGCTGACCGTGGAGGATTATATTAAACAAGTGCTGCAAGCCGGTAAGAAGATTTTTCTCCATGTTGATTTTATTACGGGATTGGGTGGCGATCCGATTGTAATGAAGTTTGTAGCCGAGCGATTGCGGCCGACAGGCATCATATCCACGAAGAGCCATTTTGTAAAGCATGCCAAAAAAAATGGGCTGATGGCGATCCAACGGATTTTTTTGATCGACACGTCGGCTTTGGAGCATGGCATCCACAACATCGAGCAGAGTGGACCTGATGCTGTTGAAATTATGCCGGGATTGATACCTCGTGTGATTACCAAACTATGTGATACGATTTCAATACCTATTATTGCAGGTGGATTAATCCATGATCACAGTGAGATTACAATGGCTTTACAGGCTGGGGCCAGCGCCGTATCGATGGGCAGTAAGCGGCTTTGGACCTGATGATGCCATAGGTTTACAAAACCTTAACTTCCGCTTGATGCTCCGATAACACAAGCTTGGTAAAGTAAGAAATGTAATAACTAATCGAATATACAAGGGTACGAGCCGAAGAGAAAACCCTTTTATGCAGCAAGTGGAACCGCCTTTATTTGGGCGCGACAATTCCGTTTGATGGATAGAGGGTTTTTTGTGTTGTTCCAAGAAAGGAGATGCTCGAAGATTGCCGGATATGATGGATTTGGATGGTTACTTTTTTGATTTGGATGGAACGATTTTACTTGGAGAACAGCTGCTCCCGGGTGTCTCGGAAACTTTGGCCGTGTTAAGGCAAACAGGAAAAAAGATTTTGTTCTTGAGCAATACTACGACGCGAACCCGTATGGATTGCGTGAATCGGCTGCGCAAGCTTGGCCTTGAGGCGCACCTGGAGGAAATCGTGACGGCAGCTTTCACAGCAGCTATATATCTGCGTGAAGGCACGCAGGAGCCGCTAGTATTTGCAGTCGGGGAGCCAGCACTGTTCAGCGAGCTGGATGAGCAGGGGGTCGAGCATACGATGGACCCGCTTGCCGCTACACATGTGCTTGTAGGTATGGATATGCATTTTGATTACGATAAGCTTCATCAAGCTATGACGGCTGTACGCAATGGAGCTGCCCTGATCGCTGCGAACCCCGATCCGAATTGTCCGGTCGTCGGCGACGTCATCCCTGATACGTGGTCGATGGTGAAGGCCATAGAAGCGGCAAGCTGTATAGCACCGCATGCCGTTATCGGCAAGCCATCCGAGCATTATGCAGCTAAAGTGCAGGAATGGAGCGGTCTGAGTGCCGAACGTTGTCTGATGGTAGGTGACCGGCTGGAAACGGATATTTTATTCGGGTCAAATCATGGCTTTTACACGGCGCTTGTATTGACGGGGGTCACGGCGAAGGGAGATATCGAACAATCTCTGATACAACCTGATTATGTATGGGATTCATTGGATGATTTACTATCGATCCTGACCATGCATAAGGAACAGGTGTAAGCAGTCAGGCTCAGACGAACCACTGCAGCAAAGCGCAGAGCATTAGAGTTTACACCTGCTTCACACTGCTGTAATCATGGGATCACAATGGTTTGTTACAGTGAATGAGGAAGCGGCGGAAGTGGGCAGTTCTTCACAAATAAGATCATAGGAAAAAGGAGAGATTTACTTATGCGTTCCCTCACAACAAAAATGATAGGTCTTACTTTATGCGTCTCCATGCTGGCCGCCTGCGCCAAAACGACAACCGAGCCATCTGCGTCAGCACCTGCAGGGGCACCGACCGATACGAAAGCAGAGAAGGTCGAGCTTAGCTTCTATTATCCGATTGCTGTGGGCGGTCCTCTGACGGCTACGATTGAAAGCATGGCTCAGGAGTTTACCAAGCTTAATCCGAACATAACCGTTAAGCCGATATACACAGGCAGCTATGCGGATACCGCAGTCAAAACCCAAGCAGGCGTACAGAGCAAGAATCCACCCGATGTGGCTGTGCTTCAGTCTACCGAGCTGTTCAGTCTGCTGGACATGAACGCGATCGTTCCGTTGGATGATTTCATTGCCAAAGAAGGCGGCGATAAATATTTGTCCGATTTCTATCCGGCATTTATGTCAAACTCCCAAACAGGCGGGAAGACATACAGCATTCCGTTTCAACGCAGCACCATAGTGCTTTATTACAACAAGGATTTGTTTAAAGCGGCAGGGCTTGATCCAGAGAAGGCTCCTCAAACCTGGGACGAGATGAAGGATTATGCGAGCAAGCTAACCAAGAACGGGGTATGGGGCTTGGAAATTCCGGTGACGGGATATGCTTACTGGATGATGCAAACCTTTGCGCTGCAAAATGGTAAAAATTTGATGTCTGAAGACGGCAAAAAGGTCATGTTTAATACTCCTGAGAACGTGCAAGGGCTGCAATATTGGAGCGATTTGGCGAAGAAAGACAAAGTAATGCCGGAAGGCGTCACCGAATGGGGAACTGTACCTTCTGACTTCCTGGAAGGCAAGACGGCGATGATGTACCATACGACCGGCAACTTATCCAACGTAAAGAAAAACGCCAAATTCAATTTTGGTGTGAGCTTCCTGCCTAAAAATAAAAGCTTTGGAAGTCCAACAGGTGGTGGAAACTTCTACATCTTCAAAGATATCGATAAGAAAAAGCAGGAAGCAGCCTGGAAATTCGTGAAATTTATGACCGAAACGGAGCTTGCTGCACAATGGAGCATCGATACCGGTTATGTCGCTGTTAAAAAATCGGCCTACGATACGGAACGAATGAAGAAATATGCGGCAGAATTCCCCGCAGCTCTAATTGCCCGTGATCAGCTGCAATATGCCGCTGCTGAGTTATCCACACATAACAACGGCAAGGTTATGAAAGCATTAAACGATCCGATACAGGCCGTGTTGACAGGCAGTATGGCACCTGCTGAAGCTCTGCAAAAGGCACAGGAGGAAGCAGACAAGGCGCTTGCACCCTTTAATAAGTAATTGTTGAAAGCGGGGAGGCACTGCTGCGGCACTGAACAGGACGCATAGCAGACTGCTTCCCCTTACTTAACTTCATGATGTACGGACTTACTCAGATATTAATGCGAGGAGGCCCCCAATTGGGCAGCAAAAAATCAGTCTTTAGCTGGAAAACCAATGCGTTTGCCTGGATGCTTCTAGCGCCATCGCTTGTCTTTTTGTTTCTATTTACGTTCTATCCGATTGCCAAAACGATTCGACTCAGCTTTTATCAAGCCGATTTGGCGACACCGGTACCTATTTTCAACGGTTTGGATAATTATAAGCATTTGCTGGACGATATGGTTTTTTGGCAGGTCATGTCCAACAATATGTGGTTTGCGATTGGCACGGTCCCAACCTCGATCCTGTTAGCGATACTCATGGCGGTATTCACCAATAAAGTGATGCGGGGCACAAGTCTGGCACGGACCGCATTTTTTTATCCAACGTTAATTCCGATGATTGCAGTAGCTAATATTTGGTTGTTTATTTACACGCCGCAGTACGGATTGCTCAGCAGAGTCATGAAAGGCTTTATGCAAACCGATGTGAACTGGCTGGGATCACCGCAGTATGTAATGTGGGCAATGGTGATTATGGTAATTTGGAAAGAAGCCGGATATTTTATGATTTTTTACTTAGCTGGTCTGCAAAATATTTCTCCGGATTTGTATGAAGCTGCACAGATGGATGGTGTGGGACGCTGGACGGTATTTCGTAAAATTACCTTTCCACTGCTCATGCCAACAACACTATTCGTTTCCATTGTGGCCTTGACCAATTCGTTTAAGCTGGTGGATCACTTGCTGATTATGACCAAGGGTGGACCGAACAACGCCAGTAATTTGCTGCTCTATTATATTTACGAATCTGCGTTCAGCTTCTGGGATCAGGGAATGGCTTCAACCTTGACGGTTGTAATGATTGGGGTTCTTCTATTGTTTGCAGCGTTAAATTTCCTCGGACTGGACAAAAAAATTCATTATCATTGATGCCTCTCAAGGCCCAAGTAAGCTCCCGTGAGGGGGAGAAAGGCGATCCCTATGCTGCTTAAAAAATTGAATATAAGCCAATGGCTCTTATATATAGGTGCCGCCTTCTGGCTAGTGCCGCTGCTTTGGATGACGGTAACCGCATTCCGCCCCAGGCAAATTGCTTTGTCACCTTCATTTTCACTGGAGTTCACACTTGATAATTTTGCCCGGGTCTGGTCGGCTGCGCCCTTCGCGCAATACTATTTGAATACGATCCTGATCGTGGTGGGCGTATTCCTCGTACAGATGATTACGGCTTCGATGGCTGCCTTCGCATTTGCAAGAGTGGAGTTTCGCGCGAAAAATATCGTGTTCCTGCTGTTTCTTATCCAAATTATGGTGCCTGCCGATGTGTTGATTTTCCCGAATTACAGCGTACTGAAGGAATTGTCACTGCTCGATACCAAGCTCGGTGTGATGCTGCCGTATTTTGCATCGGCTTTCGGCATCTTTCTGCTGCGGCAGATGTTCAAAACGATCCCTCCAGAGCTCGACGAGGCTGCTGTAATGGAAGGCTACTCGAAATGGCAGATTTTGTGGAAAATCTATTTCCCGCTTTCCCGTCCAACTTATGTGGCCTTTGGGCTCGTATCCGTCAGCTATCATTGGAACAATTTCCTATGGCCTTTGATTGTTACCAACTCCGTAGAAAACCGTCCCTTGACGGTAGGTCTGGCTATATTCGCACAGTCGTTCGAGATAGGTGCTCAATGGACTGAAGTCAGCGCTGCTACGCTGCTCGTCATCGCACCGCTGATGATCGGATTCCTGTTATTTCAACGACAGTTTATGAACAGCTTCATTCATTCAGGAATGAAGTAATAACCAAGAAAGGATGATGAATATGCTGAAAGGTAATGAATGTTTGATCTCGACGTATGCTTTGGCAGATATTCCCTTGGATGAGGCGGTTAATCATTTAATCAATAAAGGCTGTAAAGCGATTGAAATTATGTGTGAAGGGCGTCATGGAGAATTGTTGGATTGGCCGCAGGAACGTCTGAATGGGCTGAAGCAACGTGGAGCCGAGAACGGAATCATCTGGACGATTCATGCTCCTATAGCAAACCTTAATCTGGCAACGGATGAGGAGGAGTTGATTCAGTCCAATATGGAACTGCTGCTTCGGACTTTGCAGATTGCGGAGCTGCTGGAATGTGCTTATGTGGTGCTTCACCCCGGAGAGCTGAGCAGGGACAAGGTGGATCAGGATGGCGCGAGTCATGAAGCAGCGCTGAGGATAGCTGCCTTTTTGCAGGAGATTGTGAACGAAACCGAAGGATCACAAGTTATCCTTGCTTTGGAAAATGTGCCTCCTTATCCTGGATTGTTGGGAACAGATAGCGTGTTTTTGAAAAAAGTGATCCATCTCGTACAATCCCGACGTGTGAAAATTGTTTATGATGTGGGTCATATGCATTTGATGGGTGAAGGGCAATGTGAACAGTCGTTTCAAAGCCTGCTGCCGTTTATAACGAGTATTCATCTTAGTGATAACCAGGGGCAGCATGATGATCATCTGCGGCTGGGAGCAGGAACCGTTCCTCTGAAATCGGTGCTAGCCATGGCCAACGAGTATAGTTATTCAGGTGCTTGGGTGCTGGAAATGAGCAATATGAACGATATCCGATTATCTCAGGAGTGGCTTGGTCACTAACGCTAAACATTTTTTTATTAAACGAACAATTATTCGATGTAATTGAATATATGTTTAATAAGGAAGTTTAAGGGGGGGGACGTCATGCAGATCCAGGTTGTCCGGCCAGGCCAGACGCTCTATCAGCTTTCACAAGCTTATGGTGTAAGTATTCAAAGCATTACAGATGCAAATGAGCTATCACCGGATAAATCGTTGGTCGTGGGACAGGCATTAGTAATCCCGATCACGGGTCAATACTATTGGGTAGAGAGCGGGGACAGCCTGTATACGATTGCCCATAAATTCAGGATATCACCGCAGCAGCTGGCATCGGTCAACGGTTTAGCACTAAACCAGCCACTCAACGTGGGCCTCAGGTTATATATTCCACCAAGGCCTCGCAGGAATATCGAGGTTAATGCTTATATCGAGCCTCGTGGTGATACGGTCTCACCTCCATTGCTCCAGGCAGCCCGGCAAGCGGCCCCCCATCTTACTTATCTTGCTCCTTTTAGCTTCCGCATCCAACGCAACGGTACTTTGCAGGCTCCTCCTCTTGGTGGCCTCCAGACCATAGCCAGTAATAACAATGTGACGCTTATGATGGTTATAACCAATCTGGAGCAACAATTCAGCGCAGAGCTTGGAGCAGCCCTGTTAAATGACGAGCAGCTGCAGGATACCTTATTGGATACGATTATTCAAACAGCCAAGCGGCTTGATTTCAAGGATATTCACTTTGATATTGAGCATCTGCGTCCACAGGATAGAGAAGCCTACAACCGTTTCTTACGTAAAGCAGCGGACATTATCCATAATGAGGGATTCTTGATGTCGACGGCGCTCGTACCCAAGACCAGCGCAACCCAAGTGGGTGCATGGTACTCGGCACACGATTACCGCGCCCATGGTGAGATTGCCGACTTTGTTATCATTATGACCTATGAATGGGGGTACAGCGGTGGGCCTGCTATGGCCGTATCCCCGATAGGTCCGGTTCGACAAGTATTGGAATATGCGTTGACGGAAATTCCCGCTTCCAAGATCATGATGGGACAAAACCTCTACGGATACGACTGGACCTTGCCCTTTGTGGCCGGGGGAGCGTATGCCAGAGCTTTAAGCCCTCAGGAGGCTATCAATTTGGCCCGTGAGCGGCAGGCTGCGATTCAATACGATTACGTGGCGCAGGCTCCACATTTCACATACTGGGACGATAATGGTAAAACCCACATCGTATGGTTTGAGGACGCAAGATCGATTCAAGCCAAATTTGATTTATTAAAGGAATTGAACCTTCGGGGGATCAGCTATTGGAAGCTCGGATTAAGCTTTCCTCAGAACTGGCTGCTCATCGAGGATAACTTCAATGTCATCAAAAAATAACAAGTCCGATAGATCACCCGCTTCTTTTCGATGAAGTTCCGAATAATAGCTAGCATGAGGCCTGCGTGATTGCAGGCTTTTTTCATTTACTTAGGTTATAATAGGAGAAGTATCAACATTCCATTTCAGGAGGTCATCTAGTGAATATTGCTTTTGTTGGTTTGGGGACTATGGGGCGGCACATGGCAGTCAACTTATTAAAGGCTGGATATAAATTAAGCGTTTACAATAGAGATCGGCGCAAGACAGAGGGTCTCGACCCTTCCGTCCGTGTTGTAGACTCTCCCGGCGAAGCTGCCCAAGGAGCAGACATCGTGATTACGATGATCTCTGATGACCGTGCAGTAAAGGAAGTTTATTTGGGTGAAGGCGGAATTGTTCCTGCGCTACAGCAGCAGCCGGGTGCCCGCACGCTTATCGATTGCAGTACAATCTCTCCGGATACAAGTCTGGAGCTGGCTGCCCACTTATCAGCAATTGGCGTACAGATGCTGGATGCGCCGGTTACAGGCAGTGAGCCTCAAGCTAAAGAAGCGCAGTTGACTTTTATCGTTGGTGGAGATCGGGAATTATTCGAGAGCTGCCTGCCTTTATTTAATGCGATGGGGAAAAAAGCGGTACATATGGGAGCGCAGGGTACAGGTTCGCAAACGAAGCTTGCCAATAACGCTTTGGTTGCTATTACGCTGGCAGGACTTTCCGAGAGTATCTCGCTCGTTCGCCAAGCTGGCATTGACCCCGCCTTATTTCTAGAGGTTGTAGCGGGTGGCGGAGCGCGCAGCGGCATGGCGGAGATGAAAGGACCCAAAATGCTGAGCGGTGACTTTTCGCCGCAATTTATGACTCGGCTCATGCTGAAGGATTTGAAGCTGGCCCGCGGATTGGCAGAATCGTTCGAGCTCCCGGTGCCTGCTTTATCGGCCGTCAAGGAGCTGTTTCAGGTTGCTTGCAATGATGGATATGGTGATGAAGATATGAGTGCGATTGTTAAATGTTATGAAGACTGGGGCAAAGCCGGAGCCAGCCATCGTAGCTAGGCTAGCATCATTCCCTGCATCACAAGTACAGGCTCACCCTGATTTCTTCGAATCATATTATCCTAAAGATCAGCTGGTTATCCAAGCTGATCTTTTTTTTCATTCTGGATAACACTCCACTCACTCTAAACCTGCAGGTGTAATTTTACGGATACGGATTTGATGGGTTGTCGTGCATGATCAGCAGCTTTATACTAAGGATAATCATGGAAGAATCCTGCTGTCAGGGAATCATTTATTAGAATAGGTGGAAAAAACCGACTATGTATTATTGGAAAGCACAGATCGAAAAGCCGATCGAATTCGTATCTGCAGGGCACTTTACCGCCGGTTATCCGTGGATTCACGGTAAACGTTCGATAAACAGCTTTGAGATTATCCTCGGGCTGCGCGACACTGCCTATATTCAGCAGGAGGATGAACAGTTTGAGGTGACTCCAGGCAGTGTACTGCTGCTCTTGCCGGAGCAGACCCATTGGGGTTATGCATATTCAGACCCGCAGGTTTCTTTTTACTGGCTGCATTTTCAATGTCCTGAGAGCAGTATGGAGTTCATGGATGAGAAGCAGGCTGAGGCCGAGCTTGGGCGTTACAAGCATAATCCTTATTTGGATCAAGGCATGCCATTTGTCCTGCTGCCGGCGTTTTTTAAACCACCTGAGGTGGACAAAGCGGGGATTTTGTTTCGTCAGCTGCTGCACATTGTGGAATCACGCTATTACACCCGGCAGGGGGCCGATTACATGCTGACTTCTTTATTAATTGAGCTGACGCAGCAATCGATGACTGCTTATACAAGCCCTCAAGGGGGAATGACTTCGAGGCACCAAAGGATGATGAGTGTGCTGGAGTGGATTCGCATCCATGCTGTCAAACCTATATCGGTTGATGATGCTGCACGTGAATTCAATTACAATCCCGACTACTTGACCCGTTTATTTAAAAAGGAAATGGGCATGAGCATGCAGGAATATATTCAAAAGGTTAAAATCGACCGCGCAAAGGAAGAGCTGGGCCGCACCGATCTTTCGATCAAAGAAATCGCCCATCGGTTGGGATTTGAGGATGAAAAATATTTTATGAAAGTGTTCCGCAAGCATCAGCAGATGACGCCTACTGAATTCCGACGCGCTTTTTACCGGACACATTTGAATAACAAGTAGATCGTCGAAATACCGTAAAGTAGACAACTGAAACACAGTGGGAGAAATGAATCATGTTCTTTCTCATAATTATAGACAAATGAAACGGCCTAATGGAAATGGTTAATTATCTTCAGCATGAAATCGATTACAATACAATCAGAGCGGTGTTTCAAATATCCACTTACGGATGGCAAGGAGGGCACCATGAGTATGAATAATTGGATTAAGGTGATGCGAAAAAATAAGCTGTTTTTCAAAATTCTGATGTACTTCTTATGCTTGCTGCTTCCTATTCTGTCCGTGTACCCGTTTGTTCAAAAATATTTTGTACAGGGGGTGATGGTTGGCTCGGTTAAAGGCTGATAGTATTCATTACAAAATAAAGGAGAACTTAACCATGAATATTCAATCCCAAAAACAATTTATATTTGAAGACGACCGCCCTTTTCCAAGCTGCCATGCTTCTACGCTGGTCGTATTGCCGAATGGCGACATTCTGGCTGCATGGTTCGGCGGTCTGCATGAGAAGGCTAGCGATGTGGCGATCTGGATGTCGCGGCGTACCGGAGAGAGCTGGTCAGCACCTTATCTAGCTGCAGATGAAGAGGGCATTGCCCACTGGAATCCGGTGCTTTTTGATGATGGTCGCAAGCTGACGCTTTATTATAAGGTCGGTCATGAAATCACAGATTGGTTCACGCGGGTTATTCATTCTGTGGATGGCGGACAGACATGGACGGAGCCGAAGGAGCTTGTTGAAGGCGATATCGGTGGGCGAGGACCGGTACGCAATAAGCCGATTTCCTTAAGCAATGGCACCATATTGGCGCCTGCTTCTATCGAGAGGAAGGACCCGGATGCGCCGGGCAAGCAAATTTGGGAAGCCTTCGTCGATATATCCGACGATTTCGGACATATCTGGAAGCAGAGCGGCCTTGTGCCCATGGAGGTCTCCAAGCTGGTAGGGGCGGTGCATTCACATGCCAAAGGGTTTATTCAGCCAACATTGTGGACGTCAGGCGGGACGCATGTCCATATGCTGCTGCGCAGCACCGAAGGCTTTATTTATCGCAGCGATTCGGAGGACAACGGAGAAACCTGGAGCCTGGCCTATCCGATAGAGCTGCCCAACAACAACAGTGGAATTGATGTCGTGCAGATGGACAACGGGCTGCTGGCGCTTATTTTTAACCCGGTGACTGGTTATTCCACAAGTAGTCCACGTACACCGATTGTCATTTGTTTTTCTTCGGACAATGGCAGTACATGGACGGATGAAATCAAGCTGGAAACCGAGCCTGGTGAATATTCATACCCAGCCATTGTTGCCAAAAACAATGAGCTGTATGTAACGTATACCTGGAAGCGGGAACGAGTCGCCTTTTGGCAGTTGACCTTGCAGCAGCAAGCGGTCCATAGCTAGAGTTGAAGAGTCGACAATCATGCTTCAAAAAAAGTCCGGTTCTCCCATCTGGGAAGTAACCGGACTTTGGTTTTATAGCAAAACGAGTTTTTTGATATAGGACATGTAAGCGGGCAGAGAAACCTCAGGTTCCTCCAGATAAGGAGCCCACTTCTTCTCATATTCCAGCGAGAGCCAGCCGTTATAGCCATTTTCCTTGAGAATACTGACAATCTGGGGGACAGGCACATCGCCATCTCCGATCAGACAAAGCTTTTTACCGTCTTCGCCTTTAATCGCGTCCTTGACATGGGTATGCTTGATGTAAGGAGCAAGCTCCCTGTAGGTAAGTTCAGGCTCTTCCCCATGCAAATAAGGATGCTCAAAATCCCATAGGACGCCAACACTGCTGCTGTCGGTTTGATCCAATATATGCTTGATGATGCGGTGATTATTAATATCTCCATGGGTTTCCAGCAGTACAGTAACGCCGGTTCCTTCTGCATAACGCCCTAATTCAGTCAGTCCTGATGCGATTTTCCCTGCGATTTCCACTTCCGAAGCACCTTCAGGAATGATGTCTCCAAATACTCGGATGTAAGGTGCTTGAAGCTTCACCGCAAGATCTATGGCATCCTTACCTTCCAGAATGGATGCGCGGTATTTCTCCTCATTGTGAAAGGCGCAGGATGTGTCCAGACAACAGATTTCCAAACCCTTTTTTTGTAAATCCAACAAAGTTTGCTCTATATTTTCGGGTAAAAACGGTCGCGCCCGGGGTAAGTACATCTCGCCTTCCACGCCTCTTAACTCAATACCGTCGTAGCCAAGCTGCGCGGCTGCATTCAGGGTTTGCTCCCAGCTCCAATTCGGGCTTGCCAATGTTTGAAATGCGATCTTCATCAGGTTCTCTCCTCAACTATAAATTATCGTATCGTACACTAATTACCCTTGTATTTTCCAGGAGAAATACCAACGGTTCGTTTAAACATTTTTAAAAAATTGGAGTAATCATTAAATCCACATCTTTCGCACGTATCTGTGACGTTATAGCCTTCAGAAAGAATTTCTTTTGCTTTGGAAATTCGTTTAAATAAAATATATTCATGGATGTTACTGCCGATATTTTTTTTGAAAATTCTCCCCATATAAAATCGATCCACATAAAACTTTTTGGAGAGTGATACAAGGGAAAGATCTTTTTCCAAATTCATGTCAATATAGTCCAGTAATGAAATTAATAAATCAGGCATTGTAGAAAGACTTTCTGAGCGATTAACGTCCATAAATACAATATTAATCAGAACCAACATTTCAACGAGATAATTCAGCTTTAAAATTTCATAGCCAGCATCGTTTTTAAGATTCTCCATTTGATTAAAAAGCCGCAGTATTTCAAGAGTCTGACTCGGTTTAAGAGAAATCTTATTTTGTTGGCCCTTCGGTTTGTTAAGAAAACAGTTCAGAAGATCGAGCCGTGGAGAATTGAAAGGACGGACGATGTGTGGTGCAAACTGTAGTGTTATTCTTTCGTATAACCTATCATTTCGAAAAGCCGGCTTATGAATTTCCTGATTATTGGTAATCATTAAATCGCCGTACTTTAAAGGATATATACTTTTTTCAACAAAGTAGTTCACATCACCTGATATTAAAAAGTAAATTTCAAACTCTTCATGCAAATGAAAGTTAACGTTATATAGGTTAGGATTTAAGAGTTTATGCTCATAACGAATGCAATCATCGATATTTCCATAAGCTAAATTCATCCATATGACCTCACTTTATCCTACACAAATGTTTCAGGCTGAAATAAACTATTGGCTTTGCTAGGCTGATTCTGCCGTCGAGATTATGGGTTTAACTCATCTGGCAATATCCACCGGTAAGGATAGTAATGTTTCCGTTGTAACTGTTCTCATCACCTTTCTGATTTGTAGTTGCGGTACGTGTGACATTCATGATAAGAATAGAGTATTATATAAGATATGCAATTTCATTGTAATTTTTGATGAAAATATGGACTAAATTGATGTTTCATGGGGGGATTGCACTGCCTATTACTTATTTAGACCAAATCGATCATTATATTCAATTTTTGCATGTGCAGCGGAAAAGCCATAGTATCGATTTTCATCTGCATCAAGGCTGTGAAATTTACTTTCTCCTTCAAGGTGATGTTAAATATTTTGTGGAAAAAACGGTCTATCCATTGCAATTCGGCGATTTGATTATTACGAATCAACACGAAATTCATAAACCGTCCTTTTCGTCAGATGTTGTGTATGAGCGGATTACTATTGAATTTGACCCCCTAATTGCTGCTCAATATCAGACTGAGGATTTCAATCCTTTATCCTGCTTCTATGACAGACCCATCGGTACAAGAAACAAGCTCTCTCTAACCAGTAATGATTCAGCAGCCTTACTTAGTTTATTTATGAAATATGATGCTTTAAAAAACCATCCTTCCTTAGGAAACGCCGTTATGAAAATGGGTTGTTTTATGGAAATCATGGTTCATATCAACCGTCTATTCCAAGAGCAGAAGATTACAGATCAAGGGCTTGATTTGCATCATAAACTGTCTCCCGTTCTGGACTATATTGAAATGCATTTGGGAGAGGATCTGAGTCTTGACCAATTGGAAAAACAGTTTTTTATAAATAAATATTACCTAATCAAGCTTTTTAAAAAGTATACCGGAAATACAATTCATGAATACATTATCTATAAACGTATCTCTCTGGCTAAAAAATTACTCGCAGAGGGCAGCAGTGTGACTGAGGCTTGTATGATCAGCGGATTTAACGATTACACCAGTTTTTTGCGTATGTTCAAGAAAAAAGTAGGGATATTGCCTCGGGATTATCAAAAGAATTATTTGGGATAAGCAGCTTGCTGTGGAATCCATAATGAAGCTAACCAACAAGATGCAGTAAGTCTCATAAGGAGACTGCTGCATTTTTTAATGCGGCCTCAAAGTGCACAAAAAACAATATTTTAATCACAAAAAACTATGATATATCCTTTGGAATATTTTAGAATAGCAGAGTATGATTGTTTATCCTTTTATATCTAATAACACCTTTTTTTGTATGCGCTTTCGTTTGTTTACGCAAAGAAGATTGAAGAACTTATCAAAACTCTAAACAAAAAAATGTCAGGGGGACTTAATCAATGAATCGTAAACTCGGCAAGACTTCAGCTTATGTCATGTCTTTTACTTTAATCACAGGCCTATTATCAGGCTGTACTTCCAATGCAACGCAGCCAACAAATTCACCGCAAAAGACCGAGGAAGCTATATCGTCAATCCAACTGCCCATCGTAAGTAAACCTATTACATTGAAAATGTTTGTGTCCATGGACCCCAAGGTTGCGGCAACAATGAAAAATTATAATGAAATAGCACAATTCAAAGAATTGGAAAAAAGAACCGGTATACATATCGATTTCATTCATCCTGCATCCATGGATGCGGCGGCAATCAAAGAACAGTTCAATCTTATGATAGCGTCAGGCGACTTACCTGATCTGATATATTATAACTGGATTAATGATTTTAACGGTGGACCTAATAAGGCTATCAAGGATGGTATCATCCTTCCACTCAATGATTTGGTAGATAAATATTCTCCCAATCTCAAAAAATTTATGAATTCTGACCCAAAAGCAAATAAACAAATCCGCACAGATGATGGTACGCTTTATGTATTCCCTGAGGCACAATCACCGGATCAGTACGCCAAGGTAAACCCGAATCCCAATCCCGCTTTTCAGACATTTGGCTGGCAAATACGTCAGGATTGGCTGGAAAAACTGAATTTAAAGTCACCTGAAACGATTGATGATTGGTATGAAGTGTTAACCGCTTTTAAAACAAAAAATCCTAGCGGCAGCGGAAAAAATGATGAGATCCCTCTGGCGCCTAAAGGAGCAGGGGATTTACAGAACTGGGTAAGGGCTTGGGGGATCAATTACGGTTTTTATCATGATGGGGATACCGTGAAATTTGGACCTTATACATCTGAATATAAGGAAGCGCTTACGACGTTAGCCAAGTGGTATAAAGAAGGATTGATAGACCCTGATTTTGGATTAACGGATGCCAAACAATTCGATACCAAGGTAGTAGGTAACCGTGCAGGCGCCTGGACGGGATCTACATCAGGAACCTTCGGAAGATTTGTTCAATTGATGAAAGCAAAGGATCCAACCGTAAAATTATTGGGAACGGTTCCGCCATACGTTAAAGGGACAAAATCATACAATTTTAATGCAGATGAAATCAAGGTTGCTAATGGCATTGGTGTAGCCATATCCGCCAAAAGTAAGTATGCCAAGGAGGCTGCGATGTGGTTGGACTATGGCTATAGCCCAGAAGGAGCATTGCTCAATACGTTTGGTATAGAAGGCGAAAGCTACAAGATGGTGAATGGTTCTCCTCAATTACTCCCTGAGATCACCAATAATCCAAAGGGTTTGTCTATTGATGAGGCATTATCCAAATATTCCAGAGGATCTGGCGGCTTAGCTTATGTAATGACACCTGAGATATGGCACCAACGCATGTCATTACCCGAACAACAGCAAATTATCGGCTTATGGAAAGCAGGCTCATACGATAGAATCATGCCGCCAGTAACGCCAACCATTGAGGAATCGACCAAAATGGCATCTGTTATGTCTGCGGTTAACACTTATAAGGATGAGCAATTCCTGAAGATCGTTATGGGACAGTCTTCTATTAGTGATTTTGATAATTATATGAAGACATTGAAGGGTATGGGAATCGAAGATGCCATCAAAATTCAGCAAGCTGCATACGACAGATATATGGCAAGAAAATAAGCTAGTATATCTGTAGAAGGACTGTTACCAATGGGAGGGAACTATGGATCAGATTAAGGTTGGTGACGCGGCACTTTCTGGAAATGTTTATCAGACGAAGAAACAAACCGGTTTTGTGCATAGACTTAAAAGAGATTTATATAAAAACCGAATGATTTATTGGATGGCATTGCCGGTTATGGCTTATTATATTATTTTCCAATATGTCCCTATGTACGGTGCTTCCATCGCTTTTAAAGATTTCTCCCCAATGAAGGGAATCTTGGGAAGCTCTTGGGTGGGCATGCAGCATTTTAACGATTTTTTTAAGGATGTATACTTTGGAAGAATACTAAGCAATACTCTCTTAATCAGCTTATATAACATTATATTTGGATTCCCGGCACCCATCATTTTAGCGCTCCTATTGAATGAAGTGAGAAAAAATGTGCTTAAGAGGTTTGTACAATCAGTTACGTATTTGCCGCATTTTATTTCTGTCCTGGTTTTATGCGGTCTGATTGTCGACTTTACTGCAAGAAACGGTATCGTTAATGATTTGCTGGCTTTCATGGGTATGGAAAGAATAACCATGCTGCTTAAACCTGAATTATTTAGAACGATTTATGTGAGCTCCAATATTTGGCAGGAGGTAGGATGGGGATCTATCATATATTTGGCTGCGTTAGCCGGAATTGATCAGGATCTGTATGAAGCAGCAACGATTGACGGGGCGGGAAGATTTAAGCAAATGCTCCATGTTACGCTGCCTGGAATTATGCCGACGATTATTATTCTTTTTATTTTGAGAATGGGAAGTATGATGAATGTTGGGTTTGATAAAATATTTCTCTTATACAATCCGATTACCTATGAGACGTCGGATGTTATTTCAACCTATGTATACAGAAAAGGGATTCTGGAAGCGAACTACAGCTTCAGTGCGGCAGTAGGTTTATTTAACTCAGTTATCAATTTCGTGCTTCTGGTAGTTACCAACAAAATCAGTAAAAAAGTGAACGAGACCAGTCTTTGGTAGGGAGTGGACAAAATGAATGTAAAGAGAAGTAAAGCAGAAATCATATTCGGATTCTTTAATATCAGCTTTTTATTGTTCCTTACATTAATCACGTTGTATCCATTTCTGTATGTTGCTTTTGCATCATTAAGTAATCCATCTTCGTTGGCCAGTCATTCCGGTCTGCTGCTCTGGCCGTTGGGATTCAATGTTGACGGTTATATCAATGTTTTTAAAAATCCCAATATTATAACGGGTTATACGAATACAATCATTTATGTGGTCGTGGGAACTATCATCAATGTTTTTATGACCGCTCTCGGAGCCTATGTATTATCCAGAAAAGGTGTCATGCTTCGAGATCCGATGATGATGATCATTGTGTTCACCTTATTTTTTAGCGGAGGTCTGATTCCCAACTATTTATTAGTGAGAAGCCTTGGCATGTTTGACACCATGTGGGCACTCATTCTGCCGGGAGCGATCAGTACCTATAATTTGATTATTATGAGAACCTCTTTCGCAGCAATCCCGGATAGTCTGGAGGAATCCGCGAGAATTGATGGAGCCAACGATATCACGATCTTGTTTAAAATCGTTCTGCCGTTATCGCAAGCCGTAATATCGGTTATGATTTTGTTTTATGCTGTGGCGCATTGGAATTCGTGGTTTAGTGCAATGATTTATTTGCGCAATAGAGATGCGTATCCTTTGCAGCTGTTTTTACGTGAGATTTTAATAAACAGCAGTACCGACAGTATGATCACAGGCTCCAACGGAAATGACAAAGAGGCAGTCAGCGAGATTGTTAAATATTGCACTATCATTATAGCCACTTTACCGATCATTGCCGTTTATCCTTTTATGCAAAAATACTTTACTAAAGGGGTTATGATAGGAGCAGTGAAGGGATAAGTATCAGCCCATGATGAGGGTAAGGACTATGGCACGGGATGGATACACAATTGATTATGGAAAAGGGGAGTTAACCTTGATAACTGAGGACCAAGTACAATTTTATCATGATAACGGCTACTTACTGGTAAAGGGTGTATATAACACTGAAGAAGTTAGGAGGTTCCAGGAATCAGTGGAAACCTTCCTGAAGCGTGCAGCCGCCTCTAAATTTGACCGGAGTCACGCTTGGCAGGGAGATTATTTACCTCCGGAACAATTGAAGAAGCTTGTGCTGAAAGGCTTTCATGACGTACAGTACCATGACGCCCAATTTACTCAAATGATCACACAATTGAAGCTGGTCGGTATATTCGCCAAGCTGATCGGTGACAATGTCCAACTGCATCATACCAAAATGATGGTCAAACCTCCGGAAAAGGGCGCTGCCTTCCCGATGCATCAGGATTATCCGTATTTTCCGCACACCAAGCATAGTATGATGCTAGCAAGCATCCATTTAGACCGAACGAATGAGGAGAACGGATGTTTGCATGTCATACCTGGCTCCCATAAACAAGGACCATTGCCCCACGTAGGAAGCTACTATTTGAACCATAAAGAATATCCTATTGAAAGTGGAACTCCCTGCATAGCTGAAGCGGGTGACGTATTATTTTTTAACTATTTAACGATTCATGGATCGCCGATTAACCGCAGCGACAGAACTCGTAGGAATATACTTGTACAGGTTCGTGATCCCGAGGATTTGCCGACGAATGATAAACATGTAAATTGGGGACAGGGGATGATGCTTCATGGTATCAATCCTTTATTCAGAAATTATAATTATGAAGGAAAATTATCGGAAGTTTAACTGTGGACAACGTAAATGAATCATGTGATTAGTCAATAATTCCTACTTTTTCATCAAAAATTACAAGGAAGTTGCATTTGGTACCCTTTAGAATAAGGAAGAACCTAATATCACAAATAATTGAGGGAGATGGATGATATGAGTGAACGGAAAATAAGTATAGGACTAGTAGGACTCGGGAACATCGGTTCCACACATGCCAAAATATTGAAGGAAATGAGCAATGTTCACATAGCAGGTGTATGTGATGTTGTTCAGGAAAAAGCGGATTCCTATGCCAAGGACCTGAATACGCAAGCTTATACCAATTACAAAGATTTGCTGGAGCAATCCGGGCTGGATGCAGTTATTATTGCCGTGCCGCATTATGATCACCCTACCGTTGCTGTGGAAGCCTTTGCACGTGGAATTCATGTTATGTGCGAAAAGCCGATTGCTGTTCATCTTAACGATGCCAAGCGTATGATCGATGCTTACGAGGAAGCTAAAAAGCAGCACCCGAATTTGGAATTCGCCATCATGTTCCAAGAGCGCACCCTACCTTTTTACCGTAAAGTGAAAAGTGTTGTAGACAGCGGCCAGCTCGGTAAGCTAACGCGTGCTACCTGGATCAATACGGCATGGTTCCGTTCCCAGGCTTATTATGACAGTGGAGACTGGCGTGCAACCTGGGCAGGCGAGGGCGGCGGTATTTTGACAAATCAGTGTCCACACACACTTGACATGTATCAATGGTTGTTCGGTGTACCTGCCAGCATTACCGGACATGCACATATCGGCAAATATCACAATATCGAAGTCGAGGACGAGGTAACCGCATACTTTGAACATGCTAACGGCATGATCGGGCATTTGATGGTGACGACAGCTGAGTCTCCGGGAACGAATCGAATGGAAATTATCGGTGAACACGGCAAGCTTGTGCTGGAGGAAGGCAAGCTGGTTCTTTATAAAAATCCGATGTCCATGCTGAAATACTCCAATGAAACCGAACAAAAGTTCAGCAAAATGGAATTCGAAAAGATCGAGATTGAAGTCGATATTAATGAGCCTTCCGGACATCAAGTGGTGACTACCAAATTTGTTGAACGGCTGCTGAACGGTACCGGAGAGCTTATCGCTCACGGCGTTGAAGGTGTAGGCGCACTGACTTTGGCAAACGGTATTATGCTGTCCTCGTTCCAAAAACAGACGGTAACCGTTCCGATTGATGCTGATGCTTTTGAAGCCAAGCTGAAGGAACTGATTGCCGGTTCAAAATTCGTTAAGAAAGCGTCAGCAAGCTTGTCGCAAGAAGATATGTCCAAATCTTTTGGCAAGTAATGAATGGAGAGGGGACCTCGCTGTGAGTCATGTTAAGCTTACTTGTTTTGCCGATGAAATAGCTTCCGATTTAAATGAACAGCTGGATGTTCTTGAGCAGGAAGGTATTAAATATTTGGAGTTACGTGGAGTATGGGGCAAAAATGTGCTTGATCTGAATGAAGAAGAGCTGAATCAAATACAAGCAGCATTACAACAACGAGGTTTTCGTATTTCATCTATTGCTTCACCGATCGGCAAGTACTTAATAACGGACCCCTTTGAACCACAACTTGAGGCGCTTGATAAGGCGATACACGCGGCGCATTTGTTTGAAACTCCGTTTATTCGCATTTTTTCTTATCGGCTGCCTGAAGGTGAACCCGTTGAAGCCCATCGTGCAGAGGTGCTGTCCAGACTGAAGCAGCAAACAGAGACTGCCAGCCGCCATGGAATCATTTTGATCCTGGAAAATGACAGTAATTTGTACGGTGCAACTGACGACTGCTGCCTGGACATTTTTGCCCATTGCGATTCGAAGCATATGCGTGCAGCGTTTGACCCTGGAAATTATGTAATGAATAACGTTCAACCCATGCACGACGCTTATCCCAAGATCGCTCCCTACATCGACTATGTCCATATCAAGGATGCTACACAGGTGCCCCGTCAATTCGTACCAGCTGGTGTAGGTGAGGGTCACATTGAGGAATTGCTCGTTACATTAAAGGAACGGCAGTATGACGGTTTTCTATCGGTAGAGCCTCATTTAAAGCATTATTTGCCTGAAGCAAGCGATTCGGAGCGTGTTGTTACGGCAATCCGCGCATTAAAGGTATTGCTTGATAAGGTAGATCAGGCTTGGGAATAGCATTGTCATAATTGAATTCAAACCGGCTCTTCACTCGAATATTTTTCGGGAGGGAGCCGTTTTTTTGTGTATCGATTATTCGATCTCTGCTTTGCTTACCCCCGATATCCCTTGGGAGATATTCCGTACAGCTTCGTAAAAGCACGAGTGAAAGAAAACAAATCCGGATACCCGAGAGAAAGCGCGATTTCAGTTACTGAAAGATCGGTTTTCTTGAGCAGCTGGCTGCCCTTTTCCAAACGAAGCCTTTGTAAATACTGCATCGGGGAGCAGTCAAACTCTTTCATAAAAGCAGTATACAGATGGGATCGGTGCACACCCATATACCGCGCAATATCGTCTATTTTGATATTTTCGGTACAATGCAGCTCCATATAGGGTTTGACCTCGGCAACCCAATGGCGCTGTGGCATGGCTTGTTGAATGTCGGTGTTTTGTTTGATTCGCCACAGCAGCTCAAATAGCAGACTTTGCTCGCGCATTGAATCAAGTTTGCCTTTTTGAAAATATTGAATGAATTGTCTGATTGTCGCCCATACGCGATGGTCCAGCGCCTGTCGTAGATGAAACGATGCATCCGTCAAACCCACCTCTAACAGTAAGAAAGTGACCTGTGGGCCATCAAGCGCTAGCCATACCATGTGTAGTTCCTCAGAACAATCCGGTATCGCTTGATACATATACGATTTCCCAGGAAATAGACAGAAGGCATCGCTCTCCACCAGCTCTACCGTTACGCCTCCGCTTGTCACCTGAACTTTCCCTGATTGAATCAAATGAAATCCATATTGCTGAATGCTTTTCGGTCCGACAACATAATGTGGTTTCGCTTTATTATGCCCAGCCCGGACGATCCAACTGCCGCCTGCTGCTTGCATAGGTGTGGGAAGTGAGTACCAATGCTCAGCAAATTCATGGGCGTATTCCTGCATATCCATCGTCAACTCCCTGATAACCTGTCCTACCTTCAGGATAAATCAATAGACAACATAATGACAAGTACAACATATTTGCATTTTCACGGAAAGGAAACCGATTTATACTATAAAGATAAAGAAATCGATTCCTAACAGGAGGATTGCATAATGAGTAAGCCCAACATATTGCTAATTACAAGTGACCAACAGCATTGGAATACCCTTGGCGCTTTTAACGGTGAGATTTCCACTCCTAATCTGGACAGATTGGTAAAGCAGGGAACAACCTATACGAGGGCTTATTGTCCGAATCCGACTTGTACACCTACGAGAGCTTCTATTGTTACCGGCATGTATCCGAGCCAACACGGAGCCTGGACCTTGGGCACGAAGCTTTTGGAGGACCGACATACCGTTGGTGAAGATTTTAAACAGGCTGGTTACCGAACAGGACTGATCGGGAAGGCGCATTTTCAACCGCTAAAGAGTACGGAGACATATCCTTCCGTGGAGTCGTACCCTATCATGCAGGATCTGGAATATTGGAAAAGCTTCAACGGGCCCTTTTACGGGTTTGATCATGTGGAGCTCGCACGCAATCATACGAATGAAGCCCATGTGGGACAACATTATGCAATCTGGATGGAGCAAAAGGGCTGCACCAACTGGCGTGATTATTTCCTCCCACCGACCGGAACGATGGATCCGTCCGTGCTGCATAAATGGCCTATTCCTGAGCAATTTCATTACAACACCTGGATAGCCGAACGAACCAATCATCTACTTGAAGATTATAGTCAGAATGGGGACAGTTTTTTTCTATGGGCAAGCTTTTTTGATCCACACCCTGATTATCTCGTACCGGAGCCTTGGGATACGATGTACGACCCGGAGCAGCTAACCATTCCAACCGTGACACCTGGTGAGCATGATCAAAATCCGCCGCATTTTGGAATGACTCAGGAGCCGAATCCGGATTTCTCGCATTTACTGGAAAGCGGCTTTGGTATCCATGGCTACCATTCCCATAATCGGCACTCGGAGAGTGAACGCAAACAGCTTGTTGCGACTTATTACGGGATGATCAGCTGTATGGACAAGTACATCGGCCGGATTTTGGATAAGCTCGATGAACTGGGGTTAACGGATAACACCATTGTCGTGTTTACAACAGACCATGGTCACTTCTTCGGTCAGCATGGTTTGCAATATAAGGGGGGCTTTCACTATGAAGATCTGATCAAAATTCCTTTTATCGTCCGTTATCCGGACCATGTGCCAGCAGATGTGCAATCTCCGGCTATTCAATCGCTCGTTGATCTCGCGCCGACCTTTTTGAGTATGGCCGGAATCGCAGTCCCTCACAGCATGACGGGTGTCGATCAGAGCGAGGTATGGTATGGAAAGTCCGATCAGGCGCGGAACCATGCCATCTGTGAATTCCGCCACGAGCCGACTACAATTCACCAAAAAACGTATGTAGATCAACGATATAAAATAACAGTCTACTACAATCAGACCTATGGCGAAATCTTCGACCTGCAGGAAGACCCGGGTGAGCTGAATAACCTGTGGGATGACAGCAAGAGTGCAGCATTGAAGACAGAGCTGCTGTTGAAATATGTATGGGCGGAGCTTGGAAAAGAACCGCTGCCGATGCCGCGCATTTGGCACGCTTAGACGTCACCAATATAAAAAGATGGTTTCCTTGTAGCGGAACCATCTTTTTTATCTCCATTAGGTCATAAGGAGAGCCTATCAGGCTTATATTCACAATAATCACTCGCGACTATTGTTCACCTCTATTACAATTTCGATGAGCTCTCCGACTCCACCTTCTTGTAATTTTTCTTGTATTCAGACGGATAACACCCAACAAATTCTTTAAATAGCTTTGTAAAATGTCTTGTACTGAAATAGCCAACCTGCTCGGCGGCTTGCTGTACCTGTACCATTGGATCAGACAGCAGCTCCTGCGCTTTCAACATCCTGAGTTTGGTCACATACTGCATAAAGGTCGTTCCTGTTCGCTTATGGAACTGACTGCTTAAGTGATTGGGAGTCACACTGAACTCTTCTGCAGTACGACCTAATGTTAAATCTCCTGCATAGTGCTTTTCTATATAAGCAATGGTCTTGCCTACCAAATCAGGCTTAGTATCGACTTGTCGAATCTTTTTATCCAGAAGATGTACGCCAAGACCTTTGAGTGACTGCAGCCATTCCGCTTCCCCAGTTGGAATGAGCACGGGCGCTTGGATGGAGCAGTTGAGAAACCGTGAAAAAGCCAATGAAGTTTCTAGAGATACCGAATTGCACTGCTCTGAATAGTATTTAACAAATTGCTCAATCGTATCCATATAGCCTACATATTGTGCTCTGTGGTATTCATCTACTGCTTTATTTAAGAGGTGGCATAGCTGAGAAATCATTGGCTGTGATTCAACTGCAAGTAAATCTGCTTGAGTCCAACTGTGTGAGATTCCCAATGAGCAGCGGAGATAAGAAAGCTTATGAAGCATATTTACCTCAGCTAGCAGGGATATATAAGAATCGCATTCACCAGATTGTACCAGTGTAAATGCCTGACCCGGCTCCTCAGCCTGCTGTACCAGCTCGGCGTGAGCAGAGAATAGCTGCTCCAATTGCTCTGCGCCCTGTGATGTCTGGTACTTCCCGACTACAGCCCAATCCCCACTGGGCAGAATTAAAGTAGCCAACTCCAAATCCTTGTGGGAATACCGCGACATTGCTGAGCGAATGGCACTGATCAACAGCTTGATGGCTGCAGATTTTTCCGTTTCCGAGTAGCAGCTATCCATATAAATAATCTGACATCGAATCCCGCTGTAAGGCTTAGGTGCCGGTTCAATTTCTTCCCAGTCGCGAATGAGACCGTGAAATAAAGATAACATGTCCGACTCAAAGAGCTTGTTCTTCTCACTGATTTGCAGAAATGCCGTTTGCTGTATTTTGGCCAGTAGTACACGTATATCCTGAATATCGACCGGCTTCAGCAAATACTCCATCGCTCTCAGTCGGAGAGCCTCCTTGGCATATTCAAAATCAGCGAAACCGGTTACTATAATCCATTGGGTATCCGGTGATAACGGGGCTGCTTCTTGAATCGCTTCGAGACCTGATTTGCCGGGCATTCTAATGTCTACAAAAGCTGCCTCAGGCTTGATACGTTCAGCTAATTGAATCAGCTCTTTACCGTTGCGTGCTTCATAAATATGCAAATCCGGGCAAATTTCCAACAGCATAATCGATAACGCTTCCCTTGCCAATTGTTCATCATCTGTAATCACAATATTCATGGTGCCAGCTCCTCTTTGTTAAGAGATATAGTGATCGTTATGGTAGTTCCCTGTCCTGGGCTGCTAACCAGTACAAATTCGTGTTTATCCGGAAAAGCGAGCGCTAATCGCTCCTTAACATTGCTTAAACCGATATGCTGATCATCTATGTGTACGGAAGTATCAAATCCTAATCCGTTATCTGAAATGCGAATGACAAAGCTTTCTCCGTTATCGCTATCTGGAGCCATTTGAGCGCTTACTTCAACCATGCAAGGATGCTCACAAGGCTCGACGCCGTGAATGATAGCGTTTTCGACTAACGGCTGAATCAGCAGCTTGGGAATATAAATAGGTGCCAACTCGGGTGCCAATGTGATGTTTATTTGTAAGCGATCACTAAAACGTATGCTCATCAGCTCGCCGTATTTGTGAATACTGGAGAATTCCTCCTCCAGACTGCAGGAATCATGAGAGGTTAAGAAGTAACGGAGCATTCCGCTTAACGATAATATAGCACGCTCCAGCAGCGCATGTTCTCCTTTTCGGTTTAGACTCACGAATGCATTTAATGTATTATACAGAAAATGAGGGTGAATTTGTGACTGCAGTGCGCGAAATTCGGCATTTCTTAGCTTCAGCTTGTTCAGATACTCATTCGTAATTAATTCATCCAACTGACTGATCATTTTGTTCAAAACGGTTCCCAATTGAGCGATCTCATCCTGTCCTCGAACGGAAAAGCGTTTGTTCATATTGCCAAGCTGAACCTGGCGCATGACGCCGATCATTTCTTTGAATGGTGTCAGTAAGGTTCTGGAATAGGCCAAAAACAAGAAGAAGGTAAGCACCACGCCAGCTGCTGCAAATATCGCTCCCGTTAAGCGCATCCAATGGGTTTTAGAGGCAAGCTCTGCTTTGGATAACCAAACGGTAATTTTCCAGGAGCTGGTCGAAATTTCCCTGGATACAGCTACATAGGAATGCTGATTAAAATCGTTATTGGTCGGGTTTTTCAGAAATTGGTTCAAAGCCTCATGAGATAAGTTCGTATTCGAATAAATCAACCTTTGATCCTTGTCCGTAATCGTAACAAAAGAATCTGCGTTAACGGAAATTTGTCTTACGATTCGATCCAAAATGATCGTATCGGCATCAGCCATAATGACAGCAAGCGGTTGTTTGGAGTCAGGATCCTTAATTAATCGTGCTACCGAGAATACCTCCGGGACAGCAGTCAGCTTTAAATAATCCTGGGGATGGACATTCACAAAGGCTACTCTTCCGTTAGCTGCAACGGCTTCACGATACCAGTTCTGCTCTGTATAAGGATAAGCGTTACGAGTTTCAGTCAGCTGCGAGCTGCTATCATTATAGTAGACAGAACCATCAATAGCCACAAGCAGTGTGCCTAATATATCCTTACGTAAATTCACTAGCAAGCTCGGAAGTGTATGGTACAAGGTATAGTCGGCTTTAAACTTGGAATACGGATCAAGAGGACTATTGACGCCCCGGGCTTTTTGCTTGAGAGAATTCATCACATCATTATTCGTGTAAGGAGAGATTGTGACTCGTTCCAAATCGTCCAGATACGTTTGAATGTTTTCGGTCAAGCCGATCAAGGTAGCGTCGGTAAGCTTTTCCGTTTCTTTCGTGATAATTTTCACATAATAGGCAGGCATCACAAAAGCAATTATAATAACAGGAATCAGTATCGTTAACGAGTAGAGCAGAATCAGTTTCACTCGAATCGAGATTTTTGGCTTATTCAAGAGAGACTCCCCCTGCATTAATTTGAGGTCGATTATACTTGAAAATGAATAGGGTTGCAAGATTAATTATGAGCGCCTGAAATCGTAGATTTAGCGTATATGTAAACCCTTACAACTGTGATAGGATTTTTGTGTGAAGGAAATAATAAATTTAAAGAGGTGGGCACATGTTGAAAAAATGGAAATTATCTTTGGCGTTAACCCTGGTATCCGCAGTAGCTATAAGCGGTTGTTCCCAGCGTCCTGAATCTGCTTCTCCAGCACCAGCACCTACGAGTGGAAAGGAAAGCAGTAATAGCAATAGTATGGCCAAAAAAACATTATCTATGATGAGCAATGTTGCTGATCAGCCGGTACAAGAGGTGTATCGCCAAATTCTTAATGATTTCTCCAAGGAGAACCCGGATATCGCCGTAAATATTCAGTTCCCGGGCTCGGCTTATGAAAATAACATGAAGGTAAAGATGGCGGCCAATGATCTTCCAGATGTATTTGATACGCATGGCTGGGCGCAAGTCCGCTACGGAGAATACCTGGCCGATCTGAAAGATGAGCCGTGGGCCAAGCAATTGACCGATACGATCAAAAATGTCGTAACCGACAAAGCTGGCAAGGTATACGTCCTACCTCTTAGTGAAGCCAAGGACGGCATTATGTATAACGTCGAAATGCTCAAAAAATATAATTTGGAGCCGCCTAAAACCCTTGATGAATTAATAGCTGCAGCTGAGAAAATTAAAAAAGAGAGTGGCGGAAAGACGACACCGTTTTTCTTATCAGGTATCGATGAAAGTACCATTGGCACCTACTTTGACTATTTTGCCAACTCCTTATTGATCAGTCCAGAGAGCAATTCGGCAGCAGACTTGTTGAAAAACACCTTCGATTGGAACAAGTGGAACGTGCTTCCGGAAAAATTGCTGGATATTAAAAATCGTGGACTGATTAACGAAGATTTCTTGACAGCGAAACGGAGCGAGATTCCGGCTGCATTTGCTGCAGAGAAAGTAGCCTTTGTATTGCTGGCTCCATCCTTCGTCGATGCGGTTAATAAAATAAAGCCGGACATGAAAGTCGGATTGATGCCGATTCCGTCGATGTCAACGAATGACAAACCGAATTTTTCTGGCGGAGAACGGGCAACAATGGGGATATGGAAAGACTCCAAGAATATGGCTGAATCCAAGAAGCTGCTACAGTTTTTTGCTAAACCAGCCAATATGACCAAGATTGCCAATGTAACGAAGCTGCAGCCCGGCTTGAAGGGCATTGAGTCGAAGCATGACCTGACCGAGTATTATGAAAAATATGCCGATATTCGAGTATTCCCTTATTTTGACCGCGTTTACTTGCCTAATGGAATGTGGAGCGTTATGTCCAAATCAGGTACTGAGCTGCTTGCGGGACGAATTACACCGAAAGAATATACAGCGAATATGAAGCAGGAAGTCGAACGTTTACGCAAAAACTAACCATGATCAGCTCGTATCACGCCTTTTGACTCCATATCCTCTGCATGGGCGATTGCGGTCCAGTAGAAGGATCAACGGGCGTGGTTCGAGAATGTTAAAGCTATTTCACATTCGTGTCTTATTTAAATGAAGGAGAGATTAAACGTGGAGACCGTGTATCGTAAAACAGGTGAGAGAGGAACTACTAAAGGTCGTTTACGTCGTTGGATAAATTCCCCATCCTCAATAAACCTGATGTACTTACCTGCGCTTCTGCTATTTATATTATTCATTTATTATCCATTTTTTCAAGGGATTATGATCTCTTTCACGAATTGGGACGGTTACTCGCAGTTGTACAAGTATATCGGTTTGGATAACTATAAAAGAATGCTTTCGGATCATCGAATCGGTACGGTGATTGTCAATACGCTGATTTATGGAATTGGCAGTACGGTTTTACAAAATGCCATCGGGTTAGCCTATGCACTCTTGCTCAACTACCATATCCGTGGAAAGACCCTTATTCGTACGATCGTCTATCTTCCCGTTATCGTCAGTCCTCTGGTTATGGGTTATATATGGTATTTCTTCTTTCAGTTTAACGGCGGGGCACTTAACGATATCATTTTATTGTTTCGCGATAAGCCGATCAATTTACTCGCTGACACTCAGCTTAACGTATGGATCATTACACTGGTGAACACCTATCAATTCCTGGGTGTTGCGATGATTATTTTCCTGGCCGGCCTTCAGTCCATTTCCAAGGATTATTATGAGGCGGCGGAGATGGATGGTGCTTCGGGGTTATCTAAATTCCGCAATATTACGCTCCCACTTCTTGCGCCTGCCATTACGATTAATATTGTACTTAACTTGATCGGTGGCTTGAAGCTGTTTGATGTAATAACCGCTTTAACCAATGGGGGACCCGGCTATGCATCCGCTTCGTTATCCACGATGATTTATCAATTATATTTTGCTCATCAGGACGCTGGCTACGCAGCCGCATTAGGTAATTTTATGTTTTTGCTTATATCTGTTATAGGTTTGACCTCTTTGTATTTATTACGTAAAAAGGAGGTTTCCTCATGAAGCGTGCAGGCGTTCTGTATACCCTCATAGGTGCGTTAATAGGTCTCATGCATATCGTTCCTTTTTATGTGCTCATCACTACCTCATTTAAAGATACCTTGGACACCAGCTCCAAATGGATCATGCCGGGTTATGCATATTGGGATAATTTTATTCATGCGTGGCAGATCGCAGGTCTGGACAGAGCATTTGTCAACACAGCGATCATTACGTTATTATCCATTGCACTGATCTTGATTCTCGGTTCGTCAGCGGCATTTCCACTTGCCCGTAATCAAAGCAAGCTCAATAAATGGATGTACGGATTTTTTGTGAGTGCGCTTATCGTGCCACCGCTTACGATCCTCGTTCCTTTGTATAAAATGTTTGTTGAAATCGGGGCCATGAATACGTATATAGGGATCGTGATTCTCCATGTTACCTTTCATCTATCGATGGCTATCTTTTTGTTCACAGGCTTCATTAGTACGATTCCAAGAGAGTTGGACGAAGCTGCTATGATTGATGGAGCTTCCAGGATTGGACTGTTTTTCCGGATTATATTGCCGGTACTTATGCCGATTACGGCGACTGTTATCATCATGAATGGCGTTTCGATCTGGAATGACTATCAATTCTCTGTATTTTTCCTGCAGAAATTAGAATACAGAACGATCACTGTGGCTTTATCGACATTTTTCGGTGAGAACAATTCCAACATCGGTTGGGTAGCTGCTGGTTCCTTATTAGCTGCAATTCCCAGCATTTCAGTCTACCTGTTTTTGCAGAGATATTTCATCTCAGGCATGACCTCGGGGGCTATCAAAGGATAATAAACATAGAATTAGAGGATACAACATTCATAGAGAAGAGGAATGGCAGCATGAAGAAGAAACCGGTAATGGGCTTAACCTTGGGAGATGCAACAGGCATCGGATCGGAGTTGGTAGCAAAAACGCTCCAATCTGCAGAAATTCGTCAATTGGCGACATGGGTTGTAGTAGGTGATGAACGTGTTTTTCAGCAAGGCCAATCCGTAGCAGGATTATCAGTCCCCTATCAAAAAATCGCTAACATCGAAGAAATCGATAGCGAGGACAAGGTTTATTTGATTGATTTACACAATCTGTCTCCGGATACTTATTCTCTGGGCCAATTATCTGAAGATTCCGGCCAAGCAACCGGTGAGACGTTAACGTACGTACTGAAGCTTGCACAGCAAAAAAAGCTGGATGGTGTTGTTTATGCGCCGATCAATAAAGAAGCTTTGCATCGAGGTGGATTTCATTTTCAGGATGAGCTGCATTTTTTTGCATCACTTCTGAATTGCAAGGAAGGTTTTAGTGAAATTAACGTGATGGGTGATCTTTGGTTTACGCGAATAACTTCTCATGTGCCGTTAAAACAAGTCAGCAGCCTCGTAACCAAAGAACGCGTTGCCCGTATTATCCGTTTTGCTCAGGATACTTTAACCAGCGTAGGCTTCGATAATCCCAAAATTGTCGTAGCCGCCCTTAATCCGCATGCCGGCGATGGAGGTCTGTTAGGCACTGAAGAAATCGACGAAATTCGGCCTGCCATTGTGAGCGCTCAGGAGCAGGGGATTAACGTAGAAGGCCCTTATCCGGCGGATACTATCTTTTTACGGTTAAAAACAAAGCCTTTCGATTGTCTGGTTAGTATGTATCATGATCAGGCACAGACCGGTATGAAGCTGCTGGGCTTTAATAAAGGCATTACGGTCAGCGGGGGACTTCCCGTTGTCATCACCACGCCTGCGCACGGTACGGCATTTGATATTGCAGGGCAAGGGATCTCTGACCCTGGCGCTACAGAGCAGGCCATGAAGCTCGCTGTAAGATTAGCAGGATTCTAGGATGTGATGTACCAACCATAATAAAACCATACAATTGGGAGGCAAGGTTTATGTCAAAGATTACTTTTCTAGGTGCTGGCAGCTCAGTATTTGCCAAAAATGTGTTGGGTGACTGCATGATGACCCCAGCTCTGCAAGGCTTTGAACTAGCATTGTTCGATATCAATGAAGAACGTCTCAAGGATTCTGAAAATATGTTAAATAATTTAAAGCTGACACTTGGAAGCACCTGCACGGTACGAGCGTACACCAACCGCAAAGATGCGCTTCGTGGGGCCAAATATGTAGTTAATGCGATACAGGTTGGCGGTTATGATCCGTGTACGATTACAGATTTTGAAATACCGAAGAAATATGGCTTGCGTCAGACGATTGGTGACACCTTGGGAATTGGAGGTATCTTTCGTAACCTCCGCACGATTCCGGTCATGCTCGATTTTGCCAAGGATATGAATGAAGTGTGCCCGAATGCACTGTTCCTGAACTATACGAACCCGATGGCTGTACTGACGAATGCAATGATCACATATGGTGGAGTACAGACAGTCGGCTTGTGCCACAGTGTTCAAAGATGCATACCTTACTTATTCAAGGACTTGGACATCGATACCGAAGGCGTTCATACTAAGATAGCCGGTATTAATCATATGGCCTGGTTGCTTGAAGTCACCAAAGACGGAGTGGATTTGTATCCGGAAATCAAGCGTCGTGCCCATGAGAAACAAAAAGAACAGCACGAGGACATGGTCCGTTATGAAATGATGTTCCGCTTTGGCTATTACGTTACCGAATCCTCCGAGCATAACGCCGAGTACCACCCTTATTTTATTAAGAAAAATTATCCTGAATTGATTGAGCGTTTCAATATTCCATTGGATGAGTATCCACGCCGTTGTGAACGTCAAATCAAGAGATGGGCAACCATGCGCGATGAACTGGTCAATAACAAAAATCTCGGACATACCCGTTCTCATGAATATGCATCCTTTATGTTTGAGGCGATGGAGACCAACAATCCGTTCAAAATCGGCGGTAATGTGATGAATACCGGATTAATTACGAATCTGCCTAAGGAAACCATAGTCGAAGTGCCATGCCTGGTTGATGCAAGCGGTGTGACGCCAACGTATGTAGGGGATCTGCCTCCGCAGCTGGCTGCATTGAATCGCACGAATATCAATACGCAGTTATTAACCCTGGAAGCAGCTGCCACCGGGAAAAAAGAGCATATTTATCACGCAGCGATGCTTGACCCTCATACGGCAGCCGAGCTTTCTATCGATGATATCGTAGCTATGTGCGATGATCTTATTGAAGCTCATGGCGATTGGCTGCCGAAGTTTGTGTAAGAAGAGACTTATTAAATAGACAATAGCTTTATGAAATGCAGGTCCGCGTATATCGCGGGCCTTTTCGTTATTATTAATTATCATAATATTCAGATAATTTTAAAAGAGTGGGGTTAAATTTAGTATCATTCATACGCCATGTCTGCATAAACTGTAAAAGAGTACTAGTTATTGCAATCGGTTTCATTCGGTTGAGTAAGTGAGATGTTTCACAAATGGAGAAAGGTTTGACGACTCATTGGCCTAGAAGCCGACCCATGTTAGGAGGATCGCCGTATGCTGCATATTGTTGTCTGTATCAAGCAGGTTCCCGACAGCCGAGAGATTCGAATTGACCCGAAGAACAATACTTTAATACGCCAAGGGGTACCGAGTATTGTTAATTTTTATGATTTGCATGGCTTGGAGGAAGCACTGCGGATTAAGGACGAGTTGGGTGCAAGGGTAACTGTTGTCACGATGGGGCCTCCCCCTGCGGAAAAAAGCTTGAAGCAGTGCATCTCGTTGGGTGCGGATGAGGCCGTGTTGGTAACGGATCGAGGATTCGCAGGTGCGGATACACTCGCTACCTCTTACGTGATAGCCAAGACACTTCAAAAGGTAGCGGAAACATGGGGTGCCATAGATTTGGTATTTTGTGGAAAACAGACACTGGATGGGGATACCGGACAGGTCGGGCCGGGCGTAGCCTGCAGACTTGACTTGGAGCAGCTGACCTATGTCAGTAAGGTGGTGGAGGTCGATACGGAAAAGCGCAGACTGACAGCGCACCGCTTACTTGAGGATGGCATTGAAGTGGTACAGACCAGCATGCCGGTGCTGATTACGGCCTTGAAGGAATTGAATAAGGTACGCAGAGCCGCTATGCCAGGGATGATTCGGGCCGCCAGGTACAAGCCGGTGGTATGGACGACGGCCGATTTTCCGGATTTGGAACGATCGATGATTGGATTGAAAGGCTCGCCAACGATCGTGTCCAAAACCTGGGTACCCGAGGTCAAAGCCGTCAACTCGAAAATGATCACAGGCGATTCACCGGAGGCAACTGCCGTACAGCTGCTTGACCAGCTGTGGGAGCGGGACTTACCAAGCCGATTAGGCTGGACTTAGGAGGCGACAACATGTCCAATGAACCAAAAAAGGAAACACAGGATGCGGGGGCTATGCCGGATTGGTCGGCGTATCGTGGGGTTTTAATTGTCATTGAGCAAAGGGATGGGGAAGCCAAGAAGGTGTCCTGGCAGCTGCTGGGTGAAGGTAAGAAGCTTGCAGCCAAGCTGGAGGTTCCCTTACTGGCTCTGGTCATCGGCAATGGAGTTGAGCCTCTTGCGAAGGAGGCTGCTTATTATGGTGCTGACAAGGTTTATTTGTGTGAAGCGCCTGAGCTTGGTGTATATCGGACACGGCCTTACAGCCGTATCTGCCTGAAGCTGATCGATGAGGTGAAGCCTGAGATTGTGCTGTTCGGCGCGACGGGAACAGGACGGGACTTGGCTGGAGCGATCGCGACACACCTGCCGACAGGGCTTACCGCGGATACAACGGAGCTGGACGTGGAGCCGCACCCCTCGCGGCTGCTGCTGGCCAGCCGACCGGCCTTTTCCGAGAAGATGATGGCAACGATTCTATGCAAGCAGTATCGTCCGCAGATGGCGACTGCGCGTGCCGGCGTATTCCAGGCATTGCCACGGGATGAGACACGCGAAGCTGAGATCATCAGGATCGAGAGCTTGATGCCTGAAGAGGAAATTGCTGCGCAAGTAATCGACTTTATACGGGATACAGGTAATCTGAATCTGGAGGAAGCCGATATCATCGTATCCGGCGGTCGCGGTTTGGGAGGGCCTGAGCCTTTTGCGATGCTCAAGGAATTGGCCGATGCATTGGGCGGGGTTGTCGGCGCTTCTCGTGCAGCTGTAGATGCCGGGTGGATCAAGCATGAGCACCAGGTCGGACAGACAGGCTCAACCGTCCGGCCGAAGCTGTATTTTGCCATCGGGATCTCGGGCGCTGTTCAGCATACGGTAGGTATGGGCAATTCGGACATCGTTATCGCAATCAACAGGGATGAGAAAGCCACGATTTTTCAGTTTGCTCATTATGGGATTGTGGGGGATTTGTTCAAAATCGTGCCAGCGATAACGGAAGAAGTCAAAAAACGTAAAAGCCTGTTCGGCATTCAACTACCGAATACAGAGGCAGCATCACAAGAGCCTTCGCGTCAGCAGAATTTGGAACAATCTGTATAGAAGCCATCATTTTTCGTCGTCATGCAGGAGTGGAACTATTATTGTGAGGAGCGGATTGCTTTGAACGAAAAATTTGATGCTATCATTGTTGGGGGTGGACCAGCCGGTGCCGCCGCCGCATTAACGATGTCCCGGGCCGGCTTGTCTGTTGTATTGCTTGAGCGTGGTGAATTTCCCGGTGCCAAAAATCTGTTTGGTGGTGTATTATATCGTAAGCAAATCGAGGAACTCGTACCGGAGTTTTGGAAGGAACGTAATTTCCCGATGGAGCGGTATATTGTAGAACAGCGAATCTGGATGATGGGCAAGGAATCGATGGTGACCTTTGGACATCGGAATGAAAAATATTCGGAGCCCTATAATTGTTTTACCGGCTTGCGAGTCAAATTCGACCAGTGGTTTGCGGACAAAGCGGTTGCTGCGGGGGCTCTGCCCGTCTATGAAACAGTTGCACTGGATGTCATTCGCGAGGGCGACCGGGTAGTGGGCGTCAAGACCGATCGGGATGATGGCAATTTGTATGCGGATGTCGTAGTCATAGCGGATGGTGTAAATTCGCTGCTCGGTAAGGCGATGGGCATTCACAAGGAATGGAAGCCCGATGAGGTTTCTCTGGCGGTTAAAGAAATCATCTCCTTGCCCAAGGAAAAGATCGAGGATCGCTTCGGTCTTGAAGGAGACGAAGGCGTCACCATTGAATTTATGGGTGAAACCTCGCTTGGCATGGCGGGGATGGGATTCTTGTACACGAACAAGGAAACCATTTCGTTAGGCGTTGGGGTCATGGTGAATCATCTGCGGGACAAAAAGGTTAAGCCTTATGCGATCCTGGATGCCGTGAAGCAGCATCCGATGATCCGTAAATTAATTCAGGGCGGGGAAACCAAGGAATATTCGGGTCACCTGATCCCCGAAGGAGGCTTTCATTCGATACCTCCACTGTCTGGAAATGGCTGGTGCGTATGTGGAGACGCGGCTCAGCTTGTCAACTTTGTGAATCGGGAAGGCACGAATCTGGCGATGACTTCAGGCCGCCTAGCAGGCGAGGCTATTATTGAAGCTAAAGGCAGAGGTGATTTCTCGGCCGCTTCGTTGAACGCTTATGACCAGAAAATCCGCAGCTCTTTTGTACACAAGGATTTGAAAAAGTACAAAGGCATGCACCAATTTCTCAAAGAACAAAATCCCGAGCTGTTATTCGATAAGCTGCCCCGGGCATTAAATGAAGCGGCGTATAATATGTTTTTAGTTGACGGCATCCCTAAAGCAGATAAACAGAAAATGGCTGTTAATTTAATTAAAGATGCAGCCGGCGGTACCATGAATCTGATGAAATTAGGCTATAAAGGGTGGAGGGCGATGAACGGATGAGCTGTAATGTTTCTGAAAAGCTATTTACGATCCGTTATAAATGCGATACGGAGTCCCATTTGGTCATTAAAGAAACGGAAACCTGTTTGAGCTGCAAGACCAAGGACTGTAATTATTTTTGTCCGTCTGACGTCTATGAGTGGGAGAAAAAGCTGAAGATTACGACAGTAGCCTTTGAGAACTGTATTGAATGCGGCACCTGTCGGATTGCTTGTCCATCCGATAATATCGCTTGGGTATATCCAAAAGGCGGCTATGGCATTACCTATAAATACGGGTGAAACCGGAGCGGCTGAATCCATTGCATACGAAACGAGCCTCGCAGTCTTTCAGCAGGCTCGTTTTTATTGTATATCTGTATGCATAACCAGATGATTATTGGTATGCTTGCACATTTAGCAAGGTTTCGAGATCAACGATATCGTAATTTCGTTTTTGCAGCTCTTCAATCATAATCGGCACGGCCTTGGCGGTTTCGTTTGTTCTTGAAGTGGAATGCATGAGAATAATGTCGCCATTTCGAATATTATCGATGACATTATGAACAATATTATCACTTTCTCGCTGAGACCAATCCAATGTATCTATCGACCATAGAACGATCTTATGACCTGTTTCGGTTGCAGCGGCGACTACTTTCTCATCGGTATCCCCATACGGTGAGCGCATCAGAGCAGGCTTCTTGCCGATTATATCCTCAATGATTTTGTCAGTTTGATTGAGATCCGCTTGAATTTGATGATTGGTTTTTTGGGTTAAATTGTCATGCTTGTAGCTGTGGTTTAACACCAGGTTTCCATTATCGAATGCATGGCGCACAACCCCCGGGTAGATTTTGGCCATTTCGCCTACAAAAAAGAAGCTTCCTTTAACCCCATATTTCTTCAATGAATCGATAATAACAGGCGTATTGACGTTATCAGGACCATCATCAAAGGTCAGAGCGACCCTATTCCGGTCAGGCCCATTGATGTAGACGCTGTCACGATGTTTCCGGGCAAAAGTAATGATGTTCTCACGCCACTCTGTCATGCTTTTTAAAGCTTTGGGAGTTAGCTGGTTGGACTTCCCTTTAATTTCAAGCATGTACTCTGGAGGTTCAGGCTCGGGTCGAGCCGGGGCTTCTTCAGGTACGGGTAAAGTCGTTTCAACTGCAGGTGTGCTCAAGACAGCAGAAGCAGTGATAGGCGCGGCCACCTCGGAAGATTGGGTTGGGAGGGAAGGTATGGAAGGAAGGGACGCGATGGAGGGTTCTGACGAATGGTAGAAACACCCCCCCAACCATACCATGTTTACTAGCACCAGCAGAAAAGCGATTTTGTTATTCATAAGCTTCATAGTAAATAGACACTCCCTTTATCCGATCATACCAAACTATGTTCATATGTAAAGGCTCTCAGACTCGATTTGTAGACATTATTTAATATAGACGGACAAGCAGTCCTTAGAGTTGTATGTTCATCGAGAATAATTAATAATATCGTCAATAAATACCATTTTTAAACACAATAGGGGAGCAGCAGTCGTGGTGTGCTGGCGGTTTTTTGTTGTGCGTTGTTTGGTTTCCATAATTTACACATACTTTCTATTACTATAGTTTGATAGACTTTGTATGTGACAGGAATAAATTTTAGGAGGAATTGCATGAAAAGGTTTGTCATTTCAACTGTACTGGCCGGGAGTCTTTTATTTGGCGGTATAGCTTCAGCTTCCGCGGCATCAACAAATCCGTACCTTGCTACAGATTCCGACACGTTCTGGAGCATATCACAAAAGTTAAATGTTAATGTTTCCGACCTTATCGCTGCTAATCCGCAGATCGATCCACAAAATGTGCATGCCGGTGTTTCTATAAATCTACCAGGATCGCAAGCAAAAGGCTGGGAAGCCCAAGCGGATGCTATCATTGCGACAGGGATGAAGCAGCTTGGAACCCCCTATGTGTTTGGCGGCGATACCCCGTATGTGGCATTTGATTGCTCCGGTTTTGTTCAATATGCGTTTAATGAAAACGGTTTTGACCTTCTTCATTCTTCTTCATTGCAGAGTCAAATGGGAACACCTGTAGATAAAGGTGATCTTCGTAAAGGCGATCTTGTATTTTTACAGGGCACCTATACGAGCGGCGTTTCCCACGTTGCAATTTATCTTGGCAATAATCAGGTTCTTCAGGCGGGAACTATGGGCACCCGTGAAGTGAAAATCAGCACTTTATTTGGTACACCTTATTATGATGAGCACTATTGGGGCGCACGCCGTCTCATCAATTGAATACGAGGGCAGGTCGAATACGATTATTCGTCTGCCCTTTTTGCTGTAAATGGGCTGCACCCAAATCCGCAAATACGAAAGCGGTTCCCCATTGACAGAGATGAATCGATATGATAAGTTGAATCCAAGAATAAACGCGCGTCCACAAAAAACAGGAATGGCTGATGGCATTTTGAGAAACTTGGATATTAAAAGCAAGGAAATCGCTGAAATTGCAGGTGTGTCCAGAAGTACAGTAAGCAGAGTTATCAATAATTACCCTAATGTCCCGGCCAAAACAAGGGAAAAGGTCATGAGGGTCATCGAGCAATATAATTATTTTCCCAATATATCGGCGCAAATTCTGGCTGGCAAAAAGACCAAAACATTAGGTTTATTCTTTATCGATCAATCTCACTTTAGCGAAGATTCTTCCGCCAATTTGTTGATTACAGGCATAATCGAGAACGCTTCCATTCTTGGATATAATGTACTTGCCTATATAATTCGGGACTTGAGTACAGCAGATAACATGAAAAATGTCAAAGAAGTATTTTATCAGGAGCGTATTGCCGGTGGAATATTTATAGGAGCGGAAAATCATGAGCCTATCGTTGAGGAGCTGATCGCCGGAGGGTTTATCGTAGGAATATTAGATCAGGTTCTACCAGGACGCAGTGAGCCTAACCGAATTGTATATAACCTGGATAATGAAGGGGCCGCTATGCAAGCTGTGGATTATTTGGTCCGTTTAAATCATACCAAAATCGGGATTATCAATAGTACAATGAGCAGAGCCTCCGCCAGCTTCAAGTTCAAAGGCTTTATGAATCGCATGCAGCATCACGGCCTGGAGGTTAAGAAGCATTGGATCATGCACGGTCAATACGAATCCGGCGGCTATGAGGCGATGGACAATTTGATTAGAAATTCAACCGATTTACCGACAGCGATATTTGCAGCAAATGACAGTATTGCCTTTGGTGCGATTCGTGCCGCTAATGATCATCAATTAAAGGTTCCCGACGATATTTCCATTATTGGAATCAATGATCAGAAGCTGAGCGCTTATTACAAACCTGCGTTAACCACGTTTCGTTCTAACTTTAAGGAGTTTATATCCGGGATTACTACAAGTGTGATTGAGGCTGTAGAAAATGGTGTTGCCAACGAGTCGATAAAAGTAACCCTGGATTTGGAATTGGTCGAAAGAGAATCCTGTAAAAGAGTTGAAGAGTAAGGAACAGCTTCATTCTTTTACATTCATATATAAACGCGCTTTCACAAGGCATGGGTAATGAGAGGGATAAATCCCGAGAATATCCGTTTACAAGAACATTTTCGCATCATAGAGACAAGGAATAGCACCAATATTAGTCGTTTTTTTTAATCACAAATAAACGCGCGTCCAAAAAAATAAGAGATGGGAGCTAGCCATGAAAACTATTTTTATTACAGGAGCCAATCGGGGATTAGGGTATTGCTTGGCGGTGGAGGGGCTGCAGAGAGGATATGCTATTTACGCAGGTGTAAGATCAGCGGATTCCTTTGCGATGCTGGGTTCGTTGCATGATCAATATCCGAATCGGGTCCATTTGATTGAAATCGATGTCGCTGATGAAGATTCGGTGAGGAAGGCATGCAGCGAGATCCACAAAACGACAAACTCTCTGGATGCCATTATTAATAATGCGGCCGTTATGCTGGAAAGAGAAAAAACTATCGAAGAGCTCGATTTTGATCTCCTTCGCCACAGCTTTGAAATCAACACGTTTGGGCCGATGCGGGTGGTCAAACATATGCTGCCACTCATCAGTGCAGGCACCGAACCGGTAATAATGAATATTTCCTCGGAAGCAGGCACCATTATTAATGCATTCAGTACGAACTATCCTTACAGTATGTCCAAGACTGCATTGAACATGTTCTCGGAGAGGCTGCGGCATTACGTTCAGGATCAAGGAATAACCGTGTATGCCGTGCATCCGGGTTGGATGAAGACGGATATGGGTGGAGAAGAGGCACCAAGCGAGCCGGCAGCTGCAGCCGAAGGAATTTATAATATCATCGAAAAAAAGATTACGGTTACAAGTAAAATAGCTTTCATTAATCACCTGGGCAAACCAATGCCGCTTTAATTAGGTGGCAAGCATGGGAAGGAGTGATTTGCATAAGGGTTGGCATCAAATAGGAGTCTATTTTTGAAGAGTACCACAGGTACTGCTTGAAAACTTATGTACCAAACTAAGGGGGAAACCACAATGTTGAATCTGAAGAAGCTAAGTGTGACGGGGGCTGCCATCGGTATGTTAGGATCGCTTCTGGCCGGATGCGGGGATAATAATGCTGCCAATGGTGTAAGCGCTGACAAGAAGGTAGAATTGACTTTCTGGGATGCAGCCTGGAATGAAGCCATTACCCCCGGCGTCATCAAAGAATTTGAAAGCAAAAATCCGAACATCAAAATCAATGCTCAGTATAACCCTGATAACGGCATGTCTGATAAATATTTGATTGCTCTCAAACAGAAAAACGGACCGGATATCATTAATATCAACCTGGATTGGGTGACTCCGTTTGCAACGATAGGCGGACTTCAAGCGTTGGATAGTTATATTCAAACCGATAAAGTGGATTTAACCGACTTTTTTGACGGCTCGATCCAATCGGCCAAAGTGAAGGATAAAATTTATACGCTTCCCTATCGTGCCGAAACACATGGTCTTTTGTATAACAAAAAATTATTTGCAGATGCAGGCATAGATGCTGCCAAGGCACCGGAAAACTGGAAGCAGGTGCTTGAGGATGCACAGAAAATAACGAAAGGAGACGTATTCGGCATTGGCCTGGTCGGGACTAATTTCGGAAATTTAACAACTCAATTATTTAACATGATCCAATCCAATGGTGGCAGTATTCTTAATGCTGACAATACCAAATCGATGCTGAATGAGCCTGCAGCCGTTGAGATGGCCAAGCTTTATGTGGAGCTGTCCACCAAACATAAGGTAACACCGAACAGCATTTTGCAAAACGATAATATTGCGAACCGCAACTTGTTCTCCAGCGGCAAAATCGGGATGTATATGTCGGGAGCTTATGATGTAGCGCCGATTAAACAAGCCAATGCGAATATTGACTTGGGAATCGGGATGGTTCCTGCCAATCAAACCCGTAAAACGATTCTTAGCGGTTGGGGTACGTCCATTACCAATTCGAGCAAAAATCCCGAGGCTGCGTGGAAATTCATTAATTTTCTTTCAACGCCTGAAATATCTACCAAGTACAGCATTACCTTCTCAGCAAGAAAATCGGCTGCCAAAGATCCGAAGTATCAGGACCCGCAAACCAAAGCTTTTGTTGACGCACTTGCCTTTGCACAGCCTCTGCCGCAAATTCCAGAGTTGACCCAAATTAAACAAAGTGTATTTAATCAAATCCAGAGCTCCCTTTCCGGTAAAATCACACCCGAGGAAGCGATGAAAAATGCATCCAAGGAAATCGATGATCTGCTGGCAAAAAAATAATAGTTATCGAATTGTAACTGTTCCGCTACGGTCGATTCATCCAGAGTGATGGATGTAAGGAGGTAAACCAAGTGCAAGCTTTGAAAAATATTCGTAGTCCGGGTCCGATGTTCGTTTTTCCTGCCATACTGATTATTGCTCTTATCATGATCTTTCCTCTGCTTTATACGATCGTATTAAGCTTTAATAAAAGTGATATCTACTCGGACAGCTGGAAATTCGTCGGTATTGCGCAGTATGTAGAGCTGTTTAAAAATCCGGAGTTTCTTCTATCGCTCTATGTTACGTTTTTATGGACGATTGGCAGTGTAGTCTTTCAGTTTTTAATTGGGTTTGCTGCAGCCGTTGTGATTAATCAGGATTTTATCAGATGGAAAACGTTGATTCGCATCGTGCTGATGGTCCCATGGGTGATCCCTAGCATTATTAGCGTGAATGTTTGGAAATGGTTGTACCATGCGGATTTTGGCATTATCAATTATATATTGAAATCGCTTGGTATCCTGTCTACCAGCATCAACTGGGTATCCGATGAGCATACCGCATTGTTTTCCGCAATTCTGGTCAATGTGTGGAAGATGTATCCGCTGGTCATGATTATGGTTGAGGCCGCTTTGCAATCGGTTCCAAAGGAATTGAAGGATGCGGCCAGAGTCGATGGGGCAACCGGATGGAGGGAATTCACAACGGTGACTATCCCGCATATTTCCTCCACATGTATGTCCGTCATCCTGCTGCTCACCATCTGGACGATGAATGCGTTTACCTTCGTATACGTGCTGACAGAGGGTGGCCCGGCTCATCAAACAGAAATTCTTTCCCTGTTTATTTATAAAGCAGGCTTTCAAAATTACAATTTTGGTGTTGCTGCTGCAGCCAGTACAATTTTATTTATCATTACAGCCGTTTTAAGCTTTGTGTATATGAGGCTATTTATGAAGGGGGAGGATGGCTGATCATGAAGCGTGAACACCGTCCTTTGGGTAGATCCATCCTAAGTTACCTGTTCCTGATTGGGCTTATGCTGTTCGGATTGTTCCCGGCCATATGGATGTTTATCACATCGATCAAGCCGATGAACGAAAATTTCACGATTCCACCACGGATTACGGTACAGCAGCCTACTTTAACGAACTATCACAAGGTGTTGTTTGAAAGCGGAATTCCCAGGGCATTCCTGAACAGCATCGTGGTAACCTGCAGCGCAACCTTAATCACGTTAGTGATTGCCATTCTGGCGGGCTACGGATTCAGCAGATTCAAGTTCAGAGGATCGAAGAAACTTTCTTCCGGATTGCTGTATGGTCAAATGATGCCAGGTGTTGTCATTATTATGCCGATCTATATGACTTTCTCGAAAATCGGAATAATTGACTCCTTTTTCGGCCTGATCATTGCCAATGTTGCCTTGACGATCCCGATGTCGGTGATCATGCTCACTTCGTTTTTCAAGACCGTACCGAGGGAGCTTGAGGAAGCAGCTAAAATCGATGGCACAACCACGATTGGTGCCTTATTTCGGATCATTCTGCCTGTTTCATCACCCGGACTTATCGCTGTAAGCGTGTATGCTTTCTTGCATATATGGGAGGAGTTCCTGTTCGCATTAAATTTAACGAATTCCGATACTGTGCGAACCCTGCCTATAGGCATTACTCATTTTAGCGGAGAATTCGTAGTGGATTGGGGGGCTATGATGGGCGCCTCCGTGTTGGTTTCTGTACCTGTGCTGATCATTTTCCTGTTGTGCAGCAAGTACTTTGTACAAGGACTTTCCGACGGCTCGGTAAAAGGCTGAGTCATCTGTTTATTATTGCTGGAGGTGAGCGCCGTATAAGTCGTCCAAAGGAATACCTTGTCACTTAATAACAGAGCACCATCCATAGCTTTAACCTGTAATCAAACAATCGAACTCAAAAAAGCGGAGGTTATTCACATGTATAAAGGAATCGGCCATACAGCCTACAACGTAATCGATATGGACAAATCATTGCAATTTTATTGCGACGTGCTTGGGTTTAAAAAATGCTTCGAATTAAAAAACGATAAAAACGAGCCGTGGATCGTTTATCTAAAGGTCTTTAATTTACAATTCATCGAGCTTTTTTATAACGGCAAGCAGGGAGTCGACAACGACACCAAAGTTACGAAAGGCTATAACCATCTGTGCCTGGAGGTCAACGACATTCAAGAAATCGCCAACCATTTGAAGAGCAAAGGAGTGACTTTGGATGTGGAGCCCAAGATGGCGGCGGATTTGAACTGGCAGTGCTGGGTTAGAGACCCGGATGGAAACCGTATTGAGTTTATGCAGCTTGATCCTGAATCACCGCAAGCCAAATCCTAAATAAAGGGAGTGTCTGACTTGGAACAAATATCGAACAACCGAATCATCAAGCTGGGTGTCGTCGTGGACAATCTGGAGGAAGCGTTCCAGTATTATGTGGAATTGTTCAAGCTTGACCCGACCAAGATGAGAGCACCCAGGCCAAGACCAACCGATTCAGAGTTATCTCAGGCACCAGTAACTGCTGCTACACCAGAGGGCGGCAATACCCCTTTTGTATGGTACAGGGGGGAATATCGGAATGCACGGTGCCGGACGGCTATTATTCCATTGGAACCGATTTATCTGGAATTGATTGAGCCTTATGATGAGCTTAGTCCATGGACGGAATTTAGAGAAAAGCACGGTCCTGGCATCCATTTTATGACATTTCATATTGATGGCTTTGAGGAGCATATTGAGCTAATGGAGAGCAAGGGAATGCCTGCCTTCCATAAGCAGGAAAAAGGTAAGGAGCGTTACGCTTACTTTGATTCCGTAGCCAAATTAGGGGCAACGATCGAGTTTAAGGAAATCGATAAGAACTAACAAACGAACCAAGGCCGTTCTCCAGTCCATTGTGACTGTGAACGGCCTTGATTCTGTTACATGGAGGGAAGGCCGTCCAATCTTTAGAGGTACAGCTTTCGGTATTGACCCGGGGGTACACCGGTTGCTTTCTTGAACTATAATCCCTAAGATGGGTCTCCGCTTGCTTCATCTGGGTATGATACTCTTCGGTCAGCTTCCCAATCAAATACTCTACACAAATAACAATCATTCTGTTAAGTGTCGTTGGTCGAAAATATTTTGTCAGTGGGCTTGCTGCCGGGGCTATAAAAGGTTAACCAGGTGGGATCACATGATTATAGCTTTCTCTTCGAATTTCACTTGGTGTTTTTCCAGAGTGTCGTTTGATCGTTCGGGCAAAATGGTAGGAGGTTTTGAAGCCTACCTGTTCAGCAACGGCTCCAATCTGCAGGCCTGTGCTGCGCAGCAAGTCAATTCCCTGCTTGACACGGTAGTTCCATAAATATTGGATGGGCGTCATATCTTCATCACGTCGGAATAAACGAATCAGATGCTCTGGTGTATGTTTAGTAACCTTCGATAGGCTGCTTAGTGTCAAATCCTCAGCATATCGCTTATGAATTTCCTCCTTGGCAATCAGTACGGAAGGATGCTTTCTGTCATTGATATTCCCTTGGCTGCATTCTGCCAAATATAATAATATCGCTGCTCGTCCCAATGTTCGGATTATTTCCTCGTCTTGCTGCACACCATCGCTTTGCAGGGATCGTATAATGTCTGTTAGCTGATTCATCTTTTCGGATAAAGGAATGAAGAGAGGGAGGGAATCCAGGAAGTTGATCACCATCCCGTCCAGAGGCTCAACTGAAACAGCGATCCAGCGATGCCAGGTTTCCCGTTTATCCGCGAACACGAAGTTCTCCATATGTCCGGGTTTAAGAAGCACCACATGTCCAGGGGGGACCTGATGTTTGACTTTGTCGATTTCCACGGTCATGGCGCCTGAATGCAGCAGTACGAGCTGCAAATCCTGCTGAATACGTGGACCATACGCCCCGCCGGGACCATAAACTACACTGCCACCATAAGTTTTAATAACAGTAAAGGACGGAGTCGCTTCCGTCCCTGATTGTTCGATCATCCCGATCCCTGCCCTCGTAAAAGCGTATTTACCTCCTATTATACAAGAGATATTTTACGTTTTAAATCCTCTCTTTCAATCTTGGAATCATGCCGGATATAGTGGCACACGTAAGAACGCCTCCAACGATTCGAGCGATTGCGGGTAGAGGAGTGGATAAGCAAACTGTCAAAAATAAGGATATCCCCCTGGTCCATGATGACCGGAATTTCTTTACTTAAATCAACGTCCTCAACCTCGTCAGTCCACGCCTCGTGCTCCTGCAAATTTTTGACGGCTCCATGGGAGAGAACCCCCAGCTTATGTGATCCCGGTATGACCCATAGACATCCATTTTCTTCATTGACCTGTTCCATCGCGATCCACGTTGCTGTCAAACTATTCGGCTCATTGCGAATATAATAATAATCCTGATGTGCCGCTTGCCCGGGGGAATTCGGTTCCTTATAAAAATACATACTTTGAACGCCTGTGGCCTCGTCTCCGAGCAGCTGCGCCAGTGACCCGCGAACGATGGGCAGCTTCATCATCTGAAGTGAAAATCCATCATGGAGGTGTGGGTTAAATAACCGAACGGAGAAGCGGTCATTATCATCGATGAACTCTTTGCCCTTTTTGGGCTTGGCCCAGTCCGGCATCTCATCCGATGAGCGGATAGCATGAATATGAGCATTGAAGGTGTGGATCAAATCGTCAGAGCAGCCCCCTTTGATGATAATAAATCCATCCTCCTTGTATTGTGCAATTTGCTCTTCGGTAAGGGGAGTGGTCCTTTCGAATTGAACTTGAACAGTCATAAGTAATGCCCTCCTTTGAAGTTCAAAACCGAATCGCCTCTCCTGAAAGGGCTGCGATATCTGTTTTGTTATACTCCAAGTGTAAGGTACAGGGGGATAAAACAAAATGCTTGCAACTAATATTTTGTGTCTGTAATTGATATTTGTAAAAAAGATAATTGCTCAGAGTGCCCAATTTAACAGCTTTAACTCCAGTCTCTGCGTGATTTCAAAAAAAGACTATAGCCGGAAATTTTTCAGAGGCATAGTAATAATTTGTTATTATTGCACGTTCGGCAAGCTCTATCCTAAAGTAAGGGCATAAGCTAATCGATTCACACCAAAGAACACTTTAAGGAGGAAGGCTTCATGGATATGCAAGCGACAAAGTCAATCTCACAATCGCTTTCCAAAAGTAAAAGCAAAGCCTCGCTATGGGCCGAACTGAAAAGAGATAAGTATTTATATCTTCTGGTTTTGCCAGGCGTACTGTATTTTCTTGTTTTCAAATACTACCCCATGTGGGGCATCATCATCGCCTTTCAGGATTATTCCCCTTATATGGGAATATTCAAAAGCGCTTGGGTCGGTGTCGAGCATTTCATCCGCTTTTTCACGAACCCAAGCTTCTACTTGCTCTTTCGCAACACGATGATGATAAGTCTCCTGAGTCTAGTCTTCTTCTTTCCCTTGCCCATTGTGTTATCCCTTTGCATGAATGAAGTGAGCAACAAATATTTTAAGCGGTTGATTCAGTCTGTGGTGTACCTGCCGCACTTTCTCTCGTGGGTCATCATTGCGGGGATTACGTTCCTGCTCTTATCGCAGACGAACGGCATTATCAATCTGATGCTGGAATACATGGGGCTTTCGAAAATTGCTTTCTTGACCAGTGAGAACTTGTTCTGGGGACTATTGACCGGACAAAATATATGGAAGGATACCGGCTGGGGGACGATCATTTTCCTCGCAGCGATCACAGGTATCGATTCGCAGCTGTATGAAGCAGCCAAGATCGACGGGGCCAACCGGATTCGGCAAATGTGGCATGTGACCCTGCCGGGCATTCGCAACGTCATTATAATTTTGTTGATTCTCCGCTTGGGTCATATTATGGATGTTGGCTTTGAGCAGGTGTTCCTGATGGCGAATGGAGCGGTAGCAAATGTTGCTGATGTTTTTGAAACCTATGTGTACCGTAACGGTATCCAGCAAGGTCAATTCAGCTATACCACTGCTGTTGGACTATTCAAATCGGTAATTGGCTTGACGCTTGTTGTTTGTGCCAACTGGCTGGCCAAGCGGTTTGGTGAAGAAGGAGTATATTAAAGCGTTGGAGCGTGTTCAAAAAGAGTGTGTTCAAAAAAGAGTATATTCAAAATGTTGATCGCTATGGAGAAGGGGTATGCCTCCGGTCGCTGTTGAAATCGTGAATGGTTATTATATTCAGCGGTATATTCACGATTTCAAAGGCGAACGCTACGCTCCTACAGCACACCCCTTCTCCTCCGCTGTTCATTTTGAACACGCTCCAAACAAGGAGGGAGTAGAGGGAGAGATACATTCGCCCAGCGTAATGTATCTTGCTAAGGGATGAATGCGCTGAATCATAATCAGCGTTTAACAGCTTTGCTGGTAGTGAAGCTGTCATTTGCAAAAAAATGATGATGATGTACACCTTTTCTGCCCCCTATATCGCTCAATATCACATTCGGCTTCCCTTGCTACCTCAGATCGGTTCCATAACGATGAAAAACATCGTTATAAGGAGTACAAACCGCAAGGAGCGCTTGTAACGATGTTTTTCATCGCTACAACGGACATTCAGCGGATTTAGACCTTTATATTGCCCTGTTACGGTGTTTTTCATCGTACCGCAAGACTAAGTGGCATTTCTTGAACTTGTAACGATGTTCTTCATCGTTACAAGAGCGCGCGCGCTTAGAAAATGCAGCAGAAGAGTACTCTCTTAATGCGGATATGATGCAAATAACGCATAATGGCGTTGCTCTAATCAATATTCAATGCTAATCCATTGAATAAATGCCCTTTAACTTCAGCGATATTTATAAAATAAGCTGCGCCTTGCGCCCTGCGGCCTAGAGGGCCGCAAAATGCGGTGAATACGCAGCGGAGCGTCCGTGGTGTTCTGGAGATAGCGGAGCGGTGCCTTTGTTCCCGGATTTTCACCGATAGATCCCTTATACAATAATAAAATCCGGGAACAACAGCTGAGAGTTTGCCTCGGCAAACTTGCTTCGTAAGCATCCGCTCGGAGGAACACTTCGGACGCGCAGCGACAACCGATTCACCGCATTTTATCCCTTTGTTCTTTGTCCCGCATCCCGACCCATCTTATTTTAAAAAGGAGCCACCCCTCATGAGAGAAAGCTTAGGCGACCGCCTGTTCAGTATGGCAAACCTTGTGCTGCTGGTCATCATCGGCATCATTACGTTGTTCCCCTTGTATTACGTTTTCGTGGTTTCCTTCACAGAGCCACGGGAGTATATCGATAAATACGGTTTTGTGTTATTTCCGAGCAAGTGGAGCCTGGGCTCCTATGAATACTTAATGTCCACATCTGCTTTTATTCGGGCAACGGGTGTCAGCGCTTTTCTGGCAACGGTGGGTACGCTGCTCAGCCTGATGGTGACCTCGGCCTTTTCATTCGGCCTTTCCCGCAAGAGGCTGAGAGGCCGAAAGCTGATGATGTTCATGGTCATGTTCACGATCCTGTTTAATCCCGGGATTATCCCACTGTATTTGCTAGTGCGTGATTTGGGTCTGATCAACAGTGTATGGGCGCTCATTATTCCGGTATTGACCAGCGGCTGGTATGTCATCTTGATGAAGAGCTTCTTCGACAGTATTCCAGTAGAGCTGGAGGAAGCCGCCATGATTGACGGCTGTAACGACCTGAGCATTTTTTTCAAGATCATTTTGCCGCTTTCTGCTGCATCGCTTGCCGCATTTGGTTTATTTTACGCAGTTGCTTATTGGAACACCTTCTTCAGTGCGGTGTTGTACATTAATGATTTTACGAAGGTACCGCTGCAAATTGTACTGCGCAACATGCTGATCGATTCCGATACCGCGATGGGTGGGGCGTCAGCCGTGGAAATGTCATCAGACAAGCAGCTGCCTACGCAAACGATCAAAATGGCTGCTGTCGTCATCTCAACCTTGCCGATTCTGATGGTATATCCGTTTTTGCAAAAGCATTTTACGAAGGGTGTTATGTTAGGTTCTGTCAAAGGTTAAGTGCAGCTGGCTCGTCGTTGCTTAATCCCGCATCGGCAGCAGGGCTCACCTCGATCCGGCACACCAAAAATCATATAAATACAAATGGCAGAGGAGCAAATGAAAATGAAAAATTTTTCCGATTTGGACAGCACATGGCGTATTGAGTCAATCGAGCAGGTACTCATGAAAGGTGAACGCCGCAGAACGGCGGGTTGCAATGCAAGACTGGGGGTACATGGTAAAGAGGTCAGCTTTCCCTTGGTACGTATCACGATTGGCGGCATCGCGGGGTATAGCTGGTCCCGTGTTTCCCGTGAGGCAGCAGCAGCGTTTATCGGGACACCGATAGGCGAAATCTTTTGTGAGGATCAATGGATCAAGGACCGTTTTCAAAGCATCCAATTCCCGCTGTTTGACTGGTTAGCGAACGTAAGAGGCATTCCGGTGTATCAGCTGCTGAGTGGCCAATCGACACCCTTGAGCGTTGCTTGCTATGATACGTCCTTGTATTTTGATGATCTGCATCTAAGCTCTGAGGCAGATGCGGTGAAGCTGCTGCAGGAGGAAGCGATGCAGGGCTATAACGAAGGATTTCGCGGCTTTAAAATCAAGGTCGGCCGTGGTGCGATGCACATGGACTTGATGGAAGGCACGAAGCGGGATATCGCGATTGTAAACGGCATCCGCGAGGTTGTCGGCCCGGCATGCAACATTTCAATCGATGCGAATAACGGCTATAACCTGAATTTGACGAAGCATGTTCTGAAAGAAACGGCGCATGCCAACCTGCTGTGGATGGAGGAAGCGTTCCACGAGGATGATCGGCTGTACCGTGATTTGAAGGCATGGTTGGCTAAGGAGGAGATCAACGTCATGATCACCGACGGTGAAGGTTTGGCGGCGGGACCGATTGTGGAATGGGCGGAGCAAGGCTTGATCGATGCCATCCAATACGATTTGAAGGATTACGGCATAATCAATTGGTTGAAGCTGGCGAAGCGACTGGCTGCAAGCGGCGTGAAAGCAGCCCCGCATAACTATGGCGGCTTCTATGGAAACTTTGCTTCGGCACAGGTATATCCAGCCATCGAGGGTTTTATGTTCGTGGAATGGGATGAAGCGCAAATTCCGGGTATCGATACATCTGGCTACACTATTCAAGACGGTAAAATCTCTGTACCTTCTACACCGGGCTTCGGCTTGCACATCGATACTGACCTTTATGAAAGCAAGCTACGTGACGGCGGTTGGGCAGTGTAAACTCAAGCTCCCGAATTGGAGCAAGTGAGTTATCCACATCAGATAAAACCAGGAAGCCAAACTATTTTAAGGGGATGATTTGCAGTGAAATTAACAACAACCAAGTTACTTAAAAAACGGACTCTGTTATTTGTATCCATGATGGTCGTATGTTCTTCATTTGCCGCAGCTTGCTCGTCACCAGCACCTTCAACTGCGCCTGCGTCTGCGCCGGCAGCTGCCGGTAAGGAGGAGCCCAAAGCTCCGGCCAAGCCTACGGAAATCAAAGTGATGGCGGATTACACGATAGCGCAGCCTCCATCGCCAGACAATCAGGTGCAGAAGGAATTTGAAAAAAGAACGAATACGAAGCTGACGGTTACCTGGGTACCGGGTGGTGATTATGCGGATCGCGTGAACGTGGCGCTGGCTGCTGGCGATATTGCCGATCTGATTAAAATTCCGAACATTACAACCCCGTTGTTCCGACAAATGGTCAAACAAGGAGCATTCTGGGATTTGACACCTTATATCAAAAACTATCCAAACCTGATGGCCATAGATCCGAAAATATGGAATAACACCAAGATCGATGGAAAATCGTTTGCAGTTCCTGCGGGACGTCCATTGAACGGCGGTGGCTTCTTCTCGATTCGTAAGGATTGGCTGGACAAATTGGGCTTGAAAATGCCGACAAATCTGGATGAGCTGTATACCGTTTTGAAGGCCTTTAAGGACAACGCACCTGACGGTAAAAAGGACACGACCGGATTTACTATGCGCGGCGGCTCCGGTGTATTTGAAGAGGTATTCACAGGAACTGTTGGCAAATGGAAGGAAAAGGATGGCAAGCTCGTCAATATGACACTGGAGCCGGAGATGAAGGAAGCTCTGATTTATGTGAGTAAATTGTACAAGGAAGGTTTAATTCCGCAGGACTTCCCTGTGCTGAAGGAAAATCAGTATTGGGAGCTGGCTACAAGCGGCAGAGCGGGGCTGACATCGGAAACGCCGGAGGCCTTATTCAGATACACAATGGATCAATGGAAGAAGGACCCGAAGGTCGAATGGACACCGATGCTTTCACTGGCTCCAAAAGCCGGAGGCAAAGCTTATGTACCGCAAGCAACAGGCTTTAATGGCGTGTTGGCGATTCCCAAAACCGTACCTGAAGAAAAAATGAAGGCGATTTTGAAATTCGTGGATTATGGCTCGGGCGGCGAGGGCCTGGATTTGACCCTTTATGGCATCAAGGATGTTCACTACTCCATTGTTGACGGCCAAAAGATTGCGAATGATAAGGCTGTAGCCGACAGTGTGGGAACCGCTTCATGGGGTAAAATGTTCAGTACACCTGTACTTGATCTGTGGCAGTATGCAGCCGGAATGCCCAAAGAGGTATATCAACGCAACATGAAGCTGGCTGAAGAAAAAGCGAAAATTTCCACGCCTGACCCGGCTATTGGTTTAGTTTCCGACACAGAGCTTAAAATGGGGGCAGACTATACGAAAAAAATTGCTGATATGAAGACACAAACGATTATTGGCAAAATTTCATTGGATGACTGGGATAAATACGTAGACAGCCTTAAGAAAGATCCCAACTACACCAAAATTACGGAAGAAATCAATGCAGAGTACAAAAATCGGTTGGCTCAAAAATAAGCTGAGTACGAGTTCATTTGTGCAGAGGTAAGGGCGACCCCTTGCCTCTTAGTTGGTAGCAGCAACGGTGAGTGGTCATTGTGCAATTGGGATGGATGGGGACGCTTAATGGAAGCTGCTGTATCTGATCGGATGCAGCAGCTTTTTTGCGTTGTCAGCGCTCTTGAATTCGTATAACCTTTTGTTGATTATTTCATATACAAAATATACAATGTATATTATACATACGCAATTAATTGCAAAAGCAGTGATCGGTGCGCGGCGATTGGGCCCCATCAACTAAAGGATGTGAAATGTCCCGATGAGCAGGCCAAAGGGCAAACATAAAGGGTCAATCTATTGGAAAAATTTAAGTATTGTCCTGCTGATCACATGCATCCCCATTGCATTAATCAGTGTTATTCTTTACTATATCGGAACGGATCGTATTGGAATGGAAGTGAATAAGGCCCATCAGAATCAGCTGAGCCAGTCGATTCAGCACATGGAGGATTATTTATCCAATTTGGAGCATACGGTGGTGCGACTTGCTTTTGATCGAAGTATGGATGAGTCGCTTAAGCAGATGGATTTTATTATGGAATTTCAAAAGACGAATGAATTAATGAGATCGTTTACATTGATGAGGGAATCGAATTCCTTGATTGGTGGAGTGAGCTTATATTTACGCGATGCCAATAAGCTTATTGGAGATGAATTTGGATTTCAATCCGTTCAGTCGGAGGATGACAGGAAGCTATTAAGATCCTTATTGGAAAAAGAGCGTACCATCTATTGGAACTATTCGTTAAGAAAACCGGGTTATTCCGACACCCTGTACAAGGCTATTGTGGTCAAGCTTCCTGGTGGTCAAATGTATGATTCCTACGGGGCATTCATCCTTTATTTGGATCAGGCTAAATTAAATACGATGGTGCAAAAATTGGCTTCCGGAGAAGGCGTTGCTTTCCTAATTAATGAGAACGGTGATTATTTAACTACTCCCCACACTAATGAACTTTCCAAGGAAGAACTCACGCTTGAGGATGCGGTAAGAAGCCGGATCGCCCAGGAGGATCTTCGCGATCATACCTTTAAATTTGACTGGCAAGGTCAAAGCTACACCGTATCCTACGGGGAAATATCCAAGCTTGGCGGCAAATGGACGTTTGTCTCGGCAACCCCGATGTCGCAAATCATTGCTCCGGTCACTTCGCTGTCGAGATTAATTCTTTGGATTAGCCTATTCGGCCTGACGGTCGGCTTGCTGCTATCGTGGTTCGCCTCCAACAAAATTTACGATCCGATTTATCGCTTGAAAAGCTTGTTCGAATCGTCCAAGCCTACCAGATCGGATGAAAAGGATGAGGTCACCTACATTGAGAATCAATGGAATCAGCAGCTGGTGGAGCAGCAGACCCTTGCGATGCAGATCAAGGAATCCATACCAACCTTAAGAGAGAGCTTCCTGCTGCAATTTTTGCAGGGTAATTTGTATACGCATACAGAATCGGAGCTCATTGACAAGATGAAGCAGCTGGATTGGGATGCAGAGGATAAAAGATTTGCGGTTATGGTGGCGCAGCTGCATGGGATATCCGAACTGGGTGGTAAATTTTCTGAACGGGATTCGCAGCTGATTACGTTCGCCGCCTCCAACATTATATTGGAGCTGTGCTCTGAGAAGCTGAACATGGTACATGTAATTAATTTTCAGGATTTATCTGTCGGTGTGTTTTTTGTTCTGAATCGCAGCATTACGAATGAGGAAATCAAGGCTGTACTCAACAAGCTTGCCCATGATTATATCGCGGCGGTTAATAATGTGCTGCGAATGAAGGTGACGATTGTCACGAGTAAAATATCCGATTCGCTGGTGGATATGCCGAATGTACTGGAGCAGACGCGTAAAGCGCTGCGCTTCCGGGATCTTCATACGTCCAATCAAATGCTTGATATGAATCAATTTATGATAGAGCCTAACAGTGCGAAGCATTTCCCCTCCGAGCTGGAAAGAGAAATCGTACATGCCGTCAGCCTTGGTCTGGAGGAGGAAGCAGTACGTTTAATTCGACTGTTTATACAGGAGCTGCAAGGGGATAACAGTACCGAATTGATGGTCCATCAAGGGATGATGAAGCTGCTGGGCACCCTGCATGACACGATTATCAAGCATGATGTGAATATGTATGCTTTGTATGAGGGGGTTCATCTGTATGAGCAGCTGATGCTGTTATCCGAGCCGGATCAGATCGTAGACTGGTTCCAGTACAAGCTGATCCACCCTTTTATCAAAACATTGTCTATGACCTATGACGGTAATTTGCGGGAGGTGATCGATAAGCTGCTCGTGCAGATTAAAGAGGAAATCCTGATGGATGTCTCTCTGGAGATGTATGCAGACCAATTGCAGATGAGCTCCTCCAAGCTGAGTAAAGCCTTCAGACAAATCCACGGCACGAACTTTATCGACACGATTATTCGTTTGCGTATTGAAAAGTGTAAGGAGCTGCTGTGCAAGACCGATATGAAAATCAATGAAATCGCAGAGCTGCTGCATTATCAGCCCTCTTACCTCATTCGTATGTTCAAAAAAAGCGAAGGTTTGACACCAAGACAATATCGGGAAAAGCATGCGCAGGGGTAGCCGTGAGACCTGTTCAGCTATGAAGAGGAAAGGTTGAAAAAAAGGATGTTGTCCAATGGTTTACATTTCCACACTTATATTGTAGTATTGCAATGTACATTGTGTATTAACAATATAGAATAAGGGTGATAAATATGACGGTGCAGCCGTATAGACAAGACTATCCACGTCCACAATTTGAGCGGTCTGAGTGGCTTAATTTAAATGGGGAATGGGAATTTGAATTTGATGACCATCAGGTAGGGAACCTTGAAAAATGGAATGTATCGCACGATTTTAGTCAAAGGATTCAAGTTCCTTTTTGCTTTCAAAGCAGCTTGAGCGGCATCGGAGATACGGGTTTTCATGATACGGTCTGGTATCGTAAAGCCTTCACTGTACCCGCCGCCTTTGTCGGCAAAAGGATCGTATTGCATTTTGGTGCTGTTGATTATATGTCGTGGATCTGGGTAAACGGCCAGTTGGTGAAGGTTCATGAAGGTGGGCATACCCCTTTTTCAGTAGATATTACCGAACATCTGCAGGGTAATGAGAACACAATCGTCGTGAAGGCTCAAGACTACAGCCAGGATCAGACTCTTCCCAAAGGCAAACAATATTGGGAGGAGGAATCGGCAAGTATTTGGTATACCCGGACTACAGGCATTTGGCAAACTGTTTGGTTAGAGCCTGTAGCCGAGACGTATCTGAGCAAGGTAAAGCTTACCCCTTACATCGATTCGAACGAGATTAAAATCAGGGCATTTATTGAAGGACGACTAAGCGATAATCTTTGGTTGAAGACAATTATATCCTTTAAGGGAGCTCCGGTAGCCGAAGAGATCGTTAAAGTCACAGAGTCGGAGCTGATGCGACGTGTTGGATTGCACGATTTTAACGATCATGGAAGAGGTCGCTGGTGGTCGCCAGAGAAACCGAATTTATATGATATCCAATTCCTCTTGCTTGATGGCGATCAAGTTATTGATCACGTAAACAGCTACTTTGGAATGCGCAAAATAGCTATCGAGGACGGCAAGGTATGCCTGAATAACCGTTTTTATTATATGAAGCTTGTGCTCGATCAAGGTTATTTCCCGGACGGTATTATGACGCCACCAACGGATGACGCGATCAAACAGGATGTTGAATTGACCAAAGCAATGGGCTTCAACGGAGCACGCAAGCATCAGAAGATCGAGGACCCACGTTACTTGTATTGGTGTGACCGTTTGGGACTGCTCGTATGGGGAGAGATGGCGAATGCCGCGGCATATTCGGAAAATTATGTGCGTCGCATCACCTCGGAATGGCAAGAGGCTATCGAACGTGATTACAATCATCCCTGCATTGTGGCTTGGGTGCCATTGAATGAAAGCTGGGGCGTACCGAATATTTTGGTGGACAAGTTCCAGCAGCAGCACGCGCTGGGTCTGTATCATTTAACCAAGTCCTTGGATGACACCCGACTTGTTATTTCTAACGATGGCTGGGAGCATATTAAATCCGATATTTGTACGATACATGATTACGAAAGCAGCCGGGAAGTGCTCGTAGAAAGATACCGTACCGTCGAAAATGCAGTTCAGGCAAAGCCAGCCAACCGTTGGATTCATGTGCCTGACTATCCTTATGAGGGCGCTCCGATTCATGTGTCGGAATATGGCGGCATATCATTCAAGAAAAGTGATTGGGAAGGCTGGGGCTATTCAGCAGCTCAAAGCGATGAGGATTTTATCGAACGCTATAAATCGGTTACGGAGCCCTTGCTGCAATCGCCGGTCGTACAAGGCTTTTGTTATACGCAGCTGACCGATGTCGAGCAGGAAATTAACGGATTGCTGACCTATGATCGTAAACCGAAGGTAGCATTGGAACTTATAAAACAAATTAATGAAGGCAAATAAGCGGAAACATATATACAGATGAAAAGGTGGTTTTTGGATCATGCTGAGAGTTCCTTTTTCCGAGATGATGGATCAATTTGTACGCGTGCTGCTTGGCAAGGGCTTCACTGAAGAACGGGCACAGCAGTGTGCAGCGCTGTTTGCCGAGGCCAGTCTCGATGGGGTGTACTCACATGGGCTGAATCGATTTCCATCTTTCATCGAATATATGGACAAGGGTTATATCGATATCGATGCTGTACCGGAATGCATCCATAGCTTCGGGGCTATGGAGAGGTGGGATGGACATCTCGGACCGGGCAATCTCAATGCCAGATTGTGCATGGACAGGGCGATTGCTCTGGCCAAGCAGCATGGCATTGGTTGTGTGGCTCTCAGGAATACGAATCATTGGATGCGTGGCGGAAGCTATGGCTGGCAGGCTGTAGAAGCAGGCTGTGCAGGGATTTGCTGGACCAACACGATGCCCAATCTGCCCCCGTGGGGCTCCACCGAAAGAAAGCTTGGCAACAATCCGATTGTATTTGCAGTGCCACGGGCAGAAGGAGCTATCGTATTGGACATGGCGATTTCCCAATTCTCCTATGGACAGCTGAATACGAAGAAGCTGCTTGGATCGCAGCTTCCTGTTGATGGCGGGTATGATACGGCTGGTAACCTGACCAAAGATCCATCCGCTATCCTGAAGTCGGGAAGACCGCTGCCTATCGGCTTTTGGAAAGGCTCGGGCTTAGCGCTTGTGCTCGATCTGATGGCTGCAATGCTTGCGGATGGTCAATCCACTCATGAGATTGGCAAGCTGCCCGTTGAGCATAGCGTATCGCAAGTATTTATGGCTTTTGATATCGGTGCATTTCCTAACCTTGACTACATTAACGAACGGATTCATGAGGCGATTCTTGATTTACAAGGAGCTGCGCCACTTGAAGAGGACAGTACGGTTCGATACCCCGGTGAGGATACACTTGTCAGACGGCAGTATAATTTGGAGCATGGAATCCCGGTGGAGCCTTCCATTTGGCAGCAGGTCACCCGTTTATAAGTTCTGCGTTCATCTTATGGGAGGAATTCACAATGAAATTCAGTGAAACGACGATACTCCATAAACGGCCCCTGTACCTAGTATCCACATGGGTTGCCTTGTCTTTCTTTGCTGCTTGCTCCATTCCGTCATCAGAAGCTCCTGCAGTCCATGTCAGTGAAGAGTCCCAAGCCTCTGGCAATCCGTCCGATATCAAAATCATGGCGGACTACACGATAGCTCAGCCTCCATCTCCGGATAATCCGGTACTGAAGGAATTTGAGAAAAGAACCCATACGAAGCTTACAGTAATCTGGGTGCCTGGCGGCGATTACGCGGATCGGGTCAATGTGGCTTTGGCTACCGGTGATATTGCCGATTTGATCAAAATCCCGAATATCACGACACCCCTGTTTCTTCAATTGGTGAAGCAGGGTGAGTTCTGGGACTTGACACCTTATATCACAAATTATCCGAACCTGATGACACTAGACCCGAAGATTTGGAACCATACGCAGATTGATGGAAAATCCTTTGCAGTTCCGGCAGGACGTCCCTTGAATGGGGGTGGTTTTGCCTCGATCCGTAAGGATTGGCTGGATAAATTAGGTCTCAAGATGCCAACTCATATGGATGAGCTGTACACCGTGCTCAAGGCTTTTAAAGACCTGGCGCCGGACGGCAAAGAAAATACGGTTGGTTATACGATGCGGGATTGGCGTGTTGTTGAAGAAGTATTTACGGGAACCGTTGGTAAATGGAAGGAACAGGACGGCAAGCTGATCAATATGATATTGGAGCCGGAAATGAGAGAGACACTCGTTTACCTGAACAAGTTGTATATCGAGGGTCTGATCCCATACGATTTCCCTGTGCTGAAGGAAAATCAGTTCTGGGAGCTCGCTACAAGCGGTAGAGCCGGATTGACCTCGGAAACACCGGAAGCGTTGTTCAGATATACGATGGAGCAATGGAAGAAAGACCCGTCGGTCGAGTGGACCCCGATGCTTTCCTTGGCACCCAAAGCAGGAGGTAAAGCATTCGTAACGCAGACTACCGGCTTTAACGGTGTATTGGCTATTCCCAAGACCGTACCTGAGGAAAAGATGAAAGCCATCCTCAAATTTATTGATTATGGCTCCGGTGGTGAAGGATTGGATTTAACGCTTTACGGGATCAAGGGTGTGCATTACACGGTGGTTGACGGTCTGAAAATCGCTAACGATAGAGCATTTGCAGACAGCATAGGAACGGCTACATGGGGTAAAATGTTCAGTACGCCCGTGCTGGATTTGTGGCAGTTCGCGGCAGGAATGCCCAAGGAAATATACCAGCGCAACATGAAAATTGCTGAACAAAAAGCAAAGTTATCTACGGGTGACCCTGCGATTGGTCTGGTGTCCCAAACTGAGCTTAAAGTAGGAGCCGACTACAACAAGAAAATTGCCGATACGAAGGTACAAGCTATCATCGGGAAAATTTCCATGCAGGAATGGGATACCTTTGTAGATACGCTTAGGAAAGATCCGACCTATACCCGGATTACCGATGAAATCAATCTCGAGTACAGCAAGCGGATGGCACTCAAGTAAATAGGATTCCCTTACGATTGATAACGAAGGTAGTTGTCGACGAAGGGGATTTTTTGCTTTTTAATTAATAACGCTTACATTTCCAATCAAATTGGCATTTTAGCATATCAGAGTGCCTTATTTAATGATCAGGATCGATGATATTATGAAAGCGTAAACAAATTACAAGATTGAAAGGGGTATACAAATGAAAAAGTGGATTGCGATGCTTTGCGTGTGTGTATTGTTTGTCATCTCGGCCTGCAGTGGGAGTGGGACAACACCTGCGGCACCGGCAGCACCAGATGCCAAACCGACCCAGCCAGCTCCTGCAGCTAAAGCTGGTGAGAAAAAGAAGCTATCGTTCTGGTATATTGACACTGGCAAACGGAAGGAGCTTATTGAAGCGGCCGTCCAAAAATTTATGAAGGATCATCCTGACGTAGACGTCGAAGCGGTTCAAATTCCTAATGACCCTTACAAGACGAAGCTGTCCGTAGCAATGGGCGGCGGAAATCCACCGGATGTATTTCACTCCTGGGGCGGCGGCTGGTTGAAGCAATTTGTAAGCGCTAACCAAGTGCTGGACCTGACTGGCAAAATCAGCAGCGATGCGTTTTTGACTGCTGGCCTGGATGTAGCTACCTTTGATAAAAAGGTGTATGGTGCACCACTTGCCATGTCCGTCGTTCCTTTTTATTACAATAAAGAGATTTTCGCCAAATACAATATACAACCACCACAAACCTATGATGAACTGCTTACGATCATCGATAAGCTGAAGAAAGAGAACATCATTCCTATCGCCCTAGCGAACCAAACCAAATGGCCTGCGGCATTCTACCTGATGTATTTTGCAAACCGTTTGGGTGGCTCGGAAATCTTCAACGAAGCCTTTGAAAGAAAGGGACGTACCTTTGATGACGAAACTTATGTGAAGGCCGGAGAGATGATTCAGGATTTGGTTAAACGCGGCGCTTTTAATCCCGGCTTTAACGGTATTCAGTATGACACCGGAAATTCCCGTCAGCTGATGTACACAGGTAAAGCGGCTATGGAAATGCAAACGTCTTCCTACATTAATAACATTCGTGCGGAATCACCTGATTTCGAGAAAAAAGTAGGCATGTTCCCATTCCCTGCAATACCTGGCGGCAAAGGTAAAGTTACCGATCTGGTAGGGGGCGTATCTCCTGTATTCTCGGTAGCTGCCAAGACCAAATATCCTGCCGAAGCGATTGAGCTGGTTAAAGCTTTGACATCCAAGGAGCTTGCACAGCAAATGGCGGATCAGGCGAGCACAATCTCGGCAGTTAAAGGAGTTACTTATTCCGATCCTTTTGCCAAAGAACTCAATGATATGCTGAGCAAAGCAACCTCCATGCAGACCTTCTACGACCAAACCTTGCCTGCTGAGCTTGCCGAGCTGCATAAAGATACAACCCAGAATTTATTTGGTAATTCGATGACCCCGGCTGCAGCAGCCAAAGAAATGGAAGCGAAAGCCAAAGAAGTCCTGAAAAAATAAATCGGGTAATTGATTACTGATCAGGGGGAGGGATGCCTCCCCTTACCGGTAACACACCAGAAGAGAAAGGAGCTTCCCATGAACAGCAGTAATCCTACAGCGACTTCTGCTCCGACAGGGAGCGGCACGACTTCGACCGAGCAGATCCGCAGACAGAACAAGCTTCGAACCAACCTGTTTTTACTAAGGTTTATCGGCCCGACACTGCTTATTTACCTCGTCTATGTAATCTATCCTATCTTTGCTACGTTTTATTACAGTCTATTTAAGTGGAACGGCATTCAGGCTGAAAAAACGTTTATAGCTCTAAATAATTACAGTACATTGTTATCGGATAAAGTATTTTGGATGACGATTTCTAATAATATGCTACTGGTTATCGCTTCTGTGGTAACGCAGATTCCACTTGGGCTTGTCATGGCACTCATTTTATTTGCCCCACTTCGAGGCATGCGTATATTTCGTACTGTATATTTCCTGCCGCTGCTCATGTCTACCGTGGCAGTCGGAATTCTGTGGACATTCATTTATGATCCGATGTTCGGTATTGTCAACAAGCTGCTTGAGGTTATCGGGCTTAGCTCGTGGCAAAATGGCTGGCTGGGCGACCCGAAGACTGCTTTTATTGCGGTAATCGTGACGATCTGCTGGCAATATACGCCGTTTTATATGATCTTATTTCGTGCAGCGATTTCGGGAATTCCCGATGAAATTTACGAAGCAGCTGAAATCGATGGATGCAGCGGTTGGAAAAAGTTTTGGAGCATTACGCTTCCCTTGATTAAACCGACTATTATCACATCCTCGGTGTTATCTGTAATTGGCTCGTTAAAATATTTCGACCTGATTTTTGTTATGACCGCGGGCGGCCCGTCCAGTAGTACGGAGCTCATGGCAACTTATATGTACAAGCAGGCCTTTTCCAAATTTAACATGGGTTATGCCAGTTCCATTTCGTTTACGATGTTCGCCATCGCATTTGTGGTTGCACTCATCATCCTGGCGGCCGACAGATCCCGCGATAAGACAGCCTGATAATCGGGGACAATACAGCATAAAGAAGGGGATGATCACAATGCTTTCCATGATAAAGCGTGCAGGGCTTTATCTTATTGCACTGGTATTACTGGTCTTTACCGGATATCCGTTTGTATACATGATAGCGACCTCATTGAAAACACAAACTTATTTTTTTCAGAATCCCGCGTCCTTATGGACCAACTTTGTGCTTGAAAACTATGGACTTGTTTTTAAACTGGGGATCGACCGTTATTTTGTGAACAGCCTGATGATTTCGATTTTTTGTGTAGCCGCCGTTATTCTGTTGTCAGCGATGGTCAGCTTTCCACTCTCTCGTATGAGATTCAAGCTCAACCGTCCGATTTATTATTTGTTTCTTGCCGGTATGATGATTCCGGTGCATACTACGCTCATTCCGGTGTATATCCTTACCAAAGAAATCGGCTTGTACGATTCGTTATGGGCGCTGGCAGGTCCTTACATCTCCTTTAGTCTGCCGATCTCCATTATCATCTTGGCACAGTTTATTCGGGAGATTCCCCGAGAGCTCGATGAAGCGGCCATTATGGATGGAACGACCCAGCCCCAATTATTTTGGAAAATCATTCTCCCGTTGCTGTCTCCGGCTCTGGCAACGATAGGAATTTATAATTTTATTCATATATGGAATGAGTTCGTATTCGGTCTGATTCTTATAACAACACCGGCCAAGATGACGCTGCCGCTTGGACTACGCGCCTTTTACGGTGAATTTTCGGTCAATATTCCGGGAATTATGGCTGCACTCACACTCGGCTCCTTGCCGCTGCTGATCGCTTATTTTGTTGCTCAGGAAAAGGTAGTCAAAGGGTTATCCGCCGGCGCTGTAAAGGGCTGATCCTGCGAGAAACAAACCTGTTAAAGTGCGAGTTCAAAAAGACGGCTTTTTGAACAACCTGTTAAATTCAATATGTTGCATATGGACCATCCCTATAGTGTAATATAGGAAATGGTTCTTTGTGTTTAAAGGATGTGTTGGACATGTACAGGATGATAGCAAATCTCCAATTGAACAGGACCCGAGTGCAAATTTTACTTGGCTTCCTGCTGGTTATGGTCGTAGTGCTTTCCGTTGCAGGGGGGCTTGTATATCGTTCAATATCGGATCTGCTGATCCGTAATGCCGAATCCTATGTGGGGGAAACGGCGAAGCAAGCGAGTGCACGGCTTGATGCCGTTCTGGCTCAGGTCGATTCGCTCAGCCTGCAGCTGGTGACGGATGCCCGAATCCAGCAGCTATTATATAAAGCGAAGACAGGAGAGGTGCTCACGATCGATCAGAAGTTGTCGGTCCGCCCGATTTTGAATAATTTGATGGCTTTATCGTGGCTGATTCAAGGCATTGAGCTGTATGCAGGGGATGAACCCTTATATCCGCTGGAAAACCAAAATATTTCGGAACGGATCGGATTGGAAACGGCTACATTCGCAAATATCAAAGAAGGCCAATTGATATGGGCGGAAATGCAGCGCAAGGAAAGCGGGCATCTTTTTGCCGTGAGACAGATCCGCCTGGAGGATGATTACTTGGGAAGGGGAGGTTACGCAGTATTCCGGGTTACGGATTCGCTGCTTGACTTTTTCAATACGGAATTTCCTACGGTCAAGGGAAGCACGATGCATTTGTTCGATCGGCATGCACAGCTTGTGGCCTCAAGCTCCCCTTCACTGCTGGATTCGGTCGATCCGGCGATTCTGACAAGTACGGCTGCGCAAGGAGCGCATTCGATTATTCAAATACAAGGTACAGACTATTTGAAAATCGTTCGCCAATCCACAGAGACCAACTGGTCTATTCTGATGCTCGTACCCCTGGATACGATAACCGAAGGCCTTTTGGTTTTAAAGCAGGCTTTACTGTGGGCGCTTGTTATCGGTGCGGTACTGTGTCTCCTGCTTCTGTGGATTCTGTCCAGCATCATAACGAAGCCGATCCGCAGGCTCAGAAATAAAATGCGTATCCCTGTATTTGCTCTGCCGCAGCAAAATGACGAGGTCTATTTTAATTTTGAAATGAATGAGCTGAACATCTCGTACAACAATCTGGTCAGAGAACTGCATCAGCTTGTGCAAACGGTTTACGAAAAGGAACGTCTGAACAATCAGGCAGAAATCAAAATGCTGCAGGCGCAAATTCATCCGCATTTTTTGTTTAATACGCTGGAATCGTTATACTGGACGTTGATAGAGAAGCAGGAGGAAGAAGGGGCTCAAACCGTTATTGCCTTATCCAAGCTGTTCCGATATACCATTAATGCAGGAAGCAATGATGATTGGGTTAGCCTCAATGCCGAAATCGAACATTGCCAACGCTACATGGAAATTATGAAATACCGGATAGGTCACCGCCTGCATTGGCAATTCCATATCGATCCGCTTCCCTACGATATCAAGCTGCCCAAGCTGTTGATACAACCACTCGTTGAAAACGCTATCCAGCATGGTATTGAACCAAAGGTTGGCGCATCCTCCCTGCTGGTATCAATCCGAAATGTGGAAAGGGACGGTAAGTCTTTGTTAGGCATTCAGGTAAAGGATGATGGAGTTGGCATGGACACAGAAACGCTTGCAGCCTTGACCCAAAAGTTGGAGGTCCATCATCAGCCAGACCCCCACTCATCGTCCTCTTCCTCAGGTATGGGCTTGTTAAACGTACAACGACGAATCAAGCTGTATTATGGTCAAGAATACGGAATTCAATTTCAAAGCAGTCCCGATCGAGGTACAATCTTAGATCTTTATCTTCCCTATGGAGTTGAGCGCAATGTCTGAATATCCTTGCATTCTCATTGCTGAGGACGAGCTGCCTACCCGAAATGGTGTATTAAAAGCATTACAAACCTGGTCACAAGGAAAAGTGAATTTACACACAGTGGAAAACGGTCTGGAGGCTTTTCAATACCGAAGAATTCATCCCGTGGATCTACTGATTACGGATATACGGATGCCGGGTCTTAATGGTATTCAACTGCTCGAAAGACTCAAAAAGGAGGGACTGGAGACAACGTCCATACTACTAACCGGTTATGCGGAGTTTGAGTATGCCCGCAAAGCAATGGCACTGGGAGCCGTAAACTACATCCTGAAGCCCGTTGAATACCAAAGCCTGATTGCAGCGGTGGAAGAAGCATTTGAAACCAGAAAGCTGTGGAAACAATCGCATACGGATTCTGCTCTTGCCATGCCGCAGGTGCACAATGATTCAATCCGCAAAGCGTTAATCTTTATTTCTTCCGAGCTGTCGAATCCTTCTCTCGGTATCCGGGACGTTGCCGAGCATATTCATTTGAATTCGAGTTATGTATCCGTACTTTTCAAAGAAGAAACCGGACAAACCTTCAGCGACTTCCTCACCCGTCAGCGGCTGTCGAAGGCTAAAGAGCTTCTGCTTGGGACGGATATGAGAATATACGAAATTGCCGAGCGTACGGGATTCAGTTCGTCCAAATACTTTGTGAAAGTATTCCGTGAAGCGGAGGCCTTGACTCCAAAGGAATATCGCAACGACAGGAAAAAATTTCAAGAGAAGAGCGGGAGCGACCGTGATGAGAACGCGTAAGCCTAAGTTATTGGTACTAGCCGTACTACTGGTCTCCTTGCTGCTGACCATCATGAGCAAAGGCTGTCTTTCGTCTGCGTCCCAGACACCTCAAGCTGAGCTTCCCGATCATACAGTACCCGTTAAAATTACGTTTTGGAACCAGGAAACCAATGACCGCAGGCAGGAAGTTGTCAAGGAAAGCATTCAGAGCTTTAATCAGACACATCCTCATATTCAGATCGTACCTTATTTTTACGAGGGGGAAACCTATAAAGCCAAGCTTAGAGTGGCAGCCATTTCAGGGAAAATGCCGGATTTGTTTTATTATTGGACAGGGGAATCCTTTAAGTATATGGTCGACTCCCAGATTGTCGCCGATTTAACTGACTTGATGCAGGAGAAGCCCGCGTATAAGAAGCAATTTTATCCGGAAGCGCTGCAGAATTCCAGTTATTATGAAAGGCTTTACGGGCTTCCTCACACTACCAGTCACGTGATGTTTTGGTATAACAAGCGCCTGTTTGCCCAATTCGGGATCACGCCTCCGGATACGTGGGATGAGCTGATACTCGCTGCCGAGAATCTGTTAAGTAAAGGGATTTCGCCATTTAGCGTCTCCGGTAAGGAAAGGTGGCCCCTGCTTAATTGGTACGCTTATCTGTCCAACAGGCTGGGAGGAACTACTTCCTATCAGCACACGATTAAGGGTACGGGAGATTTTACCGACCCCAGCTTTATTGAAGCAGCCCTGCTATTTCGAGAATTGGTGAAGAAAAAAATGTTTGAACCGGGTTTTCTGGGGGTGGATAGGCAGACGGCGGAGAACATGCTTTTGAACGGCGAAACGGCGATGTATTTGCAAGGTGATTGGGCTGCCGAAGAGATGCTGAGCAACCCTGATATCGGTTATTTTCGCTTTCCGACGGTTCACGGTAAAGGTGATCGTACTGTTTATTATGGCGGATCCTCCGGCTGGGCGATTTCCAAAAACAGTAATCAACAAGCTGCCTTTGAGGTACTCTCCTATATGGTGAGTATTGAGGAAAGGAAGAAGTTCGTCGAGGCCAGCGGCCAACTCTCTACACTTAAAGAGCTGCCGCTTTCGCCTAGCCATATGAAGCCATCGATCTATGATTATGTCCAATTTATCGAAAAGGATCCGAGCAATTATTTTGGCTATTATGATCAGGAAATTGATCCTCGCAGGTCCGAATTACTGTTGGATGCGGTGGTTACAATGGCTGGTGCGCAGACGATGTCACGAAAAGAAATAGAAGATTTATTGAAACAGATTCGGTAAATGCTTATTTAACAACCAACACTGGAATTTTGGCATGCTGCACGACATTGTGACTCACGCTGCCCAGAATAAACTCACTAATTGCATTCAGGCCTCTGCTGCCGATAACAATCAGATCAGCATGAACCTCATCGGCATATTCAAGAATAGTTTGGGCGGGGCTGCCTTGCCGAATTTCAATATGCGTATTATCGGGGTTAAGCAGCGATTTTTGAATTTGGGCAACGATTTGTTCAGAATAATCGCTATTGATTTCCACGGGTGGAATGTAAACCGCTTCACCTACAACGTATTTAGGAATATTGATGACGTGTATGATTTCCAGGTGGGAAAAATGATTAAGCTTGGCCAGCTTTATCGCGGAATCCAGTGCTTTTTCGGAAATTTCAGAGCCGTCATAGGCAACAACAATTTTTGAATAGATCATCGAAATCACTCCTTATGTAGTTGATTTGTATATTTTAACATGATGACATGTAAGCAGGTATGATAAATATCACAGAGAAATAAAAAAGAGCCTTCCACATGGAAGCTCTCTACTTACAGGTATCAGGACGGAATATTCATCGCCGTCTGGATGTTTTGCAAATCCAACTGAATTTGCTCATTAACTTGATAAGGGTGGTATAAACCGCGTTTCATCATGTAGTTCATGATCTGCTCATGGGAGTCAATGGCTTCTTCCAGCTGTCTAGACAACACAGTCTTGATTTCAGGTGTAACGCATTCCGTGACGGCCATGGCGTAATTTCTTACGCCACTCTTGGCGTTATTTAGGAAATCCATTGCAATAACTTCATCCGTTAGAGTGTTCGTTCCCGTAATATATTCTATGATTGGGTTCATAATTTCATCTCCTATCCTATCACTTTAGACAGCAGACCGCCGAGTTCCTGAAGCTGCTTAGTCGATACCTGCACGTCTTGTTGTAATATTTGTTTCAGCTCCGGGTCTGATACCAGAGCTTGCATCGTTTTGGACTTGGTCATGCAGACCGTTTTGAATGCGGTCAATTCATGAACCTCCATTGTCTCGTGTAAAGCATAGGTCGAGTTCATATGGCTGCTGCCTCCCTTATCAAATGAGTGTTCACGGCTTGAGAATGACTTTAATGCAATTATCCGTCTTCGTGTCAAACACTTCATATCCGTGCTTGGCTTCACTTAGTGGAATAACATGCGTCACGATATCGCCGGGATTGACTTTACCTGACGTAATCAATTCGTACATATACGGCATGTAGTGAACGACCGGGGCTTGTCCAGAGCGTATGTTGACGTTACGCTGCATAATATCACCGAGCGGGAATCCGTTATAACGTCCACCGTACACGCCTGTGATCTGGATCGTTCCACATTTACGAACAGCTTGAGAAGCAATGATGATCGCACTCATGGTTCCACCCTGCAGCTTCAGTCCACTGGCGAGAAACTCAAGATCGCTCATTTTTCCGTCCATCCCTACAGCGTCAATGACTACATCGGCTCCGCCTTTGGTCATTTCCTTGAGATAGCTGCCGATATTCGGCTCTTGCTCGAAATTAACAATCTCTACATGGTTCGTTTTCTTAGCATGCTGCAGGCGGTAATCCACGTAATCGACCGCAATCACTCGCTTTGCGCCTTTCAACCAGCAAAACTTTTGAGCTAGAAGCCCTACTGGACCACAGCCAAGTACGATCACCGTATCGCCCTGTTTTACCCCGGCGTTATCGACGCTCCAGAATGCCGTTGTCATCGCATCAGCGATCAAACAAAGCTTTTCATCCGGTTCCTCACAGCTTTTTGGAATCTTAAAGTGGGTGAAATTAGCGAAGGGTACGCGTAAATATTCGGCTTGTCCGCCTGGATATCCGCCAGTTGTTCCAGAATAACCAAAATAAGCACCCATATCGCCATTCTCATTTGAATTGTCACATTGGCTTTCCAACTGATTTTTGCAATAAAAGCATTCACCACAAGCGATGTTGAATGGTATGATAACCCGGTCGCCCTTTTTTAGCTTTGTGACAGCAGGACCAACCTCTTCGACGATCCCCATAGGCTCATGCCCGATGACATAATTCTCCTGCAGGTTGGGAATCATCCCGTGGATAAGGTGGAGATCAGACCCGCAAATCGCTGTACTGGTCGTTCTAATGATCATATCATCAGGTTTCTCGATCTTAGGATCGGGAACCTCTTTCACAATTACATTTTTGATACCTTGATAAGTTACAGCTTTCATGCATGATTTCCCCCAATGTGTTCATCTGGCGTCCGGTCGAACATCCCTTTGCGCGACGTATCACCTTGAAATAATTTCATTTGCCCAATCATGACAGTATTATTCGCCGAAAGCTGGTCTAACTGATACTGTTCATTCAACTCGTAGGGATGAAACCATTTCTTGCGGATCATGAGTTCGGTAATTTCCTGATGCAAGGCGATACCTTGCTTTAGTTGGCTGCGCAGTAATACTCTAACATCTGGAGTAACCGTTTCCGTCAGGGCAATCGCTGTATTCCTTACGCCCTCCTTGGCACGCATGAGGAAGTCCGTGGCAAAGGTCATATCCGCCATTTCCGGCATATTTAACGCGTTAATAGGATCTTGATAATCGTTATTCATTGAGTTCACACCTTCAGTTCAGTATGGGAGTGGGTCGACTTTGTGGGATGGGCGCTTGGAAAGGAACTCTTGCATAGACAGCTTGAAGATCGGCAATCGCTTGGGTGGATTGCTGTACATCTTTTTGCATTAAAGCTTTGAGTTCTTGGTCGAACACGAGACCTTGCATCAGTTTAGACTTGGCGAGGCAGAGCGTTTTGAAGTTAAGCGCTTCGTGAAGCTCCATGGATTCATGCGGTGCTAGTGTTTGATTATGCATGGAGAAATCATCACCTCCTATTTTTTTTCAACAATAGCATTTCCCAACACTTTCGGTTTATGCAGAAATAAGAAAAGCCGGAGGCTGAGCCCCCGGTTACCGGTTATGCTTGAGATGTATAATCTTTGTGCTTTATTTTTGATCTGGAAGATTCAACGCATTTGCTGAAGTCTGTGCTTGATCTAGAAACTCTTCGGCTTGAGACATTTGTTGTCTAATTTCTTCCAAAGCTTGCGAGTTAGTCGACAATTCAGTTTGATTGATCGAATCAAGTGCTTGAGTTAAAGCCGTTTTCACTTCAGATACTGCGTTTGCTCCATGCTGCTCTAAAGCATTTACGTTAGAATTCAATGCACCTTCCGCTGGTTGGCTTGCTGCTTTAGTTGACAAATCAATTTTATCTTCATTAGGCAAGTTTATGTCCTCCCGATATTGATTTGTGCTCATTTAGTTTAAAACACTCAATTAATATGAGAAAGAGGTTCCGCTTTTATTCCCATTGAAGTACTTTGATCTGTGGATAGAGAAGGGGCTGCTGCTTGCGGACTTGTAAACTGATTCTCGCTTTTGGCAATAACGACCGTTGCTACACTGTTGCCGATCAGATTCGTGATTGCACGGGCCTCAGACATGAAGCGGTCAACGCCGAGCAGCAGAGCCATACCTTCGATTGGAATCACATTACCCGGTACAGCGGCCAAAGTAGCGGCCAAAGTAATGAAGCCTGATCCGGTAACACCTGCTGCGCCTTTGGAGGTCAGCATCAGGACGCCAAGCACGGTTAAAATTTGAATCCAGGTTAATTCGATTCCATAAGCCTGAGCGATAAACAATGCAGCCATAGACAGATAAATCGATGTTCCATCCAAATTGAAAGAGTAGCCGGTAGGAACAACAAGACCTACTACCGATTTGGAGCAGCCATATTGCTCCAGACGCTGCATCAAACGCGGGAGTGCCGATTCGGAAGAGGAAGTACCAAGTACGAGCAAAATTTCCTCTTTAATAAATTTCAATAAATTGAATAAGCTAAAGCCATAAATTCGGGCAATCGTTCCTAGAACAACTACGATAAACAGAAACATAGTGATGTAAACCGAACCCATCATTTTGCCTAACGAGAACAAGGAACCGAGACCGAATTTACCGATTGTATAAGCCATAGCGCCACCAGCAGCAATAGGGGAGAAGCGCATGATCAAACTGACTAGACGGAAAAAGATTTCATTCATTTTTTCAAAAAACACAGTTACCGGCTTTGCTTTCTCGCCTAATCCGGCCATGGACAACCCGAACAGAACCGCGAAGAACAAGACAGGAAGCATCTCACCTTTAGCTAATGCACCGACTGCACTGTCTGGAATGACACTAACGAGAAAATCCATAAATCCGTGCGGAGTTTCTGCAGCTTGTTTCGTAAACTTAGCGACTTCTGCAGCGCTTTTTCCGACTTTACTAATATCCATACCAGATCCTGGGCTGACCAAATACATCACTGCGATGCCGATAGCCATTGCGAAGGTTGTAATAATCTCAAAGTAAAGTAATGCCTTGCCTCCAATCCGGCCTATTTTTTTCATATCGCCCATATTGGCGAAGCCGATGACAATCGTGAAAAATACGATAGGGGCAATGACCATTTTAATCATTTTGACAAAAATATCTCCGAGTACCTTCAATTCGACGCCTGTGGCGGGGAAAAATTGCCCTATTAGTATACCAATTACGATGGCACATAAAACCTGGACCGTAAGGTTTTTAAAATTAATTCTCATGGAATTACGCCTCTTTTCTCTTAAGGGGTTAATTGGTAAGGTTTCGCCGTTGTTGTTGAAGAATCAGGACGGACCGTTTTGCGGGCTACACCGCTTTCATATGCGGCTTGAATGACGGCATCACGAACGCGCTCGACGACGGTTTGATTGAACACACTTGGAATGATGTAATATTCGTTCAATTCCTCATCCGTGACGACCGAGGCAATCGCTTTCGCAGCAGCAAGCTTCATTTCCTCCGTAACCCGGGAAGCCCGACAGTCCAGCACACCACGGAATATACCGGGAAAGCACAGCACGTTATTGATTTGGTTCGGATAGTCGGAGCGACCGGTAGCCATAATTCTGACGTAAGGCTCTGCCTCCTCCGGTAAAATTTCCGGTGTTGGATTCGCCATCGCGAAGATGATGGGGTCAGCTGCCATGCGCTGTATATCCTCGACCTTGAGAACCCCAGGCCCCGATACGCCAATGAATACATCCGCACCGCGGATTACTTCTGATAGTGAACCGCTAAGCCGTTCGGGGTTCGTATGCTCGGCATACCACTGCCAGGCTTCATTCTCGTAAACCTCGCCCTTAACGATAGCACCGGCACGATCAACACCGATAAGATTGCGAACACCGGCGGCCAGCAGCATTTTGGAGCAGGCGGTTCCGGCAGCTCCGATACCGCAGATGACAACCTTGCAATCCTCCAGCCGTTTGCCTATCAGCTTGACGGCATTGAGCAGTCCTGCCAGCAGAACGACTGCGGTGCCATGCTGATCGTCGTGAAATACGGGAATGTCGAGTTCTTCAATAAGTCGACGCTCGATTTCAAAACAGCGCGGGGATGAGATATCCTCCAGATTAATGCCACCAAACGATGGTGCAATCGCTTTCACGATCTGGATAATTTCTTCCGTGTCTTGAGTATCCAGACAGATAGGGAAAGCGTCGACGCCGGCAAATTGTTTGAACAGCACTGCTTTACCTTCCATAACCGGCATCGCTGCTTCTGGTCCGATGTTGCCCAAGCCGAGCACTGCAGACCCGTCAGATACGACCGCGATCGTATTGCGCTTGATCGTCAGAGAGTGGGCGCGGGATTTTTTCTCGTGTATGGCCATACAGATTTTGGCTACACCCGGCGTGTATACCCGGGACAAATCATCACGGTTTTTAATCGGTGTCTTGGGAGTCATTTCGATCTTGCCACCGATGTGCAGCAAAAAGGTTTGATCGGACACATGGACAACTTTAACGCCTGTAACGGCGCCAACCGCCTGCACGATGAGCTCTGTATGTTTGTGATCGGACACATTGACTGTAATATCACGGATGGTCGTTGTTTTATCCGAGCGATTGACGTCGATGGCGATAATGTCGCCTCCGGCGTCGCTGATGGCGGTTGCAATCTGACCGAAAGACGCGGTTTCCTTATTCATCTCCAGCCGTAAAATAATGCTTGTGGTTGCCCCTGAAGGTATAGACATTAGTTCCAGTCACATCCTCTGTTGTTGTTGTGGCTTTATGATATCGCTTACAAAAAGATTTGTGAATCATTTGACCATATTGGTGGTTTTGGTCTTTTTGGTCACCAAAAAGAGCAGCGGACAACCCCATGGGCATCCTGCTGCTCTGCGTCTGACTGGTATGTTTGTCGGAGGACTTAACGTTTCAATCCGGATAAAATGTATTTGTTGACCGGGCGGCCTAGTCCATACTGAAGATCAAGATGAACCTTGCCGCTCTTTTCCAAGTATTCGAGATATCGTCGAGCAGTAACCCGGGCGATTCCTACACCTTCAGCGACTTCTTCAGCGGACAAGGGCCGAGACCGTTCATTCAAAAATAGAACAATCTGGCGCAGCGTAACAGCTTGCAGTCCCTTCGGAAGCAGAGCGGAGGTGGCGTCTTGGTGCTGTACAGGATCACTGGCCGTACTACCTCGTCCATAGGTTCCGAACAGCAGCCGATCGAGCTCACTCTGAGATACGGTCGTTTCGGCCTCGAATTGTTCCTTCATCACGCGGTAATGCTCCAACGCTTGCTTGACCCTATCAAATTTAAACGGTTTGATGATGTAGTCCACAGCTCCATTTTGCAGCATGCGTTGAATCGTCCGCTGATCGTTGGCCGCGCTGATGACAATGACGTCTACGGACAGCTGCTCCTTGCGAATTTGCGCCAGTGTCTCGATGCCATCCTGCAGGGGCATGAAAATATCAAGGATCACAAGGTCCGGCTGCAGCGCACGAAGCTGTTCAATCCCTTCCAATCCTGAGCCTGCAACACCGGTAACCCGGAAACCATCGACTCGTTCCACAAACTGCCGATTGACCTCCTGCACCATCAGGTCGTCCTCAATAAGCAGCACCTTCATGATCCTTTGACTCATCGCGTATGACGCCTCCTTTACTTATTTAGCTTGTAAGCACTTCCTAGCCAACGCCTGGCACGTTGGTTTCCTGAGACAATCGCATAGGAAAAGAGATAAAGATCGAGGTGCCCTCAGCCGGTTTTGAGTCGACTACGATACTGCCGTCCCCTTTACGAACGATGCTTGCAATTAAATAAAGGCCGATTCCTCTGCCGCCCGACCCTTTGGTCGTAAAGCCCTGTTCAAAAATTTTCTCCTGAATAGCGCTATCGATGCCGCAGCCGTTATCCTCAACTAAAATCGACAGCACCTCTTCATCCTGCTCAATGCTGAGGAAAATCCGTTTGTCCGCTCGGATGCCTCCCAGCGCATCAAAGGCGTTTTCTACCAAATTGCCGATCAGGATCACGAAATCATGATCATCGATTCGTTCTGGCAAATGCTCCAGATGGCTCTGCCGATCTATTTCAAGCGTAATGCCCAGCTCTTTACCGCGGCTGATTTTGCCTAGCAGCAAGCCTGTCAAACTATCGTTCTTGATCCGCTGAGTCAAATATTGAGTCAGTTCGACCTGCTGCTCTGTAATCTCGAAAATATAATCCAAGGCTCTATCCGTACTGCCAAGCTGGATTAAACCACCTATGGTGTGCAGCTTATTCATGTATTCGTGATTTTGGACACGCAGCGCATCGACAAAAGTCCGGACGCCTGTCAACTCCTCCGCCATCTGCGCAACCTCGGTCCGATCTCGGAATATGGCAACTGCCCCAACGGTTTGTCCTTTGACGGTAATGGGGACACGGTTGCTCATAATGACTGCGTGACCGATCTGAAGCTCTTTATTATATATAGGCTGGTTCAGTACCAGAATTTCCGGAAGCCTTGTGTCGGGGACGACCTCGCGGATCATCCGTCCGATAACTTCGCCTTGAATGTTCAGCATTTGTTTGGCCGGATCATTACAAATGGTAATGCGTTCATGTTTATCGATAGCAATAACCCCTTCATGCATGGCGTGAAAGGTTGCGGTTCGTTCGGTTAAAAGCTGAGCGATTTCATGAGGCTCCAGCTCGAACATTTGCTTTTTGATATGCTGCGCCAGCAGCCAGGAGCCCCAAATACCAAACACCAGAGAGATGAGCAGAATCAGATAAGCCTGACCGCTCAGTTCCAGCAGCACCTGACCCACACTCGGCAGCAGCTGTCCGACGAGCACAACGCCGACCTGTGTATGCTCATCGGTATTCATAACCGGCACGAATGCCCTCAGCGCGGTGCCCAGCTCTCCTTTGGCTCTCGCTATGTACGTATGCTCGGCAAAGGCAGGTCCTTCATCGCTCCCTTTGGAATAGGTTCCGATATTGCTTTCAACCGGATGCGTCAGCCGCAGTCGGTTCATATCCATCACCACAATGTAGGTCACATCGTTAATAATCCGTATCCGCTCGGCCGCTGCCTGCATCGATGTATCATTCTGTTGGGGACTCGATAGACGGCTCGCTACCTCGGGCATTTGCGCGACGGTACGGGCTGTGACGAGCAGACGCCGTCCGAGCTCGTCTTCTTTAAGACTGATGATCGAGCCAACGAGAATGGTCCCGCCGATCAGCAGGGAGAAGACCACGATGCCGAACGATAGAAAGGCGATTTTCCAGTTAATTTTCAAACGCTGCAGCATCGTCCGGCACCCCTACAATTTCGTATCAACTACCCCCATACAATAAATGTTTTTAAGGGCTATAGCAAGAATAATGCTGGATGATCTCTTGTACATAACGAATGATTTGATTTTTGTATACCAATGAATACAATAGAGAGGAAGACAAGCAGCCCGGAAAGCAGGTACAGGGATGAGATCGGTTACAGGAATCATAGTTATTGTTGTATTGGGCCTGACGGCTGCATGGTTGATCGGTTTTTACCCGACCTTATTTGCGGGGCCTTCTGTCTATGATGACGAGCAGGTCGGATTTGACCGGCAGATCGTGATTAAATTCAGTCATGTCGTAGCGGAGAATACGCCTAAAGGTCTGGCTGCACAGGAGTTTGCCCGGCTGGTCAAAAAAAAGACGCATAATCGGGTCAAGATCGAAGTATACCCGAATAGCGTCTTATATACGGAAATTGATGAGATTAAGGCTTTGCAGGAGGGGCATGTCCAAATGATCGCGCCGTCCTTCCCGAATTTATCCGTGCTTCAGCCCGGATGGATGGCGCTTGATTTGCCCTACGCTTTTTTGACTCATGAAGCCGTGCAAGAAGCTTTTAACGGTAAAATTGGACATGTGTTATTCAACCAGCTGGAGCAGGTTAATATGGTTGGCATGGCCTATTGGGGTAATGGTTTTAAGCAGATGACGAGCAATCAGCGGCCTCTTGTGCATCCATCCGATTTTAAAGGACTGCATTTCCGGACGATGCGAAGCAAATTGCTTGATGCCGAATTTCGTCTGTTTGATGTCAAAACCACCCAAATGCCGTTTAACGACGTCTACAAAGCGATGGAAAATGGAACTGTAGACGGGGGCGAAAACTCAATCTCAAATATATATTCCAAGCGATTTTTCCAGGTTCAGCAGTACATGACGATCAGTGATCATGGTTACCTTGGCTACGCTGTTTTGATGAATAAAACCTTCTGGCACAAGCTATCGCCCGATTTGCAAGCAGCGCTTCGCGAGGCCATGTCGGAAGCGACAGTATGGGGAAATAAAATGGCTTATCAACTCAATGAAAAGCAGCTTGAGGATATAAGGAAAGAATCGAATATCCAGATTTATACACTGAGTCCGGCGGAACGGGCTGAATGGAGACGCGCCTGGGAACCGATCTATTCACAATATGAAGCTGTAATAGGACGGGAATTAATTGATGAAATTCGACGTCTTCAGCAGAAGTACGGTCCATAGGGGGACAGTATGTCAGTGTTCTAGCAAACCCCAAAATAGCAATCCATAAGAAATAAGATCCCGTTTACAATGCTATAATGTGAATGCGAGTATAACCTGCATGCTCGGGCTTGGGCTTTACACATGCAGAAAAATTTAACTTTGGGGTGAGCGATTATGGGAGTTAAGGCAGATAAAATTTTTGTTAATTTACCTGTTAAAGATCTGAATAAATCCGTCGATTTTTTTACTAAAGTGGGATTTGAATTCGACGCCCAATTTACCGATGAAAATGCAACGTGTATGGTCGTCAATGAGCACATATTCGTCATGCTGTTGGTTGAAGATTTTTTTAAAACCTTTACGAATAAAGAAATTTCCGATGCAGCAAAAAGCACAGAGGTTATTGTAGCGTTATCTGTTGACAGTAAGGAGCAAGTGGATGAAATTGTCAACAGAGCTCTAAATTCTGGAGGACAACCTTCCAAGGAACCGATGGACCAAGGCTTTATGTATGGATGGAGCTTCCAGGATATCGACGGTCATCTGTGGGAAGTTTTTCATATGGATGCCAACGCAATCGCTCAAGGATAAGAGCGTCCATGCAAGCCTTAACCAACTGTCCTGCCTGCAACCGCAGAGGGCAGTTTTTGACTTTTCTATTCATTTGAAAACAGTCGTGATATATTATTATAAAATAAATCCCATCAAATCTGGAGGCACACAGCATGAACAAGGAAACATTTGTAGCTTGGCTTGAGGAAAAAATCCAACGCATTAACGATACACCGGTTAGCCTGCTCGAAACGAAGGAAAAGCAGCATTACCTGTTAGGCAGCTTGAGAACGCTAGAATTAATAAAAGAAAAAATGGTTAACGGTGATTTTGATAACGAGTAGATTCAGTAGTGGATATCTGCGACTTTTCAACTATTAGTAGGCATCGACGAAAGAGCAGACGAATAATAGCTATTCGGTCTGCCCTGCGCCTTTCATGTATATGATTATTGATTACCGCCTTCATGGCCATGATGATGACCGCTGGAGTGCTCACCCATATGGCCTCCCACATGACCGCCTACGCCATGACTGCCAAATTGGCTGTCTGCATGAACGCCTGCCTCATGGTTTCCCCAATGACCGCCAGCATGGACACCCACTCCATGACCACCAAAATGACTGCCAGCATGGATACCAGCACCATGACCGCCCAGATGACCACCGGCATGCACACCTACTCCATGACCGTTAGTACCATGACCCAAATGAGTGCCAGCATGAACACCGGCACCAAGGTTACCCAGGTGACCACCTGCTTGAACGCCAACACCTTGGCTGCCAAAATGAGTGCCAGCATGAACACCCGTACCATAGCCAGCGAGATGCCCACCAGCATGCACACCAAGGCCATGACTGCCAAAATTACTACCGGCATGAACACCGACGCCATGACCGCCCAAATGACCACCCGCTTGAAAACCCACGCCATGCGGGCCATAATAGCCTCCAGCTTGAGGGTGTACCCCGTAGAACTGCTGCGAGAAGGCAGGGGGATAATTCAAATTCGGATATTGTCCCTGTGCGTACATATGGGGAATTCCCGGATAGGGCATGGTTTGCTGCTCTGGTTCCCGGAATGAGGCTGGTTGTGCCGCATTCACAGGCACTACTTCCTGCACATACATGGTTGTGCAATGCATTTTATCCAGACGAGGGATATAGGAAGTGCTTCCCGGAGCAATATCATTAGGATTTTGAATATGTGGGTTCATGGCTTCAAGAATGGGCTGAGGGACATTATACATCTGCGCAATTTGCTCCATGCTTTCTCCTTCTTGGCTAAGATGCTGAGCATAATAGTTGCCGTCCCGGTCATCTTCTCCTCTGAAAAAGGGAAAGGAAAAAGATGAAAGAGAGAAAAAAGGGAACAATCGAACACGAGGATCTGGTCGGTTATAGGATGGCTGCCCAACAAACCCTCCTCGAAAACCACCAAGACTTTCCAATCCACCGAAACCTCCCAATCCAAAAGCACGATCATCCATAATGTTAACCTCCGCTTATGATAATATAGTCATTTGTCCCTATTGTATGGGCAAATGTCATAATCGGTTCATAATAAATTGTGAAAATATTGGAGCGTCCTAAGCTTTACCGTTGCTGCCAAAAAGCCTGATTTTATTTCTGATGATATTTTTCATTGCATCACGCGCCGACCCCTGATATTTTCTTGGATCCGTGATTTCGCTGTCCGATTGAAGAAATTCACGTACTGCCGCGGTGTAGGCAACCAGATTTTCCGTATTAACATTGATTTTACCAATACCGGAACGAATAGCATCAACAATCTGTTGATCTGGAATACCTGATCCCCCGTGAAGCACAACCGATACATCAATAGCTTCCGCAACGGTGCGAATATTATCACAGCGAATCCTTGGCTCTTTTTTATACATCCCATGTGCAGAGCCTACGGCCATTGCCATGGCATCGACTCGGGTTTCTTTCCAGAAATAGATCGCTTCATCGGGCTTGGCCAGCAGGGCATCCTCCTCAGATACCGTATGATCGTCTTCCGTACCACCGATAGAGCCCAATTCAGCTTCGACAGATACGCCAACCGCATGTGCCGCCTCTACGACCTTTTGGGTCATGCGGATGTTTTCCTCCAAATCGTATTTGGACCCATCAAACATCACAGAGCTAAAACCAGCATGGATGCATTTCATCGCGACTTCAAAGCTGCTGCCGTGATCCAGATGCAGAGCCACGGGAACACTTACCTGACGGGCTGCATTTTGCGCAATAGATACTACATTTTCAAGACCCATATAGCGAATACCCAGTTCACCCACACCAAATATAACCGGTGATTGTTCTTCTTCGGCTACTTCCGCTATCGTATGCGCGAATTCCAAGGTAATCAGGTTAAACTGCCCGACGGCAAACTTTTGTCCTTTAGCTTTCGGTAAGAAGTGAGTCATAGGTACAAGATTAGTCATAGGATGATTCCTCCGTTGATTTAATATCAGCTCGATATAACTTATGTTCGAAAAACAGTTGCTTTGATAAAATGGTAATATGATGATCATTTGTCTACCAAAAAATATCACATCCTGATCGAAATTTTGATTAAATATGCAATTTCAACTCAATAATAATTCAAATGTTCAAATTTAGCAACAAAATAATGAAAAAATAGCGTTTAAAATATCAAAAATTATCAAAATAAGAGCATTTACATATCATGTTTGTATCGTTTACAATTGAACAATGATAAGTGAAGTGATCATGTCCAATAAAGAAATACCAATACAATGGCAAAGAAGAGGTTGAATGGCAATGATTATTAAGAAAAGACATAATCAAATACTTGAAATGATGAAAATACACAAAACCTTGAGTATTGCCGAGATCGCCGAGAAACTGCAAATATCGGAAATTACGGCTCGCCGGGATCTGGAATTTCTCGATAACAATACGAACCTGCTAGTAAGAATCCGCGGTGGCGCTCAGTGGGTTGAAGAACAGCCTGAGCCGAATACAGCCTATCTGAATGATCGCTACTCCGACCGATTTGCCAAAAATCAGCAGGAAAAAATAGCGATTGGCAAATTGGCCGCGTCGCTGATCAAGGAGGATGAAACGATCATTATTGATGCCGGTTCATCAGCGATTCAACTGGCCAAGCATATTGATGGAAGAAAACGGATCACAGCAGTAGTGACGGCTATCAACGTTGCCGAGGAACTGGAGGGGAAGGAAGGTGTAGTGACGGTTATCACCGGGGGGGTGTTCCGGTCAAGCACAACGACATTAATCAGCCCTTTCATTGAGCAAAGTCTGACAAGTATATATGCTGACAAAGTGTTTATCGGAGTGGCCGGAGTTTCGTTGTCTCACGGCTTTACGGACAATGATCTTCTGGAAACCGATGTCAAAAAAATATTGGTCAACTCAGGGAGAGAAATCTATTGGCTTGTAGATTCCTCCAAGCTCGGATTTATTGCCTCCTTTCATATATCCAAAATTTTGCCTAACCATACACTGATAACGGATCAGGGAATTTCACCTCAAATGAAAGAGGATTTGGGTAAGCTATGTCGCATACTCGTCGCCGAAAGGGCGTGACTGCAGCGATTCATGTAAGGTTTGTCCAATAGTGAGAGGTGCCCGACAAAAATATTTATCTACTCTTGACCGCGAACCTCCAGACCCACTTTGAAAGTGAAATCTGGAGGTTTTGTTGTTGTACAGCCTTACAATCTAATCGCTCTTGTTGTGATAATATCGTGATAAGTATAGTCACTTATACGAAATTAATTATCATATAATATCATTAATTCATTGAATTGAACCATATGAAAAAGGAAATGAAGAAGATTAATTATTAAAAAAGCGTTTACAATTGAGGGAAATGGCTATATAATCGATTTTAAAGACAAATGTTACAAAATTATCATCCGTATCACAAATGTTCATGAAATATTGATATCATAAATTATCATTATTATCATGAAAATTAATGATCAATATTGTTTCATTTATTAGTTGAAGAGCGAGGGTGAAATCGATATGCTTCCAAACGAAAGGCATCAGGAAATTCTGGAGCTGCTAAAACAAAAGAATACGATCAGTATTACTGATTTTGCTGCTGAGCTTCAGGTATCAGAAATAACGGTGAGAAGAGATTTGGAGCTTCTGGACAATAACAACCAAATCATCCGCATTCGCGGGGGCGCCAAATTATTGGAGAACGAGAAGGTTGAGAAGGATACGAATTTTCTGAACCGGAGGTTTTATAATCAGGCAGCCATTCAAAAGCAGGAGAAAAGAGCCATCGGCAAGCTGGCTGCTTCGCTTGTTAAGGATGACGAAACGATATTGATTGACGCCGGATCGACAACCCTGTCGCTCGCCAAGCACCTGCATGGAAAAAGAGGAGTCACGGCAATCGTGACAACCGTTAACATTGCAGAGGAGTTGGAGGGAAGGGAAGGTGTTACGACCATTTTGTCGGGCGGCATTTTTCGTTCTAAAACCACTACGCTCGTCAATCCGATTATGGACCGGATGCTGATGCAGATTCATGCTGACAAGGTTTTCATCGGGGTAACAGCGGTTTCACTAACCAAAGGCTTTTCCGGAAACGATTTTCTGGAATCAGAGGTCAAGAGGCAGCTGTTGAATTCCGGTAAGCAGATTTATTGGCTGGTAGATTCTACCAAGGTCAATTCAATTAGTACGATTCATATATCACCATTTATCAAGGAGCACTTTATTATTGTCGATGATGGTATTCAGCCTAGTTCGAAAGAACAACTGGAAAAGCAGTGCCAGTTATTAATTGCAGCTCGGGAAAGGGAATCTGCAGATGAATAAAATGAATGTGGTTATCGGTCAATCAGGGGGACCTACACCTGTTATCAACGCATCGCTGCGAGGAGCAGTGGAGAAGGCATTAAAGCATGATCAGGTGGGCTCTGTTTATGGAACGCCTAACGGATTGCAAGGGATTCTGAATCATAAACTGATCCGCTTAAATGAGAAATTGCCTGAGATTTGTAAGGCATCGGAGCAGCCGGGGGCCATATTGGGCACTTCAAGGCATCCGCTGGCTGAAGAAGAATACGCCAAAATCATTGATGAGCTGGAGCGAGTGAATGCCAAGATTTTCTGCTATATTGGCGGCAATGGGTCCTCCAGAACGGTATTGGCGCTGCATCGGTATGCGAGCGCTATGGGCAAGGATATCCGATTTGTTCATGTTCCAAAAACTATCGATAATGATCTGGACGGAACGGATCATTGCCCCGGTTATGGAAGCGCATCCAAATTCCTATCCCATACGGTGCAGCTGTTTGCGGCCGATATGTTGTCCCTGCAGACGGTATCCAAGGTAGAAATTATCGAGGTCATGGGCGGGAATCGGGGATGGCTGCCTGCAGCTAGTGCATTGTTCAAGAAGCAGGAAACCGACTACCCGGATCTGGTCTATTTGCCTGACCATCCGATTGATGCTGATGCCTTTCTAGCCGACGTGGACAACACCTTCAGCAGTAAAGGACGGAGCATTATTGTCATTGTGCCGGATCACATGAAGGTGAACCATCTGGCCAAAGACCCGTATGCCACGGAGGACCCCATTCGCGGACATAATGCAGGTATCGGCTTCAGGCTGTCGCAGTACATCAATCGTCAGCTGAAAATTCCGACAAGAGTCACCGTACCGAATTCATTATTTCGAATCGCTTCGGGTTTTGTCTCCAGAGTCGATTACCAAGAATCGCTGCTGCTTGGCGACAAGGCTATTGATTATGCACTGGCCGGTTATTCCGGCGGGATGGTCACCCTGGAGCGGCAATCAAGCTCCCCTTACGTAAGCCGAGTTCAATGGGCACAACTGGACGATTTCGCAGGCAAAGAGAAAACGTTCCCAACGTCATACTGGGATGCTAGCAGACATATGCCGACACCTGCTTTTGTCGATTACCTGCTGCCACTGATTGATCAGGAGGAGCCGGGGCTGGTATTCAGCTTGAATTGAGGGTCAATGTGGAGCGGGTTAGGCTCACGTTAATTTTGAAGGGGGGTGAGCGGCTCGGTTTGGCAGCGCGTTCAGACTTATGGCATGAGGTTTTATGACAAGGGGAACTTTAGAAACGAGAGGAGCTTTTATCTATGACATTTATAAAGAATCAACGCCGTCTTATTGCCATGCTTGCCTGCACTACTTTTATTCTTTCTGCTTGTTCAGCCCCAAGCGGGGTTGTTAACAACAATAATCCAGCCCCATCCACCGGAGCAGCTGGTGTCAGCAAAGCCAAAACAAAGGTTACCTGGCTGCAGTATTGGAAAAGCGAGGTTGGTGAAAAGCCGCTCAATGATTTAAAAGCAGGGTTTGAAGCCAAGAATCCGGATATTGAATTGGATATTCAGGACATGCCCTTCTCCCAAATGCATGACAAACTCGTAACGCTGCATACCGCAGGCAATGTCCCCGATCTCATTCTGCTAACCTCCCCATGGGTAGCTGAATTTGCCGCATCTGGCATTACCGAGCCTCTCGATACTTACTACAATGCGATGCCCAAGGAATTTCAGACAAGCAATGAAGGTCCTTACTGGAGTCCGTGGAAGGGCAAGCATTATGGTATGGGTTTTATCACAGGAAATACGGCACTTTTCTACAACAAAAAGAAGCTTGCGGAGGCCAATCTGACGCCTCCTACGACCTGGGACGAATACCGCAGTGCCAGCATCAAACTAGCTGATGCCAGCAAAAACAAATTTGCCTTTACAGGCAACATGGCATCCGAGCCGCCATCCACGATTAACACCGAGCTGTGGCCGTACATCCTGCAAGCTGGCGGCAAGCTGACGGAGAACAATAAAGCGGTATTTAATTCTCCCGAAGGCGTCAAAGCGCTGGAATTTTACAAAGGGCTGATCAAGACGGACAAGGTGGCTACCCCAGGTGAGCTGTCGGCCGGAGAAAAAGAGAAGAGATCGAATTTCAGCGCCGAGAATACAGCCTTTATGTTTGATGGGCCGTGGGGAATTGCGATTCAGAAAACCGCTAATCCAAATCTGGATTTTGGCATTGTACCGATGCCTAAAGGCGCGGTTGGCGCCACGATTGCTGGTGGAGGCGCCATCGGCATGATGTCCAAGAGCAAGAACAAGGACGCCGCCTGGAAAGTACTGACCTACATGATGGAACCGTCTACACAAATCGCGTGGGCGAAAGCTACCAACAACTTCCCGCATAATAAAACTGCCCTGAAGGACGATTATATTCAAAAAAATCCGCTGCTTAAAGTGTTTGCGGATCAGAATGAGAGTCTCAAGCCGATTAATCCCGATCTTCAACTGCCGGAAAGTACGGTAATGAGAAAAATCATGATCAATGAGATTCAAAACTATCTGACTGATAAAAAGACAGCCCAGCAAGCGTTGGACGATGCAGCGACGGGTTGGAATGCAGTATTTGACAAGTATAAATAAATGGGGCCTGATGGCCCCTTATCTTTTCACAAAGGAGTTTCCCTTATGAGAGAACAACCGGTCATTCGTTATGTACGAAGGCTCTCGTTTATTTTTCCGGCGATGATCCTTTTAATTCTGCTTACGGGATACCCCTTATATGATGTTGTTACCATGAGCTTGTTTGATTATCGGAATCCGGCACTGCCGGTGTACGCAGGCATGTCCAATTACAAGTATGTGCTGATGGACCCTCTATTCTGGCATTCTTTAAAAAATACATTGGTGTATACCTTTGGAACCGTAGTATTGGTTATGTTATCCGGATTAATATTCGCTGCATTACTCAATCAGAAAATTAATGTCAAGATACGGGGCGCTTTTCGCTCGGTTCTGATGTTCCCATGGCTGTTATCCAGCGCTGTCGTCGGTTCGGTATGGATGCTGCTCTTATCACCATTTGGTTTACTGAACTGGTTTCTATTGAAAGTAGGGCTCATTAACGAAAGTCTGGCGTGGTTAAGCGACGAAAGATTCGCGATGATTGGATTAATACTGGCTAATACATGGAAAAGCTTCCCTTTCGCCATGCTGATGATATTGGCGGCTTTTCAAACCGTTCCTGATGATATTATAGAAGCGGCACAAGTGGACGGTGCAAATCGGTTCAGACGTTTTGTATTTATTGTCATTCCCCAAATCAAGGATCTGCTGTTTACGATCATTACGCTCGAAATTATTTGGCATTTCCGGTCCTTTGATCTTGTGTTCCTGATGACGGGCGGAGGTCCGGTGAATGCAACTGAAGTATTATCGACGTATGTATATACCGACGCTTTCCGTTCCCTGGATTTTGGGCATGCCTCTGCAACTGCCATCTTCATGCTTATTGCGATGATAGCTATCTCCAGTCTCTACTTGAGAGCCTCGTTAACCAAGGAGGGCAAATAAGATGAATATGCGCAGGGTTGGTTTGTATGCACTAATTTCATTACTGACTTTCCTCGTGATGGTACCGCTGCTCTGGATGCTCTCGGTTTCTCTGCGAACGAATGTGCAGGTGTTCTCGATTCCGCTCAATTTGCTGCCGCCATCACCCGACCTGGATGCTTACAAGCAAATATTTGCCAAACCGGACATGATCCGTTTGTTTCTGAACAGCTATATTGTTGCGTTTGCCGTTACGCTGCTGTGCATATTCCTGTCTGCTTTATCGGGATACGGTTTGTCACGCTACCAATATAAAGGGAAACGTTTTATTATTTTATATGTTTTGTTGACCCAGATGTTCCCTATGGTTTTGTTATGTATTCCTTATTTCCTTATTATTTCTCGGATGGGCCTATACAATACGTATACAGCGTTGATTCTTGCTTATACTTCCTTTGCACTGCCTTTCTCGATGTTGATGATGAGAGACTTTGTGAACAGCATTCCGCGTGAACTGGATGAAGCTGCAACGATGGATGGCTGCGGTGCTTACCGAACTTTTTTTCAGATTATATTACCGCCCTGCCTGCCGGGCTTGATCGCTACGGGTGTGTATACGTTTATTTTGGCCTGGAATGAGTATTTATTCGCTGTAGTTCTGACCCAAAATATTTCTTCCCGGCCTTTAACATTGGGGATCGGTATGCTGATCGGCGAGTTTACGACACAATGGAATCAATTGATGGCATTATCGCTGATGGCGAGTGTTCCGCTGCTGATCATCTTTATGTTTGTACAAAAATATTTCCTGCAGGGCCTCACAGGCGGCAGCGTCAAGTAAGGGCTGATGCAGATGCCGAAATTAAGCATAGTTTTTCCGTAGATAAGAATAGAAGCTGTGGCCCCCAATCACCTATACTAAAGTTGTATCTACAAGCACTGCTGACTAGTGAAATTCACGGTCTGTCATGCTTAACTACAACACATTTAGGGAGGATCACAACCATGTCAGCACAAACGAATCCATTGCTTTCCAAAGAAGAGGTTACTTTTTACGAAGAAAATGGCTATTATTTATACAAGAAGCCATTGTTCAGTCAGGAAAAGCAGCAAGAACTGAAACAAATCTTTGAAGAGCAATGGGAGCTGGTTGGCCGCAAATTGAACAGCGAGCTGGATACACCTCATTTTCGGGATGAAAGGCTGCTTAAATTTTTGCTGAGCGATGAGGTGCTGGATTTGGTTGAGCCGCTTCTTGGGCCCAATATCGCGCTATGGTCCAGCCATTTTATTTGCAAAGAGCCTTTCATCGGCAAACAGACGCCATGGCATGAAGATTCCGCCTATTGGAACGGCCGGTTAAGCCGATTCGACAAACTGGTGACCGTATGGCTGGCGATTGATCGCAGCTCGGAAGAGAATGGTTGCATGAGGGTTATTCCGGGCACACACAACAATGGTTTTTCGGAATATGAAGCTGTGGATAAGGACGAGAACATCTTTGCTACAGAGATCAAAAAAGTCGATGACTCGAAAACCGTATACTTCGAGCTGGAGGCCGGTGAATGCTCGCTTCACGATTCTCGGATTATGCACGGCGCCAAGCCCAACACGAGTCCTTACCGTCGCTGCGGTTACACGATGCGTTATTTTGCCACAGATGCTAAATATATTGAAGAGAAGAACTCACCTGATTTCAAAATTTGGCTGGCACGCGGAATAGACCTGGCCGGCAACCGTTACGAGAATGCCTAAAGGAAGTGGAGATTGCCATGCTGCTTAAAATGTTCAAAGCGACTTGGGGAAATAAGGAACCTCTAGCCAGTTTATTCGCAAAATCAGCTGATGCCGGCTATGCCGGCATCGAGTGTCCGCCGCCTGACCGTGACCATGAAACGGAATTCCGCGAGCTGCTGGAGCAGTACAACTTCGAATATATTGCGCAGGTTGCCACTTATAGTGGAGACCATTATCACGAGTTTGCCGAGCTGTCGGCAAGAGCGATCGAGTTTAAGCCGATTCTCATAAATTGCCACAGCTCCGTACATGGCTTGAAATTTGCAGAAAATGTCCGCTTCTTCGAGCAGGCGCTTGCCATCGAGAAGCAAGCTGGCATTTCCTTCGCGCATGAAACCCATCGAGGTCGGGCGATGTTTACACCCTGGACGACGGCCGAGCTGCTTCAGGCTTTCCCTGATTTAAAAATCAATGCTGATTTCAGCCATTGGTGCTGTACCTGTGAAAGCCTGTTGGGTGATCAGTTGGACAATCTGGAGTTGGCGATGTCCAGAGCCATCCATATTCATGGCCGGGTTGGCCATCGTCAAGGACCACAGGTATCGGACCCTGCAGCTCCCGAATATGCCGCCGAGCTTAATGCGCACATGGGGTGGTGGCTGGAGATTTGCCGACAACGACTGGCCGAGGGCAATTCGTATATGACATTTACACCCGAATTCGGCCCTCCCGGCTACATGCCAACACTACCTTACACAAGACAGCCGATCATCGAGTTATGGAACGTGAATGAATGGATACGTGCTTACTTCGAGCAGCAGTATAAGCAGCAAGCATAATTATGGGAAATGGGGGATATAGGGATGGATGAGGATTTCATTGGACCAGAGCGATTGACGAATGAAAAATTTATGATTCTGCCGTCCCCCTTTCGTATTTATCAAACGTTGATTGAGCATAGAGTGAGGACGCATTGGCACGAATTTTTTGAAATGGCATTTGTACGTTCCGGAGCAGGAACACATATACTTAACGGGAATCCGATTCCGATTTCAAGAGGCCATTCCTTTTTGTTAACCCCGGCGGATTTTCACGAAATCGTACCGGACTCAAGTCAACCGCTGCAAATTTATAATTTGATTTTTACGAACAGGTTTATTCGAGATGAGCTGATGCCCCACATTTTCGAGGGAATTTCTGTTCATTCCTGTCTATTTCAAGCTGAAGAGTGTGAATTTATTGAGCAGGCCTACAAACGAATTTGGGAAGAAGCCCACAATTGGCGATCAGATAGTGAGTTCATTGTGCAAGGCAGTATAGAGCGCTTGCTGATCGATCTCTCACGCAAATGCCGACAGGCTATCGATACGCCACAATGGGCGGGCAATACGGCGGTGCATGAGGGAGTCCGCAAATCGTTAATTTATATACAGCATCATTTTCGTACAACCCTTTCCCTGGAGGAAGTCGCTTCTTATTGCGGCCTATCGACCAACTATTTCAGTGAGTGCTTCAGCAGGATGATAGGGATGCCCTTTCAAGTCTATGTTAAGGAAGCACGGCTTCAATTTGCCAAATCGCTGCTTGGTACGACAACTCTTCCGATTACCGATATTTGTTTTGCCTCCGGCTTTAATACGCTGCCTTACTTTGAGCGGGCCTTCAAGCAAAAATTTGCGGTTTCACCCCGCGACTACCGTAAAAGCTCTGTCTATTGAAAGAAAGCAGAGCTCTTAATAGTATGATTACGGAACCAGTGGCATTTTTGTCACAGCTTGCTTACAGCAAAAGGAGGATAATCATGTCTGATAGCGCTGCTTGGGAAGGCACTTTTCATGGAGAACCCGCCATATGGCTGAAATTCGGCATATATGCAGCGATTATGCTGCCGAACATAGGCGGCAATCTGGTTGCTTTTCGCGATACGAAAAGGGACTTCCGTTTTTTGCGTGAGCCCTCCGAGGAGGAGATGCCTGCGTTTAAAGCGCGTCCGCTTAATCACGGTGTCCCCGTGTTATTTCCGCCTAACCGCTATGAAAATGGCCGATTTCCATGGGAAGGCTCGACACTTCAGCTGCCGATCAACGAGCAATCCAGAAATAATCATCTCCATGGGTTTCTGTATGATACACCTTGGACCGTTGACGATTATGGGTGTACAGCCAATGAAAGCTACGTGGTCGTCTCGGTTCGTGTGGATGAGACCCATCCCGCCTATTCTCATTTTCCTTATACCTTCACTTTCACACTTCGTTATGTATTAAGCATGCACGGTCTTCTCCAACACGTTATCATACGTAACGATGGTCATAGAGCGATGCCTTGCCTGCTTGCGTTTCATACCACGATCAACGCGCCTTTCACATCGGAAGGAGCCTCCACGGATTGTCGTGTCAAACTTACGATTGGCCGTCGGTGGGAGCTAAACGATCGTATGCTTCCGACAGGGCGTTTCCAATCACTCAGCCAGGAAGAAGAGCACATGCGTGATGATGGTGTTTACCCATTCAATGAGGTCATGGATAATCATTACACAGCGGAAGCTCAGGACGGACGCAATCGGATGGAACTGACGGATGCCAAGCAGGGCATTAAGTTGATTTATGATGTCGGAACCTCCTACAAGCAATGGATGGTGTGGAATAACTTTGCCAAGGAAGGCTTCTTTTGCCCAGAGCCGCAGATTAACCTCGTCAATGCACCAAACGTCAAGCTGCCAGAGCATGATATCGGCCTCTATGGATTGGTACCGGGCCAAATATGGGAAGAAACAAGCCGTCTCTATGTTACGCAAGCTCCATTATTTACTTAATTATGACAAGGGTTGTCACTATTATCGTTTATCATTGAAATCAAGCCCAGTTGAACAGGCGGGGCTGAAAAAAATGAGAAACGAAGGAGCTGTTTCATGATGACGCTGCAATTAATTCCTTATATTATGTTGGATGGACAAGCAAGCGAGGCTATTGAATTCTATGTAAAAGCATTGGATGCCAAAGTCCTTTTTAAACAAACAATCGGAGAAGGTCCGGATAACCCCGAATTCCCACTGACCATCGAAGAAAAGCAACGTGTGGCACACTCCGTCTTACAAGTCGGCACAACAGAAATGTATGTGGCTGATCTTGATCGAGGTCAATCCTGTCAGTCGGGTAATCAGGTTACGATTTGCATTACGGCTAACGAGAGGGAGCAATCCAAACCAATCTATGATGCCTTGCTGCAGGATGGTCAAGTCATTATGCCACTACAAGAGACCTATTTTAGTCCTGCTTACGGGATGGTTACGGACAAGTTCGGTGTCACCTTTCAAATTTTCACGAAAAGACAGCGTTAATCCTGCAAGCATGTATTCGACGGAAGCCAGCCGCGATGGTCGATTGGGCTTCCTTGGAACTCGCGTAAACAACCGGCTCTGCTCGCAGCATTTGCGAAAGAGCTTTTTTTATTTCAGTAGTAAAAAATTCCTTGTTTTTGCAGCAACCTTTTACGTCCATGATCCGTCTTAAAAATTAAGCATTTATTGGTAATGCACTTTGAGGAGGAATGAATGATGAGGATACGCAAAAACGCAAGCACGGCAGCACTTGTATCGATGTTATTACTTTCCAATGTCCCACTGGCACTGGCAGATGAAGCGGTGCCTGCAGCCATGAGCTCCAAACCAATTTCAGTCCCACCAGGAGGCTCCGAGGCTAGTCCAGGAGATGCAAAAATCTCCAAGGAACGGGCGATCGAGTTGGCTAAATCGTATGTAACGATACCAGAAGGCTATACGGTCGAATCGGTAAATCTAAATTCCAACAGCTTCAACGGGAATCGAACAGTTAACTGGAACATAAGCTTTCGCAAGCTTGTTGATAACAAAAATATCGGCAATATGAACATTACCATTAACGGATTGAACGGCAAGCTGATGGAATATTATTCGTACAGCAATGATCCCGATTATAAACCGAGTTATCCTCCTAAAGTAGACCTTCAGAAAGCGAAGGGCATTGCCGCGGAGTGGATTGCCAAGCTGAACCCGGATGAGCGTGAGCAGCTGCTGTATAACGACATCCTGGAGCAGTCGCTTAAGGCGCCACTGAATGGCTCTTACCAATATTCAATCCGATATGACCGCACGCATAATGGTGTTCCCTTCCCGCAGAACGGTATTAATATTCAGGTGAATGGGGACGGCGTCGTCACCCAATACAGCTTTAATTGGGATGAGAGCTCGACCTTCGAGAAGGCAACGCCGATCAGTGAAGAAGCAGCCGCCAAAGCCTTCAGAGACAAGCTCGTTCCCAAGCTGAATTATCTGATGCTGAACGAAGCGAAGGGCGAGAGAAAGCCAGTCGTTGCGTATACGATGGAGCTCCCAATTCTGAATGCAGCTACAGGAGAAGTATGGAAGCAAGGACCCGCTGCCAGCGTCAGCCAAGAGTCTGAAAAGCCTTTGACGGATGCACCTTTAAGTGCGCCGCCTGCGAGCAATCTCAACCTGACCAAGGAACAGGCGTTGGAAAAAGTCACCTCCACGTTTAAGCTGCCGGATGGCGTCAAGCTCGAGGACGCTTCTTATAACGAATCGACCAATCCGGTAACGGGTGAGGTGCAGTCCATTTGGAACCTTCGCTGGAATGAGGAGAAGAGTGCAGACTCCACCATTAGAGCGGGAATCAATGTTTGGGCTACAGTCAACAGCAAAACCGGAGAAATTACCAACTTTAGCCGTAATACTTATACACCTTATGGAGATCAAAAGCCGGTTGAACCGAAGGTAACCGTGGACGAGGCGAAGGCGAAGGCTATCGAATTCGTTAAAAAGCAGCTGCCCGCGCACACTGACCAGTTAGTGCTGGACACAGCAGCAATGGCCAATTTGGTGAATATGCCAGCTGAGCAAAGAAAAATGATGACCGCCTGGGACATACCTTTCAAGAGAATGATAGACGGTGTGTATGTGAATTATGAAAACGTGCATCTGGCTGTGGATAAAGTGACGGGAGACATCACGAATTATCAGTTCAATTTCTCTAACGTTGCTTATCCGAAGCAGAAGCCAAGTGTTATTGATCTGAGCAAGGCTAAGGAGCTGCTGCTGTCTCCCTATACGATCAAGCTTAATTATGTGCTATCGAATCAAGGGTTTGGGATTATGCCTATCGAGAAAATTCGTGTTATGATGGCTGCTGGAGAACTGCCGCAAGGCTCTGATACAACCGATAAAGAGGCCAAGCTCGTTTATGTACTGCAATCTAAATATAGTGGCGAAAGTTATTTTCTCGATGCCGTAACCGGTCAATGGAGAAATAGCTCAAACGGTGAAGCCATGAGCTTGGAAAAGGTACATGTCACGGATATTGAAGGTCATTATGCACAAACAGAGCTGCAAATCATGCTGGATTACCAGGCGCTGGATGTCGTAGACGGAAAAGTAAGTCCGAACGCTTCCATAACGCGCGGTGAATTGGTCAAAATGCTCGTTATCGCAATGAACGGGGGACGCTCCGGTATTTATTATGGTGCGGAGCGCGCAGCATCCTTCAAAGATGTGAAAAATGAATCACCCCTCTTTGCCTACGTGGAGAACGCTGTTGACCGCGGAATCATACAGCGCGGCAAGGACTTCAACCCGCAGGAGATTATGAATAGGGAAGATATGGCTGAATTGATCGTAGGTGCGCTTGGTTATAAAAAACTGACGGACTATGACAATATTTTCAGCGACAAATTCAGTGATGCGGGCTTGCTCAAGAACCGTGGTGAAGCAGCTATTGTGATTGGACTCGGGATTATGACGCTTTCGGATGGAAGCTTCAACCCAAAACAGGAAGTTACTCGCGCCCAAGCTGCTGTAGCGTTCTATCGTTATTTGCAAAAGGCGACTGAGCTGGGAAATAGATACTATTAATTTTATGAGAAGTCCTTTCTAATCTACATGTCAAAGAACCATCATCCCTACTTCAGAAGTAGAGATGATGGTTCTTTGTATTTCATAACATGTGTATCATTTCTTGATTACGTGCAAATCCTCTATTTAATAATTATTGTTTAGCTCCCCATTCCGCAATTTGTTCCTTGTAAAGAACCAATAGCTTGGCCAGGGATTTTGTGATCACTTGGGCATCCTTGGATTCAGCAGCCTTTTGCAGTTCCATCTCACCTTTAGACAAAGGGTTATCTAAAGAAAAAGCAGCGACACTTACAGTGTTCTTGGCTTCGGTAGAAGAGAAAGTTGATGTCTCTGCATCAGCTGGAATTGCTGGAAGAGCTGGAATAGCAGCAACAGCTAAGGCTACCCCGGCCTTGATATCAGTGCTGTCTGTTGGATTCGTAAGCTCGCCTTGAGTCAGAACTTTCGTGAACTGGCCATCTGCGATCTCCTTCGTATCGGTCAGGTCAATTACTCGAACAGAACTGATATTTAAGTTTGTCCCTGTGCTATCCAGAGGGGTAGCCTGTATGAGTACGGCTCCGAATTTTTTCTGAATAGCTTCATGGTATTGAGTTAAAGTGTTTTTCCAATCATTCACCGTATCCGGCGCATAAGTTGCAGCCAGCTCCACAGGATCAGTACGCTTAACGGCAGTAGTAGCAGCAACAGCCTGAAATTGGGTTGATGATGTCAATGTTTGGGATGGGCTTGTCGTGGTCTGACTGGATTCACTCGCATAGGCAGAACTGGCAGCAACGGACAGCAGCAGGGTGGACAGGGCAATTTTTTTAACGATCAGTTTGTGATTCAAGATTCAACACTCCTTGGTTTGTTTTGTCTTACAAGTTCTATTCTAGTGTTCAGGTGTGGCAGAAGATTGGTTAAATTGTGGAAAAACAATGGCATTCTCCCCTATCCATCGATGTCTTGGTTATAATAGTAGAAGACTTGATAGGAGGTTATATCATTGAACAACTATCTGATTGCCGTTGTAGACGATGATCATCATATACGTAATCTTGTGGAAGCCTATTTGCAAAAGGAAAACTACCAAACCATTGGATTGGAAACGGCGGAGGCGGCGTGGGAGCTATGGAGAACAAACCCTCCGGATATGTGGGTGCTGGATATTATGCTTCCCGGGATGAACGGCTACGAATTTTGCAGAAAGATTCGTAATGAAGCCGAGGTGCCAATCATTATGATTTCCGCTCGTGACACTGAAGTCGACATCATTCTCGGTTTGGAGCTGGGAAGCGATGATTATTTGGTCAAGCCCTTTAGTCCACGTGAACTGGTAGCCCGCGTCAAAAGGCAGCTTCAAAGAGGACATAAACAGAAAAACACGAATGAAACAAATAAAAATGCCGCAGAGCTGCCACAGATCATAGTCGGCCAGCTGCAGCTGATGCTGGAAGAAAGACGCGCGTTTTGGCAGGGGGAAGAAGTGGAAATGACGCTGAAGGAATTTGAGCTGCTTAAAGCATTAGTCGAGCATCCGAATCGCGCTTTTACACGAGACGAGCTGCTGACCATGGTGTGGGGAGACGATTATTTTGGAAGCGAGCGAGCTGTAGATCATTTGATCAAACGACTACGCAAAAAAATCGGTCAATTGCCAGTCGAGTCGGTATGGGGACATGGCTATCGCCTGAGAACGGATGGAGGAGAGTTGAAATATGAAGCTGGTTCATCAAATTAATCTCGCTTTCGGGATATTGCTTGTTCTTGTGCTAACTGTCACTGCGATCAGTATTCATTTTGTACTGCTGGACCATTTTATAGGCGCACAAAAAGATGATATGCATGCAGTGGGTTGGAAAATGCAAGAGACACTGGAACAAGAAGCATACCAGTTGACTGAAGGTGTGTCAGAAGTTAACGTCGTGACTCCAAGGCTATTATCGAGTAGTACTACTGCCATAGCCGCTGTCCCTATAGTAGGCGTTGATGCTATCATCACAGATAATATGGGAAATATAGTGTCCGGCACACTCCCAGCTGCTTCGTCTACCTCGATTACAGGGTTCAAAGCAGTTAATGCAGTCACTGCGGTTAGCCCGTTGAGCTTAACGAGAGCTGCCACTACAGTTGATACTACTCTGCAGGAAACTGCGAACGTCTCAAGCCTGCAAAATATATGGGAAGGGAGAGACACACGTTTCATAGCCACAGTCAACTCTATTCCCCAAGGTACATTGACTCTCATTACACCGGTTAGTAAAATTACAGCTATTGAACAGGCGCTGTTTGGAAGGCTGCTCATCGTATTAGGGGTTGGAGGCATATTGATGTTCCTGCTTAGCTTATTTATTACCAAGAAGCTGATTAAACCGTTGATGAGATTAAGAGAGGAATTAAAAAAAGTGAAGGAACGCCGATTTTCTGAGGTTCAGTTGATCCATGCCGGTGGGGAGATCGGTGTCGTTGCCCATACTGTATATGATCTGGCTGAAGAACTGGATAGATACAACCGGGTACAAAAGCAATTTTTCCAGAATGCATCACATGAGCTCAAAACTCCACTAATGTCCATATCTGGATATGCGGAAGGTATACGTGACGGTATATTTGAAGGGGAAAGCGTTCAAAAAGGACTGGACATTATCCTCAGTGAGAGCGGCAGGCTAAAAAACATTATCACCGAAATGACGCTTCTGGCGAAGCTGGATAGCGAGGAAAATATTTTCCAGACGTCAATGGTTAACGTGCAGGACATGCTGACGGAAACGATTGAACGGATCACGCCGCTGCTGGTCCAAAAGGGATTAAGTTTGGAAATCGTGTACGGTGAAGGTAAGCAGGATACAATGGCGATTGCGGCTGATCGGGATAAGCTGCTGCAGGCTTTGTTGAATGTGGTTGCGAACGCGACGAGGTATGCAAGCAAACATATCTGCATTCATGCCGGGATCTATCAGGACAGAGTTGAAATTTCCATTATCGATGATGGATCAGGAATACCGGAGGACCTGCTTCCGTATCTGTTTCATCGCTTTGTGAAAGGCAAGGGAGGGGAGAATGGACTAGGCTTGGCAATCTCCCGCGCCATCGTTGAGCGCTGCGGCGGTCTTATCAAGGCTCGTAATCGTAAAGAGGGCGGGGCCGTGTTCACGCTCGATTTCCCTTCCGCGGCCTAACTCCATAGATCGCCATCTCCTTATAGAAGGCTGGCGATCTTTTTGTCATCTTGGAAATCTGTATTACTTGGTTGCGGTGATAGCAAACATAGGCTTATGCTGATTCAGCACCTGCTCGGCATGACTCTGAATGTCTGCATCGAAGCCCTGCCAAACCTGAACCTGCTTAAAGCCGATATGCTTCAGCATATCCACATCCCACACTGGCCTTTTTACATAGCTGAGCGGCAGAGACAAGGCAAAATCATGACCTTCGGCGATTTCATCCTCCGTACGATAAGGAATATAACCTTGTTCAACAGCCTCCTGCTGAGCCAGTTTTTGTAGGTAAGCTTCTTTGGGATCGGTCAAAAACAGATTCCAATTCCCGTCAAAAATGATCACATCTCCACCTTCATTCAGCCAGGAATGCCAATTCCGATAAGCTCTAACTGGATTCGTCAAAAACCATGTCACATTACGGGAAATAATCAGATCGAACTGCTCAACAGGATTAAATTCAAAAATATCCGTTTCAATAATCTGGATAGGACATCCAAAGTGTGCCGCGTTTTTCTTTGCTTTTGCAATCATTTCCGGTGAAGAATCGATGGCTGTTACGTTATGTCCCAATCGCGATAAGAGTATACCGAAAAAGCACGGTCCGGTACCAACATCAAGCACCTTCAGCCCCTTTTTATCCTTAAGCAGTCGGCTAATGATGAGCTCCCACTTTTCGTACGCCCCGTTCGTAAACTCGTTATGTATAATACCGTCATAAATATCCGCCCCCTTATCCCAATAGGCACGGTGTTCTTTGGCTAACTGCTGTTCACTGGCTGTAGTCATACATATTCGCCTCCTTTGCGATGATTGAATGAGCTTTGTTCATAAATGCTTGCGAATGGTGATCATTATACTAATTGTAATAATTACTGTCAAACGTTAATATTAGGAATGGCAGTCACCTTCGATTTGGCTCATAACGAATCATGGCATGTAATCGCTCTCTAAAAAAATAACTTGCTAATTGTATTATTTACGATTAATAATAAAGGCAAGAAATAATAGGAGGCGTACACATGTATACACGATTTAACATCTTGCTATTCACAATTATGGTTTTTATGGCGTTATCAGGCTGCTCGGATAACTCGAATTCCCGGATAGCTGATCCCAAGTCAGCAGGCGTACAAGCTGAAAGCCCCACAACGATCACTATCGCCACTACGCAGGATTCCATGGGAGACAAGCTGGATGCGGCCACCTATAATGGCACCAGACATGCACATGCCTCTGTATATGATGCACTACTGGATTATCAGGGGAAGGGTGAGCTATCGCCAAGTCTTGCGGAATCCTGGGATATAGCTGAGGATGGTTTGACGTACAGCTTTCATTTGAGGAAAAATGTGAAATTTTCGGATGGTAATGAATTGACTTCCGAAGCAGTCAAATTCTCATTAGAGCGTGCCGTCAAGCAGGAGGCGAATGCGCCATTAGAAATTTCACAGAAACTGGCCAAGATCGAAACACCGGACAAGTACACGGCCATACTTACCTTTAAGGAGACCGCTCCTCAAACCTTGCTGGAGCTGAGCCAAGCCCGTCCCTTCCGGATCATGAGTCCGGATGCTGTTAGTCCACGTGGGTCTGTAGAGGGTGAGTTCAAGAAGGCCATTGGCACAGGTCCATGGCAAGTAGGCAGCTACAAAAAAGGAACCGAAACTGTCCTGGTTGCCAACCCGCATTACTGGAAGGATAAGCCGTCGTCATACTCGCTAGTTCTGAAGGTCATTACAGACCCGCAGGCTCGGGTGCTGGCGCTGCAAAATGGTGAAGTTGATCTGGCTGGTGGTGAGATGGGCAACCTGCCGCTTGAAAACATCCCGTTGTTCGAGAACAACAAGAACTTCAAAATCGAAACCAACAGCAGTACAATGTCTTATTTTCTTGTCATCAATCAAAAAAATGAGTTTCTCGCAGATAAAAACATTCGCCAAGCGATCAATTATGGAACCGATACAAGCAAAATGATGAATGGAAAGGGCGCTGAGGTCAGAGGCTTATTTCAGAAAAATGTCGCCTTTGTCACGGACAGCAATCAGCCCGCATACGGATACCATCCAGATAAAGCCAAGCAGCTGCTCGAAGCATCGGGCTACCAATGGAACGCCAGCAAGAAGCTGTATGAAAAGAATGGCAAGCCGATTCAGCTTAAGCTGGTCATTCAAACGACCGAATACCCGGAATGGAAAGAGATGGCCGAGATTTTTCAGGACAATATGAAACAAATCGGCATACAGGTAGATATTCTTAACCAGGAGAGAGCTGCTTACTATAACACGCTCTGGAAGACCAAGGAATACGATCTGATGATTTATCGAACTTATACGGATGCCCAATTACCTTATCGATTCCTGTCATCGCTATTTTATAACACAGACAAGGTGCCAGCCGTTGCTTATCAGGATGATCTCTTAAACGGTTATCTGGACAGCATAGCCAAAACCCATGTAAAAGCGAAGCAGCAGCCTGTGTTTGATCAAATCTTTGCCCGTATTCACGACGAAGCGATGACCGTCCCGATATTTTACATGAAGCAGACCTTTATACATAGCAGCAAAATCACTGGTTTCTCCTTTGGTACGATTGAAGATGATCCTGTCCAATGGCATAAGCTGCAAATTGAGGGAAAATAAATGACCCGCTATCTGTTGAATCGGTTCGTTGTGCTGATTCTCACTCTGCTTTTGTTTACCCTGTTTGTATTTACACTCATGCATATGGCTCCAGGAGATCCGGCCGCACTGTTCCTGCAGGACCTTGGGGCTGCCCCTGACAGGGCATTAATTGCAGCCTTACAACAAAAGTGGGGGTTGGACCAATCCTTTGCCGTTCAATATTTCAGATGGCTGTATGAGCTGATACAGGGCAACCTTGGCAATTCCTATATATCAAGTATTCCGGTTACAGAGGAGATCGTTACGCGTCTGGAACCGACAATTCGTCTAATGCTCAGCTCCTTCGTTGTTACCCTGTTCATTTCGGTTCCACTCGGCATTCATATCGGACTGCGCGAACACTCGCTGCTGGATCGGGTAACTTATGCAGGCACCGTTCTGGGATTGTCGATTCCGTTATACTGGCTGGCCATACTGCTAATGTTTGGTTTTGGTGTCATGTGGAAGCTGTTTCCCATTGTGGGCAGCGGGTCATTACGCCATTATGTGCTTCCTGTGACAGCAATCAGCATCATCGAAAGCGTCTATTTTATCCGCATGATTCGGTCCCTGACATTGGAATATAAACGGGCTTTTTATATAGAAGCTGCTGCTTCCCGTGGCTTGAAAAGGCGGATTTTGTATCCATCCTATTTATTTCGCTCGATGCTGGTTCCGATTATTACAATAATCGGGAGCAGCTTTCCCAGCTTTTTTGGTGCGGCGATCATCATAGAAAATATGTTCAGCTTTCCGGGAATCGGCACCTATATGCTGGATATGATATACCGTCGAGATTTCCCGGCCATTCAAGGCTGTACCCTGTTGCTGGCGACTGCCATCTTTATTTTGAATTTTTTTACCGACCTTTGCTATTATTGGGCTGACCCGCGAATTCAATTAGAAAAGCAGAGGTGGGAAAACTGAGCTTATTTATCACGCATCATAAAATAGGTTCAGCAGCTATCCTATTTATCTTTCTGTTAATAGCCGTTGGCACATGGGCACCGTGGCTGTACCCGTATGATCCCTATGCAACTAATTATAGCGCCAAGCTGCAAGCACCGAGCCTTGAGCACTTTTTTGGAACCGATTATTTGGGACGGGATATATACAGCCGATTGCTTGCGGGTATTAGTCAATCTGTGTTTCCGGTGTTTGTCATATTAGGCATCGTTATCGTGATCAGCTTATTGATGGGGACGCTAAGCGGCTATTTCGGAAACCGGCTGGATATGCTGCTGATGAGTATTACGGACATTTTTGTCGCTTTACCGAATCTGCTGCTCACGATTGTAATTGTCGGCTTTTTGGGTTTTGGCATCGAGAACGTATATTTGGCTATTATTTTGTCCTGGTGGGCGAAATATGTACGGTTGATCCGTGGTTTGGTTCACGATGTGAAAAAAGAAGCCTACATCCTGTCCAGCCGGGTAAGCGGCTCCTTTGGTCTTGTGACCATCATCCGCCATGTCCTGCCCAATATCGGTCCGCAAGTGCTGACGATGTTAATTCTGGATGTAAGCCGGGTCATTCTGACCTTATCCGGTCTGTCCTTTCTCGGTATCGGAGCTCAGCCTCCTTCACCTGAGTGGGGAGCTATGCTGCTGGATGGGAAAAATTATTTGCAAATTGCACCGTGGATGGGATTTTTCCCAGGCTTCGTTATTTTTCTGACAGCCTGTGCCTTCCAACTATGCGGTGAAATGCTGCGGAGGCGGTTCAAACTGAAGTAGACGTCAAAGGAGGGTGCAGGTGGCGGTTATAGCTGAAGTGAAAAAGCTGTCCATTACTAGTCAGGATCTTCAAACGCTGGTGTCGGACATTAGCTTTTCTTTACATACAGGCAAGACGTTTTGTCTGATTGGCGAAAGCGGCAGCGGGAAAACATTAACGCTCAAAGCGATGCTGGGCATGCTCCCGAATCAGCTTCATCTCACGGGAGAGCTATTATTTAACGGTACGAATACCGTTCCCTTTACCCGCAGGGAGTGGCAGCGGATTCGAGGCAAGCAAATCGGGATCATCTTTCAACACCCGGAACAAGCGCTGCATCCCGCTATTCCTATCGGCAGGCAGCTGGTTGATCTGCTGAGAAGCCATATTTCGATTACGAAGCTTGAGGCCGAACGACAAGCCTGCCGGATGCTGGACAAGGTTGGTTTAAAGCCAGCGGATATACTGATGAAGCGTTATCCTCATCAATTAAGCGGAGGCATGAATCAACGGGTGATGATTGCGATGGCCCTGCTGCTTGGACCGGAGCTGTTGATCGCTGATGAACCGACAAGTGCTCTTGATGTGACCACACAAGCTGACATTCTTACTCTGCTGCGAGGGCTGACTGCCGAGAGTGAGATGAGCCTGCTTCTCGTTACCCATGATCTGCTAATCGCCAACTACATCGCAGATACCATTGCCGTGATGGTTCAAGGGACTATTATCGAACAAGGAAACGCACAGGATGTCATAAAGCACCCCCGGCAAGAATACACCCGAATCCTGTGGGAGTACCGTTCGAAATTCATGATAACCTAAGGCTGTATAAGAGGAACCAAAGGAGAAGGTCTTATAAGTCATGCTAGACATCCAGCATATAAGCAAGCGGATCGCGTTTAAGTCGATTCTTGAAGATATTCATTTCACCTTGCAAACAGGTCGTTCTCTGGCGGTTGTCGGCGAGAGCGGGAGCGGAAAGTCCACACTGGCCCGAATCATTATGGGATTGGAGCGTCCGACATCCGGCCGGATTCTTTTCAATGGGGTGCCAGCACCGGAGAGAAAGACAGCTGAATTTAAGAGCTGGTATCAGCAAATCCAGTTTGTATTCCAAAACACAGCGGCCTCACTTGACCCACGGATGACCATTTTCCAAAGCATAGAGGAGCCTTTGTGCCATTTGACCAAGCTCAGGAAAAACGATAGAAAGGTGCTTGTGCACGAATACGCAGCCAAGGTCGGGCTACCGCAACCTTTGTTAAGCTCGGTTCCGAGTCATTTAAGCGGTGGACAATATCAACGGGCTTGTATCGCCAAAGCATTAATCGTGAGGCCAAAGCTGCTTGTGTGTGATGAAATCGTATCCAATCTGGATGTGATTCATCAGCATACCATCATTGAATTATTGCAGTCCTTGCAAGCGGAGCAGCAATTATCACTTCTATTTATTACCCATGATCTTTCTCTGGTTCCAAGCTTGTGTGAGGATGTGTTGGTCATGAAGGATGGGCGGATGGTGGAGCTTATACAATCAGCTTTGCTGAATTCCAGCCAACATCCGTATACAGCATCGCTTCTGGGTGCGGTTAAGCTGCTCGGCCAGCATTGGCACCATTGATATATGGATTATTGTAGATCATCGCATCGGTTACCCGATTCACCAATTGTAGACAGCTGTCATAACGGATTCTTATCCGATGATAGCTGTTTTTTGTTTATGTACACGGGTTTCAGGATGAAATGGTTTTATCGTTGACATTTAAAAAAACTACCACTACGATAACCATTATAGAAAGGGGACTTTTGTCCAACAAGATTAAAGATGATAGGAGGGAAGGATATGATGATAAAGGCAGGACATGTACTGGCACGTTTAACCTCAAAATCACTCAAGCGAAGCCTGGTCATTTATTTGCTTATAGCCTGCCTGATGCCTATGCTGCTGCTGACGGTTATTACCTATGGAAGTATTTATTCGATTCTTGAAAATAAAATCAAAAATGGGATTTATTCCACCCTCAAGCAGGAACGAATCGGTCTCGAGAATGTCCTGAATAATCTGGACTTTGCCTCCAAACAACTTGCAATAGATGGGAAAATAGTAAATGATGTACAACTGTATTCTACTCAAGGCGATTTTTATGACAAAGCAAACATGGGGGCAAGCATTAAAGACAAGATCAATATGATCAGCTATACGAATCTGAATCTGGGAATGATGTTCTATTATGATCCTCGTTCCGATCAGCCGTACAAATTTGAGAATTTACAGGTGGATTCGAGCCGATCCATCACAACGCTGCCGCATTTTACCGAATATCAGGGTGCCGTATATTACGGTCCGCACAAAACAATGTACAAGAGCAGCGATAATATTGTTTTTTCCTCGCTCCGCAGGCTGGAAACGAAGGAGAACCTCGAATTATATGTGTATCTGGAAACTAATTATAATTTATTTCGCAAAATTTTAAATAATGAAACTTATGGTATCGAGGTTTCCCACCTTTTGATCAATGCGCGGGGGGAGGTTACCTACATGGAAAATGAAAAAGGGTTCACGGAAGCGGACAGTGTGCCTATTCTACAGGCGATAGATAACGAGAGCGAATACAAAGGCTATATTTTGTTTCATACGATGAGTGAGCAGGGCTGGCAGCTCGTTATTGCCGTCAAGAAAACGGCCTTCAATAATGAGATTTATGCGTGGCTGACCAAGATTGCGCTGCTTGTCGTAGCGACGACCCTGTTTGCGCTGCTGCTTGCGCTCATTATTTGGAGAACGGTGTATAAGCCGATGAAAAAGCTGAATAAAGAAATTATTTATATGGCAGAGAACCGCAATGCTCCCGTTCAATTCACACGGGTCGAGGAATTCGACCACCTCTTAATTAATTTTCAGGAAATGAAGCAGAAGATCAATGTGCTGATCGCCGAAATTGAGGAGAGTGGCAGGGAAAAAAGCCGCCTGGAGGTCGAGAAGCTGTTAACCCAGATCAACCCGCATTTTTTGCATAATACACTGAACACGGTCCAATGGCTGGCCAGAATGAACGGTCAAAAAGAGATTGATCGATTGGTCACGCTCTTGGTCAAGGTGCTGCATTACAATCTCGGTAAGCAAAGCATGATTGTCACGGTGCAGGAGGAGGTCGATGCGCTGAACAACTATATAGAGCTGCAGCGTATTCGTTATGATTATGAATTTGATTTGCGGCTGCAGGTGGATTCAGATGTCAGCCATGTAGCGATGCCAAGGTTCCTGCTCCAGCCGTTGGTGGAAAATGCTATCTATCATGGCAATGGTGAAAGAAATAATTATATTGAAGTTTCGATTCATAAGAATGATACGGACGGGCTCATATTGAAAGTAACAGATAACGGTCAGGGTATGGACGATGCGACGCTCAGCAAGCTGCTGGCTGAAAGCAATGAAAATTTAAAAAGAGGTTTGGGGATCGGTTTGCAGTATGTGAGCCGTCTCATTAAACGATATTACGGCGATGCGAGCAGGATGTCGATCGACAGTGTAGTCGATAGAGGCACGGTTATCCGTATCGACATTCCGATTAAGTCTAAGGAGGATTTTGATGATTAAAGCGATAGTCGTAGATGATGAGAGACTGGTGCGCAAAGGCTTTATTTCGATGCTGGATTGGTCATCCCGCGGGATTGACATTATAGGGGAAGCGGCGGACGGCAAGACGGCTCTGGACATGCTGAAAACTCAGGATATCGATTTGCTGATTACCGATATTACGATGCCAGGGATGTCGGGCTTCGAGCTGATTCAGCAGGTGAATCTGCTGCCCCGCCGAATATGGACGGTCGTCCTTACGTGCCACCACGAATTTAATTTCATTCAGGATGCGCTGCGGCTTGGAGCTATTGATTATTTGGTCAAAACGTTGCTGGACATGGAAAATTTGGAGCAAACCATCGACCGGATCGTAGAGCGGATTCATACCGAGGAGAAATACCATATGGATCGGCAGGCAGAGGTTCATCCTCAAATTTATACTGAGCATGCCGCCATTGTATTTTGCTCATTGGATGAGGTACCCCCTGGTTCCGAGCTGCTTCAGCAGCCCTTTATCCGTAAGAACCGGATTATCGAGATTGCACCGGATTTGTGGTCGCTGCCGCTTCGCCAGTCGTATTCCTATGATGAGTTAGTGAAAACGGTGGAAGGCATGGCGCTGCGTCGATGGCAGGGGATGTACATAACAGGCCTGGAAGGACGATCGATTGAGAACGTGTCCGGATTACTCGCGCAGGCATTGCATAACAGAGTCTTCTATACGGTAAGACCCGGAACCGGCTTGATGCGAACAACCTTGGCCGATCTGGAGCGGCGGTATGGAAGCAATCGGACTCACGCTGTAGAGTCCTGCTTAACGAACTGGGTACATCTGAGATGGGCTTTGAATAAATCCGAATGGGAGCGGCTGCTGGAGGAAACTGAAGCTGTCCACCCTGACTTCAATCAGCTGCGTCTGTCCATGCAGCGGTTATTAACCGATTGGGAACCGCTTTTTCACTGGCACAAGAACGCTCCACAGCTCATCGCGGCGATAAAGAAAAATCAGTACTGGTATGAGTGGAGAAGCTGGACGGCAGAGCTGTCTGCTTATGCACAGCTGAAAACCTACGAGCTGTCTGTAACGGCGGAAGTGATGACAAGCCTGATCCGTTCTATTCAATTGATGCGCGATAATCTGGGAAGCGATCTGACTCAGGAGGCGGTTGCCAAGGAAGTGAATATGAGCCGCAGCTATTTCAGCCAATGCTTCAAGAAGCTGGTAGGAGAATCGTTTGGCGACTATTTACGAGCCCTGCGGGTAGACCAGGCCAAAAGGCTGCTGGAATCCAGTGACAAGGCCGTTTACGAAATCGCAGCAGCTGTTGGCTTTAGCGACGATAAATATTTTAGCCGGGTGTTTCGTGACAAAACAGGTCTGCTGCCAACCGAGTATCGAATGGCCCGAAAGGGAAAATGGTTCGATGAGGGTTGAATTTCGTTCACAAAGTGTGGACGAGAAATCCATGTTATGATACCGCTTTCTATCCCGCTGCTAGGGTTGGATCTAGTATGATGATAAAGCAAGCAAGGATCAGCACAGTAGATAGGGGACCTATATGAAAGTGAAGCCGTTTTCCTTAATATTAGCGACGATGCTGGCTTTGTCGGCATGCAGCCCCGATCATACACCAAACCGTGCGGAACTGAGCGACAAGGTAAGCCAAGACGGTGAAATGAAAGGAGAAGACCTGGCCTTTGGCAAATACAAGGTACCCATCACACTGAGGATCGGTTTTTCGATTCCTAATGAAGCTGGAAGGCTGGCTCAGGGCGATAACTATGATGACAATCCCTGGTCCCGTTACTTCCAGAGCAAGACTGGTATACAGGTTGTGCACAGCTGGCAGGTCAGGAATGAAGGCGATGCTTACAGGTACAAGCTGGACGTATCGATTACCGAGAACGATCTGCCGGATGCGATGGTCGTGGATCGTCAACAGCTGCGTGCTCTGGTTGATCGCGATATGTTGGCTGATATGACGGAGGTGTTTCCCAAATACGCATCACCGCTTGTAAAAGCAATGTATGATTCATCCCAAGGACGTGCGACAAGAGATGCTACATTCGGTGGAAGGCTGATGGCTCTACCCAACATTGCGGTTGAAGCGGATAGCCCGTCACTCGTCTGGGTACGTCAGGATTGGCTGGATAAGCTGAAGCTGCCCGCTCCCACAACGTTAAACGATATTGCCGCCATCGCGAAGGCTTTTATAGAACAAGACCCGGATGGCAATGGCAAATCGGATACGGTAGGGATTCCGGTAGATAAAGTGATCGTATGGGGTGCAAGACCGAATATGAATGGCCTGGATTCCGTATTTGGCGCCTACCGATCATTTCCAAAAAACTGGTTAAAGGATCGTAAAGGGAACATCTATTACGGCTCGGTCGCCCCGGAAACGAAGCAGGCACTGGGAATGCTGGCAGGGTGGTATAAGGCTGGCATTATTGATCCTGAATTTGCTCTGCGTCAGGACCCTAACGAACCGATTGCCGATAATAAGGCCGGTATTTTCTTTGGCCCCTGGTATGCGCCGAGCGGCCCTCTACGGGAATCCGTGAAAAAGGATATGGCAGCAGAATGGAAAGCTTTTGCCGCTCCGCTTGATAATAGTGGAAAATTCGTCACCCATATGGCTCCGATTACGGACCGTTATCTTGTGGTCAGGAAGGGGTATCCGAATCCGGAAGCCGTCGTACGCTTACTGAATCAATTCACGCAATACGAGCGGGTAGACAGCTATATAGCCAATTATGGCAGTGATATGGATCCGGCTCTGCAAGCCTTGAAAACCTACAAGGAAGCTAACCATGTACAGCCCAGGCATTATTATCCCTTTGATTTGCTGCTGGATTATACCGATTCCGTGCAGCGTTCCTACAAGGCTGTGCTGGAGGTTATGGAGGGCAGGAATCAGTTGGATAAGCTTGCGCCTCAATATCAGAGCAGCTACAAAAACATGATCATTGACCGCGAGCACCCGAAGAAAAACCTCGATGCCTGGGTCAGCGCCCATGCGAGGGCATACGGTGCCAAGGTTATCGTGGACACCCCGATGGATAAAGTGTACAGCGAATTTTACGGCTTGACGACAACGATGGAAACGAGGTGGGCTGCGCTCGAAAAGCTGGAAAAGGAAACCTTTCTCCAAATTATAATCGGCAGTGCGCCACTAGATAGCTTCGATAGCTTCGTTCAGCAGTGGAACCAGCTGGGCGGTGAGACGATTACAAAGGAAATACAAAAGTCCGTAGATCGATAATAACGATATGACAAGGGGGATTAGCTGTGAAGAATGGGAAAAAGCTTGTATTTGGATTGTTGTCCATAGTGTTGGTCGCGTTATCCGCTTGCTCGAATCCACAGACGGAGGGTCAAGGTACTGCCCCTGTCAAGGATAATAAAAATGAAAAGGTGGAGCTGCGCGCAACGTGGTCAGGAACAGCAGGACGCCACGAGCGCACATTGAAAGTCATTGAGCTGTTCGAGAAAAAATATCCGAACATTAAAATTAATGCGGAATACTCAGGCACTGACGGGTTTTCCGACAAGCTGAATACCCAGATTGCCGGAGGGAACGCTCCTGATTTAATTAATGTCGGGGGCATTACCGATTTGGTGGCCCGTGGCGCAGCCTTGGATATTACACCCTATGTGACCAGCAAAGAAATCAATCTCGATAAATTTGATCCTGCTTTATTGGAGCCGGGCAAAGACAATGGAAAGTTCTATGGCATCAGTTTGGGTACAAATGGAATCGGATTGTTTTACAATGCGGATCTGATTAAGAAAGCAGGCATGGAGCCTCCTAAGGATACATTGTCATGGGAAGAGTATGAAGCTTATGGGAAGGAAGTAGTTAAAGCACTGGGACCCGGCTATTATGCATTTGCCGATCAATCAAGATATTCGCTTTATATGAATTATTTCCTGCGCCAAACCGGCAAAACCATTTACAAGGACGGCAAGGCAGGCTTCGATAAAGCGGATGTGGTCAGATGGTACACGATGTGGGACCGGATGCGCAGTGAAGGATTGCTTCCAACGCCGGAAGAATCGGCGACTTTTACCGATCTGTCCGTAGACACCTCCATATTCCCAAAAGGCAAAACCGTATTTCTGATGAGTTGGCTGAATCAATTAACGGCATTTCAAAACGGGATGAAGGATGAGCTGCAGATTACAACACTGCCGTCCGGCGGACCAGGAGCCAAAAATGGATTGTGGGTTCACCCCAGCCAATTCTGGACGATTAATAAAACATCCAAGCATCCGAAGGAAGCCGCCATGTTCATTAATTTCTTCATTAATGATGAGGAAGCAACCAAGGTTCTGGGCAGTGAACGTGGTATTCCCAACTCATCAGCCGTACGTGACATGATGAAGCAGACACTGAATCCGACAGAGAAAAAATTCTACGCGTATTTTGAAAATTATATTTCCAAAGCTGGACCTAAGGATCAGGATCTCCCTAACGGTACCGAGTTTGGCAATGCCGTTGTCAGCTCCTCGCAAAAGGTTTACTTCAAAAAAGCGACCATTGATCAGGCTGCACAGGAAGTTGTAGATGCCTTTGAAAAATCGGTCAAGAAATAAGCGATAGCGTGATGATCAAATCTGTATGAGGAGGAACCGTGTTGAATTCGATTGTTGCTACGGATAAGGGGCGAGGGCACAAACTGCGGAGGCTTTGGAAGGAAAATAGTGCTGCTTACCTTTTTCTCCTGCCATGGTTGATTGGAATCTTCCTGCTCACGCTCGGGCCGATGCTCAGCTCGCTGTATTTATCCTTTACCAAATATGACATGCTGAAGCCCTCGGAATGGATCGGAATGGACAATTACAGGACTATGTTCACAAATGATGTCCATTATATGAATGCTTTGAAGGTAACGTTCACCTTTGTATTTACATCCGTACCACTCAAGCTTGCTTTTGCGCTGGCGATTGCCATGCTGCTCAATATGGGTCTAAGAGGACTCGGGATATACCGTACGCTTTATTATATCCCGACCCTGCTTGGGGGGAGCGTAGCAATTTCCGTGCTGTGGCGCAAAATGTTCAGCGCAGACGGTGCCGTCAACCAGGTTATGCTCAGTCTGTTCGGTTATCAGGGGCCGGATTGGGTAGCTAATCCCAAATATGCGCTGTATTCGGTTTCGATGCTGGCTGCCTGGCAGTTTGGTTCTTCAATGATTATTTTTCTGGCCGGGCTGAAGCAAATTCCCTATGAGTATTACGAGGCATCCAAAGTGGATGGAGCAGGGAAAATTCGCCAGTTCTTCAATATTACGATCCCGCTGCTTACACCAGTATTGCTGTTTAATATTGTGATCCAGATCATCGGAGCATTTCAATCATTTACGCAGGCGTTCATCATTAGCGGAGGCACGGGCGGACCGATCGATTCGACGTTATTTTATACCCTGTATTTGTATATGAAGGGATTTACTTCTTTTCAAATGGGATATGCTTCTGCAATGGCGTGGGTGCTGCTGGTTATCATTTCGATCTTCACCGCACTGATTTTCCTCTCATCCAAATACTGGGTAAATTACGGGGATGGAGGTAATTGACAATGACTGATCGTCTCGGAAATCGGGCTTGGCTGCTTCATTTTGCAATTGTTTCGCTCGGTGTCATCATGCTGTATCCGATCGCCTGGCTGATTGCCAGCTCATTTAAGCCCAGTAATCTGATTTTCTCTGATCCGGGTCTGTGGCCAACCGAGTTTACATTAACCAATTACACGACCGGTTGGGCGGGATTCGCCAAAAACAAATTCAGCACCTTTTTTATTAACTCTTTTATCGTATGTGCCTTGTGTGTAATCGGCAATCTGGTGTCCACATCCCTGACGGCGTTTGCTTTTGGCAGAATGGGCTTCATCCTGAAAAAGTTTTGGTTCGGTCTGATGTTGATGACGATTATGCTGCCGCACCATGTGACGATCATTCCACAGTATGTGCTGTTCCGCAATCTGGATTGGATCGATACGTATTTCCCGTTGTTTGTTCCCAAGTGGCTCGGAACCGAAGCGTTTTTCATCTTTTTGATGATCCAGTTCATACGCGGACTTCCCAAGGAGCTGGATGAATCGGCAAGAATCGATGGCTGCGGGCCGTTCCAGATTTATTGGCGCATTATTATGCCGCTATGCACGCCAGCGCTGATTACGACCGCCCTGTTCACCTTTGTCTGGACGTGGGACGACTTTTTCACGCAGCTGCTGTATCTGAACTCGGCCAAGCTGTTCACGGTTCCACTCGGTTTAAGACTATTCATGGATTCATCAGGAGAATCGGCATGGGGACCTCTGTTTGCGATGTCGGTGCTAGCGCTTGTGCCCAGCCTGATTATTTTCTTCTCGCTGCAAAAATATTTTGTGGAGGGTATTTCAACAACAGGAATTAAAGGTTAATTAAAATTGATATGAGAGGCGGAGTTAAAGTGAGTGTAAAAGCGAAGGAAGTACCTAATGGCGTTTGGCCGGTTATGCTAACGCCGTATACGAAAGACAATGAGGTTGATTATAACGCACTTGAGCAATTAATAGATTGGTATATTAAAAATGGCGTCCATGGATTGTTTGCCGTTTGCCAATCGAGTGACATGGTTCAGCTTTCATTGGCAGAGCGGATAGAGGTTGCACGTTTTGTCAAAGAGAAGGCGGCTGGAAGAGTACCTGTTGTGGCATCCGGGCACGTATCCGAATCGTTTCAGCAGCAGCTGGAGGAAATTAAACAAATATCGGCAACGGGTGTGGACGCTTTTGTGCTGGTAACGAACCGCCTCGCTCAAGAGCATGAGGACGACGAAGTATGGAAGGCGAATGCCGAGAAAATATTGGCGCAATTCCCAGATGTGGATTTTGGTTTATATGAATGTCCTAATCCCTACCATAGGCTGATGTCTCCGGAATTAATGAAATGGTGCGGTGAAACGGGCCGGTTCGGCTTCATGAAGGAATGCAGCAACAATATTGAACAGATCAAAGCTAAGATCAAAGCCGCAGAGGGCACGCCTCTTAAAGTGTTTGTCGCCAATAATCCGCATGTGCTTGAAACGATGCAAGCAGGTGGTGCGGGATACAGCGGTATGCTGGCGACGTTCCAGCCTAATCTGTATTCATGGTTGACGGACAATTGGGACAAGGAGCCTGAAAAGGCTGAATTGATCCAAAACTATCTGGGTGCCTCGTGCTTGTTTGAGGGCAGACATTATCATATTGCAACCCGCTATTATTTACAGCTGGAGGGACTTGATATTACCTTGAAGGCTCGCACGAAAAAAGCTTCAGATTTTAAAGTTACACATGAGCGTGAAGTGGAGCAGTATCGAAAGTTCAATCAATATGTGACACAAACGATTTTAAATTAGTTGAATCTATACCTGCACAAGCTGATGCATCGTTCATGGCATCGGCTCTTTTTTCGATTAAAAACGCCCTGTAGCTATTTGGTCCAGTTTTTATACTTGCGATATTCGGTTGGCGTCATTTTTATTTTTTGCTTGAAAAAATGGGAAAAGTGGGAGGTGTCATAAAAGCCGAGCAGCTCGGATATATTTTCGATCGTATAGTAGGAAGCACTCAGATAAGAGCAAGCCTTATTAATTCGAAGCTGATTATAGAGATCGATCACGCCGCAGCCAAATTCCTTCCGCACAAGCCGCTCCAAATGGGACTGGCTAATCGCAAGCTCCTTGGACACATCGCTCAATGTAATTTTCTGATTCAAATTTTTATTCAAAAACGTTAACAAATGATTTTTGAAATTAACTTCGTTGCCATTCATGATCATTTCCACGCAGGAAACAATAATGCCGTCCAAAATATTGGCAATTTTGATTTTCGACAGCTTCGTAAACCCTCTGGATTCCTTCTCAAGTACAGGCAGAAGATCGAGATTATGCGAGTAATCGATAATGATAAATTCCGGAATGTAGGCATCAAGCAGGCCAATCATACCCTTGGCATCCTTGGGTGTTTGCAAATTGATACCGAACTGACAATAACCGGTGGTCGATCTTAATGAATGCGGCTGCAGCGGAGGTGTAATACAAATCTTCCCACGTGTTAAGGAATATTCCTCTCCGCCTATCGTAAACAATAAAGTCCCGTCAATCACCCAAATAAACTGGTAGTAGGTGTGATGGTGCTCAGGCATAAACCAATTCTGGGCGCGGTTGTAAAAATTCACCTCCTGATAAGGCTCAGCAACGTTATACACCATAAAGCTCTCATTATTTTCCATATCTCCAAGCAACCTCCCGCTAAAAAACGATATGAGCGAAATATACAAATAATTGATCTGATTGTCAATAGTGGGTTTGATTGAAACCATATATAATCTAACTATCAAGACACGCCACATCCAATGTGAAACAGCGTGATTATACAACCTTTTTTCAAACGCGTCTAAATGTGCAAAGGGAAGTGATACAGAGTCTTTCATGTAAACGCTATCTTGATCAAACCACAATCAGGGGTCAATGGGGAGTTGCTTAATCATTATGAGGAGGATGAACATGTCTACTAAAAAGTTTGCTCTGTTAGTCGTGACGCTACTATTTTCAACTACAACTGTATTAGCTGGATGCACAAGCAGCAATCCGCCTGCTGCGAAGCCTGGGGACACTGCTGCACCTCAAGCAGGCACAGGTACGATGATTACCGATAAACCGTTAACGGTTACAGGCTGGACTGATTTTATACCTGCACCGGGCTCAACGGGGGTCAGCAGCTATAGCGATCAGATCCTGTGGAAGGAAATTGCGAAGAAAACGAACATTTCCGTGAAGTGGGAAACGACAGCCGCCCCGGCAGCAGATGAATTTAAGCAGCAGTTGGGCCTGATCATGGCTTCAGGTAAAATTCCAGATATTATCGGACATATCGATCCACTGCTGGCTGATCAGTACGGCCGTCAAGGCGCACTACAGCCGTTGGAGGATTTAATTAAGAAAAATGCGCCTAATCTCCAAAAGATTCTGGATAGCACCCCAGCGGTAAAAGGTCAAATCACCTCACCTGATGGGCATATTTATTTCTTCCCGAGGCTGCTGCTGGACCCTCGTACGCAAGCGTTTGCAGGATATATGATCCGCGGGGATTGGCTGCAAAAGGTTGGGATGAAGGCGCCGGATACGACGGATGAATTGTATCAGGTTTTGAAAGCGTTTAAAGAAAAGGATCCGAACGGAAATGGCAAGGCGGATGAGATTCCGTTCACCGACAATCCGAACCCGATTATCTGGGCGTTTGGCGTAGGCAGCCGTGGTCCGAACAGCACCGACGATTTCTTCATCGAGGACAGCAAAATCAAATACGGTCCGACCGATCCGCGTTACAAGGATGCCCTGCAATATTTGAACAAGCTGTTCAGTGAGGGATTGCTGGACCCTGAATACGAAAAAATGAAAGGTGATGTGCGTGACGGCAGAATTATGAATGAGCAGTCCGGCTTCATCTACGGCTCGAATGCCGGTTACCTGACCAAATATAACAAAATGCTGCAGGGTGCGGGCAAAACTCCGGGCTTTAATGCACTAGCCGCTCCCAAAGGACCAACAGGGGAACGCAATATTCTCGGTAGACATAATGAAATCGATCCGGGCCGTGGCGTGTCCATTTCCAGCACAACCAAAAATGCGGTAGAGCTAACGAAGCTGATGGATTACTTCTATTCCAAGGAAGGAGCTATGCTGCTGTACTTCGGTACGGAAGGTGATACGTACACGATGAAGGACGGTGTACCCACCTATACAGATAAGGTGGCGAACGATCCGAAGCTTGATATTCTCGGATATCTGAATACGTATGTCGGCTATGTCAGCGGCTGGCCTTCCGCACAAATTCCTGAGCATTATTTGGCTACGCTCAGCGACGAAGGAAAGAAAGGCAACGCACTGGCCGTACAGTACGCAGGCAAGAAGAAGGTTCCTGCGCTTCACTTTACCCAGGAGGAGCTGAACGAGGTGCAAACGCTTCAAAGAGATATTAACACGTATATCGATGAAAATATGAATGCTTTTATTCGCGGGAAGAAACCATTCAGTGAATATGACGCCTTCCAGGCGGGACTTAAAAAGATCGGCTCGGATAAGCTGGCTGAGTTGTATGGCAAGGCTTATGCCCGATTCATCGCTGTGCTTAAGTAATGCAGCAACCATACGAACGTAAATAGGGTGAATTCAGGCCAAGTGCAGGAAGGATCGTTCCTTCCTGCAGGTCCTGTGAGCCTGGGAGGTGCATCAATCTTGGGAAATACCGCAGTGCAGCGCAAATCCGGTATGTGGATGCGAAATAAAATGAAGCGGAACCTGGTCTTGTATCTGTTTATCGCTCCAGCTGCTATCTATTATTTATTATTTCATTACGCGCCGATGTACGGCACGCTGATTGCTTTTCAGGACTATAATCCTTTTAAAGGAATGACGAGCAGTCCATGGGTTGGTTTCAAGCATTTTCAAGCCTTTTTCGATTCCATCTACTTTTTCCGTTTGGTTCGAAATACACTGCTTATCGGTCTATACACGATTGTGTTCGGGTTTACGATTCCCATTGTGTTTGCGATCCTGCTGCATGAGGTGAAAAATTCGAAATTTCGCAATGTGATCCAATCCGTCAGCTATTTGCCACATTTTATTTCGACGGTCGTTGTAGCGGGCTTGATTGTCAACTTTTTGTCGCCTTCGACAGGATTTGTTAACGGAATTATTGAGCTGTTGGGCGGCACGCGAATTGACTTTTTACGTGATCCAGGCTGGTTTCGGACGATTTATGTATCTTCAGGCGTATGGCAGACGGTTGGCTGGAGCTCGATCATTTATTTTGCCTCGTTGACCGGGATCAGTCCGAGCCTGTATGAAGCCGCAGAAATGGATGGAGCAAGTAGGTGGGATAAAATTTGGCATATCTCGCTTCCAGGCATCAAGCCGACGATTATTACGATCCTGCTGCTCGATCTTGGGCGCGTGATGGATGTAGGCTTCGAGAAGGTGTACCTGCTCTACAGCTCTGCTACCTATGAAACGGCAGATGTGCTGAGCACCTATGTATATAGAGCCGGTCTGGAGCAGCAGCAGTACAGCTTTGCTTCCTCCGTAGGTTTGTTCAATTCGTTTCTGACGTTCGTCTTTATTATTGTGTGCAATCGGTTGGCCCGGCGACTCAGCGGCTATTCTCTATGGTAACCGAATCTCTTGAAAGCGGGTGGATGTAAGATGAGTCGTATATCAAAAAAAACAAACGGGACGGATGTGGCCATTTATGTGCTGCTGGTACTAACCGCAGTCTTGTTCATATATCCGTTTCTGTATATTATTTCAGCCTCCTTCAGTGATCCGGCTCAGGTTATAGCGAATCCGATGCTGATCGTTCCAGTCGGTTTTACGCTGGGTGCCTACAAGCTGCTGCTGTCCACGGGTACGATCTGGCTGGGCTATTACAACAGCATCATTTATACCGTCTGCGGTACGGCTTTGAACGTAACGGTAACCCTGCTGGCTGCTTATGCCTTATCGCGCCAGGAGTTGACGGGAAGAAAGGTGATCATGTTTTTTATTGTGATTACTTTATTTTTCAACGGCGGCATGATTCCGACTTATTTGATCGTCAAGTCACTGGGACTGCTTGATACGCGACTCGCGCTGATTGTCACGGGTGCTGTGACGACCTGGAATTTGCTGATTACCAAAACCTTTTTTGAAATGAACATTCCCCAGGAGCTGCGCGATGCTGCCGAGGTAGATGGCGCAACCGAATTCACTTTTTTCCAAAAGGTTGCTTTGCCCCTATCGAAGCCGATTATTGCCGTTATCGCTTTATTTTATGGCTCAGGGCACTGGAACGCCTATTTTAACGCACTTATTTATTTGCGTCAGCGTGATTTGTTCCCGCTTCAGGTGTATTTAAGAGAAATTCTTATTCTCGATCAGAACACGGATATGATGGGGGACGTCAGTGACGGCCGTGTGCTGGTGGCGCTAACGCTGAAATTCGCCGTTATGGTGGCTGCTATAGCGCCGTTATTGCTTGTATTTCCGTTCGTGCAGCGCTTTTTTGTAAAAGGTGTATTGATTGGAGCTTTGAAAGAATAGACAGCGTTTCATGCTGAACCATGAGGAGACGGAGGCTTTACAAATGGAGATAGAGAAAATCAAAAATTTGTCGGTGGATGTACACAGATTAACGAATAGTGAAGGGCATTACTTTTACGGTTATTATGATAATCCGTCGTGGAGCGGGAATGACCGTTATCACTTGTATACAAAAGTGAAATTTTGGGATCGCCTGCAGACAAGCGAGGATATTGCCGAACTAGGCATGATTGACGTGGAGACTGGTCAGGAAATCCCGCTTGCGGAAACGACAGCCTGGAATTTTCAACAGGGAACGATGCTGCAGTGGCATCCGCTGGCCCCAAATGATGAAATTATTTTCAATCAGCAGACGGATGATGGCATTAAAGGCGTGGTGATGAATGTCCACACCAGGGAGTCAAGATTTTTGGAGCGGCCTGTAGTGAATGTCGATCCGACAGGGAAATATGCGTTGAGCGTTAATTTCTTCCGGATGTATGATTTTCGCCCGGGCTATGGCTATGAGGGGACTCCCGATCCGTTCGTAGATATGCCTCATCCAGAGGAGGACGGAATATTCCGGATTGAGTTGGATACAGGCATTAGCAAGCTGGTGCTGTCCTTACAGGAAATTTGGGACTTTACCAAGAGCTATTTTGCAGGCGAAGATCAGAAGATTATGATTAATCACATCAATATGAATACAGATGGAACCCGATTCGTTTGTTTGGTAAGGAACTTTCCTATAAATGGTAAAAGTTGGAAAACGGCGATATTGACAGCCAAGCATGATGGCTCTGATCTATTCCTGTTGTCCGATTATGCCTACGCATCCCATTATCATTGGCGTGATCCACAGCATCTCGTGATTTATTCGAGTGGCTTGGAAGGCTCGACAGCAGGTGTTCAATTGTATGAATTGAAGGATCAAACACACGAGGTTACGCTGCTGGATCAGCAGTACTTTTTGAGGGATGGCCACTGCACCTATTCGCCGGACAGGACTATTATGCTGTATGATAGCTACCCCGATGAGGACAGCTATCGTCATTTGTATGTATATGATTTGGTCAACAGGAAGGGTGTGACGCTCGGTTCGTTCTATTCCTACCCTCATATTAACGGAGATTTCCGCTGCGATTTGCATCCAAGGTGGAACAGGGCCGGAACCGCGCTATCGTTTGACTCCACGCATGAAGGGAATCGTCATATTTATACCGTAGATGTCAGCGACGTATTTAAATAATCGATTAGGTAAGGACAGGCTGTTTCCAAGGTCAGAATGATGACTTTGGGACAGTCTTTTTTTTGGAAACTGAAAGGTGTCTTCATCGTATAATGAGCTATCGACAAAAAGTGAGTTCATGCTTGTCATTTTAAAATAATTTCAAGATTATTTTGGATATTTATAGTAGAATAAATCCGAGTTAATTTTTTTACAGAAAAGGATATTAGAGGGGGAACGGGGCATGGCCCGACTGGAATATCGTTTACTACATAATCCTGCAGAAATGATATGTCATTATGATCCTATTTCAATCGATGAATTGTTAGTACGCAACGATTCCGATTGGTTTATTCGCGGTGGAACGATATATGAACGGCATCGTACGGAAGAGGAAGACGGTGTTCATCTGATTTATGTGATTCCAACGGATACAGCGGTAGAGCAGTCCGAACCGGAAATCATGCAGGAAGAAGAATTCGTTGTAGAAATCCGACAATTTGCAGATGAAGCTGCTGATTATCCGCTCCTGCATGTAAAGCATTGCAGCAGCTTGCTTGAGGTTCTACTGCTGCTGCAAACGGAAACGATCAAGCTGAATGGACGCAAGTGGAATAAAACATCCTTCGAGCTTGATGAGGATCGAAAAATGTTCGTTTATTATGCGAGAACCAACGATTGAGGTGACCAACGATGCTGCCAAAAAAAGAAACGATAACACACACAGAAAAGACTCCTCCCATGAATAAAACGGCGCTAATGGTTTCCGTATTCATGGTTACGGCCTTGGTGGGGTGTGGACAGACTCCCCCAAACGCCAACACCGCTGCATTGGCCAACAAGACCGCCCAGGAGGCCGTGGTATCCGGTGAGGAAGAGATACAAGAGATACCGGAGCTGGCAAGCACAGATGATATTCCATATGGCGGCACCGCAGAGGATTATTGCCAGGACGATAATGGCGATAACCAATGCGATGACTCAGGAGCGAGCGTGGATAGAAACTATGTGTACAATTACAATGGAAGTACTTATTATGGCCGGGAATCGTCCGTATCCTCAGGATTAATTACCGGAGCCTTGGCGGGGCTTGCCGTAGGTGCCGCAGCTGCAGCAATCGGAGCCGCTAAAGCCGGGAAAGCTTTGCAATCCAACAAGGCAGCTCCGCCCACCAACAATAAGCCGGCAGCCAGCAGCAATGCCAAGAGCACGACGCCAGCAGCAGCCAGCAAGTCAACGCCTGCACCAGCATCGACCAGCAAGCCAGCGCCAACAACAACCCAACGTTCAGGTTCGTTCACCTCTTCTGCGTCTACTGCTCCTTCTTCCAGCTCTTCATCGGGAAGCAAGTCAGTATCAGCACCCAAAGCGTCATCCGGTTCATCCAACGGGATATCCAGCGGATCCTCCAGCGCCAAGGGTGGAATTGGCAGCTCCTCCAGCAGTTCAGGATCCAAAGGGTCAAGCAGCTAAGAGCTAGATGAAGGGTGGGGCGTAGCCTGCATGAATTACGAAGAACTCAGAAATTCGATTTATAATCCGCTGCGTAAAGAGGGTATATTTACGTGGGACTTTATGTATGAATCGGAATACGCGCTGGCTGACATTCATCTTATCACCTCGGTTGAACATGAACAGCTTCAGGAGGCGACAGATCGCCTTGCGCGTATTTTTCACAAATGTTATCCCGTGCTGCAGGAGGCAGAGGATGACTTTTTGCTGGCCATGGGAATTCCCGCTGAGGCTTTGCAGACGGTTCGTATCAAGCTTCCAGCTGCTTTTGCAACGGTTTACGGAGCTTTGGATCTGGCATGGACAACGGACGGCATCAAGCTGATCGAGTTTAATGCCGACACACCGTCTTTAATTGTAGAAGCCTATTATGTCAATGGGCACGTATGCCGCCACCACGGCGTGAGAAATCCGAATGAAGGCTGTGAGCAGCATTTCCCACTAGCATTTCAACGTATGCTGGAGGGCTACGGTGAGTTGGCTTACAGCACGGAACCTATCGTATTTTGCTCGCTCGACTGGCATGAGGAGGATGCGGCTACGACCCGCTACTTATTACAGCAATCGGGACTGAACGGCCGATTCGTTCCGCTCTCCGATCTCAGGGTGTATGAGGATAATCTGTATTTTGTAGATGGCGATTATTTAACACCTGTACCTATGATGCTGCGCCATCATGCTTTGGAAAAGCTGGCTATTGAGACCGATGAGGACGGTTATCCGACGGGAGCGCATACCCTCGATTTGATTGCACGAGGGAAGGTCGGTATTATTAACCCGCCGAGCGCATTTTTGTGTCAGACGAAGGCTCTCCTGGCGCTCATCTGGAGTCTTCACGAAACCGGTGTGTTTTTTAGCGAGGAAGAGCATGAATGGGTTGCCCGCTATATGCTGCCAACGTATTTTGAGAATCGCTTTATCGGTGAGCATGCTTATGTAGAAAAGCCGATCTACGGCAGGGAAGGCGGGTCGGTTACGCTCTATGACGCAGACGGAACCATTGCAGAACACAACGACAGTGATGAATACTCTGATCAGCCGATGGTTTATCAGAAGCGGGTAGAGCTTCCCCAAATCACAGTTCAAACGTTAAACGGTCCTTACACAGGAAGTGCGCTATGGCGTTCTTTTGTTATCGGAGGGACTCCTTCCGCTGTACTATTACGATTAGGAAATAAAATAACGGGGAATGAGTCGTTTTATTTGCCAGTCGGCCTCAAGGATTAACGGCTATGATGCTGAAACAGGAAAGGAACATGGATATGGATCTGAGTTTGATTATCACGTGGGAGCAAGTATCTAATTTTTTATTATATTTGGTAACGACCTTGGGACTTATTGGCGCAGGACTGGGTATTTTTCTAATTATTACTCCATACAAGGAAATGAAGCTGATCAAGGAAGGGACCAGTACAGATATAACAAAGGTGAATGCAGCGCAAGCATCCGCTCACGATCTCGGTGGGAAAATGATCGGACTGTGCGTCGTGCTGGCCTCAGCTATTTATCATTCTGCTAATCTTATGGAGCTGATCCTCTGGGGATTGGTCGCTATTGTTGCCCAGATTGTGACTTATTACTTGTTTGGATGGATTACCCCTTTTAAGGTCGCCAAGGAAATACAAATGGGTAACGTATCCGTCGCGATTCTCGGGTCACGTCTCAGTGTGGGCTGTTCCCTTATTATCGCTGCTTTGATCAGTTAAGTAGGCAATTGCATAGTTAGATAGTTGGATATATATCTTATCGGTATTGGTCAGTAGATGGAGTCCTGCTATCTCGTAGGTTGGACTTTTCTACTGGTTCTAAACTTTTTAATTCCACTGGTCTCTGTGTTAATTTCACAATTGGAAAAATTCCTGACCTTGTCGATGTCCTCCATCGTCATCCTCATTCGTTAGGGGACAACTTCATTGTCGCTTGTTCGAACCAGTTTACCAGTTTGGCAGGCAAGCCGATCTGAAGCTCATTTGAAAACATCTGACTCATCTTGTGGTAGTGCCTCTCCGTTTCTTCGCTCCGTCCGATTGACATATAAAGCTTCATCAGCGCAAGTCCGTCGTCTTCGTTAAACGGATCTGCATCCTGAATCCGTTTGTAAATCGTGATCGCCTCCTCCTGCATCCCTGCTTTCTCATAGAATCGGGCTAACGAACGGGCGTGCTGGTACCATAGCTTCCTTAGTCTTTCACGTTCGTCCTCCGCCCACCAGTAACCGTGCTCCTGAAAATAGTCCCCTTCATAAAGTTCAAGCAACCGACGCAGTTCGGAGTGACTGTGGACCCAATCTCCTTTGCTCGCCTGCCGCAAACCGTTTTCCCATTCATCCACGTCTATCCGAGTGGAGCTTGTGTCGAGCATGTAGCCTTCTTGAATGGTCATATTGCGGATGGGGGCATTGATGCCCATTTGCTTCAAGCACTGTCTGATGTGATAAATCAATGTGTACAAATGACCCGCCGCCTGTTTAACGTCAAGATCCGGCCACAGCTGCTCGAGAATCGTTTCCTTGCGGACGATATTGCCACGATGGTGCAGCAGATAAGCAAACAGAGCCTGCGTTTTTACTGTTCGCCATTTCGGAATTTCCGGTGACCCGCCGCTGCGCTGAAAACGGAGAGACCGAAAACAAAGAATACGAGAAGGTGCTGTTGACTGGATAGCCTCTGGTTCATACAATCTTCTTTGCATCAGCCGCTTTATCGTTTGATCCAAACGAGCTTGAAGCAACGGTTTAAGTAAATAATCGACCGCATTTAAATCGAAACCTTGGATAGCATATTCCTGATATGCCGTTATAAATACAATATCGACTCCCGGACAAGCCTCCCGTGCCAGCTCAACCGCATCGATTCCTGATAGTCCCGGCATGTGAATATCGAAAAATATGACGTCCGGCTGAAGCTCCGGCATTCGCGCAATAGCCTCTCGCGCATTCCGGAACGAACCGACCACCGAAAGCTTGGAGTATCCCGATAGCATTCGCTGAATTTGGTTTAGCGCCAGCGCTTCGTCATCGATCAACATGATCTTCATGTATTTCACTCTCCATAAAAAGCTATGTATTTTTTCTGAGCGATTAGACCCGCTATCTCATACTATCGGCATTTTGGCATTGGATGATTAAAGCTTGTCCGAATAAGCCGCGCTTCCGCAGAAAAATAGCACAGTTTTTCGAAATATATATGACGGTGCGGGTTACTTTCACGTTCAAGCATCCGGGGCTTGTAGAGAATTTGTATAGATCCTTATGCTAAGATCACATTTGTTGAAATAACATAGATTTTATCGAGATATAGGGATTAAGGTGCTTTGGCTCCCTATTGGACAGGAGTGGAACGAGTATGAGAGCGGAATAGAATAAGAACGGCAGTTATTTTACGGGGCTGGAGATAGAACAGCAGCTTTTCAGAATTTTTTTGTTAGTATTAGGGTTCGATGAAATGTTGAACGATCAAAGAGAGGATGAGTACAAATTGAAAGAGAAGCAAATGAAGAAAAGAATACCTTATGTGCTGATGTGTTTCTTGTTGTTGTTCCTTCCTGTGCTTCAGATGGCTGTAGGCGGGAGTTCAGCCCATGCGGCAACTGGAACGTGGACGGACATCACCGGTTCGGGAAGCTTTAGCTCTCCCTATGGTGTAGCAGTAGTCAGTGACAATGTGTATGTGACAGATGTTATCGATAAGAAAATAAAAAAACTGTCGAACGGCAATGTGACGGACATCACCTATTCGGAAAGCTTTACTCGTCCCTTTGGCATAGCAGTAGACAATAGCGGCACTGTATATGCGACGGATAGTGACAATAGCAAAGTAAAAAAACTATCGAACGGAAGTAATAGTTGGACGGACATCACCGGTTCGGGAAGCTTTACTCTTCCCTTTGGCATAGCAGTAGACAATAGCGGCACTGTGTATGTGACGGACAATCAAGCTCACACAATTAAAAAACTGTCGAACGGAACTTGGATAGACATTACCTATTCGGGAGGCTTTAACTATCCCGGTGGCGTGGCAGTAGATAGTAGCGGCAATGTGTATGTGGTGTCTGCCGGAAATCACAAGGTAAAAAAACTGCCGAACGGAAGTAATAGTTGGACGGACATCACCGGTTCGGAAAGCTTTAACAATTTACAAGCCGTAGCCGTAGACAGCAGCGGCAATGTGTATGTGACGGATATTGGCGATAAGAAAATAAAAAAACTGTCGAACGGAAGTTGGACGGACATCACCGGTTCGGGAAGCTTTGACTCCCCAAAAGGCATAGCCGTAGACAACAGCGGCAATGTGTATGTGGCGGATGGCACTAAAATTAAAAAACTGTTAAGTGCCGATACAATACCGTCTGGAATATTCGCATCCGCAGGAACTACTTCATCCCAAGGCAGTACCCCTGTTACGGTTGATGGGAATTTAACTATCAAATATACCGACAATGGCGGTATAGTGCCAGGCGCTACGGTTGTCATAGACAATTTTAAAAGCGGAGATTCCTTGTCCGTCGATGAAACTGTGGCTGGAAGCGACGGTATTACGGTAGACAAAAGCAATGCTGCTAATGGGGTTTTAATACTAAAAAACAATGTTTCAGCAGCAAAATATCAAAATTTATTAAGAACCGTGAAGTATTCAACCACATCTACTGATAAAAGTGACAGAACCATCGGGTTCTCAATGGGGCCCTATCTGTCTTACAGCGGGAACGGTCATTTCTACTATTATATCTCCCTGCCGTCTGCACTTACGTGGAATCAAGCAGTGTCAGGGGCCAGTAGCCAATCCTTCCTCGGGCGGAAAGGTTATCTTGCAACCATAACAAGTCAAGGCGAAAATGATTTCATCGCGCAAAAAACGCAGGGTGTTGGTTGGATTGGCGCAGTAGATATCGGTCGGAAAAACGGAGAATCTGCAACCAACAATCCGGCCGCCGGAGACTGGCGTTGGGTGACAGGCCCTGAAGGCTTGGAGAACAGCGGGAAGGGCAGGCCGTTCTGGAACGGTTACAATCCGGGAAGTACAGTAGGTGAGTATGCGAACTGGGTATCAGGAGAGCCAAATAACTATAGTGGCTCCGAGCAAGTAGCCCATATTTTTGGACCAGGGAGTAATTCGGGCAAATGGAACGATTACCCCTTTAGTAACAACGTTCAAGGCTACGTCCTCGAATTCGGCGGAATGCCGAATGATGACACCAGTACTCAAATAAGCACAACGAAGACAATTGTCGCACCTAAGATCGCAGCTCCGGGCGGCGTAAGCGGCGGTCTGGTCTCGTGGGTTAACGTGGAGAAGAGCGCCGATAACCAAACGGCCGTCGGCAGCCTGAAGGATTTGGCAGATTCCAGCAGGACTTGGTCTCATCAGGCGGCAGGGACTATGCCGTATGCTCCGGCGGCGATCAATTTTAATGCCGGTATTCAAGCTACTGGGGTTAACGGTTATTATAAGGGGGCTTCGTTTGGGACTGCTGATACGCAACGGGAAGTGTTTTCCGTGCAGACCAGCAAAATAACCGACACAGCCAATAGATTCCCGTGGGATTTCGGAGGTAACATTGCTTTACAGAATTCAACTTACGGCAACAAGGACGGCAACATCTTAACGCGCTTCGGGTCCGAGGTTATCCGATCTGTTGGAGTCGGCGGCATCGATCTGAAGAAACCTCGTTTGCTTGAAGCGTCCGCAACAAATCAGGATTGGGCACTTTCAGTCGATGGCAATCCGTTGCTCCAAGCAACGTCCAACAGCGTTAACTTCGCCCCCCCTGTTCCGAATTTCTATTACATCGGAGCTGGCCATTACAGCATATTCCAGGGTGATATTTCCGAAATTTTTGTATACAATCGCAAGCTGAGCGACCCTGAGAAGCTAAAAGTAAACAGCTATTTGGCTTTGAAATACGGCTTGACGCTAAATGGCGGCAAAACGGATTATACAGCCAGCAATGGCTTAGGCAAGATGTGGACGGCAGCCAACAATCAAGGCTACGGCAACCGGATTACCGGCATCGGTCGGGACGACGGCAGCGACTTGCTGCAAAAGCAGTCCAAATCGCAGGACCAGGGCGCGCTGGTGACGATCGCATTAGGTGATGCAGTTCAAGCGTCCAATGCTGCCAATACGAATACGATTAACGCTGATTCCTCGTTCCTTACATTCAGCGACAACGGCGCAACCGCCAACTATGAAACCAATGTGCCGGAAGCTCCGGGACATACGTTGAAGCAGTTGAACCGTGTGTTTAAGGTGGAAAAGTCGAATTGGCAGGACCGGAACATCACTTTGAAGCTGGATATGACGGCCGAAAATCCTTCCGTGCTGTACTATCTCATTATCGATGGGGTGAATTCGGGTATTACGCTGAATGCGGCGGGTCAAGCTACTTTCGACAGCAGCAGGCTCGGCAACGGCTCCCTGTTCACCTTTGCGAAAGTGTACAAAACCGTTCTTCAGACCAAAGTGACCGGAATCAAAAGCTTGACGGAGGCCAACTACACGCCGGAAAGTTGGGCAACGCTGCAAATCGCGCTGGCTGACGCCAAAGAGGTGTTGAACAATCCGGGTTCCACGCAGGTACAAGTCGATGCCGCCTTGGCCGCCTTGGAAGCCGCTCGGGCCAACTTGATCAGCGATGCTGACAAGCTGAAAGCCACTACGGACAAAATCCAAAACGAGATTACAATTGGCACCTTGATACCGGGCGATTATACGATTAGCAGCTGGGCAGATTTGACCAAGGCGCGGGACGAAGCGAAAGCTTTGCTTAACCGCTCGCCGCAAGCTACTCCAGTTGAGCTCGGACAAGCACTATCCGCTCTGGAATTGGCGCGTGGCACTTTGGTCGACTTGAGCAAGCTGCGTGCTAAACAAGCAGAGATTGTCGCGGAAAATTTGAATCCGGCAACCTATTCGCCAAATAGCTGGCAAGCGTTGCAACAAGCGATAACCGAGGCACAAGCTGTACTGGCCAGACCTGATGTGACCCAAGCCGAGGTCGATGCGGCCAAGTCCGCGCTGGAAAAGGCAAGAGCCGCTTTAGTTCCAGAGATTGCTGTTACTGGCGGAATGATGTATGAAGATACAACCTATCCTACACAAGCAACAATCACGGTGGCTGGCGTTACAGGCAATGTAAGTCAATATACCGGCAAATACGCTGTAAAAGGTGTGCCTGTAGGGGTGTATCCAGCAAGTATTACGATTACGAACCCTGACAATGCAGCACTTAACGCAACATTTACGGCTATTGCTACCGTAGATGACAAAGGCAACGTCACATTTGGACCCTTTACGCCAAATGCCGGAACACCAGCGGGAATGAGCGTTACAAGCGATGATAAGGGAACCATTATTGTGCATCCTTCGACCGCTGTTTCAAAGGTATCCAGTGATATGGTAACTGCTGTCAAAACGAATACTTTAGAGGCTCTAAAAGCAGCACATGATGAATTTACTGCTCTCACACCGGAAGAACAATTGCAAATAAGCAGGACAACGGTAGAGAATTTATCCAATGCGATATTGAATCTGCTCCAGGCTTCGTTAAGGATTAGCAGTGACGTAAGTGGTGTTGCAGATCCTTCTACCACAAGAAATCAATTGGATAATCAAAAGGTTATGCTGCTTACGCCTGCAGAAATTGCCCAGGTATTGAATGGCCAATCTTTGAATGCCAGTCTTAATCTGAATGCAACGGATGTGTCTAATAGCACAACCCAAGCAGTATCAGAGGACAAAAGCTTAATTAATACCCTCATTGCCCCAAGTGCGGCTAACATTGGCTTTATGTATGATATTAGCATTACCAAAAAAGTAGATGTACTAGACAGCAGCGGTGCAGTGATTAATGCAGGTGCTTCTCAGCTTGTGCCTGTCGTACCGGTACCGATTAGCATTACATTGACCATTCCACGAACCCTGCTGGGTTATAAGTATTTCGCTATTGTCAGAGTTCATAATGGCCGTACGGAATTCATTCCAGCCTCTGTCAATGGAACAACGGTAACGTTCTCCTCAAACAAGTTTTCGACTTATGCTTTGATTTACTCAAACCAAATGATATTTGCGGATAACTTGCCGGGCACAGGACCTTTTCTGCCATCAAGCAATAGTAATCACAGTGGCGGAGGTGGTGGTGGAGGTAGCACCGTTAGTTCCACTGTCACGATTGATAATGTGACAGGCGGAAAAGTTACTGTAGACAATCCTAACGCTGCAGTCGGAACAACCGTGACCCTTACTGTTACACCTGATGCCGGATATACACTGGACAAGTTATCAATTACAGATGATAAAGGTAATGTAATCAACTATACAAGCCTTGGCAACGGTACTTATACGTATATCCAACCGAACGGCACAGTTAAGATTAATGCTACGTTCAAGGCTACGCCAGCGTCGTCTACTGATACGGGAGTATTCAATTTGCTAAATACGATGGAACATTTAGTATATTTAAATGGTTATGAGGATGGAACCTTTAGATCGGATGCCTCAGTAACCCGTGCTGAAGTAGCTCAAATGTTCTATAATCTTCTAAAAAATCAGGATGTAAATACTTCAGGAGTGCACTTTGCTGATGTACCTGAAAATGCGTGGTATGCAAAAGCTGTGAACACCTTAGCTAGCCTCGGTATTATTAACGGCTATGAAGATGGCTCCTTCGCACCTAATAAGGCCATCACTCGTGCGGAGTTTACAATTATAGCAGTAAGCTTTTCGAATAAAGCTGTAGGCAATAAGACCTTTACGGATGTATTGAAAACCCATTGGGCCTACTCCAGCATAGCAACTTCAGCGGAATATGGATGGGTAAATGGCTATCCGGACGGCACCTTTGGATCGGATAAAACCATCACTCGTGCAGAGTCTGCTACGATTGTAAACAGAATGCTTAATCGTCAGGCTGACAGAAAAGCCATCGAGGCGTCTACCAGCATCAAAGTTTTCAAAGACGTTTCAAATGGCTATTGGGCATACTATGACATCATGGAAGCAACCAATGCCCATCAATACGAAAAATCAAACGGTATGGAAATTTGGGTACCGTAACAAAACGCCATTGATTCAGTAACAAAACAAGAAAGCCCGCCAATGTTTCGAATATTGGTGGGCTTTCTTTACATTCCATTGCGACAGAAGGAATTCACGCTGTTCTTGTCGAAAATTATGAACTCCAGCATTTGCAAGCAGATGGTGGAGTTGCTCGGTGAAACGTTGGGAGTGAGCTCTATTTGATACGGTTAAAAAACAAAACTGCCCTGAAATATGCTGCGACGTTCATCCTGTTTCTCTCTATTCTTCTCGGAATCAGGTGGCTTTGGTCCGGGATTTTTCCTGCGCCTGAGCATCCTAAAGCGGTTCAAGGCGTGCTCGATCTGCGTGGCTGGGACTTCGCAAACTCCCGTTCCATTACGTTGAAAGGGGAGTGGGAATTTTATCCAGAGGCCTTCATCTCGCATGAAGACAAGCGTTCTCAATCCCTTGACAAGCGTTATATTCAGGTTCCTGGGGATTGGCGAAGCGCTTTGCCGGCAGGGTCAATGTCGTCGTTCGGATACGGGACGTACGGACTGCACATTCTTGTCGATCCTTTGCCGCAACAGACTTTAGAATTCTGGATTCAGGAAATTCAAGCCTCTTCAGTTGTTGAATTCAATGGTCAGATAGCAGGAGTCGGCCAACCGACTGAGCAGGCGAAAACGTATACGCCCCGCCGGATTTCTTATACCCCGCTCTATAAGGCAAACGGAGTGAGTGAGATCGAGCTGCTTGTACGCGTTGCCAATTTCGAAAATCCGTTTAACGGTGGCATTGTCAGGGACATCCGCTTCGGGTCGGATGCGGCCATCGAAACCGAACGCTGGAGCTCCATTGGCTTTCAGGTAGTGACATTCATGATACTGATGTTGTATGGCTTGTATGCCTTGATGTTATACGTGTTCAATCGGCAAAAATCGTTTCTTGTCTTCTTCATGCTGCTTCTGGTCTCCGGTCTTTCGATTGTGTCCGATAACGACAGCCTCCTGCTGGTATGCATGCCATTCATCAGCTATGCATGGGCGATGAAAATCAAGTTGCTCTCGTACACGTCGATCCCCTTTTTTTTCCTGCTGATGGTTGCAATATTTGCCAAGCTCCGAACCAACACGGTTTGGTTTCGTACGTACGCGGTCGTTTTCGTGTTCTATTCGGGGTTTGTGGCGGTCATGCCGCCGCCGCTCATTTACTATACTATCGAAGCTAACGTATTCAGACTTCTTTATTGGTTCCCAATGGCCTGGGGTATCTATCTGATCGGCAAAATGATAGCCAGAAATCAGCCTGGCGCCACCTTTCTGTTGCTTGCCGCCACGAGTATGTTATCCAGCTCCGCATGGGGATTGCTTAATCCTCGCTCGGTAATAACGGGCGTCTACTACCCGTTTGACGTGCTGGCGGCTATCATCAGTTTTTCCGCTTACTGGTTTAAGCAGTACTTTCGCAATTCCGAAGAAAATGCCAAGCTGAACGAGCAGTTAAGAATGACAGACAAGCTGAAGGACGATTTCCTGGCGAACACATCCCATGAATTGCGCAATCCGCTGCACGGGATGCTGAATATGGCGCAAACGGTTCTTGACATCGAAAAACATGCGCTGAGCGATAAGAGCGCCAAAAATTTGGAGTTGATGATCACCGTCGGCCGGCGCATGTCGTTTATGTTAAATGACCTGCTCGATTTGACGCGTCTCAAGGAGGGCGTCGTCCGCCTGCAGATGCAAAGCGTTCAGGTGCAAGCGGTCGCTTCCGGCGTATTCGACATGCTTCGCTTCATGGCCGACGGCAAACCGGTCCGGCTGGTCAGCGAGATTCCGAATGAATTTCCTCCTGTGATGGCCGACGAAAACCGGCTCGTTCAAATTTTGTTCAATCTGGTTCACAATGCGATCAAATTTACTAGCGAAGGGACAATCACCATCCGGGCGGACGTTAAGGGCGGGAAAGCGTACGTTAGCGTTGCGGATACGGGCGTTGGCATGGACGCGGAAACGCTGCAAAGAATCTTTAAGTCCTACGAGCAAGGCGACTCCGGCATGACGGCGGATCCCAGCGGCGGCCTCGGCCTCGGGCTCAGCATTTGCAAGCAGCTCGTGGAGCTGCACGGCGAAGCGCTGGAGGTCAGCTCTACCCCCGGAGAAGGCGCGGTATTCACATTTGCTTTGGCGTTGTCCGATTCGTTGTCCGTTCAACCGGAAATGAAAGCTGAGTCGGCTCTATTGCCCGCTTATATGGAAACAGGCGCTTCCGGCTCGAACGTTCAATACGGCGAAGATACGAATACGCCAAGTTCCGACTCTACGGATAGACCGATCGTATTGGCTGTGGACGACGATCCGCTTAACCTGAAAGTAATGGAGGACATTTTAGCTGCGCAAAGCTTCGATATCGTTGCGGTTACGAGTGGCAAGGAAGCATTGTCCCAACTGAAAACAAGAGAGTGGGATCTGGTCATTGCCGACGTCATGATGCCTCATATGTCTGGATACGAGTTAACGCGCGCCATCCGCAAGCGCTACTCGAGCTCGGAGCTGCCCATTCTTCTTCTGACCGCGCGCAACAAGTCTGAAGATATTGCCGCAGGATTTTTGGCGGGCGCCAACGATTACGTAGTAAAGCCTGCAGATACGATGGAATTGATAGCTCGAGTGCGGGCACTAACCGATGTGCGCCGTTCGATGCGCGAACGGCTGCGTATGGAAGCGGCCTGGCTGCAGGCGCAAATACAGCCGCACTTTTTATTCAACACGCTCAATGCGATCGCGGCGCTCAGTGACATCAATCTGAACAGAATGCGCCTTTTGCTCGATGAATTCGGCAATTATTTGCGGGCGAGCTTTAATTTTAAAAATTCCGAACGGCTTGTTCCGCTTGAGCAGGAACTGGCTCTCGTCCGTTCCTATTTGTATATCGAGAAAGAACGCTTCGATGGAAATCTTGAAATTGTTTGGGAAGTAGAGGCGAGCATAATGCTGAAGATTCCCCCGCTTTCCATTCAGCCGCTCGTGGAAAACGCCGTGCGGCACGGAATAACGGGGCGATCGTCGGGAGGAAGAATCCTTATTCAAATTACCGAATATGAAGACCGCATAGAAGCAGTTATTTCCGATAACGGTGTGGGAATGGACGAAGCAAAGATGCAGCGATTATTACGCAGACGTTCGGATGGCAGGCAGGGAGTCGGTCTGTTAAATGTCGATCGGCGGCTGAAACAAATGTACGGGAATGGATTGAAAATTCATAGTTATCCGGATCAAGGTACGACCGTTTCCTTTGTTGTGCCGAAGTGATTGATTACAGTATTTAGCTGAGCCAACTCTAGCACAAAGGAATGTTATGAATGAGTTTCACGAGAATGCCAGTAGGGGGCGTTAAGGAACTTTGTGTGAGCACACTCCACTAGTGCAAGAAACAAAACCAGGATCTTCTACAGAAACAGTGTCCCCGTCTGACAAAAGCGATTGTGCGATTAAGTCAATGCTGTGCTGAGCTCATGAGGTCAACAGTATCTGATTTGTTTGGATATGGATACCTCGTTCAAGTGATAAATAACGCTGAATCTCCTCACGTAAAGGTGTAAAACCATAGGGATTACCGTAAGCCCAGCTTGATAAGTCCATAGCAGTGGATGCGTGGAGAAACGATTGTCGCCAGTGCTCAATATCCACTTCTCGATATTCCTTGCCTCTGAACCAGACATGTAATTGATCAACCGCCGTGTTCAACAAGGGAAGCGAGGGGGGGATGGGGCCATATTTTAGTAGTTCCTTCGTTGAGCCTGTGACTTGATTCCATTCACTAACTCGCGTTCCTCCTCGACGAGATGTAACCGTATAGCCTCGACTTAGCAATTCCTCATAGACGATCTGCATCGTTGAGCGAGAGACACCTATCAGGTGAGCGATTACGACTTACTTTCATCATTGCGCACACCTCCAAATAGAAGCTCCAACCCTATAATATGAATTATGGATTGTTCATAACTGCGATGTTTGGATGTGTATACACAATCCAACTACTGATATACTACCGTAATAACGCTGGTATTTGCAATCTGGTCGTGCGGCACTCTAGAAGAGTAACGGAGTTAAGACAATTGGAGTGGATGAATAAATTATGAGTGAATGGAGTGATTTTGAAATGGAATCGGTTCGTTACAAGATCAGGGAATGTCAGGATCAAGAGAAAATTGAAAGCTTCCTTCACCAAGCGAGAATTGGATATCTTGGGTTGGTTGATGGTAACCTGCCCTATGTGGTACCGCTTAATTATGTATGGACTGAAGGAAAGCTCTATTTTCATGGAGCTGGAGATGGAAGACGCAATCAGGTCATGGGTGAAAATCCAGAGGTATGCTTTACGGTATGTGAGGAATACGGAACCATTACGGATCCGGTACCTGCCAAAACGGATACGGCTTATATGAGCGTAATGATATTTGGACAAGCAGAGCCGATCACAGATTTGGATGAGGCCACCCATGTACTTCAGGAAATGATCAATAAATATGTTCCCGGCTATTATAACCGCCCTTTGCCCAAGCAGCATGTGGAAAAGTATAGGTCGGCCGTATTCGGCGGGCCGATTCAGGTTTGCCGAGTAATTCCGCACCATATGACAGCAAAAGAAAGTCCTATTGAAGCAGACAAAATGTTTAAAAACGACATGAAGGCCTGACGAGAAATTTAACGTCAATATACCGTCACGACCAGCGTTAGTTCGATTCCACTCTTCGGCAGCACACGCAGTCTATGCTTATTATTGTAAATACTGAGAAAAAAACAGATATTCGAGCCGTTGTAATAGGGTACATGAATCCATAGATATAGCTGGAGCAGCCGTTGAAGGCTGCTCTTTTTGTCGTGTTCTATAAAGATTATAAAAGTGGGCATTAAAGATTATAAGCGCTCAAATAACCAACAACCATACGGTTTACAAGGATTCACCACAATTGTCGCTGTCGGGATTGTATCTATTTATCCGGTTATTCGAAATAATGAATTCAGAAGTTAGCTTCACCGACAGGGCGTCGGTATCATCCAACCCAATATCAAGAATGAGGTGCTGAATGAAAAAAAAGTATGCAATTTGCGGCGTAAGCAATCGAAGCCTGAAAATGTTCATCGGACCGATGCTTTCAACATTTTCCAATCAAGCAGAGATCGTCGGGCTGCTCGATATTGATTCCAGAAGGTTTGAAGTATGTAAGAGCAAATACCCGGAGCTTGCCGGTGTGCCGGAATACGGAGCCGATGCTTTCGATAAAATGGTCGCACAAACGAAGCCGGATGTCATTATTGTAACGGGGCGTGACGATACGCATGTCACTTATATTTTGAAGGCGCTGCAGCACGATCTGGATGTGCTTTCCGAGAAGCCGATGGCAACCACTGGGGCTGATTGTAGGCGTATTATGGATGCAGAGTCCAAGAGCAAGGGGAAGGTAACTGTTGCTTTCAATTACCGGTATGCTCCTATTCACAGCCGGATCAAGGAACTGGTGCTGGAGGGCAAGGTAGGGCGGGTAACATCCGTCGATCTGAATTGGTACATCGATACGTACCATGGAGCCAGCTATTTCAAACGGTGGAATCGGGTCAGGGAGCATTCGGGAGGATTATCGATTCACAAAAGCTCGCATCACTTCGATTTGGTCAATTGGTGGACAGGGCAGCAGCCGGTAGAAGTATTTGCCTTCGGCGCTCTTAATTATTACGGCCCTGATGGTGAGCTTAATCCGAAAAAAGAAGATGGACGCCATTGCGCCACCTGTGAGGTCAAGCCCGATTGCAATTATTATATGCGCTGGTCGTCAAGGGGCAAGGAGGTTCATGTAGCAGACGATCATATCGGTGCTGTCGGCACCGTAGATGCTCAAGCTCCTTACAGCGAATACCGCTCTGATGCCTGTATCTACGATTCACAAATTGATATCGAGGATACCTATTCGGTTAACGTCAAATATAATGGCGGAGCGCTGCTCACCTATTCAGTCAACTTTTCACTGCCTTATGAAGGCTACCGGCTGGCGATTAACGGAACTAAAGGCCGTATTGAATCGATGGAATACCATTCCTCCGGCAGAGTACCATTCCCAGTCCCTGTGCAAACAATCGATTACTTTCCATTGTTTGGCTCCAAGGAAACCATTCATGTCGTTCACAGACAGGGTGGGCATGGAGGCGGGGACCCGACGCTCCTGGAGGACATCTTTCTCGGTCCCGATCCGAAGCGTCCCTATGATATTTTGTCAGGCTCGATAGATGGCGCCTATTCGGTTGGAACGGGAGAAGCGGTATGGAGATCCGTTAAGGAGAATCGTCCCATTCGGATCGAGGATGTATTGGCCTCAACTTAAATTGTACGTATCAGAAAGGAGGCGTTGGATTTGAAAACACAAGTGGCGAACGGTACAGCAAACAGCTTGAGCCATAAGGCAAGCTTGTTCTGGAGTCGGCTTATCAAAGGTCGTTATTTATACATGATGGTCACACCGGGCCTGCTGTATTTTGCCATATTTAAATATTTACCGATGTGGGGGGTTATGATTTCCTTTAAGGATTATTTGCCTTATCGGGGGTTTTGGAACAGTCCTTGGGTCGGCTTTAAGCATTTTGATCGTTTCTTCCATGATCCGGTATTTTGGCTGCTGCTAAAAAATACGTTTGTGCTTGCGATTTATAATATTGTCTTTTTCTTTCCAATCCCAATATTAATCGCATTGATGCTGAACGAGCTGCGTGTGGAATGGTTCAAGCGATACATTCAGACCGCCGTCTATATTCCCCATTTTGTATCGTGGGTCGTCGTTGTCGGCATGGTGTACACCTTTTTCTCATCCGAGGGCGGGATATTTACGAATATGCTCGTCAATGCGGGCTTCGGCAAAATTAATTTTTTGATGTCCAACGACTGGTTCAGACCGATGATCATTCTGGAGGTCATCTGGAAGGAATCTGGATGGGGAACGATTATTTTTCTAGCTGCGTTGTCAGGGGTCGATCCTACGCTCTATGAAGCCGCCAAAATGGATGGCGCGGGCCGAATGAGACAGCTGTGGCACATTACGCTTCCAGCGATTCGCAGCACCATTGTGATCTTGTTCATTTTGCGGCTCGGCAGCTTTCTGGATACAGGGTTCGAGCAGGTTTTCCTGATGCTCAATTCGACGAACCGTGAAGTTGGCGAAGTGTTCGATACTTATGTGTACGTCAATGGTGTTCAGCAAGGGCAGTTCAGCTTCAGCACCGCTGTCGGTCTGTTTAAATCACTTGTCGGCTTGTGCCTCGTGCTTGCCGCTAATAAAGCAGCCAAGAAAATAGGCGAGCAAGGTGTATATTAACTCGGAAAGGAGGCTGCTGTCATGATTCATCCTTCAATGAGCTCACGCGTATTTGATATTGTCAATTCCGTGATTCTGATTGGTTTCGCATTGTTTGCCATCGTGCCCTTCCTGTTTGTATTGTCAGGTTCATTAACAGCTTCAGAGGAGCTGATGCAGCGCGGGATTGTGTTATTTCCAACGAAGTTCTCGCTGGATGGCTATCGCTATATTTTTTCAACGAATACCATCATGTGGAGCCTTGGCGTAACGGTTTTTATAACGGTCGCAGGCACATTGATCAATTTGCTGTTCACGACATTAACGGCTTATCCGTTGGCGAGAAACGAATTTATGGGTCGCGGTCCGATTATGCTGCTCGTGCTGTTCACAATGCTGTTCAGCGGGGGCATGATTCCAACCTTTCTGGTCGTCAAATCGTTTGGTCTGCTGAACAGCTACTGGTCCTTGTTAATTCCCGGGGCGATCAGTGCCTTCAACCTGATTATATTAAGAAACTTTTTTCAGCAACTGCCGGATGGGCTGGAAGAGGCCGCCAAGATTGATGGCTGCAACGATTTTCAAATATTGGTGCGCATCGTGCTGCCACTTTCACTTCCCGCTATGGCTACCTTCTCGTTATTTTATGCGGTTGGCCATTGGAATACATTTTTCAGTGCGATTTTGTATATCAATGACAGTTCCAAATGGCCCATTCAAGTATGGCTCCGCCAAATCGTTATTTTGTCACAGGGCGGGATCGGGGATTCACAAGAGATGGGCAGTGATTACGTAGCACCCCCTGGTGAGGTCATCAAGATGGCGGTTATCGTCGTCTCAACGGTTCCGATTTTGATTGTGTACCCTTTTCTGCAAAAGCATTTTGCCAAAGGGGTCCTGCTCGGCTCTGTTAAAGGCTAGGGAATCATCCAATACAACGGGAGGGCATCATGAAAATCACCAATATTACCTGCTATACAAAACCGATGGGATTGTTCTATGTTAAAGTGGATACCGATGAAGGCGTCTACGGTTTCGGTGAGTCCAGTCCGATGCGGCCTGATGTGCTGCTGCAAATTATGAACACCGTCATCAAGCCCTATGTGATTGGAATGGACCCCTTTCAGGGAGAACTGATTGAGGAGATTGTGCTTAGGAGAAATTACAAAATATCCGGCCAGCTGCTGGCAGCCGCTTATAGTGGTCTGGAAATTGCGTTATGGGATCTGAAAGGTCGCTATTTGAAGCAACCCGTGTATAATTTGCTTGGGGGTCTATATCGTGAACGTATCCCTCTCTATGCGTCCAGTATGAGCCGCGACCTGACGCATGAGGAAGAAGCCGTCAAGATTCGTGATGCGATAGACCGTCTTCAGGTAAAAGCCGTCAAAATCAAGGTGGGGCCGCGTTACGGTACAGGACTGCCCGTCGATCTGGACGATGATGTACGCAAGGTTAAGGCCGCACGGGAAGCGATAGGCCCGGATTGCAAGCTGATGATCGATGGCAACAGCTCGTATACGTATATTCAGGCGGTTCAGCTGTTTGACAGAATTAAGCAATATAACATTTATCATTTTGAGGAGCCTTGTCCTTATTATGATGTGGACACCTATATCAAACTGGCTAACACGCTGCCCGTACCGATTCATGTCGGGGAGCAGGATTGGAGCATCTTTACGTTCCGTGATTTTATAAGCAAGGGAGCCTGCCACTTGTACGCTGCCGATCCGGTCAAATGCGGAGGGCTGTCCAGTGCAAAACGCGCTGCCGCCTTGTGCCGTGCATTCGGCATTCATTATGTGCCGCATAATACAACCAAGGGCATCGGTTTTGCTGCAGCGATCCATTTGGCTGCCAGCTCACCGGAATGCAGCAGCTATTATGAATACAACATAGAAACGAACAGCACACGAGAGCGCTACTTGAAGCAGCCTTTCGAGGTACAGGATGGTTATATACTTGTGCCGCAAGGACCAGGCCTCGGCATTGAGCTGGACGAGGAGCTTATGGAGTCGACGCTTGACGTTTTCCGTTAATTATTTAATGAAACTCTACTATGAGCTTGACCATTTCAGGAGGCGAATTTATTCATGCAAACCAAACGTATCATCAAACAAGGTCTGATGGCTGCTGGAGCTTTATCCTTAGCTATTACTTCTGCATGTGCAAATGGCGGAGAGTCCAAGTCAGGAGGAGCGGCAGCGACCGGTCCGGTTGAAATTACGATGATGAACCAGTATTTAACAGCAGAGCCGCCCAAAATGGACAGCGAGCCGATGAAGCTGCTTCAGGAATATACCAACACCAAGCTGAACGTGACCTGGGTCCCGAGTGCCAGCTATAGTGAGAAGGTAACCGCCTCCATTGCTGTGGCTGGTGATTTACCGAAGCTGCTGCTTGTGAAGGACGACCGCAATCCGGCAATTATTGAAGCGGCCAAGGCAGGTCTGTTCTGGGAGGTGGGTCCTTATCTGAAGGATTATGCCAATCTGAAAACGCTGGATGAGGCCCGCTTATCCAATATTTCTATAGAAGGCAAAGTGTACGGTATTTATCGCTGGCGGGCTATTGCGCGAAACGGGATTATTATCCGCAAGGACTGGCTGGACAATCTGGGACTGCAGGAGCCCAAAACGATCGATGAGCTGCTCAATGTGTTCAAAGCGTTCACGTATAATGACCCCGATAAGAATGGCAAGAATGACACGTTCGGGATCTCTTTTGACTCCAACAGCTCATTAATTCTTCATCTGCTGGCAGCTATGGGAACACCGAATTTGTGGGCCTATCAGGATGGTAAGATGACACCTGATTTTATGACGAAGCCGTATATGGATGGTCTGAAAATGATTCAGCAAATGTTCAAGGACAAAGTGATGAACAGTGATTTTCCTGTTGTGAAGGACCGCACTGTGCTGGTGAATCAAGGAAAAGCAGGCGTCTACATCGGAGCCTATGATGATTTGAATGCCCGGTTTACCGATTTGTTCAAAGCCAATCCGAACGCCAAGCTGGATACAGTTGCTAATGTAACCGGTCCGGGCGGTGTCAAGGTGCAGGCAGGAAGCGGCTATAACAGCGTATTTATGATCCCGAAAACAAGTGTAAAAACAGAAGCAGAGCTGAAGCAGGTTCTGGCGTTTATTGACAAATTAGGTGACGAGAAGGTTCAAACCTTGATGAACTGGGGGATCGAAGGCAAGCATTACAAGGTAGATAACGGTAAAGCCATTCGTATCGACGAGAAGGTGTATACGGATGAAGTATATAATACGCTGTTCCAATTAATGGTATTTGATGGCAGCAAGGCACTTCCGGGCAATGTCGATCCGGCCGTTACCAAGTTTAACAAGCTTATTGCCGACAATGAGAAATTTGCGGTTCCGAATCCTGCATTGCCACTTCTTTCCAAAACCTATATGGAAAAAGGCAAGCAGCTGGATCAGGTGATGTCCGACGCAAGAACCAAATTCATTATTGGCGAGCTCGATGAAAAGGGCTTTGAGCAAGCCATTGCCAACTGGCAAAAAATTGGCGGCGACCAGGTTATGGCTGAATACAAGGTAGAATATGACAAATCACTCAAAAAATAAATGATTTTCCGGGGAGGAGCCGACAGGTTCCTCTTCTTTCCATCAATTGTAGCGCTAATGATTATAGGATTTCATCAAGGATAATGCGATAATGGATGCAGATTGAACGTTTGAATTGACTTAGGAAAGTGAGATCGTCATGAAGCTGAAGTTATCCCGCTATCACGTAAAGTTATTTATGTTATGCTTGCTGCTTGGTGCCATTCCCGTTATGGTATTAGGTATTTTTTCGTATATGAAATCCTCCAACATTATTGAAAACAAGGTTCTGCAGGGCAATGACCAATTGTTGCATCAAACCCAAATTCAGCTGGAAAACACGTTGAAAATTATTGACTTCTCGATCTTTCAACTGGTCAATGCACAGCCGGTCAGTGATGTACTCCAGATGCCCATTCAGGCCAGAGATTTTCCGCTTGTCGATAAGGTTCTGGAAACCTTGCAGCGTATTCAGATCTATGAACTCGGTATCCGCGATATTCAACTCATCAGCATCGATCAGAACTGGATCATCAGCAATAAGGGCTACGCCAAGCTGGATGAATTTACGGACACCGGCAGGCTTGCCTTATTCACGGGTATCGATCGGCCTTTCAAATGGATGACTGAAACCACAGCAAGCAAGGACGAAGCTCAGGCGCAAACGAATATTTATTTGGTGAAACGCTTTCCGAGCTATTCGGCCAAGCCTACCGCCCTGTTGGTGACCCAAATGTCCAATCAGGAGCTGTTCAAGGTACTGCCCAAAAGCAGTGAGCTTGGTTCATTGATGGTTGTCGATGAACAGGGGAATATACTCGCGACCGATCTGTTACCCGAAGTGGATAAAGGTCTTCGTGATTCGCTGCTGCTGCAAAATATACTGCAGACCCCCGAACTGAACGGCTACCGGATCGGACAAATCGGCAAGGAGGAGTATGGCTTCACCTTCCGCAAATCGTCGTATAATGGCTGGACCTATTTATCTATTGTATCGCTTGACAGTATCACACGGGAATCACAAGCGATCGGATGGGCAACGATATGGGCTTGCCTGATCATTCTGATCCTGATTATTATACTTTCCCTGCAGGGAGCCAATAAGATGTATTCCCCACTGCGCAGTCTGTATCAGAAGACGGCTGTCGCTGGAGAGCCCGGGGATACTCAGGTGCCGCAGGACGAATTCAAGGTGATCGAACGCCGAATGGAGACCATGTCACAGAATAATATGCATATGACCAGCCATGTTCAAATGCTGAGACATCAACTAAAGCCATTTATGATCTACAAGCTGGTTCAAGGTCAGCTAACAGGTAAAGAAATTGAGGAGCAGCTGCAGCTATTCGGCTACTCGCAGCAATTTCGCTGGTTGGCAGTCGTAGCCATACAAATCGATACACTGGAGACAACGCGCTATAGTGAGCACGACCGTGATCTGCTATTATTTGCGATCAGCAATATTGTGGAGGAAACGGTTGCAGCGGAGCATCGTCTGAATCCTGTCGTCATCGATCAATCACAGGTGACTGTCATTAGCAGCAACCACGATTCACCGGATGCTTTCAAGGATTTTATGTATGCAACGATTAAGCAGGTCCAGGAAAATGTATTGAAATTTCTCGATCTACCAGTCAGTGCGGGAATCAGTCGGCCTTATATCACTTACGACCTGACGTCCAAAGCATATGCGGAGGGTCTTGATGCATTAAAATACCGGATTACGAAGGATACCGAAACGATTCTGTTTATCGAAAATGAGGAACCGGAAACCCAAATGGTGTTTTTCCCGGAGCATCTGGAGAAGCAGCTGGTCGAAGCGGTCAAATTCGCCGATGATAAACGCGCACATGTGCTGTTGATGGAGTTTCTGCAAATTTTGTCCAACCGTGAGCTTACCCATAATCAGATGCAGAACTGGCTCATGAAGCTGCTGATGGATCTGCTGTATATTCCAGAGCAGCAGGATGCAGCTATTTCTTCCCTGGATACGAATGCAATTCCGTTATACCTGCAGCTAAAACGCCTGAATACTGTTCAGGAAATCGAGCAGTGGCTGATGCAGCAAATTATTGAACCGATTATTCAAACGATGGATCAAAGTAAAGAAGCACCTTACCACAAAATATCCAATGAAGTGGTAAGAATCATCCAGAGCGAGTATGACCGTGAGCTGACGCTGGAGGAATGCGCTTCGCGGCTCAATTACCATTCCAGCTATATTCGGCGTGCACTCAAGAAAAGCATGAATATCAATTTTAGTGATTACCTGCTTGCTTACCGGATGGATATTGCCAAGAAATGGCTGACCGAAACGGAGATGAAAATCACCGATATGGCTCGCAAGCTGCAGTATAACAATCCACAAAATTTTATCCGTTATTTCAAGAAAACGACTGGCATGACACCCGGACAGTACCGGGAAGTATCGCTAAGTGAAAATGGAGGCTGATTATGATGTGGAATCCCGATGAATTTCTTGAACAGCTGTACGACCGTCAGACGTATGTTCACACCTTTAAAGCGAACACCGAGGCCGAGTGGAGTGAATGGAGAACAGCATTACAAGAAAGGCTGATCCAAGCGCTGGTGTTGCCACAAAGAGACGTGGTTCCGCTGAACCCAGTGTGCCTGGAGCGAGTGGACTGCGGCGATTATATTCGCGAGCATATCGAGCTTACGACGGATCATTTTTTGAAAATGCCCTGTTATGTACTCCTGCCTAAACAGGTAACACCTCAAGCTGGAGAGGGTTCGGAGGGGACTACTCCCGCGATCGTCGCTTGCCCAGGTCATGGGTATGGGTATAAACAGCTTATAGGGCTGATGCCAGACGGAAGCGTGAGGGAGGACGAGCCTGGTATTTACAAGGATTATCCCATTGAGCTGGTAAAGCGTGGGTTTATCGTCATCGTGCCTGAATTATTGGGCTTGGGTGATCGAAGATTGATGCAGGATCAGGACAAGGAGCCGAATGCCAACTCCTGTTTCAGATTGTCCACGAATTTGCTTATGGCTGGTAAAACGTTAGCCGGTTACCGTGTTCATGAGATGATGTGCTGTGTCGATTATTTATTATCCCTTCGTGAGGTAGCTCCTGAGAGGATCGGGTGTATGGGCTTCTCCGGGGGCGGGAACGTTATGGCATTAACAGCGGCTATTGATAAACGAATTCGCGCTGCCGTCATTAGCGGGTTTACCAATACCTACAGGGATAGTATATTGGCCAAGCCCCACTGCTCGGATAATTACATACCGGATCTGCTGAATATTGCTGAAATGCCCGATATATGGGGTCTTATCGCTCCGCGGCCTTTGCTTATTGAATCCGGTCAAGCCGATCTTGGATTCCCGATTGCAGGCGCAATTAAAGCGCTTCACCATTTAAAATCGATTTATCGCGTACTCCATGCAGAAGATCAGCTGGAGGAAGACATCCATCCGGGAAAACACGAGGTATCGGGTGCCATAGCTTATGACTGGCTTCAACGGCATTTGTCTGCAGTGTAACCATTCTGAAGGAAGTCCACATTGCTTCACCCATATAATGTCAAGGAGGGTATACCATGCATAAAGAACAGCACATCCGTCTCGGAATGATCGGAATGGGCAAGGTTTCCGTAGAGAGGCATATTCCATCCATCCACTCCTTGAATGATCCAGATGTACAGATCTATGCCGCTGCAGACGCCATGCCGGGACTGGCTGACAAAGCTGCGAGCCAATTCAATATTCCGCATAGCTTTGAGGATTATAAAGAGCTGCTTGCGATGAAAGAGATCAATGCCGTTTCCATCTGTACACCTACGTTCACTCACGCAGCAATTGCCATTGATGCCTTAAGGGCCGGGAAACATGTGTATCTCGAAAAGCCGGCAACCTTGAATGAACAGGAAATGCGTCAGGTGCTGGATGCTGCCAAGCAAAGCGGTAAGGTGTTTATCGTTGGCTCCAATGGCATGCTGCAAAATCAGATGTTCATGTTTAAACAGATGATCGACAATAAGGAACTGGGCGAGGTTTTCAATGTTAGCATTACACGTGCATCCTCTAGAAGCAGCGGCAGCCATAAACGCAAAACAATCGGTGGCGATGGCATCAGTATGGAGAGTGCGTCCCACAATGTGGAGTGGGCGCTCTATTTCTTGAATGATCCAAAACCGATATCCGTAACAGGTCTCGGCTATTACAAATATGATAATCTGTCGATACCTCTTGAGCTGAGAGAAGCTGGCGAAGTGGATGATTGCTCCCTGGCGCTAGTTCATTTTGATAATGGAAGCAGCTTTATGTATAAGGCAATGAGATCGGCCGTAGCTCCCGCCGAATATGAGGTGAACATTCAAGGAGACACAGGCTTGATCCGCTATGATGTCAACAGGTGCTATAAAGAGAAATCCGATGACTGTATACGTATTTATACCCAGCACAAGGATGGGCAGCTTATGGAATCCAAACCGCTGATCTCCTGCGGAAGAACCCATGCTGCGATGTACGCGCATTTTTGGGATTGCATACGTCAAGGGAAACAATCTCCTATCAGCAGCGGAGAGAGAAGCGTAAGAGTGATGGAGATATTGGACGCACTGCAATTGTCGATGCGCAATAACGGGCTGCAGATCAGGCTGGATGCAAACTCCGGTTTCGGAGGGAATTAGGATGATAGGGCTCAGCTGCCACTCACGAAATTACGGTCCCGGTACACCGGATGAAATTTTTTCATTTATTAAGAGGCTCGGCTATGAATATATTGATGTTGATTCGGTCGGTACGATCAGACAGGGCGATGTTATCGAGAATCCGAAGAAACAAGCGCAGCTTGTCCAAGAGCTTACCGCCAAATACGATCTCAAGCTGGCCGAATATTTTCTGGGAACTGTCGCTGTTGATGGAATTAGTGTGAATAACAGTCAACCGGACACTGTGCTCAGGGGTAAAATGCTGGATAACTTTGCCCGGATCTGCGCTTATGCCCAAATGGCCGGTTTTCGAAGCATCATGGGGTCAGCCGGAGCGTTACACAAGGAAGTGGGTTATGAGCGATCATTCGACAACGCGGCTAATACACTCCGCCAAATGGTGGCCATAGCAGCCGAGCATAGCATTTCCTTTCACGTCGAGCCCAGCCGAGCCTCGCTGCTGAACGTACCCTCCCAAGCTATGCTAATGGCGCAAACCGTAGAAGGCTTAAAATACACACTGGACTTTCTGCATTTTCAGGTGAACGGTTATGATCAGAAGGAAACGATGGAGCTCTTGAATTATACGGGGCACATGCATGCAAGACAAGCAGCAGTCGGTTGGCCGAAGTGTCCATTCGAGCATGGGGAAATTGATTTTGATGCCATTATTAAAAGGCTGAGAGGGCTTCGATGGCAGGGCATTATTGCGATGGAATTTTGGAATGGACCCGAGGAAGAGGCAGCTGGCATGAATCCGGTCGAACAGACTCTGTTGATGCGTTATCACTTGAAGGGACTTATCAAGAAATACGAATGTTAATGACGGGTTCCGCTGACGCAATAAGTTGGCTGGAACCTTTTTACTTTTCCATGTTGCTGAATAGTGCGATATTGCAGGAAAACCAAGCTTTAGACATGGATGCATAAGCTACGGGAAGCTTCGGTCAGGTCGGGAGCAGCAGCTTTTTTATTGTTAAATTACCGAACTCGTACTACAATAAGATGAGCAATATAAAAGGTTGGTGAATTTGAATTGAGTAAAGCGATAATTAACGTGCTTGAGAAATATGCTCCAAAGCTGATTGACCTGAAAAAACAGCTTAAGTCGGTATCATCTGACGAAAAAATGATCATGGGTCAGCTTGATGAAGAAATTAACGGATACAGCTCATCCCTTATTAATAAGAAGATATATGAACTCAAGCGGATCTCAGGAAAAATAGTCGAAACCCGCAATGATATTTCTCAAAAAATTCTAATGAATCTTGAAAATCACAGTACACCCAATGAAGAGCTTTTTGAGCAGCAGGAATATTTGGAAATGCAGATTTTGATTCTGGAGAAAGCCATTCAGAGAAAACAGGAACAGAACCGACAATTTAGCCATAGCGTAGAGCGGAACTTTATTGACCATCCTTTTATTTCTTCAACGACTCCCAATGAGTCGACACTAAAGCTGAGACGTAATCAAAAGGGAATTCTCGAATTGAACAAATCCGGGTTCAGAAACCTTTTTTATCAAAATAGCAATGGAACTTTGCTGCTGCCTTATGATGCGCGTAATTTATTCGGTGTTTTTAAGATGTGGGAGCAAAAGGGGAAGGCCAAGGAGTTTGAATTCGCTTTTAAAGAGCTGCTGCATAATGTGAATGCTGATATTAACGGCGGCGAATACGATACCCTGCATACGAGCTTGGACAACCTCGGCAAAACGTCGATTGTGATGGAAGAATTTTATGATGCCGAAGCCAAGAAACGCAGAAGAACGAAAATTCATAATCCTTTTCAGGATGTCGATATTGATCGTGACACGAATACAGTCTTTATGAGGCTAAGCGATGATTTATATAAAAATCTTCTGGCTGGCAACGTGGTGTCGATCAGTATCTCGTTGTTTAATGACCTTGCCACCCCAACCTCAAAGAATCTGTATTTGATTGTCGTTAACAAAACAAAGGATCGCGAATTTGTTCTTGAGGTCGAAGCCTTGATTAATCATTTGGGTCTGAACACGAATGATAATTACAAAGCCTATGTGATGCTGAAAAACTCATTTGATGAACTGCAAAATTTTGATGTTATCCGTAATTATGAAATCGTCAAGAAAGGCCGGGTACCGGTTAAGGTTATATTTGAACCGAGCGAATGGCTGCAAAAAGCGACTGACACGATCGAGGAACGATTGCTTATTTAATACGAGGGGCCTCTTCATCCGAAGGGGCTTTTTAATATGTCCAAGTCAAACACCTCTCTACTACGAAATCAAACACCTCTGCACTACGAAAAAATGAAAAAAAGTATATTTTTCTCGATCTTTTTCCCACCTCTGTACTACGAAGTAAACACCTCTGTACTACGAAAGACCTCTCTACTACAAAACAAACACCTCTCCACTACGAAATGAAACCACTCTGTACTACGAACCACCTCTCTACTACGAAAACAAACCACTCTGTACTACGAAGTAACCACCTCTGCACTACGAACCACCTCTCTACTACGAAAAATAACACCTCTGCACTACGAAGTAAACCACCTCTGTACTATGATTGACCAATCTTAATCTTAAATGGTATTGTCGAAAATACCGGAATCCTGTTTAACGATCCTGAGTGTTGGGGATCACACAAAAAACCTCCGCTGTCAGCGGAGGCTTCTCTGGGAAATAAGGTCGCCAAACCTTACTCTCCGAGCACCAGATTGCACTGGATACTCATATTGTCGATAAATCCATACCGGTTGCAGCTGTTACCAGCAGTCAGCAACCTCACCCAACCTTAATCCGCAAAAAAACGGCGCGATTGAAGGTCTGCTTAAATTTTGTCTTTTAAGGGATTGTCCGTATATTGTAATGAATTGAACTTGTCCTGTAAAGTTTTTTTTCAAATTAACCAGTTAGTCTTCGGAAGGAGGTATGATCGACCCATGGGAGAAGCCAAGCGAAAGTCAGACGTAAACCGCAGCGCGAGCTATTTGCTGCTGGACAATAAGAATCTGGGCAGCACTTATCCCGTCTCGGTAGATCATACCTTCCTCACCGATCTATTCAATCTGGAGAAATCCTATGCCAGCGATTCAGTGGTCATGTTCCGTAAGAACAGCCATCCACTGCGTAAATTTCACGTCACAGGAACGACTATCCGTTTCATGATGACGATCTCGCGCCGTTTTAATACAGAGGGGACACTGGCAGGCTGTCCGCTGCACCGTCTGTATCAATTGATGGCCGAGGAGTATGAGGAAAGCTGCACGAAGGAGCAATTTTACGCGGAGGCTCACAAGCTTATTGCCCTTGGCATCCTGTCCGTTTCACGCAGCGGGATTATTAATGAATGGAAGCTGGAGTCCTTTAAACGGGAGACAGGCCGTTTTGTATTGTTTCACCCTCTGGTGTTCACCGCCGCGTTTACAGATTTGCCGATTGCCGCTCAAAAGCTGTATTTGTATATTGTGAACAAAAATGGTGAAAAGCTGAAGCATAAAGATAAAGAGCTGCTCGGACGCCATTCGTGGTTGTATACTCTCACTCATAAATCACGCCCCGCGCAAATTCGGGAATTATTACATTCACTTTCTGAGTTGGAGATCAATGGGCAGCGGCTATTTCTGGAATGCTCGGTGGAAAAGGATTCGCTGGGCCGTTGGGCTGTTCATTGGGTGCTCAACCCGACCTTCGTTGTTCAGCATGTGCCTGGTGCGCATTACCGTATGGTTCCGAAGGCAAAAATCCCCTACTCGCAAACGGTCTCTCGTTTGCGTCAGCTGTTCAGCTTCTATCGGATTTCTGAGGTAGAGCAGCTTGGCAATGGCAATGTGTTCCTCGGTTTGGCTCAACTATTACACCATGCCAGTATGACCATACTCCGTTATGCAGCAGCCCGGATTCGGGACATCGTAATGCGCTACGGTTTTCATGGAATGGACTTGGTCAGTATGCTTACTGTTGAGCTAGAGGACCGTTCCTTCGCTGCCTATATGGAGGTTATGAAGGAAACCGGAGCTTATCGGTATATAGAGGCCTCCGAAAATGAGGGCGTGTATGCGGAAGCAAGGCCGCTCCAGTTCTTCCGCGCGATTAAGGACAAGTTCTCGCTTCGCGAATTTGCCAAGGTCTGCAGCAGGGCAGTCGCTGAACTTGGAGAGCGGTATAGCAAACCGATGAAGACACCTATCTCTTCCGCGGACGAGCACAGGTTCAGAGGTAGTGCTCTTCATCATGAGGTTTTTTACCTGGAGGATTTCCTGCTTGAGCTTGAATCATCTATGAATGGAAAAGTGATTGCGTAGCTTCCTGTAATTTCAGGGGGCTGTTTGTCTTACCCAAAATCAAATGACGATCTTTCCCAAAAGCAGAATCCACACAGAACCATCGAGGATTCTCACATATTTGGACAACAAAGGGCAACAGGATTCGCTGTATCAGCGGCTGGTTGCCCTTTGTTGTTAACTTAAAGTTATGAATTCAGACAATAGGTAAACGTCATGGTTAGTTTATTAGAAATAATGCTGTACCTATAGTTAATTAATTAGACAGCTTTTGTGGATTGTTGGGAGACAGGGGATAAGTATGCAGCCTTCTTAGAGGAATTAGTTATTAACAGGGGGATAAATTGCAAATCTCTGAATCTATAACTCAATTATCATCGAGTCTGAATTTATGCACATAAGTGGATAGCTTGTCTGAAAAGTTATTCACAGGCTGAATAATCACCTTTGTCTGATCTGGCTTTACTGCTGTTGATACTTTTCCTAATAGGTACTTGATTTAATAGATACTAATTTTTAAAAGATAAATAATTTGGGAGCATGTTTTAATAAAAATTTAAATATTGATAATCCCTTTATTTTCCATAAAAACATGATAGATCTCATAAATTGAACAAAGCGTGAACAGATTGTCCTATTATGAATTGATATTCTTCTTTCTATAACTTTAGTTAGATGTGATTTTTATTAAGGTTTTGTAGAGTTATGTCGAACTATATTCTGCATAGAAAGAAGGATTACCGACAGCATGAAGCTAAAACAATTTACTACTTATGTCCTTGCTTTGATGATGCTTGCTAATGGAAGTACGGCACTGGCCGCCAGCTTCTCGGATACAGGGAATCATTGGGCCAACAGCAGTATCGAACAGATGGCTGCTTCCAAACGAATTACCGGTTATCCCGATGGGACCTTTAAACCGGATCGTCAGGTCAGTCGAGCAGAGTTCGTCAATATGGCCAACCAAACCTTCGGTTTATCGGGAACAGCTGCAAACACTAACTTTAATGATGTAAAGTCTGCAGATTGGTTCTATCCACAGGTATCAGCTGCACAATCTGCTGGTTATATCCAAGGTTATCCTGACGGAACCTTCAAACCGAATCAATCGATTTCAAGAGAAGAGGCAGCAGCTGTTTTGGCGAGGCTTCTAAAACTGGATACAAGCACTTCAAGCACCCTTACAGTCAAAGATGCAGAAGTAATTGATAGCTGGGCTAAAGCTAGCGTCTCAGCACTTCTGAGCAAGCAAATATTCAATGGCTACGAGGATGGTTCTTTTAAACCGTTTGCTCCCATTTCGCGCGCTGAAGCAGCAACTGCATTTCAACGTTCTTGGGAATTGAATCAGCTGTCTGTAAGTGCTCCAACGGATGGGAAGTTTAACATTTCAAATGTAAATGGTGCTAACGGTTTGGTTACCGTCATATTTAACCAGGCATGGACTACGGAACCAACCCTAGCCGATTTCAAAGTCACACAATCTGTAAATGGCGAGACAGAAACAATTGTGACTCCAACCAGCTTGTCTGTAGATGCATCTGCCAAAACCGTTAAGCTGGTTGTCCCTACAGTGAGTCAAGGCTCTGTCGTATTTAGTGTATCCTATCAAGGATTGTCAGCTGCAGCAGCTCCAGCCTTTACAATCGCTGCTGGAGGCGGCGGATCAGGATCTGGTTCAAGCTCAAGCCAAAGCTCGTCTAACAATGTTTTATGGATATCGAATACATCAGCTATATTTGATGGGCTGTTACTTACAAAGATCGAAGCTGCTGTCAATACTCAAGTAACCAAAGTTGAAATTATGAAGAATACTGTGAAATTGAACGATGCTATTCCTGTCAATGGAAGTATATCGGTCAATTTAATTGGAGCACAAATCGGGGATACGTTGACGTTGAATGCCTACAATGGTTCGATATTGCTCAAATCCTTTTATGTGACTGTTCAGTAAATCCATATCTTGTAGCTCGATTATTTATTAAATTGCATAATGAAAGGTGAGAACCCATGTCCAAGGCAACCAAGAAGCTGCTTATTACTGCATCTGCCTCTGTATTTCTAATGGCAGCAACTTCCGCACCTATCTTCGCAGCTCCATCCAATCCGGGCTACTATGTAGGCAATCAAAAATATCTGCTTAGCGATATAGCAGCAAACCCAAGCCTGCTCGTACAATTGAACAATAACTTGAATACGAAGGGGCTTTCCAGTTTTATTGCGGATTTACCTGAGGGCCGACTCAATTATGCCCAATTCATGGCTGCAAATCCCGGTAAGCTTAATCTGTCTGCTTTTAAAACATTCGCTGCTGCGCATCCTGCAGTCATTCCGGCTGACGCCGTTATCGTACGTCCTGACGGAACCGAACAACGCGATCCTGACTCACCGCTGCCTGGAATAAGTGTGCAGAATGGACTCATTACCGTAAGCTTTAGTAGTGCGCCTTCGGTCACACCTACTATTAAAGACTTCGTTGTTACACAATCGGTGTATGGAGGCAGTAATCCTCAGGTTATCGTTCCTTCGGGTCTCCAGCTGAATTCAGACGGTACCGTGGTATTGCTGAGTGTACCCACAATAGCTGCGACGGACATTGCACAGAACATTGTCTATACTGTAGCTTACAAGCTCTCCAGTACGGTATCAGCAGGCTTCACGCTTGCCGCTAACCCAACGACGGGAGAGCCCGTAGGGCAGGCAGCGATAAGTACCGTAAGCACGGTGAACGGAACCATCACGGTGAACTTCAATAAACCTGTATCTGTCGCTGAAGCAACCTATGGCATGAAAATTAGTCGGTCCATAGATGGTGGAGCAGGCTCAACTGAAGTACCTTCCCTGGTTCAAGTATCTGGTAATACCGTTACGTTTAAGGTGGCCGAAGTGCAGTCGGCAGCGGCAGATCAAAACGTAGTGTACAGCTTGTCCTATTTGAATGGAACTGCAATCAATACGGTGAAATTTACCGTAGCTAAGATTCCTGCAACGATAGTTTCCGCTAGCGCGGTGAACGGAACCATCACGGTAAACTTCGATAAGGCTGTATCTGTTGTCGAAGCTACCTATGACATGAAGATTAGTCGGTCCATAAATGGTGGAGCAGGCACAACTGAGGAACCTTCCCTGGTTCAAGCGTCCGGTAATACCGTTACCTTCAAGGTGACCGAAGTACAGTCGGCAGCGGCAGATCAAAACGTAGTGTACAGCTTGTCCTATTTGAATGGTACTGCCATCAATACGGTGAAATTTACCGTAGCCAAGATTCCTGCAAAGATAACTTCCGCTAGTGCGGTGAATGGCACCATTACGGTAAATTTCGATAAGGCTGTATCTGATGTCGAAGCAACCAATGGCATGAAGATTAGCCGGTCCATAAATAGTGGAACAGGCACAACTGAGGTACCTTCCTTGGTTCAAGCATCCGGTAGTACCGTTACCTTCAAGGTGGCCGAAGTGCAATTTACAGATGCAGATCAAAGTGTGGCGTACAGCTTGTCCTATCAGAATCAAACTGCCTACAATACGGTGAGCTTTAACGTAGCCAAGATTATTGTAAGTGCGGTTAACGGTAGCGTGACCGTCAAATTTACAACAGTCGAAACAGTAAGTGAAGCTATTTACCAAAATCTTAAGTTCAAACAGTCGATTGACGAAATGACACCTACTAATGTAACTCCAACAGCTTCTGTGCTGGATTCTGTGAATAATTCGGTTACCTATACCGTACCAGCTGTTCAAAAGCTGTATACGGAACAAACCGTGACATATAGCGTATACAATTGGGAGAACCCTGCCGCGGAATCGAATACGTTTAAAACGGTTTTAAAATCACCAACGATTAACACTCCAGTCAATCTTAATAGTAACAATAAAATAGTAACTGGAACCGGAGAACCTGATTTTAAAATTAAAGTGAAAATTTCTGATGGAACTCATTCTGTAGAAAATAATGCTGAAGTAATAGTTGGAACAGATGACAATTTCACTGTCAATTTTTTTGCGAATCTAGGCACAATAGCAAATGGCCCTATCACCCTTACAGTAACACAGCGTGATAAAGATAACGGCAGAGAAAAAACAGTAAATGGCTTCACAGGAACCAATAATCAATAACATGCAATTGTTTAAGGGAAATTTATTCTACAACGTCACTTTTCAATTTAATATCTAAGACACAGATACCGATGAAAGTGGTGAATCTATTGACCGACATATACGTCCTACAGCCTCTGGAGATTCAGCCCTACGAACATTTGGCATTACCGGATTATATTCATTATTTCACACAGAATGATGATCTACCTACCCGGATCAGGGTAGGAGCAAGCTTTAATGGGGATCCGGCAGCTCTAGTTTTAGCTGAGATCAGGAAAATCGGCGATTTGGGGATCTTGCATTCTTTTGGAATCACGCCTCAGTATCAGAATGAAGCTTGGGAGCAGGAGCTGCTCCGATTTACTGAAATGCAGCTGATAGATCAGGGTGTCAGCAGCCTGCAGATTACTCTGCAACAGGGACATTCCCCGAGCCTTGCTGACTCCTTGACTGCCTGCAACTGGAAAAAGTCGCTGGACAGTGTTACTCACTATCAGTTTGATTGCCTGCTGATTAATAGCCATTCCATATGGAGCCGGGAAATACCACTGCCCAAGAGCTATTCGGTACACGACTGGCAGGATATTACTGATAGTCAATGGGATGAACTGAAACAGGCAGACTGGTATCCATACGCCCTTTCTCCATTCGAAAGCTATAGCTTTGGTGATATTGATCAGCAAGCCAGCTTGTGGCTTCGTCAAGGTGATGATATTGTCGGATGGATCGTGGCAAAGCGTTCCAATGAGCAGTTTTTGTACTGGAGCTCAATGTTCATCAGAGAGGATGCTTACCGCAAGCATGTTGGTATTCCTTTCATACAAAGGATGATCAGACGTCAGGTCGCGTTGGGAATACCTTACGGTTGCTTTGATGTGAATGCCTATCATCAACAGTTCCAACGCTTTGTCAACAAACGATTTTTGCCCTATATTTTCCATCGTCAGGAAGTACAGATTTTTAGCAAAATTCTGTAAGCCAATTCGATACCTACATCACAACCAATGAATGAATACATGAACTAAAAAACAACAGGTTTATATCCAAGAAAAAGAAGCCTACGTTTTTCACACATTTACTGTGGAAAAACGTAGGCTTCTTCTTTCACATTTCGGAACAGGCTGGATACTATGGATTTTTTGGAACAACCCTATTCTCACACCGTAATCACGCTAATCCCGAGCTCCTGCAGCCGCTCTAGCATTTCCTTATCTATGCGGCGGTCCGTAATAATGACATCGACCTCGGACAAATCGGCAACATGCGTGAACGCCTGCACACCGAATTTACTGGAATCGGCCAATAGAATCACCTCGTCCGCCATGCCGATCATCTTTTGCTTAATACGGGCCTGCAGCTCGTTGGATTCGCTGATGCCACGGTCAAGATGAACGCCCTTGCACGATAGGAACACTTTATTGACATGGTAAGCATCCAGAGAACGCTCGGCCAGTGGCCCTACGAAGGACAAGGAACGCTGCGCTAATATGCCGCCTGTTGAAATGACTTCGATCTTTTCCTTACTGCTCAGCTCCGTTGCGACCTTGATTGCATTGGTCAATACGGTGAGAGGCAGATCAGGCAGATCGGCAGCCATATACCAAGCCGTCGAACTGGCATCCAGCAAGATACGATCCTTCAGGTCGATCCGCTTGATCGCTTCCTGAGCTATACGTTTCTTCTCATCGGCATAGGTGATTTCCCGTTCAGCATATGGAATTTCCGGCTGCTGATTGTCCTTGACACTGACCGCTCCGCCATGCGAGCGGCGCAGTCGTCCAGCTTGCTCCAAGCGGTCCAGATCACGGCGAATCGTCTCCTCCGTAACCTGACATAGCTCGCTCAGCTCAGAAACTCGGATACCGCCTCTTTCGTTGACCAAACCTACAATCTTTTCATAACGCTCCGCAACCAGCATGCTTACCCTCTTTTCACAAACAATGTTATTCAGTCATTCCTGTCAGCTTCAGAAATTGATCGTAGGCATCGGCCCACAGATCTTGTGCTTCAGGCTCATAAGTGATAATACTAAAGGAATCCCGGATCACCTGACGCGCTTCCCATATATCCTGGAATTCCCCTTGGGCAATCCATTGAACGGCCATATTGCCGATAGCGCTGCCTTCTGATGGACCCGCCCATACCGGCTTGCCAATCGCATTAGCTGACCATTGGCAGAGCAGCGTATTTTGAATGCCTCCGCCGACCATATGCAAACCGTTGAACCGCTGACCGGACAAGCGTTCCGTCATTTCAAACACGTAGCGGTATTTGAGAGCAAGGCTTTCGAGAATGCAGCGAACGATTTCACCGACCGTTTCAGGGGCTTGCTGTCCAGTTTGATGGCAATATTGGGTTATTCTTGAAGGCATATCTCCAGGAGCCAGAAACAGGGCATCATCAGGATCTATGAACGCCTTGAATGGCTGAGCAGCCCCAGCCAATTGTACTAATTCGGGAAAAGCATACGATTTTCCTGCTTTCTCCCACACGCGGCGGCTTTCCTGCAAAATCCACAGGCCCATAATATTTTTGAGCAGGCGATAAGTACCCTCGACGCCACCTTCATTGGTAAAATTGAGCTTCTGCGCCATTTCATTAATGACCGGCTTGTGTACCTCGGTTCCCATCAGCGACCAGGTGCCACAGCTCAAGTAAGCGAAGGATCGATCCGTAGCCGGAACCGCTGCGACGGCTGATCCTGTATCGTGTTCGGCAACTGCATAAACGGGAATCGAAGGTATGCCCAGCTCTTCACAGACGGATGCTTGCAGCATACCAGCTTGACTTCCAGGCTGCAGCACATCGCCAAACCACGATGCAGGGAAATCCAGCAGCCGGAGAAGCTCAGCATCCCAATCACCTTTAACGGGATTGAACAGTTGGGTTGTTGTAGCATTCGAAAACTCATTGTGCATCTCGCCCGTCAAGAAATACCTCAGCAAATCCGGAATCATCAAAAACCGATTATCTGCCTGCAACCAAGGGGAGTTAGCCTGTTTGAGCGCAAACAACTGAAATATTGTATTAAACTGCAAAAACTGAATGCCTGTTCTCCCAAAAATAACCGACGCCGGGATCTGTGCAAACAAGGTCTCCATAATATCTTCCGTATGTCGATCCCTGTAATGATAAGGGTTCCCAACCAGCTCACCATTTTTACCGATAAAGCCAAAATCAACGGCCCAGGAATCAATGCCGATGCTGTTTACTTCAATTCCCTGGTTTTTGGCGATTAGCAGTCCTTGCTTGATTTCATGATACAGCCGTAAAATATCCCAGTGCAAGCGGTCGCCCACCTGCACTGGATCATTGGAAAACCGATGAAGCTCCGTGATTTCGATCCTGCCATCCGTCAGGCGGCCAAGCAGCGCTCTGCCGCTGCTCGCCCCCAGATCAAAAGCGACAATGTTCCCCAAAGGATATCACCCTTATTCGTTAATTAGTTTCCGCGTTTAAGCAATACTTCCTGCTCATAGGTTTTTACTTCTGCCAGCCACTCTTCACGCACCGGCACGCCTTTGGACGCGCAATAGTAATCCCAGATGGCGCCGAAAGGATAGGATTTGAACTCTTCCGTCAATGCCAGACGTGTAGTGTAGTCGCCTTCAAGCTCCGCTTTCTTCAAGGCTTCCACAGGATCAAGCATCGCACGCATCAGTGCTTTGATCGTGTTGCGTGTGCCGATTACCCAAGCAGCTACACGGTTAATGCTACCGTCGAAGAAATCGAGTCCAATATGTGTTTTTTCAAGCAGATTGCCGCGCACTAATTCTCTACCGATTTCGATCAGCTCATCGTCCAGCGTTACTACGTGATCGCTATCCCATCTCATTGGGCGGCTGACGTGCAGCAGAATACCATCGGTGAAGAGGGCAAGAGATGACAGCTTGTTGGAGATAACCTCTGTCGGGTGGAAGTGACCTGCATCCAGGCAGATTAGCTTGTTATTCTGGATGCCATAGCCCATATAGAACTCATGGGAGCCGACCACGTACGCTTCTGAGCCGAGTCCGAACAGCTTGCTTTCAACAGCGTCCAGGTTATAGGCTGGATTGAGCTCTTCAGCGAATACTTCGTCCAATGCTGATTTCAGGCGCTGTCTTGGTGCCATACGGTCTGCCGGAACATCCTTGTAGCCATCTGGAACCCATACGTTGGTGACGCACGTTTGGCCCAATTGCTCGCCGAAAAAGGCGCCGATTTTTCTTGAGGCTTTGCAGTGATCGATCCAGAAATGACGAATTTCCGGGTCGGAGTGGCTTAATGTAAATCCATCCTTGGATTTTTCATGGGAAAAACAAGTCGGATTGAAGTCCAGACCCAAGCCTTGCTCCTTGCACCAATCAACCCATTTTTGAAAATGCTTCGGCTCCAGCTCATTCAGCTCGACCTTTTCATCTGTATCCGCATAGATCGCATGGAGATTTACCTTGTGCTTGCCGGGAATTAAAGAGAACGCTTTCTCCAGATCCGCTCGAAGCTGTGCAGGGGATTGTGCCGCTCCAGGATAATTACCGGTTACGGAAATACCGCCAGTCAAATCCTGATCACGATTAAGGAATCCTTTTACGTCATCGCCTTGCCAGCAATGCATTGAAATTTTGACTTTTTCCAGCTGCTCGAGCACTTGATCGACGTTGATGCCGTGAGACGCGTACAGTTCTTTCGCTAATTCATAATTGGCTTGAACATTTTTGTCCATTTGTTAAGCTCCTCTACCTTAGGATTTGATGGGATAAGCGATGACCGACATCAGAGCATTCTCGGCCTGAGTCGTATCCAGACGGCTGTATTGTACGATAATCGGAATATGGCTTTGTACTTCAATCGCATAGGGAACACCAAGTGGAATAGACGTTCCTTCCTTGGTAGCCAAGGAGCTCGTGCGGATATGCTTGGTCCGGCGGCCGGCAACCATTTCCTGAATGTCCTCAAGCGGAGGACGATCCTCGAAAAAAATCGTAATGGTAATGTGTGCATCCTCTGAAGATGTGTTCAATACACAGATCGATTCGTGGCTGGTTAACGTTCCTGAACTGATCTCCGGAATGTAACCGTCAGGAATAATCCAAAGCTTTTCCCCTGTGGCAGACGGCATGTCACGGCCTCCTTTTAATAGTAAATCTATGAGTTATCCGATGTATACAAAGGGGTAAACATGCATTCATTGTATTGGTTTGTATACATCGGAGTACACTTAAGAACATACTTGCACAGGCAATGATTAACGAGTGAATGCAGCAGGAACGCCGCCGTCAATTGTTAGCATGCAGCCGGTTGTTTTATCGGATTTGGAAGATGCAAAGAAGGCAATTCCTTCGGCAATATCACGCGGATAAATATTAACGAGCAGGGTGGTACGTTTACGATAATGTTCTTCCAGTTGATCGGGTTCAATGCCGTAGGCAGCGGCACGTTCATTGCGCCAGCTTCCGTTCCAGATCGCAGAGCCTTGCAGGATCGCATCCGGCAGGATCGTATTGACGCGAATACCAAATTCTCCGCCCTCTGTAGCGATACAACGTGCGAGATGAGCTTCCAGCGCTTTGACAGAGCTGTATGCGGACGCGCTTTTTCCAGCATATATGGAATTTTTGGAGCCAATGAATACCATGTTACCGCCGATAGCTTGTTCCTTCATCAGGATGAAGGCTTCACGGGCCACAAGGAAATATCCCGTTCCGAGCACGTTCATGTTCAGGTTCCATTCCTTCAACGATGTCTGATCAAAGGGGCTGGAGGTAGCAAGACCGGCATTGTTGACGATAATGTCCACACCACCATAGGTGATGGAAGTCTCAGCATAAGCAGCTTGAATCATTTCTTCGCTCGTTACATCCATCTTGACGGCAATCGCGCGGTTCTCTCCATACTTGGCATTGATTTCTGCCGCAACCTTCTCGGCACCCTCCAGGTTAAGGTCGGCCAGTACAACATGCGCACCTTCAGATACAAGACGACGAGCCGTTTCACTGCCAATCCCGCCAGCTCCGCCGGTAATAAAAGCAATTTTGCGAGAAAATTCCGCTTCTGCAGGAGCGAGTGACAATTTGTAAAGCTCTAATGGCCAATATTCCACATTGTAGGATTCGTTTTCACTTAGCGATACGAATTGACCCAGAGCGGTAGCGCCTCTCATGACAGCTATTGCACGGTGATACAAAGCGCCGCTAACCTGTGACATCGCCCAGCTTTTGCCCGTGTTGATCATACCTACACCCGGAATCAGAATGACACGCGGCGCAGCTTCAAACATCACATCGCCTTCATTTTTGTTGCGGTCGAAGTAAGCTTTGTACATTTCTTTATATGCAGCGACGCCTTCTTTTAGCTTCGCTTTCAAACCTTCGATATCGTCTGCGTTGGGTGTCCAGTCTATGAACAAAGGCACAACCTTCGTATGGACGAGATGATCCGGGCAAGCCGCGCCAACCTGGGACAATGCTGCGGAGTTGAGTCCACCTACAAATTGCAAAACATCGTCGGCATCGTCGAACGATAGAATCATCTTCTTGGCATCGCTCACCGCTCCACGAATCGTCGGCATCACTTGTGCAGCCACGGTTCTGCGTAGATCTGCAGCAAGTGCTGCATGCTTCACACCACCAAAAACCTGCTCTTTTTTAATGCGTGCTTCGATGAAGTTTTCCGCTTCGGTAATGATTTTGATCGTTTGGGCGTAAGCCGCTTCAGACGTTTCGCCCCAAGTGACCAGGCCGTGTTTTTCCATAAGGACAAGCTCAGCCTTAGGGTTGTTCAGCACGCCTTCTGCGATCATTTTGGAGAGCGTGAAGCCGGGACGAATATAAGGGACCCACACGAAACGGTCTCCGAAAATTTCACTTGCCAGCTCCTTGCCATTATCGGCGCAGCAGAGACTGATGATGGAATCGGGATGGGTATGGTCAACGTGTTTAAATGGAAGAAAAGCGTGCAGCAGCGTTTCGATCGATGCGCGTGGATGTTTGGCGTCAATCATGCAATTTGCCAAATAAGCGACCATTTCTTCATCCGGCATTTCCGATTTCTCAAATAAAGGACGAATATCCTCCATACGCAGGCCAGTAAAATTAGAAGCTTTCATGGAAGCCAGGTCAGAACCGCTGCCTTTGACATACATGACCTCTACGTCACGACCACGGAAATCCTTGACGATGGTTTTGCTGGATGTATTTCCTCCACCATAATTGCATACGCGACGATCCGTGCCTATCAGATTGGAACGATAAACGAGTTGATCCAGACCGCTGACTTGCTCTGATGCTTTAGACGCTTCCCACAAACTTTGTACCATGCTTATACCTCCGTATGAATGTTTATTTAATTTTGTTTTCATCTTATCATATTTGTTTGTGTTTGAATATATCAAATTCAAACACAAACAAAAGTATTGTAATAGAAATAAGTTTGGTTATTTATTATTTTGTTTAGCTGACTTTCTTAAATCCGGTAAGCTTTGCGAAAGGCAGATGGACTCATATTATAGGTATTGGAAAATACACGGCTCAAATAAAATCCGTTCTGATAGCCGCATTGCTGGGCAACCGCTTCCAAAGTAAGCTCGGTATTCAACAGCAGGTTCTGTGCCTTGCGCATTCGGATAGCTGTCAAATACACGATAGGTGAGACGCCCATAGCGGTCTGGAATCGTCTGGAAAATTGCGACTGACTCAAGGACGCTTGATCAGACAAAAGCTTCAAGGAAAGCGGCTCGTATGCGTGATTGTGGATATGTCGAACCGCGGTACGGATGACCGGATCCGCGGCAGTGATTTGAGTCGTCTTGTCCATCTGCTCTGCGGCACATAAGTACAATAAATCGGTCAACAAATGCTGTTTATAAGCGAACTGCCCTTGAATGTTCGAATCAGCAAACTCGCGAATGCGCGAAAACGTCGCTGAGTAGTGATCGATTCTATGGAAGGAAACTTTGCCTGAAGAGACGTCGGGTCCAGGCACAATAGGACAACCTTCCGCATCTGTCCACCTGAATTCGATGAATAGGAAAGAGATAGGCTCCAGCGCCTGGCGGTACAGTGTCACACCGGGAGGACACAGTAGGAGCTCACCAAATTTGGTACGTCCTTCCTCATCACCCATCCGATACAAAAAGCTGCCTTCATCAGCCGCCAATAGCACCCAATTCTCGTAGGTATCCTCTGCCAGTTTAAATGACCTTTTAATCGAAGTATTGTACCAAAGCACCAGAGATGCTTGGAAGGTTGTGTCCAACATCGTTTGTCCTCCTCTCGGTTACGCACAAAAAAAGATATGGATGTTAAGAAGTTCCTGCATGTAAGTCTCGGTTTGTACGTAGTAAGATGATATCAGGAATTGAGCAAAAACTATATAGTCAAAAAGAAAAGGATGTGTTGGCATGAAGAAGGTTGCTTATTTAACGAACGATCAATTGAAGAGTTACAACGACAATGGGTATCTCGTGCTGCGAAAAGTATTCTCCGAACAAGAGGCTGCCGTATGGCGTCAAGATAGCGAAAGACTGCTCAGCTTGAACGAATATCTCGATCCGAACAACCTGCGTGTTGGTTACCGTAAGATCGAAGAGCGTTCCATTATCGAGAAGATCGACCCTGTGCAGGATCTTTCGGCCGTATTCCACGGTCTGGTAAACGATGAACGCATTTTATCACCGCTTCGTGATATTTATCAGGATGAACCGACGTTGTTCAAAGACAAGCTTATTTATAAGCTTCCTGGTGTGACAGGGTATACGATGCATCAGGATGCCGCATGGTGGCAGGGCTTTCCGATAGAAGGATTGATTTCGGTCATGGTCGCTATTGATGGCGCCTCGAAGATAAACGGGGGCTTGGAGCTATTTCCGGGCTATCACTCTAAATTCCGCTCAACGCTGGGTGAGCTGCGTAATATGAATGCGGAGGAAATCGCTGAAATCGATTCGGCCAAGGGACAAATCGTAGAGACAGAACCTGGAGACATTATTATTTTTCATTCGTTCACGCCGCATCAAAGCGGTCCGAATACAGCCAACGTCAGCCGCCGCCAGCTGTATCTGACTTATTCCCCTGCCAAAAACGGTCAGTTGTATAAAGCACATTACCAGCATTATTGTCGGTATGTCACGAATTTAAGATCGAAGACCGATCCGAACGACTTGTATTTCAAATGATACCTGTTTACATCTGTTAAAAATGTGAAACCTATTCGGGTGCAAGGACATATCCTGTAGTATAGGCATACAAACAGGGTGTGATGGCATGAAGATCAGATTGCAAACCGACATGAAGGTAAATATGAAAACCATATTGAAGGATAGTATTATTCATGTATCTGATGATGCACTCAAACGGGAAATCAGAGGGATTGTATTATTCTGGGCGGAAAAACGACTGCTGGAGGATGGATGGCCCAGACCGAACAGCACCAAGGCGATTCGAGAATATTTAATGGAAAACGGAGTCATAGGTGACATTACGGAAGATCAGGAAGACTTTTGAATATAAGATGTGTACACATGAAAACAAGGATAGCTCTGCTGCTGGAGAAGCAGCGGGACTATCCTTGTTATCTGTTCCGCATTATGGGCTAATGTTCTATACGTTCTTGATCGGAGCTTTGAGTACAGTCGACATAGAAGGGGAAAGCAAGATTTTTTTCATAATGATCTGTGGAAGTCTGAGCCCCATCCATTTGTATTTCCATCTCTTTTTTGGTTGATAGCTTCACGGGGCGACTCCTTGAGATTACATCTATACATAGAATAAGCATGATACCGATTGTAACAAAAAACACGATAGCATAAACGGTCATCTCTTGAATCATCGTATTCCTCCTATGAATCTTTTTTCAAAGCTTACCAAATAGTCGATAAAAATGTACTCGAAAGCTACTGTCAACCCCTAGCTTTTATTGTCGAAGTACATGAATATGAATAAATTATGGTAATTCAGAGAAGTTTAGGAGGATTACAAGAGGGAATAGCGAATAAGAACAAAATTACGAACGTTTAATAAAAATGTGGAAATTTAGGTAAAAAGGAGAGGTTGAATGATGCAGGAGACGATAGCGGTTGAATGTGTAGAAGTAGCGCCTTTCAAAGCACTTGCGGTACGGACGGCAATGCTGCCGGACAAGAGTGGTACACGGGTGGCTTGGAGCAAGCTAACAGCGCAGGTTCCGTTGGACGATACACGACTGACGCTTGGACCGTCCGCGTATGTGTTCATTCCACAGGAGCAGTGGGGCGGGAAGGTCGATACGCTCTGGGTTGGACTGGCGGTTGCCGAATTCGGTAATGTACCCGATGGCATAGAAGCATTGGAAGTGATCGGAGGGCTGTGTGCGAGCGCGCGCGTGCACGGAGATGAAGCACACATGTGGCGTGTGTATGAAGCCATGTTTGCTTGGCTGGAGCAGTCACCAGATTATGAGCTGGATAAGCGACAAGGTGTGTTGGGGATGGAGACGGTACCACTCGAACCGTTGAATGCTTTAACCATTCCTTATGAATCCATCAAGACATTCGATTTCACCATGCTGTACCCGGTGCGCAAGAAGAAGTCGGATTAATTTTTGGACATGCACATGACCAAATAAAAACGGCATTTCTGCCGTTGTATGAAAATAATCATTTTATTTTGGCAATAATAATTCGATTCATGATGAATGTGATATGCGATGCAGACCATATTTGTGAATGACTTCCGCGACGGCATGCTCGAGATGAGATTTCGCAACATACTGCGCATGCGCTTTGAGCTCTGGATGTGCATTCCCGACAGCAACTCCCAATCCGGCCGTCTGTATCATTTCCAAATCGTTTAAATTGTCACCGATCGCTATCACTTCCTGCAGCTTGATTCCAAGATGTTTCGCAAGCGTTATTAAAGCCTGCCCTTTGGACACCGACCGAGGCAGCACTTCCAGGTACGTAGGCTCCGACCGCACCAATTCACAGTTAACCCCCACCATAGATTCCAGTGCTTCCGATACTCCGGAAAAATCCTGATCTTCTTTAATGATTAGTATTTTGTTGACATTGCTTTGCTTCAAAAAATCCGGAGTATCCCAGCTGTGACACTGCACCCTATCCTTTTTCATATATGCCTCGATAGGCTGCGTAATTTCTTTGACCCATATTTGCTTGTCGGCATAAAAAATCATATCCAGTGGTTGGTCTTGCAGTAATTGAAGGCATCTTTCAATGACATTCAGCGTAAGCCTTGCTTCAAAATAACAGTGATCCGTGTTGAAATCGACAATTTTACCCCCGTTGTATAAGATAACCGGATGACGGATATGTAACTCCTGTGCGTATGGCAGCGCGGCTTCTTCGACCCGCCCAGTGGCGAGTGTAACGATTCCGCCCTGCTGTTGAAAAGCAGAAATCATTTCCTTGTTGCGCTTACTGATCATTTGCTGCAGATCCACCAGTGTCCCATCAATATCGGTGACGATCATGCGGTAGCGATGCACTGACGGCATTATTTGTACACAATCCTTTCTGGAGCAAGCGGTAGCATAGATGAAAGGTAAAGGGTTCCCGACTGCGAGCCTGTAACATATAACTCAGCTCCAGACGTTTGCGCTAACCGTTCCCATTCATCCTGAAATTGTTCATATTCGGTGTCATTGTTCGTAATTAATATCCAGTCTGGAGACAACTTTCTGAGCAGCTGTTCGTTCCATCCATCAGCCATACCGTGATGGCCAACCTTAAAGCCGCATGGCTGCAGCTTCTCATGCTGCATAATTCGATCCCAGTTCGAGAGCAGCGCATCACCACCGAATAGTAATAGCTGAAGACCATCCGCCTGCTCGAATAGCCAGACGCTGCTGTCCTGATTGGATAAGGAATCGAAATTAATCAGAAGCTTCTCTTGTATGGCCGGTTCGAGAGGTGAAGAACACAGCTGCACAATGTTCTCGTAAGCCGGAAAATCATTGACATTTAATGGGTCCAGATGCCGCAATACAAAATGTCCGAAACTCCATGATGCAGAGGCAGCATCTTCAATGAAAGGTGGACGCAAGGATATGGTTGCATTTTGCTGGAGCAGCAGCTCCCATAATTGATTGTAATCATGGAACATCCGGGCTGTTTGTATCGCTTTTGGGTGGCGAATATCACTTAAAGCCGGCGAGAACCGAGGGTAAGGCAGAACCGCCTCGATGACAGGAATATGCTCCGCTACTTCAAGCAAGCCTGTCAGATGATCCGGATGAAGATGGGTTAGAATCATCAGGTCGATCTGTTTCCAGCCTCGTTCCTGTATGAAACGAAACGGAATAACGGACTCATGAAAGAATTGATCCCCTCCGTCGATAAGCACGACAAAGACTTCGCTTTCCGTGGGGATTTCCAGAAAAAAAGCGTCACCCCGACCCACATTCAATGCATATACAATGGGTCTCATGCTTCATCTCCAATTAATAGATGGATCTTCTTTTTGTCCAAGGCAATACGGATGTTACCTTCCAAATATCCACGAACACTTGGACTGGTATCATCAACGATCCACTGCATAGAACCGGCTTCTGCCCAATATCTGATCATTCGACCCAGAAAGCTGCTTCTTGTAATGACCCCGCTCCACACATTATCGTAATTTCCATGGCTAGTTTCATAAGGGATAACGGAAATGCATTCCGGTCTTATAACCAGTGTCACCTTGTCTCCCAGTTTTGCAGTATAACCGGTTTTATCGACCCTGATCGCCATATCCGCACATTTGACGATATAATCCTCAGCTTCCACGCCAACCACTTCACCGTTCAGGAAGTTGGCAACACCTACAAAGTCGGCTACAAACCTGTTGTTCGGTTTAAAATAAACTTCCCAGGGTGTACCGACCTGATAGATGGTCCCTTTGTTGAACACGGCAATCCGGTCTGACAATGAAAGTGCTTCGTCCTGGTCATGGGTTACGAAGATTGCCGTGATTCCGGCGCGCTGCTGCATATCTCTTATATCGTTTCTCACTTCCACACGCATTTTGGCATCCAGATTGCTTAAAGGCTCATCCATCAGCAAAATGTTTTGTCCTATGATCAATGCCCTCGCGAATGCGACTCTCTGCTGCTGGCCTCCGCTCATCTGCTTCGGATACCTGTGCTCCAACCCCTGTAGTCCGAACATATCGAGCATCGCTTCGACTTTTTCCTTTAGCACATTGGTGGGCACCTTTTTCAGCTTTAAGCCGTAGGCAATATTCTCAAAAACAGTCATATGGGGGAATAGCGCATATTCTTGAAAAACGAGCGGGGTGTTTCTTTTGTACACCGGCGTGCCGTTTACTTTCTTTCCTTCTATATAAATAGTTCCGGAGTCGGGCTCATGAAAACCGGCGATCAACCTCATCAGCGTCGTTTTTCCACAGCCGCTTGGCCCGAGAAGCGTGGTAAAGCTGCCTCTTTGTATGTCCAGTGATACATTATTGATGGCCTTGAAAGCTCCGAACTGCTTCGTCACATTTTCAATTTTGATAATCGAGTTCTCTGCACTCATCATATGCCTCCGTTATAACCCAATGGATTTACCCTGTTCTTTCATCAAAAGTCGAGCTATGCCGAGTACGGCGAAGGCGATGGAAATAAGCACGACCGTAAATGCTGATGCGCTGCCCCAGGCACCGTTCTGTACAAGGCCCAGAATTGAAATCGTACCGACCGACGTTCCTGCCGAATAAATAAATATGATTACGCTTAGGCAGGTCACTGAACGTAGGAAGGAAAGTACAAGTCCCGATAGAAAAGGCCCTCTGAGCAGGGGGAGCAGGATGTTCTTGAACGTTCTGAAATTGCCAGCGCCCATATTGAGCGACGCTTCCTCCAGAGAGGTTCCAATCTGCTGCAGGCCTGCAAGACTGGCGCTGTAACAGGTGGGTAAATTCCAGAACATCAATGCGATAATCATAATAGCCGAGGTTCCCGTCAGTACAAGCGGCCCTTCGTTAAAAGCAATGGCAAACCCGAGTCCGAGAAATACCCCTGGAACAGCTCCAGGTAAAATGGCCAGAAAATCCAGAAAACGGTTGATCCCAATCTGCTTTCTTTGTACGATATAAGCAAGCGGCAGTGAAAATAATGCTGCTGCAATCGAGGAAATGAGTGCAAACTTGATGCTGTTGAACATTTCTTTACCTTTGGCAAACACATAGCTCATATTATTCAGAGTAAAGGACCAGTCATATCCCCATGTCTTCGTGAACGCTCCGTAGAACAACACTCCATAGACCGCTAATATAACTGCCGTAACGAACAAACAGAAGGAGAACAAACCCCATTTTACATAAAAAGGGACAGGATACGGCGCCAAGGAGGTTTCTTTGCCAGTGACGGTTACATAGGAGCGTTGTCCGACCCAATTCCTGTTCAGTACAAACAATCCGAGCGCTGGAATGAGCAAAGCCGTAGACAGCATGGCTGCCGAAGGCAGGTCGAACAATCCGGCCATCTGCATATAAGCCTCAGTTGGAAGAAGCGTATAGTTGCCTCCGATAATCATCGGATTGCCGAAATCAGCCAGCACATTCATGGCGGCGATGAGTGCGCCTCCCGCAACCCCGGGTCTGCATAGCGGGAACAATACATCCTTAAATACTTGCCAGCGAGTTGCTCCCAGGTTATACGCAGCATATTCCAGGTTCGTCGGACCGGCCTTGAGGACCCCGTTAATAACAGCATAGGCATATGGGAAAAATGTAATCGTCTGAACCAGCCATAACCCATGCCAGCCGTAAATATCAAAGTTAAGGTGCAGCACATGCTTGGAAATGATCCCCTGTCTGCCAAACAGTAAAATGTACGACAGCGCGACGATAAAAGGAGGGGAGACAATCGGTAAAAGGGTAATAAAACGGAAAAGCCCTTTGAGGGGAATATTCAGCCTTGTAATGGAATAAGCAAAAATAAAAGCGACGACGGTGCAGGAAATCGTTGAAATAACCGTCATGAACAAGCTGTTTAACGCTGCCTGAAACCAACGTGAATTGCTGAACAGTTGTAGATAATCGCTTAATTGAGGAAAGCTAATGACTTTTAGGATCGGCCAGCATACAAAATAAACAGTGATCAATATGATCATGACTATAAGCGCAGCTAGAATCGGCTCTTGCTTCAATCGTTTCAAATCGGCCCATGCGTCTTTAACAGCACGTGAGGTCAAGGCAGGTCACACCTTTCGATTGCTAAACTTGCCTATGTGGTAAGAGAGAAACATTTCCCGCACAGGCAAGTCAGCGGTTTGCTTTATATGGCGGTTGCGATTGTTATTTCTTTCCGGTCACTTCAGTGAACTTCTTCACAACATCAGCCTTCATCTGGGAAGCTTTCTCACGGTCATATTTCACAAGCTTAACATCCTCGATTTTAATCATACCTTCCGGTGGAGCCACGTCTTTTCTCACTGAATAACGGTTCGATAATTTCGTATTCATTTCTCCAACCGGCTTGGTTAACAGCCAGTCAACGAACTTCTTCGCATTGTCCGTGTTGGCTCCGCCTTTCACAACACCGACGCCGCCGATTTCAAACGCAGTTTGCTCTGGAACGATAACCTGAATTGGATAGCCTTGCTTGGCCGATTTAACGATATCATGGGCCCAGGACATCCCAGCGACAAATTCACCTGTAGCCGTAAGATTAATGCCGTCACCAGCAGCAGGGGTGTAGTGATGAACGTTGTCATTGAGCTTTTTCAAATAGTCCCAGCCTTTGTCTTCGCCCAATCTGAACAGCTGGTCTGCTACAAAAATGTATCCTCCGCCAGCTGTTGCCGGGTTGGATGTTATGAATAAGCCTTTGTAGGCAGGATCAAGCAGATCATCCCACGTTTTCGGTTCTTTAATGCCTTTGGGTTCAAGCTCTTTTTTGAATCTGTCCTTATTCAGCACGATGCCAAGTACGCCCATGTACCATCCTTGCCAGAAGCCTTTAGGATCATTGAACTGGGCATCGAGCTCCTTGGCGTTAGGGGAAGAATATTTCTCAAGTAATCCTTGGGATGCGAGGGGCTCGTAAAATTCAACAGAGCCGCCGACAAATATATCTGCTTTGGGGGAAGCTTTTTCAGCCTGAATTCGTGTGCTTGCCTCTCCAGCTCCGCTTAAACGCAAATATTCGATTTCTATACCCGTATCTTCTTTAAACTTTTTTTGAATTTGCACAATATCATCTTCATTGAGGGCGGCATACACGGTCAGTTTTTTGGATGCTGCAGGGGTGTCTTTGGGTGCTTCTTTGGTTTCAGCCGGTTTCGGAGCAGAAGCCGTTGTTGGACCTGCACTGTTGGTTCCGCATCCGGTTAACGTTACAACACTGACGAGCGTAAAGGCAGTTAATACACCAATCCATTTTTTCAACACGTTTGTTCCTCCTTGTTTTGTTGCCCAATGGGCATGGGGTTGAAGAAGCAGGATAGCATGATCTTAGATTGATTGTTATATTTGCAGCGCCTTACAGGTTTGCCTTACGATCAACTTGGCCTTGATCAATTCGGATTTAGGGGTCATTTCTTTATCAGAAACCATTTGCAGCAGCAGCTCGGCCGCTTTGGCACCCATTTCCGTACGGGGCTGCTCCATTGTAGTTAATTGGATCCAGTGCAGCTCTGTGTATTCCAAATTATCGAAGCCTATGACGGAAATCTGATCCGGTACCGCAATTTTGTGCTGAGCCAGCCATTCGAGAGCCCCGATACCAAGCAAATCGTTCCCGGCGAATACAGCAGTTATGTTCGGATTTTTCTCATACAGCATTCTCATGGCCTTTCGGCCGCTGTCTATGTTTCTTCCACCACTCATAACGATGTTGCTGTCATCAGAGAGAAGACCGTGCTTCCACATGGTATCTTTATAGCCAAGCAATCTTTGAATCCCGGTAAATGAGCTTTCCGGCATCCCGATAAATCCGATCTGCCTGTGGCCCATACCGATTAAATAATTGACCGCCTCTGTTGCTGCCTCATAATGATCAACATCAACATAGGGGGCCGATAATCCCGGGGGCGTTCTTCTTCGTAAAAATACGACAGGCATATCCAGACTGGAAATGAGTTCCTTGAAGGACTCATCCAAGAAATCGGGAGTAATAATAAGCCCGTCAAACTGTCGCTCAATGGCATTGGAAAGAAACTGTTTTTCCTTATCAGGGTCGCGGTTCGTATTTCCGTACACAACCTGATACCCTTTTTTGGATAAAGTATCCTCAACTGCATTGGCTAGACCAGCAAAAAACGGATCCGATATTTCCGGGATCATTAAACCGATCGTATACGTTTTTTTGTTAATTAATCCTCTCGCTATCGCATTGGGCCTGTAATTTAGAGCTCGGATCGCCTCCATTACTTGCAGCTTTGTCTCTTCGCGCACATCGGGATGATTATTCATTGCTCTTGAAACTGTAGATACTGAAATACCTAAATGTTTAGCCACGTCTTTAATATTTGCCACATGCACACCTCATTCACAAACGTTTCCGGAAACGTTCCCTATGTTACAATACGATGTTTTCACTTTCAATCCGTTTTGCCCAAATTTACATAATCTCAAGAAAAGAGCCGTTTTTTCGATCAAATCTTAATAATAATTTTAAAATTACCTGTATTTTTGAACAAAAAAGCCGTTGTTAAAATACAAACGTTACCGGAAACGTTTGCAATTAAAAGGCAACCTGTCATCTGGATACCTCCATCGGTAGGGTGAGCGCCATGTCATATTACGGGGCCGATTGGCATATACATGTGGTTAAAGTCAGATACATGTCCAACATGAAGATAAATGTTTGAAGATTGCGCGAGGGGATGGATGTAACAATGGAACACGCAGATCCAATCATTGCGATCCTGGGCATAGGTACGGCTGTTCCGGAATTTCGGATCGATCAAGCGGATACAGCACACAGATTAGCTGAAGCGTTAAGAGACAGTCCCGATTCCGCACGTTGGGCAAAACGAATATTTAAGCAGTGTGGGGTAGAAACTCGCTACACCTGCGAACCGAATCTGCTCGAATCCGCTGAAAGCTGCCGTTATTTTCCAAGAAGCACAACACAGGATGCCCCTTCAACCAGAGACAGGATGCAAACCTACAAAAAGGAGTCGGTTCCCTTAAGTCTGGATGCTGCTCATAAAGCTTTACTGGATGGGAACATCAAGACCTCGGATATTACCCATCTGTTCACGGTCAGCTGCACAGGGCAATTTCTGCCTGGCTTGGATACGGTCCTGGCTAACAAATTGGGACTAGCCGCCGATGTCAATCGAACGCCGCTTAACTTTTTGGGCTGCGCTGCCGGATTGAAGGCTATTTCTTTGTCACGGCAAGTGCTCTTGGGTAATCAGTCTGCCAAGGTGTTAATTGTATGCGTTGAGCTATGCACACTGCATATTCAGCCTTCGAGTCAGCGTGAAGCCTTATTTGCAGCTTCTTTTTTTGGTGACGGGGCATCGGCTTGTATCATAGGGGCACCTGGCCCTGACCATAAGGATGTGTTTCAGCTCGACGATGGGCGTTCTGTTCTGCTGCCTGATTGTGCCGATGAGATGGTATGGGAAGTTGGCAACTACGGCTTTGATCTTTATCTATCTCCGAGTATTCCTAAGCTGATCGCAAGCTTGATACCTGCCGAGGTTGAACATTTGTTAGACGGTAAGTCGAATCCAGAGCTATGGGCCATACATCCCGGAGGTCGAGGGATTGTTGATTCCATACAGAGCCTATTCAAGCTTACAGATGAGCAGACCCGTCCCAGCCGAACCGTACTTCGTGATTATGGTAATGTATCCTCAGCAACCCTGTTATTTGTCCTGAACGAGATGAAACAGGAGCTGAAAAGCAAGGGCTCCGGACCAGCTACTGGGATTGCCTTGGCATTCGGCCCAGGTCTGACCGCAGAATTGATCCCAATAACATATCTTCCTGCGGTCATTAGTCAAGAACAGCTCATAGGCCATGTCCGTGCTTAGAAGCATACAGCGGAGGGCCGAAGAGCCCGAATTGATGGACGACTTTACTATAGGGGGAGCTGCGCTCCGAGAAGCCTTGCATCACCTCCGGCTGCTGAATCGGATTTTCGGTGCCTCTGCGCCAACACTTTATGGAGTCAAACGATTGTGGCTGGATGCCGGCAAGCCGAGAAAGTTAACTATTCTGGATATTGGGTGTGGATCGGGGGATGTGAATGCGCATCTCCTGAGATGGGCGGACAGGAATCGCATCGAGCTCCAACTTGTTTTGATTGATATTACGGAAGAAGCTTGTGAAGAGGCAAGGCTGTACTTTCAGAATGAACCGCGTGTACAGGTGAGGAAAGATGATTTGTTTTCACTGCCGGAAGCTTGTGCAGATATCATTACGGGAACGCAATTTGTACATCATTTTGCAGCGGACGAGCTTCCCGGAGTCGTAGATAAGATGCTGAAGGCTTCGCGATTAGGCGTTGTGATCAATGATATTCATCGGCATTGGATTCCTTGGGCTGCGGTGTGGCTTGTAACGCGAATGCTTTCTACTAATCGTTACATTTTACACGACGGGCCATTGTCCGTAGCCAAAGGCTTTCGATCGGCGGATTGGCAGCATCTGGGGAAAACGTTGGATACCCCGGAGATGTTTTATGCATGGAGACCGTTATTCCGCTATGTCGTCGTCTTAAACAAGACCAGATCTAATTCCAACAACGGAGTTGAGCAGGGATGAATCCTACTTACGATGCAGCCATTCTTGGTGCCGGCATTGCAGGCAGCAGTCTGGCCAAAAAGCTTGCGGATCAGGGCTGGGATACCGTTCTGATCGATCGTCAGTTGTTCCCCCGGCACAAAGTTTGCGGAGAATTCCTTTCCCCGGAATCCCAACATACACTGAAAGCATTAGGTTTAATGAAGGCTGTGGAGTCGCTGCAACCAAGCATGATTACCCGGATAAGGCTGATCTTCAGTCACGGTGCTGCTTTGGAGATTCCTTTGCCTGGACATGCTCTCGGTGTGAGTCGTTATTTACTGGATTCCACCTTCCATAACGAGGTACTAAGGTCGGGTGCACAGCTGCAGACGGCAACATCGGTCACATCCGTGTATCCCAATGAGGATGGTTATACGATTGAGACGAAGCGGGATGGGTTGAACAAACAGATTCAGGCACGTACGGTAATCGCTGCTTGGGGAACTCATCGTCGTTCAGTACTTCCGCGTTCTACTCCTAAGGGTTCCGTTCAGTCTATGCACATCGGGGTGAAATCCCATTACTCCGGAATAGAGATGGAGCCTGTTGTTGAGCTGTATGTGTTCCCTGGTGGTTATCTGGGCATTTCGCCGATTGAAGGTGGACTTGTGAACGTTGCGGCGCTTTTGACACAGAGCGCTTTTGGAAAAACAGAAAAAACGATCCTTGGCATGATCGATGCTGCAGCTCGTAGAAGCCCGAAGCTATATCGAAAACTGGCTCAAGCGACTCCGGTGCCAGGTACGCAGTCGGCAGTTTCCCCGATTGATTTAAAGCGTAGGCCCTTGGCATGGGATGTGATTCCACATGTGGGGGATGCTGCGCTTATGATACCGCCATTGTGTGGAGACGGCATGTCGATAGCTTTGCGTTCGGCGCGATTGTGTGGCGCATTAGCCGACCGCTATTTACGCGGGGATCTAACGCTTGGAAACTGGCGGCATGAATATACGCAGTCTATACATCGAGAATTCAAGCGTCCTATGCGATGGGGGCGCTTTCTGCAATGGTTGTTTGGCTTACCGCTTGTGCCCCGACTTTTGCCTGGATTAGCGAATTTGGCACCAGGACTAGCTATTGAATTGGTTCGGGCAACCCGTTTACAAGGAACAGAGTAAACATGGGAGTTCACAGGCTTGCGCTGATCTCTTACCGCTATCCCAAAGTTGTTATATCGTTCTGGGCCTTGTTTTTGCTCTTTTTTGGTAGTTACGCAAGCAAGCTGCCTACGGTCCTCAAGGATCACGGTTTGCTCCCGAATGGAGCCTACGTCCAGGTTCAGCAGCTATTGTCTGCTGATTTTCATATACCCGAGGACCCGATCATGCTTGTTTTTGAAAAAAAAGAATTCGTATCGCTGGAGAGGTTTCATCATTATATCGAACAATCCTTAGATCAATTGAGTGGAATTGACGGTCTAACTGAAGTGATATCACCACTCCAGACGCAGGGGATGCTTGAAGGTAATTACGCTTATGCACTTCTTTCCTTTTCCTATAAGCCTTATCAGCTGAAGCCCGTACTGGCAAAGTTGCATAGCCGTTTGCTGAATCAGCAGGATATGATGGTAACCATGACAGGGAAATCTGTCGTTCAGGACGATGTGAACCGGGCAAGCGAACGTGATTTGCGCAAAGCTGAGCTGATCGGCATACCGGTCGCCTTTATTATCCTGTGGTTTGCTTTTCGAGGAATCGTTTCTGCGATGATTCCTGTTGTTATAGGCATGATTGGGGTAGCCAGCACTATGGGGATGATGTATGGAATAGGTACCCAGCTTGAGCTTTCCAACTTTGTGCTTAATGTCATCCCTATGGTCGGACTGGCTCTGAGTATTGATTTCTCCTTAATTCTGGTCAGCCGATTTCGAGAAGAATTAGAGAGACAAGCAGCAGAGCCGGCGATGGTCACAGCCATGAAGACAGCTGGAAGGGCTGTCTTATTCTCGGCGTTCAGTGTTTTATTAGGTTTAATGGGAACCCTGTTCATTCCACTTCCTATTTTCACTTCGGTTGCTGTAGGTGCGATGACCGTACTAGTCGTTTCGGTTTGTTTGACTTTTACCTTATTGCCCGCGATGCTATCATTCTTATGGCCTGCCATTCAAGCGGAAAGCAAGCCGCTGTCCAATAAATCAGCAAACAGAAGAAAGAATATCTGGTATTCCCTATCGCTTTTTGTAATGGACAAACCGGTCCGTATGCTTGTATTGGCTTCATTATTGCTAATCGGCTGTTTGCTGCCTGTAAGCAGGATGAAGCTTGCCATACCGGACGCGTCATCTTTACCTGCTGTCTATAGTTCTCGTCAGGCTGCCGAGGTTTATCAAGCCCATTTCGTTACTCCTTCGACCTCTTCTATAGTTATGGTCATGCAAGGGAAAGCCGATAACCTGAACAAACAAGATTGGATGGAGGCCTATGCCTTTGTTCAAATGTTGGAAAAGGATCCCGGTGTTGTACGTGTTGATTCTGTTTTTTCCACCTTGGGCATGCTTCCTGAAAAACTGGATGCATCGTTTCAGCAGCAGCCGCTGCCACAGGAACCATATGGATCGGTGCTGCTGCAGAGATTTGTGAATAAAAACCAAATGCTGATCCATGTGACATTAAGGGGAAGCCCGTCTTCGGAACAAGTAATGGACTGGCTCAGACAACGGGAGCAGACCGGAGCATCTGCAAATTTACCGTATGTGCTGGGTGGAGAGGCCAAGTACCAGCAGGAAGTCTTTGATGCTATATTTCAGAATCTTGGTTACGTGCTCTTATTTATTGTGATTTCCAATTATTTGGTATTATTCTTTGCTTTCCGATCCCTGCTTATTCCGCTTAAAGCCATTGTGATGAATCTCCTGAGTCTGGGAGCCGCATACGGCGTTCTGGTATGGATCTTTGAAGAGGGGAATATGGGAATGGAACCGGGCAGTATCGCCATCATGATTCCCGTATTTATATTTGGACTGACCTTCGGTATCAGTATGGATTATGGGGTGTTCCTGGTATCGCGAATCTTTGAAGTATACCGAAATACACAAGACAATGATCGCGCCGTTCTCATCGGGTTGTCGTCAACGAGCAGAACCATAACCTCAGCAGCCGCAATTATGATTGTGGTGACAGGACCATTTGCATTTGCCGACGTTGTCGGGGTTAAACAGCTTGGGATCGGTATTGCAGCAGCTATTCTGATTGATGCGACCATAATTAGAATGCTTGTCGTTCCCTCCTTAATGAAATTGTTCGGCAGTTGGAACTGGTGGTCACCGAGATGGCTCAAATAGGTTGAGCAAAGTATAACCGATTACAAATTACGACGACGATTTACATAATTTGGAATTTAAAAGGTGCAAATAACCCTTTCATTTATGAAGGGTTTATTTGTAGTTGCTCGTGTAGGCAAACTTCAAGCATCTTGCCTCCAAATACAAATTCACAAATAAATATCGTCGATGCAGGAAAGAAGGTAACCCTGCTAGAAAGCTATCTAAAAGCTTATTTCGATTTGTGACACGGGGAGGGACCTATGATTAACGACTATCGTTTTGCGGATGAATTATTCATTCAGGCATTTCAGCACGCACCGATTGGGATGGTTCTCTTAGCAACAAATGGAGCGGTTCTTAAGGCGAATGCTTCCGCATGCTCCATGTTAGGATATTCGGAAGACGAACTAACCCGAATCGCTTTTCAAGAAATTGCACATCCAGATGATGTAGTGCTTAATCATGAGCTTATGAACCAATTAATCGAAGACAAGCGGGAATCGTACCAGACGGAAAAACGATTTTTTCATAAGCAAGGTTCTATTACATGGCTTCAATTAACAGTTTCCTTAGTTAGGGATGAGGAAGGCAAACCCTTATTTTTTATATCCCAGTTTATTAATGTATCCACTCATAAGTTGGCTGAAGAAGGATTGCGGGAGAAAGAACGCCAATTATTATACAGTGAACAACGGTACAGATCGTTATTCGAGCATCATCCGGATCTGATCTTCTCGATGGATTTGGAGGGTACGTTTACTTCAATCAACCATTCGGTGGAGAGACTTATCGGATATACAGATCAGCAGATTCAGCACAATTCGGTCAACTATCGCACATTTATGCATCCTAAAGACAACAAGAAGGTAGAATACCATTTTGCACTGGCAGCAAAGGGACTTACTCAACGGTATGAGACTGAGGCGTTAGATAAGAACGGGAATTGTATCAGCTTCGATGTGACACATATTCCTATCATCGTGAACCATCAGGTGATGGGGGTTTACGGTATTGCCAAGGATATTACCCAACAAAAAGAATTATGGTTACAGCTGAAGGAAAGTCAGGAGTTGTACCAGATTATTTCAGATAATGCTCAGGAAATCATTTCATACAGCACGCCGGATGGTATTACCCGTTATGTGTCACCCGCTATCAAAACTATACTGGGCTATGAACCTGAGGAAGTGATTGGCACCGTTACGACCGATTATTGGCATCCTGAAGATCGAGCATTCTTGATCTATAACGGACTGTTTCCCATTTCGGAGGTCGATATCTTTACCTGCAGAGCCCGCCATAAAAATGGACACTATATTTGGATTGAGACCACCTTGAAGTTAATCAGAAATCGTGATGGGAAAATCACCAAATTATTTAGCGTTGGAAGGGATATTTCAGAGCGCAAGCAAGCTGAGGATGAGCTGAGGAAAACCAAGGACAGACTGGAATCGTTGATTCAAAATAATGCCGATGCGATATGGGTGGTTGACCTTGAGGATCGGGTAATAGAAGCCAATGCCGCCTTTGAGAGCATGTTTCAATGGAGTCTGGATGAAATTATTTGTGCTGACTCGGTATTCTTGATCGTGCCCGATCATCTCAAGGAATCTGTAAAACTCAACTTGAATCAAGTGAAATCCGGTAATTCGGTTATAGGCTTCGAAACGATCCGACTGCGTAAAGATGGAAGTCTCATCGAAGTAAGCGGAACCTTATCTCCTGTACGTGATGAACAAGGCGTAATTGTTGGGATCATGGGGATGTACCGCGATATCAGTGAAAGAAAAAGAGTGGTTCAGGAGCTGAATGCAGCTAAGGACCAGCTGGAATCTTTTATTGATCATAATGTTGACCCGATTCTCATTGTAAACCTTGAAGAAAAGGTGTCCAGAGTCAATCATGCATTTGAAAAGGTTTTTGGATGGTCAGCCGAAGAAATTATAGGCCTCTCCATTCAGAAGCTGCCGATTATGCTCCCTGATTTGTCGCCGTCGATGGATATGAGGCAGAAGGTGTTCAAATCGAATGAGCCGCTAACGGGGTATGAAACCGTCAGATGCAGAAAGGATGGCACGGTCATTCCTATCATGCTGTCGAGCTTTGGTATGCGAGATGAGCGCGATCATATTCATGGCTGGGCTGTTATCCTGAGAGACATCACTGAGCAAAAGCAGGCGGAAGAACTCGTGATCAATTCCAAAAAATTATCAATAGCCGGTCAATTGGCAGCAGGAATTGCACACGAGATCCGTAATCCGATTACGGCTATCAAAGGCTTTGTACAGTTTATGCAATCGGGCTCGCTTCAGAAGCAAATCTATTTTGATATCATCTCGTCTGAAATCGAAAGGATCGAAATGATTTTGAGTGAACTGTTAATTCTGGCCAAGCCGCAATCGGTCCAGTATGAGCGTAAGGATATTCGTATGCTCATCGGTCAAGTGACCACCTTATTGGGGACACAAGCGATCATGAACAATGTGCAAATTGTTACCGAGTTCGAGCTGGAGACGACTCATATTTTATGCGATGAAAATCAATTGAAGCAAGTCTGTATCAACTTCATCAAAAATGCTATTGAAGCTATGCCCAAAGGCGGCACGATCGTGATTCAATTGAAAAGTAAAGATAAAGAAAACCTGCTGCTCCGGTTCATTGATCAAGGGTTTGGTATTCCTGAACATATTCTGTCCAGACTCGGGGAACCTTTTTACACAACCAAAGAAAAAGGCACCGGACTAGGCTTTATGGTGAGTAAAAAGATTATTGAAAATCATCAAGGAGCGATAGAGGTATTCAGCATAGAAAACGAGGGGACAACGGTTGAGGTCAGTCTTCCCATAGCTCATTAAGGGAAGGAATGTTTAAATTCAGGAAATCTTAGATTTATTGAGAAATGATTAATCTTTGTATGCTATAATTCTGCTATCGTCTGATTTATAGATAGAACAGGTGGTGGATGCATATGATGTCCCGAAGGCAATTTGTCAAAAGAATGCTAGCCATCCTGGCGGTTTTCGCGGGAGGCGGTACGATATGGAAGTATGTACTCGATCATGAAAAACCGCTGCATGCCGAATCTGATTCCACAGCTGCAACTACACCTATACCTACCGAGCAAACAGCCAATCCGACGTCGAATAAGCTGCTGCTGTCCTTCTTCCTGTTAAGTGATCTGCATATTTCCGATGGGATCTCGATAATGACAGATAAACTGCATGCCGCATTGAAAGACGTCAGCAGCTTTGAATCTCCGGTGGAATGTATTGTGTTAGGTGGAGATCTGACGGATATGGGGCGTGAGACGGACTATAAGCTGCTGCGCAAAATATTAAACGGTTACAAGCTGCCTCCGATCTATGCCAATATGGGAAATCATGACTACTATGATATATGGTTAGATAAGAAAGGCGAGTTTGCCAAGGAAACCATGCCCAACGGCAAAAGCGATGCTATGGCCAAAGAGCGATTTATGAAATTTTTTGGATATAAGGATCAACCATATACCGATTTCTGGATGGGTGGCTTTCATTTCATATTGGTTTCTCAGGAAGCTTATGTTGGCGATAAACCGGAATATGGCGAAGGGGCCTGGTATTCGGATGCACAGCTGGCTTGGCTGAGCAACCAGATGAAGCAGCATGAGGACGGGAAACCCGCTTTTGTGTTCATTCATCAGCCGCTGCCGGCACCGGGTATGGATGGAGGCTCGCATCAGCTGGTCCGGGCCAAGGAATTCCGTGAGATTCTTAAGCCGTACCGTAACGTATTTGTTTTGTCTGGTCATACGCACCGTAATTTTGCCACGGAGAATCATTATAACCAGGACAACTCGTTTCATTGGTTCAATAATGCCTCAGTTGGCAAAACACGCAGCTCCGGGAATGATAATGTTGCTCAGGGCATGTATGTGCAGATCTATGAGGATAAGGTTGTGGTCCGTGGGCGCGAATTTTCGGACCGCAGCTGGATCGATTCAGCTCATTATACCGTGCCGCTGCAAGCGAAGGCATGAGAGATTTACTCTCAGCGAATTGAATGTACCCATTCTGAAGCCTCCAGTTTCCACGCTGACAAGTGTGAACTGGAGGCTTCTTAACTCGTCCTCAAGAACTTTTCTGACACATCTTGCGTCTAACGCATAGCTGGAAAAATATATGTATAAATGAGGCGAGCGCACATGTTAAAGAAAACGATGCTGACCTGGCTCGGAGCGCTGCTAGTGTGGTGCCTGTGGTCAGGTATAGCTATGGCGGAATCGAGCTCTGTTCAAGTTAGCATAGTGAAATTCCCCGTGAAGGTTAACGGTCAAATGATGAACAACAAGCAGTTGGATTATCCATTCGTGGTGTACAAGGACGTGACCTATATACCGTTAAACTGGGATTTGATGCAAGAGCTTGAGCTGAATATCGATTGGACCGCAGCCGAAGGATTGAAGATTTACAGAAGCTGCTGCACGAGTCCTTACTGGATGTACCCAGCTCTTGAGAAAACAAAATACGTACAGAGTGGCAAGGCAGCAAACTTGTTGACTCGCACTTATTCGGCCAAGGTTGCCACTGCTCCCATTCAATTATGGGGCGCACAAATTGTTAACGATAAGGAAGAATATCCGTTCCTGGAGTTCAGGGATGTCACCTACATGCCGCTGACATGGACGTTTGCTCATACACGACTTATGATGGATTTGCAATTTAGCCTTGAAGAAGGACTTTCGATATGGAGCGGTCAGGACCAAGTGCTCCAGCAAATTGTATATGATGATGCCGAAGCCTTGTATGTCGATGCCTTGGGTAAAGACTATAAAACCTACGCCATGATGAAAATCGATAAAAAGCTGCAAACGAAACCGGAATGGATCGAGAAGGAGCAGGCACAAAATATTCGTGACAAGGCCGCCCAGGATGCACAGGCTGGAGCCTATGAGGGGAAGAAGGTTGCAATTGAACGTGTGGGCAACAGCCTCACCTATGAAGGCTTCCAGCTTGGAGAGCTGCGTAAAGAGGAACAAGGGATTCTCGGCGATACCAAGCTGCAGATTGAAGGTACGTTGTATGAGATCGATAGCAAGCGAAAGCTGCTTGCCGTGTACACCTATTTCCCGATAGCCGTAATAGGTCCACCGCCAAGCAGCCGCTATCAGTTGTTCGCGATTATAGATGGACAATTGCGTCCAGTCACCAATTATCCTTACAAGCCACAGCATGTTGTCAAAAATACCGACGGCTCGGTTTGGATAGCACGAGATCGCATGCCTTTCAGGGATTTTTATTTCCGCGGCTCCGGTTTGCTGGCGCTTATGGACATAAATGGTAATATACGCCTTGCCAACGAAGTCTGGAATGAGCAGGATATCAGCCCGCTCGGATTTAACAGTCCTACAAGAAATCCAGTTGAACCCGATGGAAGGTTGATTGTAAGGCTGTACGGCAAGTCTTACACAAACGAGCTGGGAATCGACCCTTCTACAGGGTTAAACCCTCTCACCAGTGAACTCATTGACCCTCAGAAAGACGGCTTGTACGAGGTATTGCCTACACTGGAGCTGCGGAAATTGTCGAAGGCCCCTGACGATGGACTTTCCTTTTACCGAGACAGCGAAGGTGATATCTACACCATTCAATTGTACAGCAATACGGTGACGAATTGGACACAGAATCGGTCAAAAACCTGGAGTGACATTGAGCTGCTGCAATAGCATACTGTTTCGTATATAATAAGCAGCTGCAGATGAATAGACGTATGGAATAAGGGGTAACCATTGGTTATCCCTTATTTGTCTGCTTAGTGACTCTATGTTACAAGGAGTCTGCGCCCAAATTGTTTCTGTATTGGGTAGGTGTCATGCCGATATACTTTTTGAAGATTTGAAAAAAGTATTTTTCATCGTTATAGCCAGCGGCATGGGCAATATCACTTAGCTTCATACTTCGATCGTGGAGCAGTCTGCAGGCGTGATCGATACGAATTTTGTGTAGATGGTCGAGAAAATTGGTTTTGAGCTCTTGCTTGAACAGAAAGCTTAAATAACCTGGAGTAATGAAAACTTCACGGGCTACGGTTTCCCGATTGATGTCCTTGTGATAGTTATGCTCCATATAATCAAGTACGGATTGGAACATTTTGTTGCTGTTTTTTTTCACATGTAATTGCTCACTGGCTTTTAATAATACGTCTGTTAATGTCTGTACGATGTAATCCATACTGGAATGCTCGATAATATGGGTAAGCTCTGTAAGGCTTTCACCGAATACGTCATTCGTATTAATATTTTTTTCGATACAATAACGGTACAAGGCAAACACAAGCGCAAGCATGGACTTTTGAATATGCTCTTTCGAGGTGCTGGCTGGCTTAAGCGCTTCGTTAAATGCGTTCAGCCTTTCCGCAATGGCATTCTGATCACCTGTGGCTACGGCCTGAATTATCGCTTTCTCCTGGGATAAAGGGTAGGAGGTGTGAACGGGATCATCATCGACAGTTTCCTTGTAATCAACAATCTTTTCGGTACCGATAAAATATTTCATATCCAACGCCCGGATCGATTCCTGATACGAAATTCTCAGATGGTTAATACCCGGATCAAAACTGCCTATACCGATTGAAACCGTGAATTTCAAATATTGACGAATATGCTGCTGCACCTCTGCTGCATGTTGGTTCAATTCATCGATGCCTGTCCAATCCTCTGTATTTAAAATAACGATGATATCATCCTGATGTTCAAATGCAGCACATCGAAATAAAGCAGAGAACGTTTCCTCAGCTATATTCTTGACACCATATTTGAACAGTTCGATATCCTCTTGATCATACTTTCGCTGCAGCATATGCAGATTATCAATTTGTAAGACAATGATTCCAAAAAACAGGTGGGGAAACGCCTCTCCATTGATATGCAGATTGGCCAGCAGACGCTCGAACGGTGGATTATCTGTCATCACCAGTCGACTTAAAGTCTTCTCCTTTAAAAGCGGAAAGCTTTCGCGAAAGCCGACTTTAAGCTTTTCCAACGTATTCTCCTGGTGGCGTGCCTCCTCAATGATCGCTTTAAGCTTAAGAACCGTATCCAATATTTCCTGTGTTCGGCTTGGCTTAAGCAAATAGTCACTGGCGCCGATCGTCAGCGCTTTCTGTGCATAGGCGAATTCATCGTATCCGCTCATAATCACACATTTGATATGGGGATAATCATTCGTTACATGTTCAATCAGGGAAAGCCCGTCCATCTCCGGCATACGTATATCAGTGAGCAGGATATCCACATGAACATTGTTCAACAGCTCGAGGGCTTCAGCCCCGTCCCTGGCTTCACAAACGATCGTAATATCGTGCTTCGTCCAATCAATCAGGGAACGTATGCCTGTGCGGGCTCTTTCCTCATCATCGACAATCATTAAATGGATCATACGTGTGGTTCCTCCTGGGTATCGGGTATGGCAGGGACTATAATTTCTACTCGGGTTCCTTGACCCAGTTTACTTTCATAATTCAGTTGATAACCTTCCTTGTAATAATGCCTCAGTCTGGCATTCACATTCTGGATCGCATAGCCACTGGTTTCTTGTCCCGTGTACACGTCACTGTCGGCAGGCTCTGCCAGTATCCGTTGAATCGTCGCCGCATCCATGCCAGGTCCGTTATCTTCAATGACAAATCGCAAGGTATCGCCCTGAAGAGAGCCGCTAACCGATACAATTCCGCCGCCGCGCTTACGCTCAATGCCGTGAATTAACGCATTTTCGATAAAAGGCTGAAGAATGAGCTTTAAAATAACATAAGGCTCGATTTCATCCGCGATATCAACCCGATATTCCAAAAGATCCTTGAATCGCATTTGCTGCAGAGATAAATACAATTCAATCAATTCTTTTTCCTTTTTGACATTGGTAAAGCTTTTGCCGCGATTCAGGCTTAAACGGAACAATCGGGACAGGTTAACAATCATCTCACTGATCCGGCTTTGACCTGCTGCTTCAGCTTCCCAAAATATCGTATCCAGCATGTTATACAAAAAGTGAGGATTGATTTGTGATTGAAGCGCCTTGAGCTCGGCTTCTTTTTCTTTGAGCTGAAGCACATAGGCATCGTCGATCAAGGCTTTAATGTTAGCCACCATGCTGTTGTACCCGCGGCTTAATTCCCCGATCTCATCTCTATATTTAATATCTACCCGTTCGTCAAAATGGCCATTCTGAAATCGTTTCATCGACAGCAGCAATTGACGCAGGGGTGCAGTCAAAATCGAAGTCAGGATAAACATAAAAGGAATACTGAGAAGCAAACATGCCAATATTAATACAATAACAAACACCTTGATCGAGCTTAACTCCTGGGTCAGTGAGGCCAGAGGGACAGCATACAGAATGCTCCAACCGTTTTCATTGATACCGCTGTAAGAGAGTAGCAGCTTCTCCCCATTGCTGTTGATGATCATGGAGCCGGACTCACTTTGCTGTCTTGTCGCTGTAAAAGACAAATCCGGGTTGTTGCTGCTAAAAAAATCTTTGCCCGCTTTTAACAACGGGTAGCCGGTTTGATCGAGAATGACAATGCCATGGTCTTGGTCATGTAAATTTTTTAAATACAGGTTACGGATCGTATTTTGGTTAATCCCCACAAAAATGAACCCGATCGTGCTGCCATCGCTAACATTGCGGACAATCCGGCTCATTCCGATTTTCTCATTCCGGTTATTCTGAATGAACACGTTGTTATCGTCCGTTAGCGGAAACCAGTATGAGGCACCGTTCAGCTCCTCGGTTTTACGGTATATCGGACTTTCCTGAATGTGAATAAACTGGTTGGCACCGCTGCTATCATCGGTAGATACCTGAAACAGAGGGGTAGGGCCCTTTCCGTACAGAGCCAAATAATCAAAGTTCCGAGTGAGCAGCATTTGGTTCATCATTGACGCGGACGAGCCCGAGTACAGGGTGGTTTCAAGCTCGTTGGACGTACCGAGATTGCTCTGAAGCTGGCTTTGTACCTCGGATGCGAGACTGAATACCGTTACCCAATCCGCAATGTTTTTTTGCAGCATGACAATATTGTTGTCCACTTCTTTAATAATCCCGAGATTGGTGGTACTGACCTTATTAATAATTTCTTTACTGGAGGTTTGATAGGAATAATAGCCCAGTGTTAGACAAAGGACTACAATTAGCAAGTAAAAGAGAATGAAGATTTTATATTTAATGCTCAGGTTTAAATAAAGCTTTCCTATATTGATCATCTCCATGTATGATACTGATTCTGGTTGTATTGTATATCCCCGAAGCAGTTTTCACAACGTATGCACTCCAACATTCGATAAAATTAAACTTTACCCGTTTTTTCTCTACTGTTTCTTAGCGAACACTTTGCTATGATCCAAGTAACAAACGAACCTTACATGCGAAACATTCAAATTTATTATTCAGGGGGAGCTCACTTATGAAGAAAACGAATCCAATGGTTAAGGCTGCTTTGCTCACAACGGCTGTGGCTATGGTGGGGACATTAGCAGCTTGCGGAGCCAGCACTGATACGAAAACGCCAAGTCCAGCTTCAAGTACACCAAGCCCGGCAGCTGCCGGTGCAAAAAAAGAAATCACACTACGTTTATTTTCCAACCTGCCGGATCGCAAATCCGGACAAGGACTTGCCGAGCAGATGGCTATTGACAGCTATATCAAAGACAATCCCAATATCAAGATTGATGTGGAAGCACTAGCCGAGGAGCCATTCAAAAACAAGCTGAAGGCCTACATGGCATCCAACGAACCGATTGATGTCACCATGGTTCATGGCGGTGCTGAGCTCAGTACGCTCGTTAAAGCCAAATATGTGAAAGAGCTGAATGCCAAGGAGTATGAAGGTGACAAATACAACTTTTTTCCCGGCGTCTACAAATCGTTTGAATTTGACGGGAAAATTTACGGACTTCCGAGAAACAGCGATTACGAAGTGATTTATTATAACAAAAAAATGTTCGCTGATAACGGAATTAAGGTTCCAGCAACCTACAATGAGCTGTTGGACGTGGCCAAAGCGTTCAGGGCCAAAGGCATTACTCCGATGTCGATCAATGGTAAAGATTTATGGAGCTTCGGTTTGCTGTACCAAAATATACTGCAGCGTGTGAGCGGTGATCAAAGCCTGATCCTGGACGCTGTCGATCAAAAGAAAACTTTTGCACAGGATGCCAGCTTTCTAAAGACAGCCCAGCTCATGAGTCAGCTGCGGGACGTCAAGATGTTCCAGGATTCGTTCATGACTGCTGATTACGGCGCTTCACAAAATCTGTTTACACAAGGCAAAGCAGCTATGTGGTTTATGGGCTCATGGGAAGCAGGGATGGCTACCAATGATAAATTGCCGGAAGCGTTCCGCAGTAATCTTGGGGTTGCCAAGTTCCCTGTAGTCGAAGGCGGCAAGGGTAAAGAATCCGATTTGCTGGCCTGGAACGGCGGCGGGTATTCAGTTACAACTTCCTCCAAAAATCCGGATGAAGCCAAAAAGTTTTTTGATTATTTAATGAGTGCGAATCAATGGGCCAAATATGCTTGGGAAACCGGCGCCGCTGTACCTGCACAAAAATACAATTTAACCGGAAAAGAAAGTGAGGTTCAAAAGCAGCTCACTGATATCCTGGTTAAGGCCTCTTCGACTGCTGGAGCTTCATTTATCGATTACGGTTCACCGGCATTTAAAGATGATGTTCAAAATGCATTCGGCAAGTTTTTTGCAGGCACATTTACACCGGAACAACTGACTGCTGAATTGCAGGCATCAGCGGAAAAACAAAAGAAATAAGCAAGGCAATGAGAGATATAGGGATGGGTCGAGGGCAGGGCTGCACTGCCTGTCCTTGACGGATATCCAAGTGGAAGGAGTGAGGTACCATGCAAAAGGTGCTTGGCAACAAGATGGCTATTTTCCTGTTTGTATTTCCAGGTATTTTGTTATTTATGGTTACGTTTCTGGCACCGATTGTGCTTAGTGGGTATTATTCGTTCACCGACACGCTTGGCCCAGGTACGGACGTTAAAATGGTCGGACTGCAAAACTATCAGGAATTGCTGTTTGAGGATTCGCGGTTCTGGAGATCATTAATGAATGCGCTCCTGCTTGGTATTGGCTGTATTGTCCTGCAGCATCCGATCTGTATAGCCTTCGCTATTTTGCTGGATCGAATCGGCGGCAAAGCCGAGAAGGTGTTTCGCACGATCTTTTTCATTCCTTGTGTCATTTCTGTGGTGGTCATCTCCAGAATGTGGTTGAGTATCCTGGACCCTGATTTCGGGATTCTCAATAAAATTCTGGATACGATCGGGCTTGGTTTTTTGCAGCATGCCTGGTTAGGCGATACGAGTACCGCACTTGGTTCTTTGCTGTTTATTTTAATTTGGGCAGGGTTTGGCTGGGGGCTCCTGTTTTATTATGCCGGAATTAAAGGGATTCCCGAGGAATTGTACGAAGCCGCTCATCTGGATGGGGCTTCAGGACTGAAGCTGCATTTGAAAATTACACTTCCGCTGCTTTCGCCGGTAATTGCCGTTCAGGTAACCCTCGCGATAGTTACAGCACTCAAGCAAATGGAAACCGTGTTTCTGACAACGAATGGCGGTCCCGGTGATTCCACACAATTTCTGGCTGTTTACTTGTATAACAAAGCTTTCTCGGCGAGCCAGTATGGCTATGCCAACGCGATATCGATCCTGTTTATTCTCGTTTGTTTAATCGCGACCTATATAAGCAACAAAATGATTCGCAGCGACATAGCTGAATATTAGGCGGTGGCAGATATGAAAAACAAACATAAAACGATACTTTGGATCCTGTTTATACTGGTAGCCTTCGGGCAATTATTCCCGTTAATTTGGCTGTTCAATTATTCGCTGCTGAGCAGCAGCGACTTTTTCTCCTCCAGTATTTTGAAGTGGCCAAGCCAGCCGGAATGGCAAAACTATGTGAACGCATGGGTGGACGGCAAGTTCCCAAAATATTTGTTCAACAGTGTATTGGTATCAACGGTAACGATACTTTTAACCGTATTTTTGTCCTTATCGCTTGCATATGCCTTTACACGGATGCAGTGGAAAATGCGTTCATTCTTTTTTACCGTGATATTGTTAGGCATCATGATACCGATTCACGCCACGCTGCTTCCGAACTTTGCTATTTTCAAAGCTATTGGCTTGACCAATTCGTATCTTGGTTTAATCATTCCTTACACAGCCGTTTCGGTTCCACTCGGAACCTTCATTCTATCCGGTTTCCTGCGTAGTATCCCCTCAGCCATCGAAGAATCGGCTGTTATGGATGGCTGCAGCATTTATCGGATTGTTTTTCAAATCATTATGCCGCTCACGATGCCAGCGTTGGTAACGATAGCCGTAACTACATTTTTAACCTGCTGGAACGAGTTTATTATGGCTGCAACCTTTCTGAGCAAGGATTCTTTAAAGACGCTGCCTTTTTCCGTGATGAATTTTGCAGGCCAGTATTCCTCCGATTACGGCTCACAGTTCGCCGTGATGGTACTGACCTCGATTCCTGCTATAATTATTTATGCGTTGTTTAATGAGCAAATTACGAAGGGTGTTACCGCAGGTGCGGTTAAAGGGTGATACTGCTATCAGTCATAGTCGATTAGTTGTCGATTCGCGTGCTATATTCCGCTCATCAGACACAGGTTATAGCCGACAGCGGTCAATCTTTGGCTGCTGATATAATACGGATGGCTGTAGCGCGCGAGCGCCTGCTCGCTGTCCTTGGCGTTAGCGTCCGCCCAAATCCGGATCATGCCGTCCGGATAAAAGCAGAGCAGCTGCTCGCCCGGCATATCGAGAAAATGCGAGGCCATCGCAACCGACCCGCCAACCTTGCCGTACGAGCGCCCGCTGCGGTCAAGTACTTCCCCGTCCCCGCCGGGAATGCCGCGGACGAGCTCGTGGTACCCGTCGCCGTTCAGGTCGACGGGCACCATCCGGTAGACGCTGAACGGCAGCTCATACGGCTGCCCGCTCGACGCGTCGAAGGTAAATTCATCGCGGTCCTGATGGAAGCGGCCATCGGGACCGCATGTTTTGGTTCCGATGCGGATCGCCATCGCCACATGCTCGCCCTCATCCTTCAGGCGTGCGGTCCAGCCCATATCCATATGGCCATGGTCGACTTCTCCCCACACACGACGTCCCTCCGTATCGTATACAATGACGCGCGGCGAAGCTGAAGGGTCGGTCTCGCGTATCGTATACAAGCCCCACGTTTTTGCTTGGGTATCCCATACCGGTTGTACGATATCGGAATGTCCCTTATAGCTTTCGCGATCGGCACAAAACAATTCGGTTCCGGTATCCAGCTCAATGCATCGCTCCCCCCAAAAAATTTCATCGACACCATCCTGATTGAAATCAACGACAGGACATAAATGGCTGCCTCTGGCACCCAGGTCATCCTTGCCTACCTGAAATTCCCAACGCGGATTCATATCCGAATTCCATCCTTGCAAATACATGTTGCCATAGGTACCTTGTGCCGTAACCAATACTGGCTCGCCATTAACCATACCTCCGGCTATGAAATTACGGTACTGTGTGGACATAGGCTGCTGCGTGTCTCTGTACACCCACGGATACTGCCCGATGGTTTCTCCTGTGCTGCCGTCAATACGTTCCAGGCAGCTGCTTTGCAGACTAAGCTGATGCTGCATATTCAGATTGTTGACGAACCAGATTTCATCCGTACCATCCCCATCCAGATCAAAAGGGAAAACCGGGCAAAACCAGATTCCCGGAATAACGGAAGAACCAAAGTCGCGTTTCCATAAGATCTCACCCTCTGGTGTGAATAGCACCAATTTCAAATTGTCCGTTGGAAAAAAGAACATCTCCGCATAAGGATCAATATCAAAATCCGCGCTGTACACGACGGCGATCGCCTTTTTGCCTTCTTTGATCCGCACGGGAAATGCCCGCAGCATGCCGATGGGGGAGCTGAGTGACAGCTCCAAAACCTGCTTCAATTCAATGTCCTTACGATCCTTCGCTTCCATATTCATACTTCTAACCTCCTATAATATGATGAATTGGTATAACCTGCCTCAGCCTTTAACCGCCCCAACCATGACCCCTTTAACAAAAAATCGCTGAATAAACGGATACACAATCAGAATCGGCAGCGCGGATAAAAAGATAGCGGCTGTCCGCAGTGATAGGGAGGAAACGTGGCTCATTGCAGACATATCTCCTAATAGAGCGGCCATTTCGTTTTGAATAACCATATCTCTTAAAAACAGCTGCATGACCTTCAAGTCGCTGGAGCTTGTATAAATGACCGCATCCATAAAGGAATTCCAGTGATGGACGGCAATAAACAGTCCGATAGTCATAATAGAAGGGAGCGATAAGGGCAAATAGATTTTCAGGAAAATCGTGAAATCGTTAGCTCCGTCAATTTTGGCCGATTCCTCCAGACTGTCCGGGACATTCTCGAAAAAGGTGCGCAGTAAAATCACGTTCCACGTGCTGATTGCAGTCGGGATCACAAGCGCCCATATCGTATCCATCAGACCAGTCGCCTTCACGATCAGGAAGCTGGGCACGATGCCGCCGTTAAACATCATCGTAATGATAATATAGATCATAAACCACTTTCTGCCCGGCAGGTACGTTTTGGAAAGCGCGTACGCAATGGTTAGCTGCAGGCACAGATTGACGGCCAGTCCAAGCACAGTTCGGGTGATCGTCACCAGAAAAGATTGTATAAATTGATTGTTGGAGAGGATTAACGAGTAGGCTTCCAGATTAAAGCCTCTTGGAATCAGCAGCAGCTCGCCCTCCGTTATCAAATCCGAATTGCTGACCGAGGCCAGAATCACATAATAAAAAGGAAAAAAAGTCATGATCGCGAACAGCACCAGAACGGCACCTATCGCTGTGGAAGCAGACCATTTATAAGACATGCATAACGCCCCTTTCTTTTACCATAACGAAACATCGCTGAATTTGCGGGCTAGCCGGTTCGTGCCCCAGATCAGGAAGAAACCGATAGCCGACTGGAATAAGCCTATAGCCGCTGTCGTACTGAACTGGGCGCTCTGCAGCCCAACCCTGTAAATATACGTGCTGAGCACATCTCCGACATCGTACACGGAAGGATTGTAGAGAATATAGATTTGTTCAAAGCCAACCTCAAGCAAATAACCGATTTTCAAAATCATCATAATAATAATCGTGTTGCGGATACCTGGCAGCGTAATGGAAATCAGCTTGTGCCAACGATTCGCCCCGTCAATCGTCGCCGCTTCATACTGCTCGGTGTCAATGGAGCTGAGTGCTGCCAAATAAATGATCGCGCCCCAACCCGATTCCTTCAGTATCGAGGAAGCGATGACAACAGGACGGAAGTATTCGGATTTACTCATAAAAAAAACCGGCTCCATACCCAAATAACGCAGTATGCTGTTGACCAGCCCTTCATTGGGAGCCAATAGCTGGATCACAATACCGCCAAATACGACCCAAGACATAAAATGCGGGAAATAAACGACGGTTTGGATCGTTCTTTTGAACAATACGCTTTTCATTTCGTTCAACAGCAAAGCCAATATAATCGGAACCGGAAAAGCAAATATCAGCTCGTACAAATTGATCAATAACGTATTGCGGACGATCATGAAGAAATCCTGATTGTGCAGCAGAAACTCAAAGTGCTTCAAGCCGACCCAAGGGCTGCCGATAATGCCTTTGGAGAAATTATAGTCCTTGAAGGCAATAATCACCCCGTACATCGGTAAGTAACGATAAATAAAATACCAGATCACTCCCGGGAGCATGAGCAAATACAAATATTTATATTTGCTTATGGCCAGTCGGATAGCTGCAGCTCGACTTCGTTTCAATGATCGGCTAACGACTGCCTGCATTTCTAATGGTGTCGCCATGTAAATTCCCCTTCCTGTTCGATATGGTCTTTATTATAGGGGGGTTATTCCAGCGCTGATATTGTTATTATGCCGGATCATGTACATATTTTTGACTTTTGGCTTGCTATTTTTCCTTCCAAAGAAATAGACCTTATCCCTAAAAAAGGTTGGTGATATACTTAATGATGACGCTTTCAATGATTTGGATGAAGCTTTGGCGGGGGGATGAAGTATGCTGAAAAAATTAATAAACATGAAAAAATGGCTTCTTCTGCTCATGATTCTTGTATTGATTCAGACTTTTGCTTATGAGTTTTATTTGATTAAAGCACAGGTTGAGGCGTCTGAGCGTTCCATTGAATCCTTTCGATCCACGCATGAAAGTCAGGCATCGCTGGCCTTTTTACTGGAAGACCAGATCAGCTCAATTTATTATCGGCTCACTCTCGACCAAACACTGGGAGAGTGGATGCAGCAGCGGGAGCCTACCATATCCAATATGTATTTACTGGGTCTTCTTCAGGACAATTCCTTGAAGATTATCAGCAGCAATCCGCTTGTCGTCTCTGTATATATTTATGGAAAAACAACGGATACGGTTTTATCGACCAACCATGAGTTCACCAAGCTCGACCAATTTCCCGATAAGGAAATTTTTACAGAATTCAATGAGAAAAACGGTCATTGGGTTGGCAAACGGTTGGAAAAGGCCGGTTATGGCAATGCCAAAAGCATTATTTCCTTTATAGGTGCAATCGGTAACAATGGACTCGTGGCGATCAATATCGACGAACGTAAGCTTCTGAGTCAATCTGCAGATTTGTACGGGACCCTGCTCGTTGGTAAGGAACGGAACATCCTTACGTTTCAAGATGGCAAGGAAGTCAAGATCCCGGAGCTGCCTGTAGAACGATTGCCCCAAAAGCCGACTTTACTGGATCAGCCATTTTCACTTGAAGGGTACAAGGTATTTCAGACCGGTCATGCGAGTGGGGAGTGGGAGATGATTTCCATCGCTACACCTATCGAGTCCTCGCCTGCATGGCAGTATCGTAAGATCATGATCGTGGTGTTAAGTCTGTTTCTCATTGTGCTCGCAGCTCTTATCTATAGATATGCCAAGAAGTCGTATTTTCAGCCGATAGAGCGGCTTGAGCATAATTATAGTAGGAATCTCGATGACTTGAAGCATAATTTGGTGCTGAATGTACTGACGGGCAAGCTCAAGGAAGCGGATATTCGCGAGAAAATGACGGAAATGGGCGTACAGTTCCCTTCCGACCGGATCATGGTCATTGTGTTTCAGATCGATGATTTTTATGATTATCTATTAAATATGAAGCAGGATGACCGTTTTTTTATGGATAAAACGATATACAATGCGATCAAGTGGACCTTCATGACCGCTTACGCCTCTTATGCGGTGAAGGCGGAGCTGGAGAAAATCGCGATTCTGCTCTCGATTCCCAGCGATATGGATGAAGCCGGCATGCTGCACAAGGTGGAAGGCACCATCCGTTATTTGCAAAATGAGATCAGGGATAACTGCAATCTGACGATTTGCGCAGGTATTAGCCGTTTGCAGGAAAGCTTGAAGGATGCGCATACCGGTTATTATCAGGCCCTGCAGGCTGTTGGCTTCAAGACCATCTATGGTAAGCACAGCATTATACGATACCAGGACATTTCAGCCAAACATTCCGATGAGCATGTGTATCTCGTTACCGATATTAACAAAATGTGCAATCTGATTAAAGAAGACCGGCTTGATGAGTTCGAAAGCTTGTTCCGGCGGATGCAAAATGGAATGCTGAATGAAGAGAAATTTTCGCTCGACCGCTTGAATGCATTATTTTCCAATGTCCTGTATGGGATTGTGAAGTTGACGCTCGAACAGCGGTTTGATTTTGCAGACATCGTGAAAGAGGATATTTTTATGAAAATATACAGCTATGAATTTCTCCAGGATAAAACCGAATATGTGATTCATGTAGCCCGTACAGTATCGGCAGCCATTCAGGCGCGTAAAAATTCAAATAATAAAACGGTTCAGCTCATCCTTGATTATATTCACGATCATTACGATCAATCGATTTCGCTGACGACCATTTCCGACTCCCTCGGAATTAATTCGTCCTACATCAGCACGCTAATCAAGCAGGAGGTGGGTCAAGGGTTCGTCGATTATATGAATCAGCTGCGAATCAATAAAGCGCAGAATCTGCTGCAGGACCCGAATCTGACGATCAAGCACATTTCGGAAATTTGCGGTTATGAAACGGTACACTCCTTTATCCGCAATTTCAAGAAGGTACATCTGCTCACCCCAAGTGAATACCGCAATAAATCGCTATCCAAAAGGAATGTATAAAAAAATAAACATCTCGTTTTGCAACTATTTTACACAAGTTGAAATAATGTAAATTGCCAAGCGAGGTTCAATGATTTAACAATGGAATTACCGACCGATATCACCGATTGCCATTTAAAAGGGGGAGCAGCTTCAGTCGGCGGAGACGATATCTATCTATAAAAGGAGGAAGTCCGGATGAGAAGGGTTGCCTGGAACAGAACAGCTTTACCAGCATTATTGGCTGCAGCGTTAGCAGCTATGGTCGGCTGCAGCAGCACAGGGTCAGGGGGAAATACGGCAGCGGCACCAAAGGATGCGGGACCGTATAAATTTAAAGTGATGTTTGACTACAACGTCGATCCCAAAGGAATGTCGCTCTCGGATAACGAGTACATCAAGTTTCTGAAGGAGAAGACAGGGGTGGAGGTAGTGCTGGATTCACCAGGTACGGCCGGCTACGTAGATAAGCTGAATGTACTTATGGCATCGGGCAGCTACCCGGATGCGTTTGCTGTAGGCGATCGCGATCTGGTGATGAAATATGCCAAAGACGATTTGTTGGCTGATCTGTCTCCTTATATTAATGATACGGCCAAGTACCCGAATCTGAAGAAGGTTATGCCCCCTGATGCATGGCTGCCGGTTACCGAAAAGGGCAAAGTGTTCGCCATTCCTTATAGCAGGCCCGACGGCTTGAGTCAGGTTGTGTATATCAATAAAGAATGGCTGGATAAGCTGAAGCTTCCGATACCCAAAACCATTGATGATTTTTACAACGTGATGAAGGCGTTTACAACCGGTGATCCTGACGGTAACGGGAAGAACGATACGTTCGGCTTATTAACGAATAATACTGTCGATAACGGAGCCCGTGCGTTCAAAGCTGCCTTTAATGCGGAGGCTTACTCCATTCGTGATGGGAAAGTAACGCCATCGGAAATCACGCCGGAGTACAAAGAATTTTTAAGATTTATGAACAAGCTGGTCAATGAAAAAATTCTTGACCCGGAATTTCCGACCATCACGACACCCATTTTCCAGCAAAAGTTTAAAACGCTCAAGTATGGCATCATCTCTGGTTTCTGGCACTATCCGTCCGGTCTGGAAATTCCGAAGGAGGTCATGAGCAAATATATTGCGGTTCCCGCACCGCTGCAGCTTGACGGTAAAGCCTCGAGCTTCGTATATCCGAGCTTGAACCGGCATTATGTGGCGATTCCCAAAACGACCAAAAATATCGATCAATTGATGAAATTTATGGATTGGGCGGTATCACCGGAAGGTATGAAATATTCGTTCATCGGTGTTCCCGATTTCAACTACAAGGAAGCTGGCGGCAAGATCGAGCTGACTGCCAATCAATTAGCCCCGATCCATTGGGCATTCTCGCTGGTCCGTACCGGACAGCTGACGGAGGATGTGAAGAAATACATCGGTGTCGTGTATCCGAAGGAAGCGGTAGATAATCTGGAGATGGCAACGAAGATAGGTAAAGCAGATGTGCTGCGCGCTGCGCTTCCTTTTTACCCCGAGCTGACCGGCTTTAATCTGGCTAAAATCAGCAGTGAATATACGACCAAAGCGATTCTCGGCAATGCTGATGTGGATAAAACGTGGGATGATTATGTCAGCCGTTATAAATCCGCAGGCGGGGACAAGGCTATCGAATTTTGGACGAACTGGTACAACACCGAAGGTAAAAATGTGGTCAAACCCTGATTAGCATGAATGCTTACGAAGTCAGTTTTTTCAAAAAAACTTTAAAGTAAATGCTTACGAAGTCAGTTTTTTTTCAAAAAACTTTTAGGAGGCAACAAAACATGGCAAATTCTACAGTTCAGGTTAAATTGGAAAAGATACTGGAGCTATCGCTCGGGCAAAATTTGGGGCAGCTTCGCGCTATACCTGTACAGCTGGGTGGCGGACAAAAGGCATTTCTGGCGATTTATGCAGCGGACTTTGATGTAGACCCGTCCGTGAACATGTTTTTCTATCCGACGGATAACCTCAAGATGACGCTGTTTACCGAATCAGGAGAAGTCCTCTGGAAGCGTGAATTTGGCAGAGGGTTGGTTCCTGGCATCTGGTTTTGTCCGGTATATGCGTTCGATTTGAACGGAGACGGTGCGGATGAAATCTGGTTTGTTAACAATACAAATGAACAGCATCCGTTTTCACTGCCATTTTACCAGTTGGAGCAGCTGGATGCGGCGACCGGGGAGACGGTAGGCCATTGGCCATGGCCTCATGAAGGCGGTAAGGTAGAACCGCTGAGCTGCACATTCCGTAATTTTATTGTCGGCGGTTACGTCCATGGGGAGCCCGTTCTTGTAACGGCTCAGGGAACGTATATGGATATGCGGCTGCAGGGCTGGAAGGCTGATATGACGAATCGTTGGGAAACCCTTATCAAGAGGGAGGACCCAGGTGCTCGCGGCAGCCATGTCACCCCTGTGATTGATCTCAATGGAGATGGAATTGATGAGCTGATGTGGGGAGAGCGCTGCATTGAGCTTAATACGGGCAAGGAGCTGTTCTGCGCAGATCGTGACGTCTATGAGGGGCATTCAGATGTCGTTCAGCCTATATTGGACAGCAGCAGCCAAACCTGGTCGTTGTTCACCGTTCGCGAATCCGATCCCGCAGCAACACCACGAGTTGTCATGTTTGATGATCAGGGAAATCGCAAGTGGGGGGATGTCGAACAGGGGCATATGGACATTGGCTGGGCGGCTAGATTGAAGGATGATCGCAGTCATGTGACGATGGCGATTCGGATTGGTGCCAAAACGTGCGGACCGGACGGACGATTCCATCAAGATATGGATGAATTCACCTATGATGCGGGGACCGGCAAGCCCTACGAGCTGCCGTTCAGTGTGTACCGTACGATGCCGGTGGACTTGAATGGCGATGGCTTTCACGAGCTTGTTCGTGGGATGCCGGGTGGAGACGGGGAGGTCATCGACCGTCATGGTGTCTCCCTCGGCAGCGTTGGCGGCACAGTTGCCATGGCGACCAAATTTCTGGATATGCCGGGCGAGCAGATCCTTGCGTTCAGTGCTGACGGTACGATCAGCATCTGGGCTGACCGGAACGCCGAGGATACACCAGAGGCGATAGCTCGCTATAATCATCCTTACTACAAAGCTTGCCAGAAGCTGTACGCTGTCGGTTACAATTTGTACATTATTAGCGGCTTGTGAGTGAAGACATAAGCAAGCAGACGGTCTGCTGAATTTAGGTCGGCAACCCCTTATGAGAGAGAACATACTAGCGGTACTCGGCAGCCCTACCCGGTTTTCTAACGGGTGCAGGGCTGTTTGTTTTCCTATTTATTTGATGAATACGTTTTTTTATGAGAAGATTGAAATGAATAAATTTGAGAACGTAAGGAGTGAACGTACTGATGTCAACGCCAACGATTAAATGGGGCATTGCCGGTCCGGGCAATATATCCAGACAATTTGTTAAGGATTTGGCTTTTGCTAAAGGGGCAGAGGTGGTTGCCGTTGCGGGAAGGAGTCTGGAGAAGGCAGAGAGCTTTGCCAAGGAATTCAATATCCCGCAAGCTTATGGAAGTCTGGAGCAGCTGGCTGAGGACTCGCAGGTGGATATCGTCTACGTGGGTACGCTGCATCCCGCACATAAGGACAATACACTTACATTTCTACGAGCCGGAAAAGCGGTACTGTGCGAAAAGCCTTTTACTATGAATGCGGCGGAAGCCGAGGAAATGATCACTTATGCCAAGGAAAATCGTGTTTTCCTGATGGAAGCTATGTGGACACGCCATTTGCCTGCGATTCACAAGGTAAGACAATGGTTGGAAGAAGGGAAAATCGGTGAGGTTAGACTGGTTAAAGCAGATTTTGGTTTTAATATCGGCTGGAAGCCGGAAAGCCGTTTACTGAATCACGCATTAGGTGGTGGAACGCTGCTGGATGCCGGTATTTATCCTATTTCCTTTATATCGATGGTGTATGGTTCTCAGCCTGTTAACATCATGAGCAGTGCGAGAATGGGAGAAACCGGGGTAGACGAGCAGTTTTCACTGTTATTCGAATATGAGGGAAAGCGAACGGCATCACTGAATGGATCCGTTCAGCTGGCTATGGTCAATGATGCTTACATATTCGGGACTAAAGGCCATATTCATGTCCCATTATTTCTAGCGGCCCGCTCAGCCACGCTGAAGGTGACGGGTGAAGAACCGGTAACCTACGAGGATGATCGCAAGGCACACGGATTTGTATTTGAGGCAGAGGAGGCCATGGCCTGCCTGCGCGAAGGGCGGACCGAAAGCAAGATTATGCCTCTGGATGAGACACTCGCTATCATGACTACTATAGATACGATCAGAAAACAGTGGAATTTAACCTATCCTGCTGATAAATAATTGGTGAACGGCCAATAACCTGCTCAGGGATGAGCAGGTTATTTTTTGATCCATAGCCTTACAAACATGAAGGATTAATTGTAGGAATTAAGTGGAGATGGTAAAATAGGGGAATATTTACGTGCATGTGTCTCAATGTTCAAATAAGTACAGGGGGCTGAATGTGATGAAGATGAATTTGTATTATCGTATGCTGCTGTCTTACACGCCTATTTTCTTTGTGGTCATTTCGATCCTGATTTTTTCTTTCTTCGCTGTATTGAACAATTCGGTCCAGAAGCAGATCGTGATGACGAACGAAGCGATAACAACGAAGGTTGTTCAGGCTATCGACGCGAATCTCAAATCGGCGGAACGCACGGTGATCAAAGAAATCGTCGCCAACCAGACGATGAAAGATTTTTTTTCAACCTCGGAATCTAAAGTGCTGTATGACTATTTTCGCATCTCACAAAAAATGGACGAACTCTCGTCCATCCTCCCCTTTTCCAATTCCATTTATGTGTACAATGCCAATTCCGGCAAGGTTTTATCAAGAAGTGGGCTATCAAACCTGGATCAGTTTGGTGACCGGGATTTTCTGCTTTCGGCCTATAATTCGGCTGTGAATCCCAATACCTGGAGTGATCCCCGAATGTATAATGAGTTTGTTCATGAATCCATAGGTGAAGAACGCGTCGTATCACTGATCAAATATTATCCCTATATTGGTGAAAAGCAGGGTGCTATTGTCGTTAATATCCATGTACAGGCTTTGAACGGATTCATTAAAGATTTGGTCCGATCAGATACCGGCCCGATCGAGCTGTTGACCTCGAAGCTGGAGCCGTTTAACCTCAAACGAACTCTTCAGGACCCAAATGCCGCTCATGAAGGAACCAACCAGCTGTTTACAAAATCGGAGTACACGGGTTGGGGGTACGTATCGGCACAAAGTGACAAACGTTTTTCACTGTTATCCTTGCTAAATGATTTTTGGATCGTTGTCGGGTTCATAGCAATCCTATCGGGACTTGTAGGGCTAACCTATATTACACACCGCAATTATAAACCGATTCAAGCCATTGCAGGTCGCATCCAGAACTATTCCAAACGTAAAAGCGGAGAGCTGGTCAAGCGCTTAGAGAAGGATGAATTAAAATATATCGAGTACGCTATTGACGATTTATTGGAAAGGGCTGGTCAATACGAGCAGCTGCATAAGGATGATCTGCTCATTCGCAAAAGACAGGTACTCTTTGATTGGCTGGAGGGCCACAAGGTATGGTCTGACAAGTCGTGGAAGCAGGAGATGGAGAATCTCCAGCTGCCTACCCAGTTCCATCGACTCACAGCTGTCATTGTGGAGATTGACCGGTTTTCACAGTTTACCAAGACCTATAATACCAGAGACCAATATTTGCTTAAATTTGTGCTTAGCAATGTACTTCAGGAAATTGCCCACAATGATCAATTATTTGTTTGGAATGAATGGTTTGAACCACAACAGATGGCGGTTGTCCTGTACCTCAACAGTGATCAGGAGCAGAATCAGGGTGCGGTATGTGAAGTGATGAAAAAAGTGCAGGCGTGGACCTTAAGCAACCTGGGCTTTACGGTTTCTGTAGGGATCGGCTCTGAGATTCAGTATCCGGGTGAGATCACCGAGTCTTATTCGGTGGCTAAGGAACACGTATCGTATAAGCCGGTATTTGGCTTAGGTGCGATGATAGGGAGCTGGGACCTGCAATCCAAGGCAGAAGGCCGTATTATCCCGCATTTGCAATTAGCCCGGACCATAGCGAAGTCTTTTCGGATGAGTGACGGACAATGGCAGTTCCATTTAGCCCAATTGTATCAGGAGTTGAAAAAAGGGCGATTTTCACAAACAGACATGGAAACCATTACGAATTATATGATGTATCATTTGCATAAAGAATTGCTGGAGATGGCGGATGAAGTGAACCATCTGCTTCACAATGAATATGATTCGGAATTTGAAGCGATAGCCAATGGGTCGGAAACCCTGGATGAATGGCGAGACCGGTTGGGAACGCTGCTCTCCGTGTTGGAAAATAAAATATGCTCTCTGCGGTCGGTCAAAAATAATTATGTGCTCATTGGGCGGGTGAAAGAGTATATTGAGCTTCATTATGCCGATCCGAATTTGTCCTTGAACCAGATTAGTGATCGTTTCGGGATGAATCCACGTTACTTGAGTAAGCTGTTCAAGGAAGAATTCGGTGAAAAATTTATTGATTATATGCTTAGAAAACGGTTGGAGGTAGCTCAACAGCTCCTGTTGAATACGTCACTGCCCGTACAGGATATCGCAGAGCAGGTTGGTTACGTCCATGTAATTTCGTTTCACAGAGCCTTCAAGAATATGTTCGGATTACCTCCGGGGGATTATCGGAAACGTGCCGAGGGGCGATAAACTCCATTCCTGTCTGGGGCGAAGGCTAATATTGTTCGGAATTGTTAAGTGAACACAAAAGGTTAAGTGAGTAATTGGAAGCGTTTTCTAACAAATCGTTAAGCGGCGATTCATGTAAATTGATCCTCTCCCGCTGCTGCTTTAAAGTTTACCTTACATTACACAGAAAAGGAGGTAGCCTATGCCGGGCAAGAAATCTGCAGCAGGAGGTACCGTCGTTAGCTCGGAATCTTTACCGCAAGCATCAGTAAAGCTGAAGAGAAGGTTTTCCATTGGCCAGGATTGGCAGCTGTATGCCTTGCTGTTCGTGCCAATGCTGTATTTTTTGGTATTCAAATATATACCGATGTACGGCGTAACAATTGCATTTAAGGAATTTAATATGTTTCAGGGCGTCTGGAGCAGCCCGTGGGCGGGGTTGGATACCTTTCGTGAAATTTTTCTGATGAGGGATTTCTATAAGGTGCTGCGCAACACGCTTCTGCTCAACCTGCTGGATCTGATTGTTTCATTCCCAGCTCCCATTGTATTGGCGTTATTGTTAAATGAAATTCAAATCAAATGGTTTAAAAAAGGCTCGCAAACGATTTTGTATTTGCCGCATTTCATTTCCTGGGTCATTATAGGCGGGATGGTTTACCAGCTGTTATCTACCAATACAGGATTGGTCAATCATTTATTGAAAGCGTCGGGACTCGGTGTTATTCCGTTCCTGACAGACCCGATATACTGGATCATTACTTATGTAGGCTCAGGGGTTTGGCAAAATGCGGGATGGGGCACGATCATTTATTTGGCCGCACTGACCGGTATTAACAAGGAGTTGTATGAAGCGGCAGAAGTGGACGGGGCTGGACGACTGCGGAAAATATGGAATATTACGCTGCCTGGCATCAAGCCAACGATTATGATTCTGCTTATCATTAACATTGGCCATATGGCGAGTATCGGATTTGAGCGGCCATATGTGCTGGCAAATCCCTTAGTTAATGATGTATCCGATGTTATCAGTACCTATGTGTACAAGGTAGGTGTTCAATCTGCCCGCTTCTCCATCGCAACGGCTATCGGTTTGTTTCAGGCTGTGGTCGGTTTAATTTTCCTGCTCTCATCCAACTATATTTCCAAAAAAGTGACCGACCAAGGCATATGGTAAAGGGGGAAGCTGAGTGACAACCAGCGTGAATGATAAAATTATTAATGCGTGCATCATTACCGTAGTAACCTTTGCATCTTTCCTGTGCCTTGTGCCGATTCTGCATTTGGTTTCCATTTCGCTTAGCTCCAATGCGGCTATATTATCGAATCAAGTCACGTTGTTTCCGGTAGAATGGAGCACTTTGGCCTATCAGACCGTGCTCAAGGACGTGAAGATGTTTAAATCACTGTTGTTTACGATCCTGCTGGTCGTCCTGTTTACTTCGATTTGTATGGTAATGACGATTTGCGCCGCATATCCACTTACGAAGAAAAGGCTGAAGGGCAGAGATTTTTTTCTGTTGATGATTTTGTTTACGATGTTTTTTAGCGGAGGGCTGATTCCCGAGTATTTGCTTGTTAAATCGCTAAAGCTGACCAATACGATCTGGGCGTTGGTGCTCCCTGGGATGGTCAACGCTTTTTATTTAATTATTTTGAAGTCCTTTTTTTCCTCTATTCCCGAGGAGCTTGAAGAGTCGGCCCGCATGGATGGAAGCTCTCATTTTGGAACTCTGATTCGGGTCGTGCTTCCACTGTCGATGCCTGTTCTTGCGACGCTCAGCTTATTTTATGCCGTAGGCAGATGGAACGCATTTATGGATGCGCTGTTCTATATTACGAATCAGGATCTGTATCCGATCCAGCTTAAACTTTATCAACTCGTGATCAGCAATCAGATGAGCGACTCGATGGCCACAGAGGGGATGAGCGCAACGGCTCCTATTCCCGAAAGCCTAAAGGCGGCGAGTATTATGTTTGCAACCGTTCCTATCTTGTTGGTTTATCCGTGGCTGCAGCGCTATTTTATTTCCGGAATGATGATTGGTGCGGTAAAAGGTTGAGGGTAAATAATCCGAATGGAGAGTGGACTGCGATGAAACTGAAAAAGAAATCCGCATATCGGGTACTGGGTAGTACGCTCGCAATCACGCTGCTGGGTGGGACGCTTGCTGCCTGCTCGGGCGGGGAAAGCGCAAGTGGCGGAGCGACGGACAATGGCAAGAAGGGTGCTCCTGTTACATTAAAAATTGAGCTGTTCGACCGCGGCAATACGCCTCCAGGTGCTCCACCGCTCACAGAAAGCTACTTTGTCAAATATATGCAGGAAAAGTTTGGCGATCCCAACAATATCAAGCTGGAGTTCGTAACGGTTCCACGGACAGAGGAAGTACCGAAGCTTAACGTGTTAATGTCGGCCAATGAAGCGCCCGATATGATATTTACCTACAGCGACCCTGCCGTTCAGAACTGGGTGAAGCAGGGTGGGTTAACCGAGCTTGGGGAATTGCTGAATCAATACGGACCTACTTTGAAAAAATATCTCGGAGATCAATTGCTCAGCTACGGGAATTTTAGTGGCAAGCAGTATACGATTCCGGCAAAAAGAATTATTTTGGCATCCCAGACGCCGAATATCAGAAAGGATTGGCTTGATAAGCTTGGCATGCAGCCGCCTAAGACAACGGATGAGTTCTATGCAGTTTTGAAAGCGTTTAAAGAAAAAGATCCCGGCGGCACGGGAGGCAAGGTGATTCCTTACGGAATTAAGTATAACAACAATATTGATCCATTGGTGAGATCATTCTGGAAGAAGATGACCGAGGAGGAGTACAGTTCCCTGCCTGATCTGGTTAAGCCGGGTAATAAGGACGGGTACAAATTCCTGAACAAGCTGTACAATGAAGGATTAATCAGCCCGGACTTTGCTCTGGATAAGGATGGAAAGAAGTTCCAAGCGGATCTGGTTAATGGTCTTATCGGCTTTTCGATTACGAATACGAATGAACCGGTTTATTTTGCCTACTACTCCACACTGCAAAAGAATGTGCCAACAGCGACCCTGATGGCGGTGGATCCGTTTACCAACTTTGAGGGCAAGCATGTCAAATCGATCTATCATCCATTGTCCGCCCATATCGCGATTCCCAAGTCTAGCAAAAGAGCTGTTGAGGTTATCAAGTTCTTAAACTGGATGTCCGATTATAAAGTAATCTTTGATCTGCAAAATGGCACGGAGGGTGTCACCTATAAGAAGGGCGACGATGGGATTCCAGTAATAATTGACTCGGATGAAGCCAAGAAGGTGCTTTACAATTATCTCGATTATAGTATGCTGATCAACGGCAAGGATATGGGAGACCCCGAGAAAACCTTAAAGGCTAATGCTGCAGATCCGAAGTATAAGGATTTTACGATGAGCAGCATCAAGGTAGGCGAGCAGGATGGTCAGCTGCCTGCGCGGTTTAACCGACCTATTGAGGCGCAAATCAAATACAATCAGACACTGGGCGATAAAGCGATCGAAATTTATGTGAAAACCGTTACCGCCAAGCCAGCCGATTTTGACAAGCTCTACGATGATATGGTCGCGGAATACATGAAAACCGGCGGCAATGAAGTGCTGGAGGAGCAGAAGAAGGCGTTCCAGGAGATGAAAAAGTAATCGTGTACGGTACAAGCAAGCGATTGACCCCCAAATTAACTGTATACCGAATAAGCTTATGGGAATCCATAGGCTTATTTATAATATCAGAATGTATAAGTTATCAGCAGAGCTTCGATCAGAAGCTTTTCTTATTTGAGTTCAGCAAAATGTACAAATACGCTATAATAATGTCTATATTGACCATGATGGAAGTTTATTCCTGCCGTATTATAAAGGTAAATGCAAGCATAAGATGAATCAAACGTCCAGCCCTCCGCAACCGATATTGAAAGCCACCTTACAGAAGGAGTTATCTATGATTTGCTCAGGGAGGTTATTTGAATGGAGAGACAGCTGCACAGCAGCCAGTTTATTAAAGAGCAATCTTTTCCCTTTTGGATCAAAAGGTTTTATCACGATCACGAGCATGTTCCGTTATTGCACGGTCACGATTTTGTTGAACTCGTATACGTGATCCGCGGCGAAGGCCAGCATGTGTTCGAGGGCCATTATTATGAAATTCGCACTGGCGACGTATTTATTATTAATCCGGGTGAGGTCCATACGTACAGCATTCAGCCGGGCAAGGAGCTTGAAATTATCAATTGCCTGTTTCTGTCCGATCTGATTCAGGGCAATTGGCTGCTCGATCTCGGGATTTCGCAGTCCATGGATTATTTTTATGTGCATCCTTTTATGGACAAAAGAGAACGTTTTCACCGCTGCCTGAACATGTCGGGACCGGATGGGGCTCGCGCCTTAAGTCTGCTGGAAACGATGATAGGCGAATTTGACAACCGGCAATCCGGCTCTGAAACCTTAATTCGACTGCAAATGGTGGAGCTGCTTATTATGCTTTCACGCTCTTACCAGCAGGCACAAGGGCAATGCGGCAAAGAACCGGTACGCAACCAATCCAAGCATATGCTGATCCGCCGAATATATGGTTATTTGGAGCGGAATTATGATAAAAAAGTATCGATACCCGTTTTGTGCGAGCTGTTTACGATCAGCTCCAGACAATTGAACCGGATTTTTAAACAATCGATGGGCATGACCGTCGTGGATATGCTTCATCAAATTCGTATTGAGCGAGCCAAACATCTGCTGAAGGAAACGGACGAGAAGGTCATTACCGTGGCGGGAAGAGTCGGCTATGAGGACCCGGCTTTTTTTAGCAGGCTGTTTCATCGTCGGGTTGGCTGCTCCCCAGGCAAATATCGGGAATCCTCCTGAAACCTGTGAATGGAAAGGAGGGTTTCCTGTGTGGCGATGGAATGACCGGATGCTCAAAACCAAGATGTTTATTTCCTTTTCAATTGTTGCCTTGGTCATCGTCGGCATTACCTGCGGTATTTTTTATTACAAAAATACGAGCGATATCAAGAGCCAAACCTTTTCCTTGTCCAAGATCATAGCGAAGCAATTTTCTGAAATGCTGGATTTATATATGCAAAATATTGAAGAGCTAACCCTTTCCATTTCAATCGATCCTGCTATTCAAAGCAATCTGTTTGATTTTTATAAAGCATCCAATCCTATTGAAAAGGAAACGATAGGCTACAGATTGAACCCGATATTATTTAATTTCTCCTATCCCAAATCCTACGTACAGAGCATCTCCATTTACACCTTGGACGGACATTTGTATCACTACACGAAGTATGTGAAACCGGAACCGGTAGTTACCTTATCGAGCGAACAATTGCACAATTATGCGGAGGTGCTGGGCAGCAAGCCGTTTATTTTGGTGCCGGCTCCTGAGGAGCAAAAGCGTGGAGATAATCCGGAAACCGTCGTTTCCTTTATTCGCAAAATCACGAAAATCCCTACCCAAACGATCATGGGATTCGTGGATATCAAAATCAATCTGAACGCATTCAAGATGGTGCTGACCAACACCGAAGAGAAAGAAAATGACAGCACGATGCACGTATTGATCGTCAATGACGAAGGTGAAGTTGTTTTTGAAAATGGAAGTCGTCTCATGGGAAATTCCCAGGCACGCTTTGACACCACGATATTCAGTAAGCCCCTCCCTGAAGGCGAATTACGCTGGAATGACAAGATTTATCTGTATACTTTTGAAAAATCGAGTTATACGGGATGGTCGACCATCATTCTCATCCCCAAGGACGTTATTATCTTAAAGCAAAAGCGCATTCAGGATATCGTTATCATTATCGGACTCATCAGTATGCTGCTGATCGCTACCGTCTCCTATATTTTGTCCCATCAAATTACCCTACCGCTCAGCAACATGGCGCGCAAAATGTCCCGGGTCGAAATCGGCGATTTGAGTCAGAGAATGGATTATGTGGGAGCCAATGAAATCGGAAAGCTAAGCCGGATGTACAATCATATGCTTGACAGTATCTCCCGCTTGATCCGTGAAGTGTACGAATTAAAGCTGGCAGAGAAAAATGCTCAACTATCGGCGCTGCACGCTCAAATTAATCCACATTTTTTATACAACACCCTCAATATTATGAAGTCGATCAGCCGTTTGCGGGGAATTGAGGAGGTAGCGGAGATCTCGGAATCACTAGCCGGGTTATTTCAGTACAGTATGAAAAATCTCCATCGACCCGTGGCACTGGCTGAAGAAATCGAGCACATCAACAATTATATCAAAATTCAGCAGCATCGATTTGGCAGCCGTCTGGAGCTGCAATGTGATATTTCGGGAGCTGTACTCCAGGCTTCTATTCTTAAGCTGACGATTCAACCGCTTATCGAGAATGCTGTAAATCATGGTCTTCGTAAGGTAAAGACGGGTGGATCTATTCGTATACAGGCAGTCTGCCATGAGTCCGTTCTGACGATAAAGGTGACCGATAACGGAGCTGGAATGAACGAAGCACAGAGGATTCAGATAGACAACACCCTGGATAGCTCAAGCTCACTCCATCAATTTCAGGATATCCACCATGGGATCGGACTCTTGAATATTCACCAACGGGTTCAGCTTTTTTACGGAAAACCGTATGGATTGCAGGTAAGCAGCAAGTCGGGTGTTGGCACTACAGTAACCCTGATAATTCCGTTCAGTCGGGTCCAACCTGTGAAGGGAGAAATCGCGCAATGAATATTTTTGTAGTAGAGGACGAGCATTGGGCATTGGCTGAGATGGTAGAGCTGTTCAAAAGCTACGAGCCTGATCATCATATTTATGCTTTTGAAAATGGCGATGATGTGCTGACAGCTCTGGACACCGTTCGGCCGCATTTGGTGCTGACAGATATTAATATGCCGGGTATTGACGGTTTGGAGCTGATTGAGAAGCTGAATCAATTGGACCCGAGCATCATGAGTATGATAGTCAGCGTCCACGACGAATTCGAATATGCTCGTGTCGGGATGAGGTTCGGTGTTATTGATTATCTCCTGAAGCCGGTAAAAAGGGATATCCTGTATAAGGCTGTGGATCAAGCGATTGTACATATCGAGAAGGAGATCAAGCGGAGAGAGGAATGGTTAAACGGATCCATTACGCAAATGCTGCTTGCCGAGGAAATTCCCGAGTATGATATTTTGCAGTCGATGAATGGTCGTGCCTATTGCATGGTGCTGCTCGTATTGGATAAGGGTTCGGTGGTAAAAAGCTGGAAGGATACGGCTATAAGCTGGAATGAGCTGAGACAGCAGCTCGTCGGTAAATATACCCCTGAGAGTGAATATTACTGTGTTGATCTGGATTGCCGACATAGGATCGTTCTAATCCCGTTACCTCATGTCAGGCAAATGAGCGATATCCAAGAGAAGTTATCCTTTTTATATGAACAATTACGTACGCTTCCATCTCCAGTCCATATGGGGTTTTCTGTTAAATCGGAGAGAAGCAGCCTTTATCAGGTATGCTTGGAGCTGCAGCAGCGGCTGGATAAGCAGATGACCTTTGGCATGTCCACATGGCTGCCGCCGGAATTGAAAAGGCAGGATGCCGAGCTCGGTACGGTATGGGAAAAGGTTAGAGTCATGGAGCTTCATTATAAAAAGGGCGATATGTTAAAAGGAAGTGCAGTTTTACAGCTTATTATGGAGGAACTGCGCTTGAAGCAGGTGACCCGACGTCAGCTTCAATTGTTTATTCATGATCTTCTGTATTCTCTGAAATATAATGTGCTTGCCTCCAAAGTGGGGATGGTGAGTGTTCATGATCTGCAAGAGGACGTTCGGCTGCTGAATCAATTGGCAAGCTACACAGAGCTCTTCAATTGGTTAAATGAAAGTATTGTCAGTATTTATTGTGAACAGGAAATCAAGGACTTCAATCCGAAGGGGCTTGTACCTGTCCTGCTTCAGCTCATCCACAACCATTTTCAGGGAAGCATTTCCTTACAGCAGTTTGCAGCCGAGCATCATGTCAGTCTGGGTTATTTATCACGAATTTTTAAAAGCCAGACCGGGCATACGTTCTCGGAATACATAACGAATTATCGGATAGGCAAAGCCAAGGAGTTGCTGACAAGCGGAGTCGAGCGGCTGCAGGAAATCAGCAGTCTGGTCGGTTACGAGGATCCTAGGCATTTTAGCGCGCTGTTCAAAAAAAAAGTAGGTGAAACTCCGATTACCTATGCGAAGCGACATGCAGGCAAGAAATAAAAAAAGGAAAAATCCCCCCCATAAAAGAGTGCAAATCGTAGGTATGCTGCAAAAGGCATCGAACGTACAATGAAATCAAGGCCAAGGGAGACGCTTCGATTACGAAGTTTGTCATCCGAAACTGGTAACGCTTACGAAGTCAGTTTTCTTCGAAAACTTGGTAGATGCTTACGAAGTAAGTTTTGTACCAAAACTCTAGGGAGGTCAAAAAAATGAGTCGAGTCAGGTTCTTAACCGTCTGTTCTTACGCAGCACTGATAACAACCGTAATTGCAGGCTGCAGTACACAACCCCAAGCACAACCGGCTGGCGGTTCAGCCCCGGCCCCGGCCACAGGTACTCAACCGGCTGCACCCGCTCCGGCCGCAGCCAAACCTGCTGAACCGGTTACCCTTACCCTGTTAATCGGATCGACCGGAACACCGTACCCAGCTACGCAGGCCGTAGCAGCAGAAGCGGAGAAGAAGCTGAACATCAAGATCAAATTTGACATTAAGCCGGACGGTACGGAAGGCGACAATCTGGTCAAGACACGTCTGGCTACAGGGGATATGGCGGATATTCTTTACTATAATTCGGGTTCCCTGCTGAAGGCGTTGAATCCTGAAGAAAACTTCGTGGACCTGACGAAGGAGCCATTTATGGCTAACCTACTCGATTCCTATAAAGAAACCGTTTCCTCCAATGGCAAGGTTTTTGGCGTCCCAGGCGGCTCATCGAATGTCGGCGGTATTCTGTACAATAAAAAAGTGTACAGCGAGCTTGGCCTCACCGTACCGAAATCATGGGCGGAATTCATCGCAAATAGCGATAAAATCAAAGCTGCCGGCAAAACGGCAGTCATCGGTTCTTACAAAACGACCTGGACTTCACAGCTCTTCGTGCTTGGCAATCAATATAATATTCAGGCTCAAGCACCTAATTTTGTGGCGGATTACACAGCCAATAAAATGAAATATGCAACTACACCCACAGCGCTTCGCGGCTTTGAAATGACAAGTGAAGTGTTCAGTAAGGGATACATGAACAAGGATTTTCTCGCGACAACCTACGATAATGGACTGAAAATGCTTGCTGAGGGTACAGGCGTACAGTATCCGATGCTGACTAGTGCGATCGATGCATTGGCTCAAAATTATCCAGATAAGGTAAAGGATATAGGCGTATTTCCAACACCAAGCGATAATGCCAGCATCAACGGCTTTACGGTTTGGATGCCGAGCTCCTACTACATCAATAAGAAGAGCAAAAATGTGGAGGCGGCCAAGAAGTTTTTGGATTTCATCATGTCGGCGGATGGACAGAAGGCTTATATGACCAAGAGCAAAGCGAATGGTCCCTATGTTATCAAAGGAAGCAAGGTTCCTGACGATGCCTTTGACGGCATCAAAGACATGCAGCCTTATTTTGATAACGGCAAAACCGCACCGGCATTGGAGTTTGTATCCCCCGTCAAAGGGCCGAATCTGGAAAGCATCCTGATTGAGGTCGGTACAGGCCAAAAGTCTCCTGCGGATGGTGCTGCCGATTATGACAAGGACGTCAAGAAGCAAGCCCAGCAGCTTAATCTTCCAGGCTGGTAAGTGTAAGCCAGTTAAGCCCCTATTGTATATGATTTGATTAAATGGACCGGCCCTGCAAGAACTTTGCAGGGCCGATTGTGTAAGGGAGCGATCATAATGAAAGTGGTGCAGAACCGGATGTATTCGTATTTATTTTTATTGCCTGCAGGCATTATTTATTTTGTATTTTATTTGCTGCCAACGATCATGTCATTTTTTTTCAGCTTGACGAGATGGACACTGACCAAATGGCAATTTATCGGATTTGATAACTATGTGATGTTCTTTGAGGAATCTTCTTTGAAAATCGGGTTTAAAAATACACTGATCTTTGCCGTTGTAACTTGTGGATTAAAAGTAGTACTTGCTCTCTTGCTTGCCACACTGCTGACCTCGAAGATCTGGTTCAAGGATTATTTTCGCTCGATGGTGTTTTTCCCGACGCTGCTCAGTACGATTGCGGTGGGGATCGCCTTCAGTACGATGATGCATCCTACGCAGGGTGTCATCAATGCAGGTCTCGCAGCGATAGGGATCAACGGTCCTGATTGGCTTGGGAATACGAAGCTTGCCCTGTTATCGGTTGCTTTTGTGGATGTATGGAAAGGCGTCGGCATCGCCACGGTTATTTATATTGCTGGCATCATGTCGATTCCCCAGCACTATTATGAAGCCTTGAAAATGGATGGGGGCAACGCGATCAGGGGGTTTTGGCATATCACATTGCCTCTCAGCAGGCCGGCCATGAATTCTGTCATTATTTTGGCCTTCATCGGGGGTTTGCGTACCTTTGACCTGATTTGGGCGATGACCAAAGGCGGCCCCGGATTTTCCACGGATTTAATCGCTTCTATTATTTATAAACAGTATCAGGCTGGATTTTACGGTCTTGCTACAGCAGGGAATGTCATTCTGTTCATCGCTATCATGCTCTTGGCTTTCCCATTGTATATGTTTCTGAATAGAAGAGAGGTAGATTTATGAACAGGATAGCACAAAAAACGACGATCAGTATCGTGATGCTGCTGCTTTCAACGGTGATATTCTGGATTCCCTTTTATTTTGTCATTATCAATTCGTTTAAATCTCCTACAGCAGCGGCTGATATGAATATGTCCTGGCCCACAAGCTTTCATATTATTGACAATTATACAGCCGTATTGACAGCTACCGATCATATGCTGGTTCGTGCTTTCGGTAACAGTACGCTGCTTACGCTGTTGTCGGTTACAGGCTTGGTCTGCGTCAGTTCATTGGCAGGCTTTGTGCTGCAGCGAAGGGAGAAAGGAAAAGCGGCCTCGACCTTCAATTTCCTGGTGCTGGCGGGGTTGATGATTCCACCTGCGGTGGTACCGACGATTTGGGTGTTGAATTCCATTGGCTTATTCAAAACCTTGCCAGGGCTTACGCTAGTAGAAATTGCGTTGCATTTTCCGTTCTGTGCGATTTTGTATAAAGCCTTTACCGCAACGATCCCGCGTGATCTGGACGAAAGTGCGTTCATTGATGGATGTGGCGGCTTCAAGCTGTTCACGCATATTATTTTCCCTTTGCTGAAGCCTGTTTCTTCAACTATTGTTATCATTCAGGCGGTCAGTGTGTTCAATGATTTTGTAAATCCGTTGTATTTCTTGCCCGGGTCAGAGAATGCAACCGTGCAGCTGACGCTTTACAATTTTATGAGCATGTACCTGACCTCATGGAACTTGCTGTTTGCGGATGTCGTGCTGATCTCGCTTCCCCCGCTCATTATGTTTCTTTTCTTTAACAAGCAGATTGTCGCGGGTATGACCGCAGGCTCGGTGAAAGGATAATGACCGATTCGACCACTCGAATGGCTGAATGGACAATGATATGACGGCGGAACCCCTTTACAATAGAGATAATAAAAGGAATGGAAAAGGGGGAGCGTAGATGGACAGCTCTTGCGGTCCTGTGCTTTGGTTCACGGGCCTGTCAGGTTCCGGTAAGACAACAACCGCACAGCATGTTTATGAGCGACTCATTGCAGCGGGGAGAAAGGTTGAGCTGCTGGATGGGGATATGATTCGTTCGATGATTTGCAAAGGTCTTGGATTCAGCAGGGAGGACCGCTTGGAAAATATTCGCCGGATCGCCTATGTGGCTGATCTGTTGGCTCGACATGGTATTACGGTGCTCGTTTCCGCCATTACACCCTATCGTGAAATGAGGGAGTACCTTAGAGCTCATGTTGCAGGATATGTGGAAATTTATGTAAAATGCTCCCTTGAGATCTGTGAGCAAAGAGATGTCAAAGGGCTATACGCCAAAGCAAGACGTCAGGAAATCGCCATGTTTACAGGGATTTCTGACAGCTACGAGGAGCCGGAACAGGCGGACCTTATTATTGACACGCAGCAGCATTCGTTAGCTTCCAATGTGATTCAAATTATCGAATGGCTGGATGGTCACGTATGGGAAACAGAATCGATGCAGAGTCTCAGCTGTGTTGCAACTGGTCAAGAGATAGGCGAGCAGCCAGGCTTGGAGGCAACTCATCATAAATCGGAAGGGGATCACGGATGAAGATCATCATGATCTCGCTGGATACGCTTCGCGCTGACAGGCTGGGCTGCTACGGGTATGGTAAACCGACAAGTCCGCATATCGACCGAATCGCTTCGGAAGGCGTACTCATGGAGCGTGCCTATGCGGCCGATATTCCTACCGAGGTTGCACATTCCGCCATATTTACAGGGAAAATCGGTCTGACGTCAGGAATCATTTCCCACGGCTCCGATCTGGCTTACCTGCCCAAGACAGTAGAGTGGCTGCCTTCGATGCTGAAAGCCTCGGGTTTTGTAACTGGCGCCGTTGATAATCTGTACAACATGAAGGAATGGTTCGCACGCGGCTATCGGTACTATATCAACAGCTCGGGTAAGAAACGGTGGATTGACGGCAGAGCGATTAATGATTTGGCGCTGCCCTGGATTGAGGAGCATAAGGAGGAGCATTTTTTCTTATTCCTGCATTACTGGGATGCGCATACCCCCTACCTGCCGCCGGATGACTACCTTCAAGACTTTTATGGGAAAGAAAGAGACCCCTATCAGAAGGACAACACGAGTATGAACCAGGCGTATGCGCACGCTGCTTATCCTTTTTTTAAGCATCACCATTACACTAAGCTTGGCCCTGTAACGGATGCTGAATATGTAAACGCTCTCTATGACGCAGAAATTCGTTATTTGGATGATTTGCTGGGTGAGCTGGACGAACATTTGCTGAATCTGGGCATCCGTGAGGATACACTGTTGATCCTTTTTGGTGACCATGGAGAGAGTCTTACGGAGCATGACATCTACTGGGATCATTGCGGATTGTATGAGCAAACGGTGCATGTGCCTCTGATACTGAGATGGCCAGGACATATTCCGGAAGCAATGCGGGTGAAGGGCTTCGTTCAGCATGCCGATTTGCTGCCTACGATATTGGAAGCCGCAGCGCGGGCAGCTCCGACGGGTATTGATTTATCCGTGCTGCATCCGCCTGATGGATTGGATGGGCACAGTCTATGGACATCCATTCACAGCGAGGCTGAGGGGACGATGCGTGAGGTGTATTTGAGCGAATGTGCCTGGCAGGCAGCGCGGGCTGTCCGAACCGAGCGTTATAAGTTCATCCGTTATTATGATTCAGGCCCTTTTCAGCGACCTCCAAGAGAGCTGTATGATCTTAAGGAGGACCCAGAGGAACAATGTAATGTGGTTGATAAGCATCCTGAACTGGCAGCGGCCCTGGAGCAGCAGCTTGATGATTTTGTAGCCCTAAAGCTGCAGGGTAAGCCCGATCCGATGATGCGGCAAATCGAAGAGGCTCAACTTCCATTTCGGCGGCGGATCGAGACGATCCTGGGAGCGGTCGGATTAACATGGGAGTCGTGGATCGCGAACCCGCAGCAAGAGCGCTATGACGAATTGGAGAAAGCCTATGCCCTGAAAGATTAAAATTCTAAAATGAAATTCACTATGAAAGGTGGTGCAGTCCCTGCTTGCCCTCATTACGAGCAGCTTGGGGCAGGTGACGGGATGCGTAAAATGGCTTTGAAAATTGGAATCGTAGGTATGAACGGGATTGGCATGCGTCATGCCGAATGTTATTCAAGTGACCCCCTAGCGAATGTAATCGCTGTTTGTGACGTCGTTAAGGAACGAGCTGATAAAGCAGCAGACAAATACGGTGTCACCGCTTATTACAGTTTGCAGGACATGCTGCAGCAGGAGCCTGATTTGCAAATTGTCGATATCACGACGGGCGGCATCGATAATGGGAGTTGGCATTTTGAGCCCGCTATGCAGGCAATTGCAGCAGGCAAGCATGTATTGATTGAAAAGCCATTGGCGAACGATATCCATGAAGGCAGAGAGCTGGTTCGGTTCGCAGCCGAGAAAAATGTATATTTGGGAAGCAATCTGAACCACTATTTTACAGCTCCGGCGGAGAAAGCGCGGCAATACATCGATTCGGGAGATATCGGGGAAACCGTATACTGCCTGCACAAAATGGGCTTCAATGGTGGGGAGGCAATGTACAATCCACCCAAATCTCCAAAGGATAAAGGGCAGCCTTATTTTCATATGAAGGCTTTTCTAACCCATCCATTCAGCGTTATGCGCTATTTTTGCGGTGATATTACACACATCCAGACGTTTTCCAATCAGGCCGGCTTTCGCAAAAGCGCCAGCGATATTATGGTCTCCATTAACAGCATCCATGTGAAATTTGCAAGCGGAGCTGCGGGTTATCTATTGAGCCAACGTGGTGATGCGACCTATGGCTTGGGCGGCTGGTGGAGCATGGAGGTCGGTGGAACGAAGGGAACCTTCTGCATTGAAAATTGTGTGGAAAAAGTGTCCTATTGGAGGGCTCAGCCGGGTGTTCCTGTCATTGGTGCGCATCCAGAGCCTGAGGTAACGGAATCAGGTGTTACGGAATTTAATACGACCTTTAACAACAGGCTGCATGCGTTTCTTGAGGATATTAGCAATGGCGTGCCAAGAGAGCACATTCGCGCTTCCGGCAGAGACGCACTGGCTGTGCTGGAATACACCTTTGCCGTGATTGAATCGTATGAACAGGGCGGTGCCGTGGTTAGGCCTCACCCGCTGCCGGCGTTTCATGGTGATCCATTGGTGATGTAGTGGAGAAATAAAAGTACGGTGAATCAGTTCTGCTGCGCGACCGAAGTATTCTTACGATTGCTGTTGTTTCCGGATTTTTCTTATTACATAAGACATTTATTGGTGAAAATCCGGAAACAAAGGCACCGCTTCGCTATCTCCAGAACACCACGGTCGCTCCGCTCAGGGTTCGCCGAACTTTTAAATGATTGAGTGATTAGAGATATTAAGGGCTTCACTTCAAAAGCAGTGCTTGATTAAACACGGCAGTAAAAGCCGAAAAAGGGAGAGTGTAGGAATATGATAAAGCTTGGTGTCAATTCGGTATTGTTTAAGGAATTTGATTTTGCGACGGCTGTGCGTCACATTGCGCTTAGTGGCTACGATGGGGTGGAGATTTCGGCCATCGAAGGCATGTGCGAGCATTTGGAGCTTACGCGCTGGAAGGAGCAAGCAGCTGAGCTGAGATCGATTGTTCAAGAGAACGGTTTAAGTTTTCTTTCGATGGAGTTTGGAAGCGTCAAAGATGAACAGAGACTGTTGAGCGCTTTTGAGGCAGCAGCAGAAATTGGGATTCCGATCATTAATATCGGACCGGGTGGTAAATCCGGTGTAGAAGAGGATGTGCAGCGCTCGATCGATATGCTGCAGCGGATGTCGGAACAGGCGGCCTCCTTTGGAGTGACTTTATGTGTGAAGGCGCATATTGGCAATGCCATCCATGACACGCCGACAACGCTCAGGGCGATGTCCGAGGTATCGTCTGCCGCATTTGGCATCGATATGGACCCCAGTCATATTTTCCGAGCCAACGAAAATCCAGAGGAAGCGCTGCCTGCTGTTATCAGCAGAGTCAAGCATGTTCATATCCGTGATTGCAAAGGCCGTGAGCAGGGCCCGGGACCGATTGAGCTGCAGGCTTGCGGGCGCGGCGACATCAATCTGTTTGCTTACTGCAAAGCGATGGCAGACAGCAGCTATAACGGACCTGTTGTACTTGAGGTTATCGGTGCCAAGCCGGAGCATTCACTTGCCCAAGTGTCCATAGTCGCTGCAGAAACCTACGGGTATTTGAACGCTTGCCTCCGACAGCTTGGCGCACGTTAATTAGATCCGAATGATCATCATATTTAATAAATTTATCATAAATATAGGAGAGTGAACGGAATGTCCGGTTCTACAAAAAAGCCTAATCTGATTCTGTTCGGAATTGACAGCCTGCGTCGTGATCGAATGAGCTCTTATGGCTATGGCAAGCTGACAACTCCGCATCTGGATAAGCTGGCTGGCGAAGGGGTGCTGTTTGAACAGCATTTTAGCCCCAGTATCCCCACCACCCCTGCTTATGCCAGTATGCTGACTGGCAAGGATTGCTTTGGTACCGATGTAGTCGCACTGCGGCACAAAGGAGCAGTAGGGGCAAAGACGCTGCCGGAGGTGCTTGGCGAACTCGGCTATAACACGACCTGCGTCGGTTTTACAGGGAATCCATCGTCGCGAGGCTTTGATACTTATCTGGATTACGAAGCCTGGCTGCCAGGCGAATCAGGAAGGTGTCCGAAGGCTGAAAACCTGAACGAGGTGGCCATTCCCGAGCTGAATCGCTTGGCTGAGGATGACAAACCATTTTTCCTGTTTCTTCGCCATATGGACCCGCATTCTCCCTATTTGCCACCGAAGCCCTATGAGCGTATTTTTTATGGGGGCGATGAGATGGACCCATCCAACCCTTCCATGGAGCCGGTCTACAGCTTCAAGCCATTCGCCGATTTTCTCAAATCATGGATTCCGGAAGGCGTGACCGATGAAGCGTATGTGAATGCCCAATACGATGGAGCAGTTGCCTATATGGATGCCTGCATTCAAAATTTGCTCCAAACCGTAGACGCTTTGGGACTTACCGAGGATACGCTGATCGTGGTGACGTCCGACCATGGCGAAACGCTGTATGAGCACGATTGTTTTTTCGATCATCATGGCTTGTATGACTGCACTCTGGTTGTACCACTAATTATCAAATATCCGGGTAAAGTACCCTCAGGTAAAAGAGTGACAGATGTCACGGTTATCAGTGATATTATGCCAACGATTCTGGAATTGATGGGAATTGATGAGCAGCTGGAGCCGGACGGTCAAAGCCTTGTACCTTTCATACATGATGATCCGGGACGCAGAGTTAGTGAATTGTATATTACGGAGTGCACCTGGATGCGCAAGCACGGATGGCGAACGCCGCATTGGAAGCTGATTCGTGCGCTGGAGCCCGATTTCCATTTTAAACCGGAGGTTGAGCTGTACAATCTGATTGAGGACCCGCAAGAAAATAACAATGTGGCCGAGCAGGAACCGGAAATTGTGGAGCTGCTCACGGCAAGAATGGAAGCCTATATCAGCAAGCGAGAGGAGCAGACAGGGAGAACCAATCCGATGTATACAAATCTTGGCTGGCATGGCAAGGGTGACGCTCCTTTTACATCCTCGCAGCAGGCGTATGATACTTTATATATCGGTGATTCCCGCAATGCCCGAGCTCTTCAGGCCAAAGAGCTTAATAAGAGCAAATAACGAGTGGACCATGCCGCCCGCAATATTGCGGTGCGGCTATTGTTTATGAGCAGCAGTGATCAATTTATAGCAGTACGGTAAGCAGTCGGCTAAAGAGATGACAGCTGTATATTTTCACATTCACGCATGTTCAGGGAGGGTTCATCTATATGATTCGTGTAGCTGTGGTTGGCGTCAATAACATCGGGAATATACACTGCCGTTACTATGCACAGCATCCGGATACGGAGCTTGTTGCTGTCTGTGACTTAATGGAGGATCGAGCCAAAGCGGCTTCTACAGCCTTTGGAGTCAAAGCTTATACAGACCTCAGAAGATTGCTGGACACCGAGGAGATTGACATGGTTTGCGTAGCGACAGGCGGTGAGGAAAAGGGCAGCCATCATTATGAACCCGTGATGCTGGCTATCGAGGCCGGGAAGGATGTGCTGGTCGAGAAGCCGATCTCCAACCGGATTGAAGAAGCCCGGGCCATGGTGAAAGCAGCCGCAGCCAAGGGCGTACGTTTTGGCTGTAATTTGAACCACCGCTTTACTCCGGCTGCCGAGAAGGGCAAGGCTTGGATGAAACAAAATCTGCTGGGTGCCCCGCTATTTATCAATATGAGACTGTCGATTGATAACAAGGCCGATTTTACGGAATGGTTTCATATGCGAGCGCTTCATCCTCATTCTATAGATGTTATGCGTTATTTTTTCGGTGACATCAAGCGAGTGCAGGCATTTATGAATAAAGCTCCGGGCCGAACCACCTGGTCCAACGCAAGTATCAATCTGGAGTTTGTCAGTGGGGCTATCGGTCATTTGACTGGCAGCTATGACATGTCCATGCTCCACCCCATCGAATGGTGCGAGGTGGCTGGAACAGAAGGACGGTTTGTCATCGAAAATGTATACGAAAACATTACCCTGTATCCACGTCAGAGCAGTGAAACCATTGTGGTGCACAATTCGATTATGAGAGGCATGCAGGGCTTCAACGATACGTTCCGCAACCGGATCGAACGATTTATCGAGCAAATTAAACAGAAAGCTGCTCCTGAACAGATTGAGGGCTCAGGCTTGGAAGCATTGGCAGCCCAGGAGGTCATCGAAGCCGCAATCCTATCCCAACAATCCGGCGGCCATGTGATCGAGGTGCCGAGCAGCCCATAAAGGGACCCTTTGGAAAGGAAGGAGCGGAGACGCTATGAAATCCCCAAACATTTTGTTTATTATGCTCGATCAGCTGCGTTACGATTGCATCGGTTATAGCGGAGCTTATCCGGTTCATACCCCGAATATCGACCGATTGGCCGCGGAAGGGGTTTGGTTCTCGAACGCTTTTACACCTATACCCATTTGCTGCCCATCCAGGCAAGCCTTGATTAATGGTCGAAGGCCCGAAACCTTCGGAGCACTGTGGAATTTCAAAAACGGACTCCGCATCCCGGCGCTTGAGTCAACGGAATATGCTTGGCCCAGAGAGCTCCACACGTGCGACTATACCAATGTATTTCTTGGTAAATGGGATGTTCATCCCGATCTGTCTCCCTTGGAGTACGGTTATGACACCTATATCGGATTTGAGGGGTACAAGGAAATGCTGGCGCAAGCATACCCTGATATCCGCTATGAAGCTGGATTTTTTGGAGAACGTGATCCCGTTCCTGTAGAGTGCTCCAAGACGCACTGGCTGGCGGATCGAGCATGCGAATCGATCCGTGAGCTGACATCAGGGGATCATCCCTGGTACATTCAGCTGAATTTTACCGAGCCTCATCTCCCGTGCAGACCGTCAGGCAGCTTCGCAGATATGTACCGACCTGAGGATATTCCGATTTGGAGCAGCTTTAACGAAACCTTTGCCAATAAGCCATATATTCAGAAGCAGCAGCTTCACAGCTGGCGGATTGAAGACTTTACATGGGAGGAATGGGCACCTATCGTGGCCCGCTATTATGGTGTCATCAGTCAGGCGGATGATGCGATAGGCAAAGTGCTTCAAGAGCTGAAGCAAACGAATACCTACGACGATACCCTTGTCATTTTTACCTCCGATCATGGCGATATGTGCGGCTCGCACCGGATGATCGACAAGCATTACGTGCTCTATGACGATGTGGTCAAGGTTCCGCTGCTTATCAAATACCCCGGGATAGCGGCGCAGGGACGTGTATGCGACCAGTTTGTCTATAATATGCTCGATTTGCCACCAACATTGCTGGAAGGGCTGGAATTGCCTGTACCCTCATGGTTCCATGGCAGATCGCTTATTCCATTATTGAATGATGAGTCTGTTCCCGACTGGAGAAAGGAGATCGTTTCCACCTACAACGGGCAGCAGTTTGGATTGTATACGCAAAGAATGCTTCGCACTGCGAACTGGAAATATATCTGGAACACAACGGATATCGATGAATTATATGATTTGGCGCACGACCCTGACGAATTGATCAATCGTATTTATGACCCTGGCTGCAAGAAGCTGATCCAGACCTTCAGAAGCCTCTTATATGAGCGGCTATGCGCGGAAGGCGATGGCTTGGTGCAGAGTGAATGGATGCGGAATCAACTGCTGGACAATAAGAAGCTGTAGCTGCTCACGTATGGGAGCGGTTAGTCATTCATTTCAATTCAGGTGTACCTGAGAAAGGAGAAGGCACAATGACAGAACCCCATTCGGGTACAGCTATCAACCGACCTGCGACAGATTTGGCATTGAAACAGAGGAGGAAGCTGACAAGATACATCATCGCCTACTCCTTCCTGGTGCCAATTTTTGTTTCGATGGGTTTGTTCAAGTATTATCCATTTTTTACGGCTATAATCAAATCGCTTTATCAATGGAACGGGGCAAATTTGAATACGTTTGTTGGCTTGGATAACTTCGTCAAGCTCGTTCGCGATCCGACCTTCTATGCTTCTCTTAAAAATGTCACATTGCTAACGATCAGCTTTGTCATCATTCAGCTGACTTTACCGTTGTATGCCGCTGTTGGCGTCTTTCATTCCCATAAAAAGCTTCAGCATGCGTATCGCTTCTTATTCCTCGTTCCGATGGTTGTTCCTTACATCATTATCTTTTTGTTGTGGCGATGGATCTATTTAAGTAATGGCGTTCTGAATACACTGCTAAGACAGCTAGGTCTGGACTCCTGGACCCACGCATGGTTGGGTGATAGTACGACAGCTCTGGCGTCCATTGTATTCGTTAATTTTCCCTGGATAGGTGGTATTTACTTTCTCATCTATTTGGCGGGACTCCTTACCATTTCTCCCGAGCTGTATGAGGTGGGGAAGCTGGACGGTATGAACGGCTGGCAGCGCTTTTGGTATATCGAGCTGCCTTTACTCCGTAATCAAATCAGGCTTGTTGTCATTCTGGCCTTCATTCATCAATATCAAAGCTTCGAAAATGTGCTGGTCCTGACCAACGGAGGTCCAGGGTTTACGACGCTGACCCCTGCCCTGTATTTATATAAAAAGGGCTTTGAGTATAACGAGCTGGGGTACGCGTCTGCTATCGGCGTGATGATTTTCCTCATTCTTATTCTATTTACCTTTGTCGCGAACAAAGCAATGAAACAAACGGAAAAGCTGGATTAAGGGGAAATGAGCATGCGTAAATTAACTTATGGAGCTGCTGCCAACCAGCTGATTTTATGGCTGCTGGTCGCATTAACCTTGTTTCCTTTTTATATGCTGCTGATGAGCTCTGTGAAGTTTCAGGATCAGATTATTCACAGCTTTTGGACTCCGGCATTCCCGCTGCACGTTGATAATTATAGTGGTGCGTTCAAACAAACATGGCCGTTTATTATGAATTCGATTCTGATTACATCGGGCATTATCGTCTGCGTGCTCATCAATTCGACACTTGCGGGTTATGCATTTGCGAGATTCAGCTTCCCAGGCAAAAAAATATTGTATGCGCTTATCCTCATGCTATTGATGGTGCCCGGGTTTTTGCTGCTGATTCCTCAATTTATTTTGTTCAAAAATCTTGGCTTGCTTAACACGCACTGGGCTCAAATTTTTGGACCGATGGCTGGGGCTTCCGCTTTGGCAACGATGCTGATGAGGACTTTTTTTGAGGGGATATCCAGAAGCCTATTGGAAGCCGCCGAGCTGGAGGGTGCAGGTGATCTGAGAATACTCTGGCAAATGGTGCTGCCGCTGTCTCAGCCCATCATTGCGACGGTGGCTATCATGAATGCACTAACCGGCTGGAACAACTACATTTGGCCTCTGGTCGTGACCTCGGGGGATCGGGCTCGCCCAATCATTTTGGCGCTGAGCAATATCAAAGGACCGCTCGATCAGGTGCAGGGAATGCAATTTGCAGGATACGTTATCGCCTCGGTGCCTATGCTGGTCTTGTTTGTGTTCGCCACTCGATCCTTCATCAGCGGGATCACGTCTGGTGCGATGAAGGGGTAGTACGTACGGGAACTAAAAAGAAGTGATGGTGCGAAGAAACGAATGTAGGTAGGCTTACGATGTAGACAAAGGAAGGGTGTTGAACCATGTTTGCAATATTACGCAAGGAGCGAACGTCTTACAAGCTTCTAACGTTTGGATTAGCATTTACGTTTATGGCTGCCGGGTGTACCGGGACTCCGTCGGGTGATGCTGGCTCCAGTAATCCAGCGGGGGGCTCTACAACGGGTACAGGTGCCAAGACCGAGCTTAACGTCATGTTTACGACCGAGGCGAACGGAGATCAGACCGAGCAGCAAATTTGGGAAGAAACGGTGAAGATGTACGCGCAGAAAAACCCGAACGTGAAAATCAACTTACAGCTGCAAAATTTTGGAGGTGTGGAGCAGCATCGGGCATGGGTGACAACACAGCTGATCGGCGGTACCGCACCGGATTTGTTCACAACCCGATATATATGGGATCAGGAAGATCTGAAGAAAGGTCTTCTTATGGATCTGACGCCTTTTTACAGTAAAAAGAATGATTATCTTGGTGGCAAGTCCTGGGATGAAGTATTTCCCAAATCTGTATTGCAGCGTTTGATCGGAGATAATAAAACCTATGCAAGCGTGCCGGCCAGCATCGATTCTGTACGTATTCTTTACAATAAGGAGCTGTTTGCCAAAGCCGGTATCCAGAACGTACCTGCAACCTGGAACGAGTTTCTGGACATTCAGGATAAATTGAAAAAATCAGGGGTAACACCATTTGGTTTTCCAAACACAAAGCCTGGGGATTACAACTACAGCTGGACCACTCGCATCCTGACAGAGGAGCTGATTGCAGGACAATATGAACAGATGGATGTCAGGCATAACGGCTTTATCGAAGTGAATGAGTATACCCGAGCTGTGGATCAAGGAATTGTCGATATAACCCGCTCTCCTTACAAGGATGTGTTCCCTATTATTAAAAATTGGAGTCAATATTGGTCGAAGGGCTATAATGGCATCGATTTTAATACGTCGACGGACATGTTTTTGCGTGGGGAAGTTGCGATGATTATGAGAACCTCCGGACAGAGCAAGGTGCTGTATGAATCCAGCGCGCGCAAGTTTGAGATGGCTGCCTTTCCGCTGCCGTATTTGACCAAAGAAAACCATCCTGATGCCATAGGCAAGCTAATGGAAATCGGTGGTGTGCCCGCGGGCAATATGGCCATTCCCAAATCGATCAAGCCGGAGAAGCTCGATGCAGCCATTGATTTTATGGCTTTTGTAACCTCAGCCCAGATTCAGGGCCTGCATGCACAGAAGCTATACCGGACTCCAGCCACCTCGACTGCGGATCTTCCGGATAACCTGAAAGGATTTGCCTTTGTAGGTGATCCGATGAAGCTGAACATTTATGGCGGCGAGGTCGACAAAAATGTTACGGAGAACAATCAGAAGCTGGGCCAGCTGTATCTCGAAGGCTCATTACCCTTGGACAAATATTTGAATGATCTGAAAAAGGTAATGCTGGACGGAGTGAAGCAAAAGAAGGAGGAGAACAAGTGGAGCGCCGATAATAACTACGGGATTCAGAAATAAATATGGATAAGCTTAAGTATGCTTAAGTAGGAACCAGATGGGCTTGATCTGCAAGGAGCAGAGCTGAAGGCATCTCAGCAAGCTAAGCGCTGCGCCTAATAGATCAAGCCATGTAAGATTTAAATTGTTGTTGACAAACATCCACAAATCATATATCTTTAATTAAAGATACTTAATAGTGAGATAAAAGGAGGTTAAGCTCAATGATCATGCATTGGAAAACGGCGGAGAACGCGACATTCAAGCAGGAGATCAAAACCGATCTCTTAGCATACAGAAAAGGTGCTTCTGTTATCAGTTAGCAAGCATATTTGTTATTTCTCTGTCATATATCTTAAAATTAAGAATATTAAATTAAAACTAATTGGAGGCTGGTTGTTATGGTAGCATGGGGATTATTATTAATTCGTTTGGTTGTTGGTTTGTTGTTTGTCGGTCATGGAGCTCAAAAATTGTTTGGATGGTTTGGTGGCTATGGCCCCAAAGGAACAGGTGGCTGGATGGAGTCGGTTGGTATTAAGCCGGGAGTTGCTATGGCAGTTATCGCCGGGTTGATGGAACTGCTGGGAGGATTACTGTTCGCTATAGGCTGGCTGACCCCTGTTGCCGCTATTCTGATTGCTGCGACAATGCTTGGAGCCTTCAAGGTTCACGCGAAGAACGGTATTTGGGCTGCAGCCAATGGCTATGAGTATCCATTAGTTCTTATTGCCGTTGCAGTCGGAATCGCTTTAACCGGAGCTGGCGCCTATTCATTGGATGCCCTTTTTAAATAATGATCAAGTTATGATAATCGCACTCTTCAGACCTCGGGTCTGATGGAGTGCGATTATTTTATGCGGGCATGTCACATAAAATTGTTAAATAGTTCCCATACTACAAGAACGAAATAACACGGGGAGGAATTGAATTGGCGCCAATAGTGTTGTGTGACAGGTTATTGTATCCATTATTAAAAATAGGTAGCTGCTTAGAGTTGGATACTCCATTCTTTCTGAATAATTCACTATCCCTGGATGCCGATGAACCGTTCCAATAAAATCGAAAGACTATTGTGGAGCATTGCGTTTCCCGGCTTTGGACAAATACTAAATAAAAAATATATAAAAGGTTTCACTTTGATTGTTCTGGAGTTTGTTATAAACTCGAATGCACATTTGAATCAAATCATAATTCTCAGCTTTAATGGCGAAATCAAGAACTCGATTGAAAGTACCGATTATCATTGGCTAATGTTTTATCCTTGCGTCTATATGTTTGGAATGTGGGACGCTTATAAAGATAGCGGTGAAACAGCAGATTACGCTTATCTGCCTTATGTTAGCGGCGCATTTCTCGGTACAGTAGGGTTGATGTATTCAGCTCACCTGACCATTTTCGGCATTTTATTAGGTCCTGTATGGATGCCGATGTTATTTGCTTTTCTGGGCATCGGGATCGGGATTGCTTTATTTAAGATATTGTATCAAAAGAAACTCTGACAATATTCAGGATAAATCAATATGAATACGATTGAAATCACACTTACTAACATTAATAAACATAATTTAATTCGGATATGGTAATATTGATTATATTTTCACTTTAATTCACAATGAGTGTAAGCGGATTCAAGTAGGGGGGATGGAAATTGCTGAAGGTCATGATTGTCGAGGATGAGGATATTGTGAGAGAGGACATCAAACATTTAATCGATTGGGAGCAGCATGGTTTTGAGATCATCGCCGAAGCAAGGAATGGCGGAGAGGGCTTGCGAATTTGTATGGAACAAAATCCGGATGTGATTATTACGGATATCAAGATGCCTGTCATGGGTGGATTGGAAATGATTGATACCATTCTACAAATTCGCAAAAGCAAAAAAATCATTCTGCTAACGTCCTATGGTGACTTTGATTTTGCGCGGCAGGCTATTCAATTGGGTATCCATTCCTATGTGCTGAAGCATGAACTGGATGGTTCGTTATTAATTCAGGAGCTGAACAAATTAAAGCAGCAGATGCAGGAGGAAGAAAGTGTTGGTTATTTGGCCCGCAGAGAGCAGCTTCGTATGTACCTCAAGCGTATGGAGTCGATGATCGATGATGCTGGCATGATCGTCACCGACGATTTGTTCCGTTGGAAGGGCAGAACAGGAATTCTAATTATGGGCTTTGATTTTCTTCATCCAGATCAGGAATATACAGAGAACAGACCTGCCGCAGTAGATAGGAAAACATTTATCGATTTTATGTACGCGCGTTCATCGGATGAAGTCGAATCGGAAGTCGTTGATATGTACGATAATGAATATATTATTTTTTATCGAATTCCGGAACGCAGTAGTGAACTCAGCATTTTTGAATACAGCAGCCATTTGGCTAATCATCTGCAATCCCTTATAAACAAAGCGTTTTCCAGGAAGATTTCCGTAGCCATCGGACCTGTTTTTGAAAACCAGCGAGATATCCGAGAGAGCCTTAAAAAAACAAGGGAGTTGTATGCCTTAAGAATATTTAGAAAGGGCAGCTCCCTATTAGTGCAGACTCACAAGCAGCTCGACAAGCAGTCACTGTTATCTTCGATAGATCACAAGCTTAAGGAAATTCAGGAGCATTTGAAGCATGAGCAGTATGGATTGGCTAATGAAGGTATTGATGAGCTGTTTACCCGGCTGCTTGTAGCCTTGGAGGATATAGCTGCACTTAAAAGCGGAATCCTGGAGCTGATCCGTTTGATCAATCTGAAAGCAATTCCCAAGCACGGAACGCCAATGATCGAGCCCTTTGATGCTCTGTCTGAAATACAGCAGCTGGGCAGTGTGTACCAGATTGCAGAATGGTTCCAACATAGGGTCATGAAGCTGGAAGAAGAATCGAATTCCAAATACAGCAAAAAAATCAGGGAGCTGCTGCAATATATTCATGCCAATTACGCTAAGGATATTACGTTAAATGAAATTGCGGACCGGATGGGGTTCAGTTTGATTTATACGAGCCAATTGTTTAAGAAGGAGGTGGGCGTTTCCTTCATCACGTATCTGACCCAATACCGGATTGAAAAGGCAAGGGAGCTCCTGGCTTCCGGCCATTATAAAGTTTACGAGGTGAGCTCGATGGTCGGATATCAAACGGTACAATATTTTTCCAAAACATTTAAGAAAGTAACCGGACTCAGCCCCGGTGATTTGTAAAAGGATTCACGGACGATTCCCAATTCGAATTTGGATTGTATTTTCATCATGAAGGAGGGTCGATGAATGCCTCATTTTCTAAAATCAATGAATATTAAGGTAAAAATTACTGCCGTCGCATTTATTTCTATTTTACTTTCAGTCGGCCTGAGCAGCTTTTCGATTTATTTGTACGTCAATCCGATTTTGAGCAGGCAGATCGTTAGAGATAACCAAACGATCGTTGAAAAAATAGCCCAGCAGGTTTCTTATCTTTCCGAGGATATTGTGAATTATGCCAAAGGGATTGTCGTTAACGATCAGCTGCAGCTGCTGTTAAAAAAAATGTCTACCACGCAGGACTACGACTATTTTGTGAGCAATCTGCAATTGGAAACGGTATTAAAGGAGTACAGCTTGCTCAGGGACCATATCATTGTCGATATGTTTATCGTGGATCGCGATAACAAGGTATTGGAAATGAAAGATGTATACTCGAGCTCCATAACGGAGGATTGGTACGATGACTTTAGATCCAACAATCAGTATAACGGAACGTCGAAGCCGCATATTGTTACGAATAATTTGAACCGACCTACGGAGATAAAGGTTGTCACCTATGTGATGAATATTTATGACAAGCAAAATCCTTATGTATATTTGGGCAAGCTTCTCATTCACATGAATTATGAGGTATTGGTAAAACCGATGCTGACCGACCCTTCGCTCGGGATTCACATATGGACCTTGAACAAGGATAAGGAAACGGTGTATGCTCCGAACGCTGCTGCTTTATCGGCTCCGCAGGAAGTGTTTGGCGATTCCGATTATCCGAAAGAGACCGTGTTGAAAAACGGGAATTATTACATTCATGAATCGATACCCTCCTCGCAGTGGGAATTAATCGGGGTGATTTCGGAAAATAAAATCAACGCCAACATGACATATACCAATTATGTGTTGGTATCCATTATGCTGATCTGTTTGTTGATCATGTCATTGTCGATCTATCCGGTGGTTGCCAATGTGACCAAGCCGCTCATGAAGCTGATCAGAGGCATGCGCCAGGTTTCCAAGGGCGAGCTGCATACCCACATATCGGTGACAAGTGGCGATGAAATCGAAGAGGTTGCCAAGGTATTTAATAAAATGGTCAAGGATATTAAAAATCTGGTGGAAGAATCGGTTCTGATGGAGAAACAGAAGCGAGAGCTTGAGCTGAAAATGTTCATGTACCAAATCAATCCGCATTTTATTTACAACACTTTAAATTCCGTGATTTATTTGGCGAGAAAGGCGAATGCCCCGGATGTGGCGGCTCTTACGAAGGCATTTATTTCATTCCTGCAGCGAACGATCAAGAATAAACCCGAGATGCTCGCCTCCATTCAAGAAGAGATGATCTACATGGAGGATTATATAATGATTCTGCAATACAGGTATATCGATAGAATGGAACTGTTATGGGATGTTGAAGAAGCTTGCAGGGAGAAAAAAATACCCAAAATGATTTTATATCCGTTAGTGGAAAACAGCATCTTTCACGGTATTCTCCCTTCTCAACGCAAAGGCTGGATTCGAATCCGTGTAATGGCTGAGAGCGGCAACCTTGTGGTAAGTGTGGAGGATAACGGAGTTGGGATGAGCCTTGAGAAGCTGGAACGTCTTCGTTCGTTGATGGGCTCGCCTTTTTTGCAGGAGGATCTGGACCACATTGGCATGCTGAACGTGAATAACCGACTTCAATTATTGTATAGTGAAACGGCGATTTTACAAATCGAAAGTGTAGAGAACGAGGGTACGCAAATCCGTTTTTCCATACCTGACTGGCTTCCATATGCCGCAGATCATAAAAATGTGTAACATATAATAATTTTGACATGTATTCAGCTCTGGGTGCTGCTGTTATATTAATCGATGTAAGCAAGATCATATTGAATCAGGAGGATGATGTATGCGCAAGAGATGGATGAAAGCGTTACCCGTGGTTCTTCTCACAGCAATGCTCGGATTGGCAGGATGCAGTGGCGGGGGTCAACAAAATGCTGCTGGTACAGACAAAAAGCCGGAAGCGGCAGGCAGTACAGCGAAGACGGACATTAATATTTGGTTGTGGGACAAGACGGATTCCCGGGCCAAGATGTATGAGGAGTTCACCAAGCTGTATCCCCAGTATAACATTGTCATGACAGCGGTTGAGAGTAAGGATATGGCTCAAAAGCTGCAAACGGCGCTGGCCTCCGGGGCGGATCTACCTGATGTGGCATGGCTGGAACAGACCTATCGTGGCAAGCTGCTATCCCTGAATATCTGGGAGGATCTGTCTAAAGCCCCTTACAATCTTGACAAATCCCAGGTGCTCGACTATTTGGTTCCTCTGGAAACTACCGAGAGCGGAGTTTACGTCGGTCCTGAAGCCCCTTCTGTCGCGGGTATGGCCTATAAACGCGCTTTAGCCAAACAGTACTTTGGTACAGAGGATCGTGCGGAATTGGAAAAAATCTTTACCGATTGGGATACCTTTATTCAGAAGGGCATCGAGGTCAAGGAGAAGTCCAATGGCAAGGTGTTTATGTTTGCAAGCCTTGGCGATGCTTATGCATTCCTCAAAGGGCAAACGAACACACCGTTTATTCAAGGGACTACACTGAACTTGAAGCAGGGTGTTGGGCCTTTGCTTGACAAGCTGGTGCAAATGAAAAAAGCAGGCATTATCGATGTATTGGATACGAACTCCCCTGCTGCTAATGCGTCCTATACCGATGATTTACACATTTTTTACCCATGTGCCAACTGGTCGGTTGAGTTCACAATCAAAGCTAACGATAAAAATGGCGTAGGCCGTTGGGGCTTCATGATTCCACCGGGAGGGCCTTTCCCGCTTGGCGGAACACTGCAAGGAGTTCCACAAAAAGCCAAGAACAAAGTAGGGGGAGCCGAGTTTGTGAAATGGCTGTTCCTGACCGAAAAAGGCTCTGAGGTAGCACGCGATTATAAGGGCAATTTCTCGCCATTCAAACCGATTTACCAGAAAGCCGACTTCTACTCGAAGAAGGAAGAGCATTTTGCCGGGCAGGACGTTCAGAAGGCTATTGCCCAGGATGTATTCCCCAAAATTAAATCGGTACGCCTGCCAAGCAAATATGATCAGGATATTGATGATTCCGTTAACGTAGCGATGAAAACGATCAATGCGTCCAAGGATGGCAACGTGGCTGTGGATCAGCTGATCAAGAAGATGGAAGATGACTTGAAGAGCAAGCAGCCAGATCTCAAGGTTCAATAAGCAAGATCAAGCTTGTTAAATAGCAAGAAGGCCAAAAGGGGGTTTGGGTTCAGGCGCAAGCTCCCTTTTGATTCATAATGATAAGGTAGAAGGTGAGATGCTTGCTAAGGGTTGGGAAAAAGGCAACACCTTATTTGATGGTAGCCCCGTATTTTGTTATGTATATCGCATTCGGTTTATTTCCGATCCTGTTCTCACTGGTGATCAGCTTTACCAAATGGGATGGAATCACCGATATGGTATTTGTTGGTTTAGCTAACTATATCCGAATATTTACGAATGACAGCCTGTTCTATGAATCCCTGTACAACACGATTCTGATCATTGTGATCACCATACCGGTAGAAATCATATTAGGGCTTCTGCTGGCGGTATTTCTGAAGGATTTCTTTCGAAAATCAAGAAATGCGCTTCAGCTGATTAACTTTTTACCGTATATTACAACGCCGGTTGCAATCGGAATCATCTTTCAAATTTTGTTTGACTGGAAGAATGGTTCGGTGAATGCAGTACTTGGCATGATGGGCATTGACACTGTTTATTGGTTGGGTGTTCCATGGGCAGCCCGGCTTGTTGTGATCATTATGATGAGCTGGACTGCTTACGGGTATAAAATGGTGCTGTTTTTGTCAGGGTTATCCACAATTCCCGAAGAGCTGTATGAATCAGCCAAAATCGATGGCGCCCGGTGGTGGGACAGCTTTGTTCATATAACGATTCCTATGTTAAGACCGATCATGCTGTTCGTCGTGATTACCAGCATAATTAACGGCTTTCGCTTGTTTGATGAACCGCAGCTGCTGTTTCAATCCGCATCACAGCCGATTGGTGGTCCTGACCATGCTGTCTTGACCGTAGTCATGAGATATTATGACGTGGCCTTTCACAATTTTGAATTCGGCTATGGCTCTGCTATTGCTTACAGTCTGTTTATTGTAATTTCGATTTTCTCCATCTTCTCCATGAAAATTATGAACCGCAAGGAGGAATCGCAGCTTTGAGACATATAGGAAAATTACCGGTATATATCCTGGTTACGATTGTATCCCTGTTTGCGTTAGTTCCGTTTTATACGATGATTATTATGGGTACCTATGTCAGTGAGGATTTGTATACAGGACTCAAGCTGCTTCCGGGCACTTATTTGCTGGAAAATCTGAAATCGGTACTGGCGCAAAACTTTTTCCGATTTTATTTGAACAGTCTGATGGTTGCTGTGATTAATACGACGGCAGCGGTACTGGTCAGTGCGCTGACAGGCTTTGCCTTCGCCAAATACCAGTTTAAAGGTAAAAAGCTGCTCTATTTCTTTATTATTGGCACGTTGATGATCCCTCCACAGCTAGGTTTGGTTGGATTTGTTGTGGAAATGCGTTATCTGGGACTCGTTAACACATTGGTTCCGTTGATTATAGGTGGTATAGCCAATGCATTCGGTGTGTTCTGGATGACGCAGTATATCAGCAGTGCGGTCCCTGGTGAAATTATAGAAAGCGGCAGGCTGGACGGATGCAGCGAATTCGGTATATTTGCGAGAATCGTGCTGCCTGTTATTCGCCCGGCTCTGATCACCTTGTCCCTGCTGTTTTTCCTATGGTCCTGGAACAACTATTTGACACCTCTGGTATTGATTAATAAGGAAAGCTTGTATACGATACCGCTTGCAGTCTCCTTGTTGAGCAGTGAATACCGTACGGATTATGCCGCCAGAATATTGGCGCTTGCCCTGTCAACGATTCCGATCCTGATTTTGTTCGGCTTCGGCTCGAAGCATCTGATTCGTGGACTTGTGGGAGGAAGCATCAAAGGCTAAAGGTCGAATGACATGCATGCCCTACATCATTAAGATACAAAGGGAGAGTTAACATGAAGCTCATTATTCAGTTAAACGATTCGTGGGAAATCAAAAAATTCGCTCCATTTGATCAGGTTCATGCGGATACGTTAAATACGGATGCGGAAGGGTCTGAAGGGGAAAATGGATGGATACCGACAAGCGTTCCCGCTCAGGTTCATGAAATTTTACTCAGGGAAGGGCTAATCGAGGACCCGTCTCTGCTTGGCAAAGGAAAGGAATGCTTGTGGGTCGCCGAGCACGACTGGATCTATAAACGAACCTTTAGCGCTCCTGAGCTGCAGGATCAGAAGGCATACCTTCATTTCAAGGGACTGGATACGCTGGTCGATATCTACCTCAATGGCAAGCATGTGGCCTACCACAATAATATGTATGTGCCAGCCAGACTGGAAGTATCAGGGCTGTTGCAGGAAGAAAATATACTCGTGGTACATATCCATTCGCCCTATGCCTACATGCAGCAGGCCGATTATCCGAAGGATTGGACTGGCAAAATACGACCGAGTCGTTTAATCAGAAAAAGTGATCAGGATTTTAATGATTATTTAGGTGCCAAGCCTTACCTGACCCGGATGGGCATTTACGACACGGTTTCTCTAGAGGTTGTAGATGAGCTGGAGATTGTGGACAACGATCTTTCATTCCGACTGCTGGAAGGGTATGAGCAAGGGTTAGTTACAGCGAAAGTGAGTGGAGCCGGGTTCGCAGCAGGCAGCACTTTACAATTGACTATCAAAAGCCCGGATCAGCAGGTCGTTGCTCAGCATAGCACCCCAATCTCCAGTGAAGACGCAGAAAGTTGGACTTATACCTGCGAACTGGCAGTTCCTGATCCGCTGCTGTGGTGGCCACGGGGCTACGGCGAGCAGCCGTTATATGAGGTTTCCGTGTCTGTGCTTGTTAACGGCGAAGCCAAAGACCAGAACGTGAAACGCATCGGCTTTCGCGATGTTAAGATGGTGCAGCCGCTTGATTTTGTCATTAATCAAAAGCAGATTAAATTATGGGGGGCTCAATCGGCGCAGCTTCAGGGAATTACCCACTGCTGGAATAACGAAAAATCCAACCAGTTGCTGGACCTGCTGGAGAACGCGAATATGAACTCGCAGCGGGTATGGGGCGGTGCCGATCGATACGATGATGCATTTTATGATGAGGCTGACCAACGGGGCATTCTGATCTGGCAGGAGTTTTTCCATGATTATGGGATGTATCCCGATACGCTGCCCTATCGTGAATTGTGCAGGAAGGAAGCAGAATATCAGGTGAAGCGGCTTAAGCATCACCCTTCGCTGCTGTTTTGGTGTGGTGGCAATGAATGTTTCATGGGAGCTGAGTTTGAGCTGCCCGGAGAGCCCTACATAGGCGGCGAAATCTTTCTGGAGGATTACAAGAACGTATGTGAGACGCTGGACCCTGACCGATACTACCACATCAACTCGCCATACGGAGGTGCTTATTGCAATGATCCGTTGGCAGGGGATACCCACAGCTATACGAATACGTGGTATGTTCCGGGAGCTGATTATCCGATCATGATTGCCGAGGAAATCAGAACGTCCCCGCCATCGTTGAAAAGCTTTGTGAGATATATGGGCGAGGAGCGGGCATGGCCAGCGGATTATTCAGGTCAAATAACCAAAAGCTCGAAATACCCTTGGCCTGATACCTGGACCGAGCGGACGTCAGCCTTCGGCTGGAGGAAGATACCGCCAATTGAGCTGTTTTATGACGCAGACGATCTTCCATCGGCCGTATACAAATTTGGTGCTGCCCATGGGCATTATTTGCGGAAGGTGCTGGAAAATAACCGCAGAGGCAAGCCGTCTGAAAGCCCGGATGGCGAACGAATATGCAAAGGGCATTTCGTGTGCAGATGGAACGATTCATGGCCTGTTATTTATGGGAGCATGATCGATTATTATATGGAGCCGTATATGCCTTATTATGCGGTCAAGCGAGCTTACCAGCCTGTGCTGCTGTCGTTTGATGTGCAAAACTTTATTTATTTGTGGGCTGTGAATGACAGTGCCAACGATGTTGAAGGCACCTTATATGTGAAGCTGTTCGATCCTTTATCCAATGCTTTTGTACAAGAGTTCGAGAAAAGCGTGCAGGTTCGTTCAGGTGAGTCGAACCTTATTACGAATCTCAACGAGTTCAAGCAATTTTCCAGAACCTATATCTTATATGCCTATTTGGTGGATGCTCAGGGTGAGCTAATCGCGAGAACGCATGATTTCGTAGATATCGAAAGGCATATGCGATTCCCCGAGGCCAGAATCTCGATGGAAATCAACGGTGGTCAACTCACGCTGTCAACGGATCAGTTTGCACGATGCATTGAGCTCTCCGGCAATGATGAGGGTGATGAGTTCGGCTGGCTGTTTGAGGATAACTACTTTGATCTGCTGCCGGGAGAGGTCAAGCAGGTCAACATATTGGGCAGGCACACGAAGGGAACGATTACAGCAAAAGCTTATTACTCTCCATTTACAACTGAAGGAGGCTTTACCCGGTGAATATCATCCGTTATTCAGAAAAGCTGGATCATATTATTTCTCCCGAGCAGACTGCGCAGAAATTGGCCTCCGGCTTCTCCTTTTCGGAAGGTCCTGTCTGGTGCCCTCGCACAAACCAATTGTATTTTACGGATTTCCCGAATCATCGTATTTATACCTGGAACGAGACGAACGGCTTGCAGCTTTATAGTGATCAAAGCGACAGAGCGGTTGGTCTTACCTTGGACGCGAAGGGGCGGCTGTTATCGTGCGAAACGCTAACCCGCAGAATTTCCCGAACGGAGCTGGATGGCTCCATTACAGCGCTCGTCACCCATTATCAAGGAAGCAGAATCAATAACACCAACGATGTCATTGTCAAAAAGGATGGAGCGATTTATTTCTCCGACCCTTACAGTACAGCATTGGGAGATACGAAGGATTTGGACGTTAACGGGGTATTCCGGTATGATCCGCAATCAGGAGCTTTGGATTTGCTTGTAGAAGATTTCCCCAGACCTAACGGACTTGCCTTTTCTCCGGATGAATCACTTTTATACATTGACGATACGACTGAACAGCATGTCAGAGTGTTCGAGGTAAACCCGGATGGAAGCATCAGCAATGGACGGGTCTTTGCGGAGCTGGACACGGAGGCAGGCCCTGGTGCCGCAGATGGGATGAAAGTAGACGAGCATGGCAATGTGTATGTGACCGGACCGGGCGGTGTGTGGATATTTGCCCCTTCAGGGGAGCGGTTGGGCAGACTGGAATTCCCGGAGGTTGCTGCCAACCTATGCTTCGGTTCACCGCCGGAATCGGCGCTCGGTAACACACTGTTCATAACAGCGAGCTCTTCCTTGTACAGCCTCAAGCTTCAGGTTCGCGGAGCGGTATAATGAAAATTATTGATGTACAGGTTTTTAAATTGAGCGGAATGATGAACAAGGCGTGGGAGCACCGTGCACGCTCGGCTGCTCCCTTGGACATCTATCCCGAATATGCGCTCCGTGACCCATCACCGTCCATTGATAGCACGACAGAGGCCTTACCGTTGGTTCGTTACTATGTGAGCATTGTTACCGACGAGGGCCTTGACGGGTTATACGGGCCGATGGTGTATGAAGAGCAGGCGGATATAATAATCAAGAAGCTGAGGCCGCTACTGCTAGATCAGAACCCGCTGGATATCGAACGTTTATGGGATCAAATGAGATTCGACCGGCACGGCCGCAGCGGTTATTATATGATGGCTGCCAGTGCAATCGATTGTGCGCTATGGGATTTACGCGGTAAATTTTATCATACACCCGTTTATCGGCTGCTTGGCGGACCCACGCGTTCGCAAATTCCCGTATATGCCAGCACACTGGGCTATCCGATTGATGCAGGCAAGGCAGGCGAGCAAGCAAAAGCCTTCGTGGACGCCGGTTTTAAGGCGCAAAAATGGTTTTTTCGCTATGGCCCCTCTGCTGGCGGGGAAGGGAGGGCAAGCAATCTTCGTATGGCGCAGGAGGTACGGGAAGCCATTGGCAGCGAGTCTGATTTCATGCTCGATTGCTGGATGGGCTGGGACGTTCCTTACGCGATCGATATGATGGATCGGCTGCGCGAATTACGGCCATTATGGCTGGAGGAACCACTGCTTCCCAATCAGATTGACGGCTACAGGCTGTTAAAAGAACGGGGATCACTGCTGCTGGCAGCCGGTGAGCATTTGTATACCCGTAAAGATTTTAAACCGTTTTTTGACGAGGGGCTGTTAGCTTATGCCCAGCCTGATCCCGATTGGACCGGAGGCATTACAGAGCTGCGTAAAATCGCGATCCTTGCTGAAGCTTTTGATGTGAAATTCATCCCTCATGGCTGCACAGTGCTGCCTAATCTGCATGTGATCGCATCGCTTGCCCCTTCGGTGTGTCCTTATCTTGAATATTTGGTACTCTACCAGCAGCAGCAAAACCATTTTCACCTCAACAAGCTGATCCCGGTGAACGGATTTCTTGCTCTTCCTGAGCAAGCGGGGCTGGGCATTGAGCTGGATGAAAGTACGATTGAAGCTAAAGTACAGTTGTAGCACATATCATAAAATGAAATGTATTCTATTCGTGGAGGGATTGCGGTGAAATACGGTTACTTGGGTAAGTCGGGATTAAGGGTAAGCCGGTTATGTCTGGGTACGGCAGCCTTTGGCGGCAAGGTAGGGAAAGAAGGAGAGTATGGGAGTATCAGTGAACAGGAAGCGTTTCGAATTATGGATGCAGCTTTGGATGCGGGGATTAATTTCTTTGATACGGCCAACGTCTATGGCGGAGTAAGACTTCGTGGGGAAACCATCGGTCATCGCGGAATTACCGAAGAGATTATCGGACGCTGGTTTGCCCAGGGAGGCAACCGTCGGGAACGGGTAGTACTCGGGACGAAGGTGGGCCGGGTGTTCGAGGAGGATGAGCTTGACGGCCCGAACAAGGCGCAGGGCTTGTCGTTGTACAAAATTCGCCGACATTTTGAAGCATCACTAAAAAGGCTGCAAACCGATCACATCGAGCTGTATCAAATGCATCACGTGGATCGGAATGTGCAATGGGAGGAGCTGTGGGAGGCGTTCGAAGGCCTTGTACGGTCAGGAAAGGTCGATTATATCGGCTCCTCCAATTTTGCCGGAAGAGATTTGGCACGTGCTCAATCGGTCGCCAAGGAGCGGCATTTTATGGGCCTTATTTCCGAACAGCACGGGTACAACCTGCTGAACCGATTTCCGGAAACGGATACGCTGCCGACCGCTAAGGAGCTTGGTATCGGCATTACGATATGGAGTCCGCTAGCAAGGGGGCTGCTGGCCACGGATGTGAGCAAGCCGATCACCCGGACACTGACAGATGATGCGCTGATGCTGCTGGAAACCCATCGTTCGCAAATGGAGCAGTTCTCTGACCTGTGCAGAGAGCTGGGTGAGAAGGAAGCCAACGTTTCCCTGGCGTGGCTGCTGGCCAATCCGGCTGTAGCCGCCCCGGTAATCGGTCCAAGTACGGTGGAGGAGCTCGAGGATTTACTGCGCTCTGTCGAAATCGAACTGGATGCGTCAACGATGAAACGGCTGGACGAAATTTTTCCGGCCACGAGTGAGCTGTCCATGTTTAAACAAACTTAAAGGCGGGGAGGTATGAGCAATGAAATACGGTTACTTGGGAAAGTCGGGGTTAAGGGTAAGCCGGCTGTGCCTCGGTACAGCAGCCTTTGGTTCCTTGCCAACAAAAGAAGGGGAATATGGGAGCATTCCAGAGCAGGAAGCGTTTAAAATTATGGATGCAGCTCTGGATGCAGGCATTAATTTTTTTGATACTGCCAACGTATATGGCGGAATCGGCCACCGCGGCAGAGCCGAGGAAATCATTGGCCGCTGGTTCGCGCAGGGCGGCAATCGCCGTGAACGGGTTGTGCTTGGCACGAAGGTTGGTCGTGTATTCGAGCAGGATGAGCTTGACGGCCCGAATAAGGAACAGGGCTTGTCCTTGTACAAAATTCGCCGTCATATCGAAGCATCGCTGAAAAGATTGCAAACCGATCATATTGAGCTGTACCAAATGCATCATGTTGACAGGCATGTGCAGTGGGAAGAATTGTGGGAGGCTTTCGAAGGCCTTGTCCGGTCAGGCAAGGTGGACTATATTGGCTCTTCCAATTTTGCCGGAAGAGACTTGACGCGTGCCCAATCCGCCGCGCAGGAGCGGCATTATATGGGCCTTGTTTCCGAGCAGCACGGGTACAACCTGCTGAACCGATTTCCAGAAACAGATACACTGCCAACTGCGAGGGAGCTTGGCATTGGCATTACGATATGGAGCCCACTGGCCAGAGGGCTGCTGGCTGTGGATGTCAGTAAGCCATCAATCCGACCGCTCACTGTCGATGCCCAGATGCTGCTGGAAAATCATCGTTCGCAGATGGAGCAATTCTCAGCACTGTGCAGGGAGCTCGGAGAGCAGGAAGCCAATATTTCCTTGGCGTGGTTGTTGGCCAACCCGGCTGTAACCGCTCCTGTGATCGGTCCAAGCAGCGTACAGGAGCTTGAGGAAACGCTGCGTTCTGTCGAAATCGAACTGGACGTCACGACGATGAAACGGCTCGACGAGATTTTTCCGGCGTCTCGGGAGCTGTCGATGTTTAAACAAACGTGACCCATTGCACCCAAAATGTGGTATGTTATTGAGGAGGGGCTTGAACATGTCCATTAGCTCCCGGTGCACAATTCGTGAATCGGTTATATCTACAATAAAGACAGTCACCTTGGAAAACGAACTGCTGCGGGTCCGTATTCTAGTCAGTAAGGGGGCTGATATATTTGAGTTCATATACAAGCCATTAGATATGGACATTCTTCTGAAAACGAACAACGGGCTTGATCGGTTTGAGCATAGAAATCTGGCTGAGCACAGATTGAACAATTATTCGGAGCTGTTCACGGGCGGTTGGCAGGATTGCCTTCCCCATCGAGCCAGATATTTGGATTTGGATATTACGCAGGACACCGGCGGCATCGCAGCAACAGTTCCTTGGGCGTATGAAGTTGAACAAAATACGGCTGAATGTGCAAGCATCCGCTGCTTCGTCCAATTGCCGGATGTTCCGCTGTTCATCGAAAAAACATTTAAGATTAAGCAGGGGGATTCGCGTCTGTATGTGGAGCAGCGAATTCGTAATAAGGGAACGGCAGCCGTACAATTTACATGGACGCAGCATGCGGCGTTTGGTGGTCAGTTCCTAAATGAACGCGTGTACATCGAATATCCAGATTGTATCGCTTTTCATGCAAGGCAATATGAAAGTGCATTTGCAAAAGACTTGAGCCGTTTTGAGGAACCGATTAACCGGATCACGTTACCCGACGGTACCATCAGAAATCTTCAGGAAGTGCTGCCGAGGTTAGCCAATGAGCAAATATTTACGGTGCTGACGCATATCCAGGAGCCTTGGGTGAAGCTGATCAACCGGGATAAGAAAGTAGGCGTTCAACTCCGTTGGGAGCTGGATGCTTTTCCATTTATCCGCTACTGGAGCAACAATGTCGAGGATATGTATACGATCGGCATTGAGCCGAGCAATGATGCATTTGCCAATTTTGATCATTCCCTGGAGCACGGTACTTATCGCGAACTGCAGCCTGATCAGTCATATGCCACCGAATATACTTGTGAAATCTTTGAAACTTAAGCTGTATAACCACAACAGGATTGAAGGGAGTTATCATCAAATGGCTATCGCCGTAGCGTTTCGGACAGCCTCGCCTCAAGTATGCTTTGCTGTCGATAAGTTAAAGGAAGCGATTCTGGCAGTAGGGGAGACCTATGAAACCGGAGAGCTGAATCGTCCGGGACATGTACATATCGCCATCACCAGCTCGGAGGAAGAAGCTGCTATGCTCGGTTTGGCAGTGGATACCTCTGTGCTTGCCGAAGGCTTCGAAATACGCCGATTTGTGCATCAAGGCCAGCAGGCTCTTGCAATTCTCGCTCGTGATGAGTCGGGAGCGATGTATGGCGTATTGGGGCTTGCCGAGCAGCTCCGTGATCACCTGGAGCTGTCCTTTATCCCTGAATGTATCACTAATGCCAGATTGGCGTTTCGGGCACTCAAGTTTAATCTGCCCTGGTCCAGCTATCGGATGAATGCATGCTTTGATTTGCAGCATGAAACCGTTCGTGATCTCAGCTTTTGGCAAAGCTTTCTCGATATGATGGCGGTCAACCGCTACAATGTGCTGACGCTTTGGAATCTTCACCCTTTTCCTTATATGGTCAGATCGGTTCATTTCCCCAAAGCAACTCCTTTTTCCGATGAGGAATTGACGGAGTGGAAGCAATATTGGACCTCGCTGTTTCGGATGGCCAAAGATCGTGGTATCGAAACGTATGTGATCAACTGGAATATTTTCGTATCGGAGGCGTTTAAAGAGCATTATGATGCGCAGGCCGTGGATGATCTGCAATTTTATTACGGCGATGCTTATTCAACCGAACAGATTAAACAGTATACTCGCGAAAGCGTTACCCAGATGATTGATGAGTATCCCGATTTGGCCGGACTTGGCATTTCTCTCGGAGAACGAATGGACGATATGGCTCCCGAGGCGAGGCAAACGTGGATCGAGGAGGTTTATTATGAAGGCATGAAGAACGCCGGCAGACCTGTCAAATTTATTCATCGTGCGCCGTTTTCCGTAGACCCGCTTATTACAAGAACCTCTATCGAAAAAAACGGCTTTATGCCTGAGCCGGTCTGGGTTGAGGTCAAATTCAACTGGTCCCACTCCTATTCGTCTTCGAAGCTGCTGCTGACGCATGGGGGCTCCAAAGGCATGGAGGGCTACTGGAACCCGCCTCCGACCAACTACAAAATTACGTGGATGATCCGCAATGAAGACTTTTTCACGCTTCGCTGGGCACAACCTGACTTTATCAGAGAGCATCTGGCAGAAAATATTCATGACTATGTAGGTGGTTATTACGTGGGTTCCGAGTGTTTCATACCCGCAAAGGATTATTCCCATGTAGAGGACAGCCCGCAAATGAGCTGGACCTACGCATTTGAGAAGCACTGGCTGTATTACATGCTGTGGGGCCGATTATTATACGATCCTTCGACACCTGACACGGTATTTCAAAATGAAATCAGTCAACGTTATGGGGAATCGGCAGGTAAGCATTTGCTTCGAGCCTTTTCATCCGTTTGTAAAATGCCAATGGCACTCGGTTCCTTTTTCTCATTTACGTGGGATTTCACATTATATGCCGAAGGTTTTATCGCGACCAATCGGACTGAGTACAATTCGGGAGAGGCATTTATTTCCTTGAAGGACCTGCTGGAAAGCAAAACCTTTGATCCTGCGTATTTATCGCTTCGTGATTATGCAGACCGTTGGGTAAACGGCGAATCGATGGACGGCTTCATTACACCGCTGCAATTAGCGGATACGTTGGAGGCGGATGCCCATGAGGGGCTTAAGGCACTGTCCACCATAGTCGATTCCACGCCTGCACTCAGCTCTGAGACAGCAGATGTTGAGGCATGGGCGTATCTGAGCCTTTATTTGGCTGCCAAGCTCCGGGCCGGAGTCTGCTATGCGCTGTATGAGAAGACTGGTGAAGAGGATGATCGCAGAAATGCACAGCATTGGCTGGAGGCGCCCTACGCAGCGAAGCATTGGGAGGATCTGATCGATGTGACGAAATCCCGTTATAAGAAGCAGCCTTTGATGCATTTGGGAGAAACTTTGTTCAGCTGGGAGCTGTTTCGTCCGCAGGTCGCTGCAGATATTGTATTTGTTGGCGGGAATCAAGTAACGGCGGTTAACTGAGACACATAATCAGCGAATGGCTGGGCTGTCCACAGCAAGGCCTATACAAGTAAGCGGAGGTGGATGATCACAATGGCGATTGATTTCAAGGTAAGGCTGATCCCGAGTGCCAGTATGCTGCTCCCCATAGTAACCCGGTTGGAGCTGGACACATCAACGTATCAACAGCTTGTACAAGAGTCCAGTGATATGGATATTTGGTTGCAGGACGAAGCCTCTGGTCTGGAATTCGCATGTCAATTAAATAGTCAGTCGATGTCCGCAACACCGGAGGGTACGAATACGGAGCACGCGCTGTATGTGTTGATCAAGGAATGGCCTGCCGACAGCAGTGTTACCGAATTAAGCTTGATCTTTATGCAGAAAGCCAAACAAGTTTCTGTGCCTGAGGATCGAAAATATAATCCATGGCGGAACACTTATGGGGTGTTCCTCGATCATCAAGAAGAGAATGCAAGAGTTATCGTGAGCATAGAAGGCAGTTTGACTACACGTTATATGTACTCTCCGTTTGTACCCAAGCCTTATTATTACCCATTGATTGGACCGAAGGGGCATACGCTGATTCAGGATGCACCGGATGATCATTTGCATCACCACGGCTTGTGGTGGGGACATGATGACGTCAATGGGCATAAGGCATACCATGAATTTCGTCGAGAAGGGCGGCAGACCCACCGCAAGTTCCTGGCGCTGTTTGGAGGACCTGTTTTTGGGCAAATTACATCGCTTGTGGATTGGCTGGATGAGGATGGTGGCCTCCTTTTGCAGGAGACGCGCAGTGTTCGTATTTATAATATGCCGAGAGAGACCAGATACCTGGATCTTCACACATCGCTTCATGCGGTAAATGGCGATGTAGTTTTTGGCAGCACCAAAGAAGGCGGTTTCCCGTTCATTCGGGTCAATGAGCAAATTAACGGTTTCCATACCGGATTGCTGACGGCTGCCAGCGGAAATACCAAGGAAAAGGGAATTTTTGGAACGGTAACTGAATGGGTCGATTACAGCGGCAAGCTGGTTAATGTGGATTGGGATAACGGCATTCCCCACAAGACGCACATCGATGCAGGTATCGCGATGTTTGTACACCCGGACAATGAAACGTACGCGTCGCAATGGTTTGTGCGGGATGCCGGAGCCTTTACATCGGCGAACTTTCATTTCTCGGGAGGAAAGACACTGCAGGGTGGCGATAGTTTGAACATACGGCAGCGGATTTACGTGCATGAGGGCGATGTGAATAGCGGTCATGTGAAGGAGCGGTTTCAGGAATATATCGAGCCCATAGCGATTGAAATTATAAGTACGTAAGCTATCCCCAATTAGGAGGTAAACACTTTGAAAATCAAAAGTATAGAGAGCTTTTGCACACAGCATATCGGGATTGTCCGTGTACGGACTGAGGACGGATTGGAAGGTTACGGACAAGTTGCTCCATATCAAGCCGATATCTCGGCTATGGTGCTGCATCGGCAGGTCGCTCCTTATGCGCTGGGAGCCGATGCTGACGATATCGATGGACTCGTCGACCGCGTTGTGACAGGCGAGCACAAATTCCCGGGTTCTTATATTTGCCGGGCAGTCGGAGGCCTGGATACGGCGTTATGGGATCTGCGCGGCAAACGGGAAGGGAAAAGCGTCTGCGAGCTGTTGGGAGGCAAGCCGCGGCTGCTGCCTGTATACGGATCCAGCATGAAGCGTAATATAACGCCTGAGGCGGAGGCGGAGCGGCTTCTGAGGCTTCAGGATAAGCATGGATACGAAGCATTCAAAATCCGGATCGGGGAAAACTTCGGCAACGATGTTGACCATTGGCCAGGACGCACCGAAGCCATCATCCCGACCATTCGGAAAGCTTTGGGTGACCAAACGATCATCCACGCCGACGCCAACAGCGGGTTCACGCCAAAACGGGCAATCGAGATCGGCCGTTTGCTGGAGCAATATAACTACGGGCACTTCGAAGAGCCGTGCCCATATCCGGAATTGGAATGGACCGCGGAGGTTGCCGACGCTTTAACGATCCCTGTGTCCGGCGGAGAACAGGACACCGATCTGGCACAATTCAGACGGATGATCGCGATGAAAGCTGTTGATATTGTACAGCCGGATATTTGCTATGCAGGGGGCATCAGCCGAACGCTTCAGGTAGCCAAAATGGCCGAGGCAGCCGGAATTCCCTGCACGCCTCATGCCGCCAATTTGTCGATGGTAACGATTTTCACGCTGCATCTGATGGGGGCCCTGCCCAACGCTGGACCGTATCTGGAATTCAGTATTGAGGAACCGGGCTGGGCACAAGGCTTTTATGAAACGTTCCCGGTGGCCAGGGACGGTAAGGTCGCCATTCCTGACGGACCGGGATGGGGCGTTACCTTCAGCCAGGAATGGCTGGACAAGGCACAATATCAGATCAGCAGTAAGCAGTAAGGAATAAGAGGGATTTCCAAACGGATACATACAAAAAAAGCAGCAATCTTGCAAATGGCTGCTTTTTTGTGTCACAATTAAGATGGATTGTTGGAAGCATTCTCCCAGTCAAATCGAAATCATGAGGAGTCGAAGTTCGATGCAAATCATTTACCATGGTCATTCTGCCATCCAGATCATTACCAACGGAAAGTCGTTAATTATCGATCCTTTTCTCAGCGGCAATCCACTCGCTACTGCCAAGCCTGAGGATATCAAGGTGGATGCCGTTCTTCTGACACACTCCCACATAGACCATATATTGGATGCGGAGCCGATAGCCAAAGCCAATGATTGTTCGGTTGTGGCGAATGTGGAGCTTGCAGCCTATATGTCCTGGAAGGGTGTAAAAACGATAGGCATGAACATGGGCGGGACCGTCGACCTGGGCTTTGCCAAGGCGAAAATGATCCAGGCGTTTCATACGTCGGGTATCGTCGATGAAGAAAACAAGCAGATTCTGTATGGGGGTACACCTGGCGGATATTTGATCTATGCGGAAGGTTTAACGATATTACATACCGGAGATACCGCATTGTTCGGCGATATGAAGTTGATCGGCGACCGCAATCGTATTGATGTCGCTTTGGTTCCTATTGGTGACCATTATACGATGGGGCCTGAGGATGCATTGCAGGCTGCAGAATGGTACAAGGCGAAGCTGGTTGTTCCTGTTCATTACAATTCATTCCCCGCTATCAGGCAGGATGCCGATGCGTTCGTATCGTTGCTGGAAACACGCGGACTGAAGGGGAAGGTTATGGCTCCTGGAGATACGCTTGAGGTTGAGCAGGAACTAAACAAATAGTAAAGCCGAGCGTCCCGAAACCTTTATACACCTTTACATAATGACAGTTGAGAACATGATTCATGTTCCCGCCTGTCATTTTTTTGATTTACCGGAAATCATTGATCAGCCGCGCCTTGCGGTTTGCATTGAAACCATCGAGCGGAATTGATAAAAGTTAGACGGTTGTCCCTTTACAGAATGAATTTTCATGTTAATTTAAGGAAAAATATAGCAGGAAATCAGCTGAATTTCATTTACGCTTCAGGTTGGAATTTTATTCTTAGTACATAAGGAATAAGCAATTCCTTTCTCGGTTGACACTATATAGACAAGGTGGAGAGAGCCATGAGTAAATGGAAGCAAAGTATGATGGCAGGAACGGTAGCAGCGGCATTATTGGTCGGAGGATTTGGAGGTTCATTCACACAGCAAGTGTTTGCAGATGATGACAGCGAGGATTCATCCATCTCTTCACCGATCGATATGTCGATTCCCGCTGCAACCCGGGCTGACTTAAAGCTCAATCAAATCCTTATATTGGCATCTTCTATATTGGATGTCGACTATAGTGATTTGCAAGAGGATCTTCATGATGGGCGGTCGCTAGCGGACTTGGCAACACAGCAAATGAACGAATCCGCGAGCTTTACAAGTCAACTGTTAAGTCTCGTGGAAGCACCAATTAACAATAGTTTAAATAGTGGCAAGATCACCTCTGACGAAGCGACCGCTCTCATAAAATCGACAACAGAACAGGTAACTCAAATCGTTAATCAAGCTGGTTATGAGGAAAAGGCATAAGTATAAGTGAAATGGATTTGCTATGTTTCACTTCTTACTGAACAGGGTAATGAAAAGTAGTGGGAAGTGGTAATAATGAATCAAACGTCGTACGGAAGAAGCATGAACCTATGTCAATCCGAAAGGTAGTTGATTTACCATGAGCTCTCTAAAAAGGATGAAACGATCGAGATGGTTTCGATTGTTTTCAGGTCAAATTCCCTAGCAGCTGGAAACTTCAATATTCTGCGGCTAACTGAAAATTTATAATGTCTTGATGTACTAATTGAACGGACGTTATCGGACGCAATCGCTTCCCACGTTATATAAGGACCCTACGATGCATGCATCGTAGGGTCTTCGTAATGAGATGAGCAGAGTTATGATTGAACTGCGACTAACTGGCTACGCCGCTTTTCCAGACCAAAGCTTAGAATAACGCCGCCCAGAGCGAGAACGGCAAGGCAGGCTGCCAACCAGGGAACAGAGGACAGTCCCATATAGGTTATAGTCACGCCGCCCAGGTAGGCTCCGCTCGCATTACCTAAATTCAATGCTGAATGGCTTGAGGTTGTTGCAAGCAGAGGGGCTTCATGAGCCAAATTCATAATACGGATCTGGATACCGGGCATAATACCGAAAGCTGCGATTCCCCAGAGGAAGATAGTAATGACAGCCAGCACCGGATTCGATAGTGTAACGGTCAACAGCGATAGAATGACGGCCAGCACAGCAAAGTTGATTATTAAAGCCGGCTTTAGCTTCCAGTCGGCAAGTCGACCGCCAAGCATATTGCCAATGGTGACTCCAAATCCGAATAAAACCAAAATCCAGGTTACACTATGCTCGGCAAAGCCGCTGATCGATTCCAGCATAGGTGTAATATAGGTGAATACGGAGAACAGGCTCGCGCATCCGAATGCGCCCGTCACCAGCACCAGCAGTACCTGGGGATTAATCAGACTGCGGAATTCCTTGGCAAGACTCGGTACATGTTCCTGGCGAATAACAGGAATAAATTTGATAATGCCGATCAGGGAGATAATTCCCATGATGGTAATGGCACCGAATGAAGCTCTCCAGCCCAATTGCTGACCAATGAAGGTTCCGAACGGCACACCAATAATATTGGCAATGGTTAATCCGGCCAGCACCATGGATACCGCTCCGGCCCGCTTTTCTGGCGCAACAAGTCGAGCAGCGATAATGGATCCGACACCAAGAAATGTACCGTGAGCGAAGGCCGTCATCACCCGTGCGGCAATCAGCAGATAGTATGAAGGGGCCACTACAGACAAGGCGTTACCCACTATAAAAATGCACATGAGCAGAATGAGCAATTTCTTTTGGGGAACCTTATGGGTAAATATAGTGAGCAAAGGTGCGCCAAAAGCGACTCCGAGAGCATAGCTCGTAATGAGCTGGCCTGCCTGCGGGATCGTGACTCCCAGATCATTGGCGACATTAGGGAGCAGACCCATAATGATAAATTCGGTCATACCGATGGCAAAAGCACCCGCAGTCAGACATAAAAGGGGTAAAGGAAATCGTCCCTTCTTGTGTGACGATGGGGCTTGGTTTATTGCTGAACTCATGATGTGTATCTCTTCCTATCCGTAAATTATTCCGCGTCTGCCTTATCTGTTTATATATTGTAGGCAGTGCACAGTAGGTTCTTCTCTTGTAAGAGTATAGCACCTCTGGCTGGATGCGTTAAGATGAGAAATACCGGAAAACCGACCGATACAGTTGGTTTACAGTCCGCTCCCGGTTTGTGCTGCGTATTGCAAAATGGCTATAGCAGCTCTTTCCCTGCGTACGGGATCGTCGCTGTTGAGCGCTTCCTTCAACACACTCATAGCTTGCTCAAGGGTGTCATTGTCTATGATGACCTTGGGTACACTTTGTACAAGGATATTTGACTCAGCTTCTGTATGTTCAACGACTCTCAAATGATTCGGCAGCCACCTATCCAATCCGGCTGTTCTCAAATCTTGCTCAAAAGGTGTGATTGCTTCCCTATGCTCTAATAAGCTTTGAACTTGTTTATTCAACTCGCTTTGGGGTATCCGGTTCAACCAGGTAACGCCTCTTCTATGGCACAATCCCTCATCGATATTATCATGCTGCTCAACATAATAATAATCGCCTATATCCCCGAGATACACCACTTGTTCATGGGCCACAAGCACATAATCACCATCCTGCATCATGTGCACAAAGCAGTTGATTTCGTCTAATGGATCGGTTATATCTGTATCCGTCATATCATAAGCCAGGACAAGCCGTCGCTCCAGCTCGGATGTGCTGATGTTGTCCAAATCCCCGATGCCCGGCCAGCCTATACATACAAAATGGTCTTTAAGAAAAAGTGCCATTCGATCCATTCCATGAGGGTTTGATTTCATTTGAAACAGCTTCATTGGTCGCTCCTTTGCTATACAATAATGGGGAATAAAAACCAAACAGACAGCTAATGAATCGCTGCCCTTTTAGTTATTGCTATTTAATTGTATAGATAATAGAAGGGAATTAATTAGCTTTGATTTCAAGCAGTTCGTATTTAATGACGCCTACAGGTGCATTGACACTAACGATATCGCCAACCGATTTACCCATGAGAGAACCACCGAGAGGACTTTCGTAAGATATTTTATTCTCGGCTACATCAGCCTCTGAAGGACCTACGATTTTATACTCAACTTTTTCCGAAAACTCAACGTCATTCAGGATAACGATGGAACCTACATGAACGGTTGATATGTCCACATTGGTAGCTACTTTGGCTTTTTTTAGCATTCTTTCAATGGTTATTATTCTGGTTTCCATGAACGACTGGTCGTTTTTCGCAGAATGATATTCACTGTTTTCCTTGAGATCGCCATAGCTGATTGCTAATTTAATACGCTCGGCTAATTCCTTGCGCTTAACCGTTTTTAAATCCTCCAGCTCAAGCTCCAAATTACGAAGTCCCTCTGGTGTTAAAAATATTTCATCCTTAGCCATATCTGCATCCCCTAGACTATCCAATTTCAGATCTGATGATCTTCTTACATATTACACTATATTCGGCAATCGTGCGAAGAAAGGGTGAATTTATCGCACATTTAAGATGAACCTTATTATGGAAGAGTCGGTGTGAACTCAAAAAAACCTGGCCAGCGGCCAGGTTATAGGCTGTAATTCCAATTACGTGATGATTGTGATAGTGGGAGCTGAAATGGTTGGTTGAGTAGCAATTGTAGAAGTTACGGTGCCGAAGTTTGCTATCTCCAATAGGATAGGTACCCCTACTGAGATATCGATTGTTGCCAGTACAAGGCTAGCTGTTGTCAGCGTAGACAATGCGCTCTGCTGAAGAACACCATTAATATAAACATTATAGTAATCATTTACAGTGACAGCTGGTAAAGCCACAACCGGACCATCAGCATCGTCAACAAAGCTGGCTGCGGGAATTGTAATATCTGTAGCACCTATCATTCCGGCATCAATTGCCGCAAAGAAACGGGAGACAACGGGATTGACAGTTGTATCGATGGCGCCACCGCTCGATATCGGAGCCGTGGAGGTTGCCGTATAGACGGGTTTAATAATTGCCATATTCTCACCTCCTTTACTCTGCATTGAAACCGAAAGAAATCTTCAGTTCTATTAACAGTAGATGAAAGTTAAATAGAATATGTAACGGCCAATCTACTGACATATATATTATGGTTGCAAAACCTATGAATGCTATGAAATAGCAGGTTGGCTGTGATTGATAGACAGCTCTGATTAATGGAAATATACAATTTGAAGAAAAGTATTTGAAAATCATACTATTCAAAGTATAATACTTGGTATAAGAAAAGTGTTGATTGTCTCAGGTTTGAACAAGGTAGTGAGGGGAGGTGTTCGTATGCGTATATCTAAATATATGATCCGTTTAATCGGTTTTACATTTTGTCTTGCTGCGGTTCCACTGCTGATTTTAGGCTATTTATCGTATCGACTATCTGCGGATGAGCTGGAAAGCAAGGCTAAGCAGGTACATACACAAAGGCTGGAACAGACGAAAAGCGAGATGGATAATATGCTGGCCAAGCTGGATTTTGGCATGATCCAATTTGCAGAATCGCCTGATGTGACCGAGCGGATGCGGCAGCCGTTAACGGAGGAGGATTATAAAGCCTATCAGAACTTGTCCAGTATGTTAAGCAAGCTGGGCTCGACGAATTCAGCTGTTCGTGCATTGTATTTGGTTAATTTGGATTATGATTGGATGATTGACCAGAATCGTCTGGAGCGCTTTAGCCAAATAGCGGATAAGGAACGGTTTCTGGACTATGCGACGCTTCCAAATTCCTCAACCTGGCTGACTGTCCCGGAAAAGTCGGGTGAATCGACTTCTACACTGCTATTCATCCGAAAGCTGCCTCTCACGTCTATGCGTCCTGGCGGTCTATTGGTTGCGGAAATCGACCTGAACGGAATCATTCGACAACTAAGCGGTAATGATGCCTTTCACGCCAGCCAAATTTTTGATGCCAATATGAAGCAGCTTTGGAAGTCATCCGGCACGGGCACGCTGCAGTCGACAGCAGCAGGTGAGGCTATAGAGCCTATATCGGCTCCCCAGCAGCTGAGGAACGAGCTGGCGATACGAAGCGAGATGCAGGGAGTCTTCCGCACGAGTGGCGTGTCCACACAGGAAGTCACTTATATGCGTTCGCCCTACACAGGCTGGTATTACGTATGGTCGGTTTTCACCCGCGAAAAGCCGAGCGAAGCTGGTACCATCGGATGGATGACACTGCTGGTATGCCTGATCCTTTTGAGTGCAACGGCTCTTATAGTCTGGTTTGGTTCGAAAAAAATGTACAATCCGGTCAAAAAGCTATTCGAAACGCTGGAGCAAACGGATCAAGCTATAGCGGAGCCGGAGGGTCGGCGTGTACAGGATGAATTCCTGCTTATGGAACGCAGAATTGCGCGGCTGCTGAGCGCAGAATCCCAAATACGTACAGATATGGCTGCAGTTCTCCCGCAGGCCAAGGAGCTTTTTGCCTTAAAGTTATTCACAGGGCAGCTGCGTCCGATGGAAACCGAGGAGAAAAGAAGATTGCTTGATATTTCCTCGCAATGGGAAGGCCTGACGGTTATCGTCCTGCAGTTGGACGCAGCGGAGTCACGTGACTCCGAAATTCGGGATCATGATCTGATTATACTCTCGATCAGCCTATTGGTGTCAGGGTTATTACCCGAGCAGTTGTTCATCAGCACGGTACCGTTGGGGCAATCTCTGGGTATTCTGCTGATGAATCCTTCGTATGGTGAGCAGGAATGGAAAGAAGAGCTGAACAGATGGGGCAGAATCATCCAGCAGACCACGATTCAAAGGCTGAATGTAAGCGTCAGCCTGGGTGTCAGCAGACGATTCAATTTGTTGGATGAAACGAGCAGAGCTTATGCGGAAACGATGGACGTGCTGAGATACCGAATGCCGCTCGGTCCGGGTGGCATTCATCATTACGAGGAAGCGCAGGTGGATCGTGTACAGCGTGTGGCCGAATATCCACATGATCTGGAACGCCAGCTGCTGGAAGCGGTGCGGTTATCCCAAACGGAATGGGCAGTGGATTGGCTGCGATCGTTCTTTCGTTACTTTGCGGATCACAACATCAGCTCCGGACAATACCGGCATATGGTGCTCAGGCTTATGTTCAATATGATATCGCTTGTAGAAGAGGAGGCCGAATTCCTGCAGCTGCTGTTCAGTGATAAGCGTGCAATAGAAAAGCTTAGTGAGGACGGTCCCATGGAAGAAAAGGAAAGATGGTTTCGCGCTGAGGTACTGCTTCCAGTCATTCAGCTGCTCGCTAAACGGATGGAGGAGACACAGCAGAGTCTGGTCAAGGCCATCATCCATATGATCCACGAGCATGAGGGGACCGATCTGACGCTGGAAGCCTGTTCAGCCCGGCTTCATTTTCATCCGAATTATGTCAGCAGGGTATTCAAGAAGGAATGCGGTCTCTCCTTCAGTGATTATATGGCGCAATACCGGTTAAATTTATCCAAGCAATGGCTCAAGGAAGCGGATATGAAAATCAGTGATATCGCAAGTCGTCTGCATTACAACAGTCCGGCATCATTCATCCGCTACTTCCGCAATATGGAGGGGATGACTCCGGGTGACTATCGTAAAATGTATGCGAGGACAGCGGTAAAGCCCAAGGATGAGGGAGCTGCGTCAGTCCCTATTAATTCATAGCGGATAGTGGTGGTGCATCGGACGGCAGTCCGGCTTAGGCTACTGCTGTCATATAGTGGCTTCCGGCAGGAAGCCGCTTGTTTGCGTTCCAGCCAGACGAGATTTCCGACGATGTGTGAAATGGATACTCGGCTGTCTACCTTAGATTAACCCACTGATTCCACTCGGAAAAGTGGTTATATCGTGGATGTTTACGGCGTAACAGCATGCTGCCTATAATCAGACCTGACAAAGCAAACAACGAGATGGATAAGCGGAGGATAGGGATGAAAGCTCTCAGGCGATTTAGTAAAAATAAAATATTGTACGCAATGCTGCTGCCGGGATTTATTTATTTTGCGGTGTTCAAGTATGCGCCCATGTGGGGCGTACTGATGGCTTTTCAGGACTATAAGCCTCACCTTGGCTTCTGGAGAAGTCCATGGGTTGGACTCAAGCATTTTTATCGTTTTTTTGGAGAACCGGAATTTTGGCAGCTTTTTACCAATACGGTCGTGCTGGGCGTATACAATATCGTGTTCTTCTTTCCGCTGCCGATCCTGTTCGCGCTGCTGTTGAATGAGGTTCGTAAGGCTGCGCTCAAGCGGCTCGTTCAGACGCTGCTCTACGTGCCCCATTTTGTTTCCTGGGTTGTGGTTGTCGGAATCTATTATGTGTTGTTTACCACCGAAGGCGGCCTGATCCATGTACTGATTCAGAAGTTGGGAGGCCAGGAAATCCAGTTTCTTATGGAGCCGGGCTGGTTCAGAGGACTTGTGACTTCGCAGGTCATCTGGAAAGAGACAGGTTGGGGCACGATCATTTTTCTCGCTGCACTCTCGGGCGTTGATCCGGCGCTGTATGAAGCGTCACGGATGGATGGTGCGAACCGGCTGCGGCAAGCCTGGCATATTACGCTTCCAGCCATACGGAGCACCATCGTTATTTTACTTATCCTCAGGCTTGGTCATTTTCTTGACTCTCATTTCTCGCAAATTTTTCTCATGCTCAACGCGCTGAACCGCGAAGTCGGAGAGGTCTACGATACCTACGTGTATACGGTAGGTTTGCAGCGAGGCCAGTTCAGCTACACAACGGCAGTCAATCTGTTTAAGAATGGAGTCGGTCTTATTCTTGTGGCTGCTGCCAACTATCTGGCCAAAAAATTCGGTGAAGAGGGGGTGTATTGACCATGTTGAAGGAACGCAGCTGGCCGAGCCTGCTGTTTGATAGCGCCAATCTCGTATTTTTGATAGCTGCTGCCTGTGTATCGGTATTTCCATTCCTGTTTGTCCTGGTCCATTCATTTTCCCTACAAGGCAGTCTCGTTCCCTCAAGCTTCTCGTTGGAGGCATACCGCTATTTATTTTCGACGCCTACACTGGTTCGCAGCCTGCTCGTTTCCATTGGTGTAACCGTCTGTGGCACGGCTTTCAGCTTGGCGCTCACCTCCTTAACGGCTTATCCACTGTCGAAAAAAAACCTGGATGGCAGACGCGGCATGCTGTTTGCGGCATTATTCACAATCCTGTTCAGCGGGGGGATGATTCCCACCTACTTTGTTGTGAAGGGCCTTGGGATGATCGACAGCTATTCAGCCCTGATATTGCCTGCTGCGGTTAATGCGTTTCACCTGATTGTCATGAAAAACTTTTTCCAGCAGCTGCCTGAAGGGCTGGAGGAGTCAGCGAAGATCGACGGCTGTAACGATTTTCGCTCATTTATGAGCGTGGCGCTGCCGCTCTCGGCACCGTCTCTGGCGACGTTTGCCCTATTTTATGCCGTTCATTATTGGAATGAGTATGTGGATGCGATTCTGTATATCAACAGCATGGAAAAATGGCCTGTGCAGGTGCTGCTGCGGAAGATGATCATTATTGCAGGTAGCAGTATTGGCGATTCATCTGATTTTGCCCAGGAGCTGATTCCGCCTCAGTCGATCCGGATGGCTGTTATTGTGGTGTCGACCATTCCGATCATGCTGGTATACCCTTTTTTACAAAAGCATTTTGCCAAAGGAATGCTGCTGGGCTCGGTGAAAGGCTGATAATCCCCTATGTGCGTGTTCAGCCTCAATTAACAAGAAATGCTTATAAAAGGAGAAGAAGTCAATGAAATACGAGTTATCAGCAATCGAAAGACCACATGTCGTCTGGATCAGCTGTGACCAGTTGCGTGCCGATTGGCTTGGTGTGAACGGGCACCCTGTCGTGATGACGCCACAGATCGATGAGCTGGCTTATGAAGGAATCAACTTTCAGGCTGCTTTTAGCGAGTGCCCAACCTGCGTGCCTGCACGAAGGATTATGATGACGGGTCTGAACTCCTATGGAATCCAAATGAACAAAAATCGTGAGACCCAGCCCTTTACAGAGGGACCGAAGCTGGCTGAGCTGATGACGCGCAGCGGATATCAGACATTTGCAGCGGGAAAGCTCCATACGTCCCCGAAGCGCAATCGGATCGGATTTGAGGATGTTCAGCTGAATGAGGAGGGCCGCCGGGATCATGTCACCTGGAAGGACGATTATGAGCAGTTTCTGGACGATAACGGTTGGGGGCATATGCGCTACACGCATGGGCTTGGCAATAATGAATACGGCATCCGGATGGAGCCGCTTCCCGAACGGTTTACCTCGACGCATTGGACAGCCCAGAAAGCAATGGAATTCATCGAGCGGCGTGATCCGACCCGCCCATTTTTTCTACATGTGTCATTCGATAAGCCGCATCCTCCCATCTCCCCTTTGCAAAGCTATTACGAGCTGTATCGCGATGCGGTCATGCCGGAGCCGGTGCGGGGAGATTGGGTCGATAACAAGCTGCCGAACCGAGTACGTTATTTACAGCTGCGTCACAACTACGATCAGTGGCGGCAGCATCCCCTTATGGTGCAGCAAACCTTGAAGGGCTACGCGGCGTCTGTCACGCATATCGACAGCAGTATTGGAGTGCTGCTCGGCACCCTGCGTGAGCATAAGCTGCTCGATAAGACATTGATCGTATTCACGAGCGATCACGGAGATAATTTGTTCGATCATGGCGCATTTGCCAAAGGCGATTTCTTCCGCGGCTCGACAAACATTCCGTACATTATCCGGCCCCCCAAACATTGGGATAACGAAGCCGGTCTGAGTGTCACCCGTGGAAAGAACGATAAGGGAACTCCAGTCGCCTTGATGGATGTGATGCCGACTATTCTGGAGGCCTGCGGGATACCTGTTCCTGAGCAGGTGGAGGGACGAAGCCTCGTACCGCAACTGCTGGGTGATCCAGGGCGGCTTCGCGAGTATACGTGCGGTAACTGCGGAACGGTATTCGGGCTCACTGACGGTCAAACCAAATATATCTGGTTTAGCGACGAAGATCTCGAATTGCTGTTTGATGTGCAGGGTGATCCGTCCGAATGCCACGATCTTAGCGATGACCCGGCTTATCGTTCCATGCTGGAATTAAGCCGAAGCCGCCTGGCCGACTGGCTGGAGAAGCACGGGGACCCACATGCCAGGAACGGTCAATTGCTGCCCATTCCTTATGATTGGCAACTGGACAAGGCACATGCGACAACGAGCTGGAACAACCGGGGGAGACATTGAACATGAAGAAGGAGGAATTACAGATGAGTGAGAAGCATACAACCAGAGAACATGCGACTGTAAAGGAGGAAATGAGCAATATCACGAAAACCGGCTTCCAGAAAATGAGTATACAGAAAACAGGCGTACAGAAAACAACCGCAGCGGTGCTTTCCACTTTGTGCCTGGCAGGAGCTTTGACCGCTTGCAGTCCTACGGCCGACAATAAGAACACGGATGCAGCCAAAGCGGGAACTGCACCTGCAACGACAGAGCCGCTTAAGCTATCAGTGCTTGTTAATTTTATCGGGGAAGCTCCACAGCCTGGCAATGAAGTGGTTAAAGCGATTGAGAAGTATACGAACAGTGAAATCGAAGTGCAGTGGCTGACTGATATTAAAGAAAAGCTGCCGGTGATGGTTGCTTCGGGAAGCTTGCCTAAGGTCGTTTCCGTAACGAACAGTCAGATGAAGCTGCCGTACATGGTGTCCGCGCTGCGTGGTGACACATTCTGGAATCTAACCACCTATATCAAAAGCTATCCGAACCTATCGCAAATTAATCCGTTGATTTATCAAAATACTTCGTTAGATGGTCAGGTTTACGGTCTGCCCGCTGTTCGTCCGGTAAGCCGGGCTGCTATAACCTATCGTGCGGATTGGTTCAAGAAGCTGGGGCTTAAGGAGCCCAAAACTCTCGATGAATTTTATGACGTTCTGAAGGCAATCGCAACGAAGGACCCGGATGGTGATGGCAAGGATAATACGTATGGATTTATTGAATACAAAAGTCTTGGTATCGTAGACCGTGCAGCCATTTGGCTCGGCGCGCCTAACGAATGGGGGGTACAGAACGGCAAGCTCGTTTATGCGCCTTCGACCGATGCTTATTTGCAATCGCTGCAGTTTGTCAAAAAGCTGTATGATGAGAAGCTCATAAATCGGGATTTTGCAGTTATGGAGAAGTCCGCCTGGGAGTCTGCCTTTGCCGAAGGAAAGGGGGGGATGCTGTCCAATATTACAGACACAGCGTTCAAGCTGGAGGAGCAAATGAAAAAATCCAATCCGCAGGTCGAGCTCGGGATGTTCAATAGGCTGCCGGACCTTAAGGGAGGACCGACCAAGGCGGAGAACGGTTCCAACGGTATTTTCTCGTTTCCTAAATCGAGCGTGAAATCGGAAGCAGAGCTAAAGCGAATATTGACGTTTTTTGATAAGCTGGCGGAGCCGGAAATGGCGACCTTGTTCAAATGGGGCTTAGAGGGTAAGCATTACAAGCAGGTTAATGGCAAGCCGGTATACATCGATGCGAAAATTTATAATAAAGAGGTATTGCCTTATCAGAAGCTGATGGCAGTAGAAGCGGGCAAAGCGCTCCAGGGCAATGATCCAGCTCTGGTCGTCAAGGGTGAGCAGCTCAACAAGGATAATGAGAAATACGCTGTTCCCAACGCAGCGGAAGCACTTATCTCCGATACGTATTCGGAAAAAGGTGGACAGCTGGATAAGCTGATTGAGGATGCCAAAACCAAATTTGTGATGGGAAAAATCGACGAGGAAGGCTGGAAGCAAGCACTGGAGCAATGGCGTAAAAACGGCGGTGATAAAGTGGCAGCAGAATTTACGTCAGCTTATGAAAAGGTGAACAAGAAATGACCTTGTCAAGCGCATCGAAGCGTCCTAATTTGCTGCTCATTATGACTGATCAGCATCGGGCAGATTGGCTTGGCTGCGCCGGTCAGGCTGGTGTGCACACGCCGAACATCGATGCTCTGGCCGCCCGGGGAATTCGCTTCACCCGTGCAGCCTGCAACAGTCCGGTATGTGCACCGAGTCGGGCTTCCATAGCTTCCGGGCAATATCCGCACCGGACCGGGGTGCTGCATAACAAGCACAATTACCCCGCAGGCGCTCCCACGTATTATCAGGTGCTTCGTAAAGAAGGCTACCGCGTAGGTGTAGTCGGTAAAACCGATCTACATAAGGCGGATCATTACTACGGCCTGGACGGAGATCTGCCATTGCTGTATCACTTTGGTTTTACGGACCCGCACGAAACGGAGGGCAAAGGAAATGCTTCCAAGTCTGGCGAAGCAGATGCTTCCAGATCCGCTGCTGCCAGTGCCTCCAAGCCGAATGCAGCTGATAAGGGCAAGCTGCGAGAATTTCGAATAGCCGGTCCATACCAGTCGTATTTGCAGCAGCAGGGTCTGCTGGTAACGTTTTTGGAAGAGCGCAGGTCACGTGCGGGTCAACCGGTATGGCATACAGAAGCTACCCGCCTGCCCCCAGAGCATTTCCATGACAGCTATATCGGGTGTCAGGCCTGCAAATTTGTGGAGCAAGTGCCTGATGATGCGCCATGGCATCTGTTCGTCAGCTTCGTCGGTCCGCACAATCCATGGGATGCGCCTGCTGCTTATGTGGATCGATACGCAGACAATGTGTATTCGTCTGACAGTGAAGGCCAAGCTGAGGGCAAGCCATCATGGATTGCCGAACGCGTGCAGCGCCAATCAGGTAATATGACAGAGCACGCGCTGCAAAAGGTCAAGCAGCACTATGCAGGTGCCATCCAGCTTATCGACGATTGCGTCGGGGAGCTGCTGGAGCGGATTGACCAGCGTGGATTCACGGACAATACAATCGTCGTGTTTTGCGCGGATCACGGAGAAATGCTGGGCGATCATGGCATGTTCCTCAAGACGGTGTTCTATGAAGGTGCGCTGCGGGTACCGCTTATTATCGCAGACCCACGGTCCTCACGTCAGGGTGAGGTAAGCGACGCTCTGGTCGAATTAACGGATCTGCATCCGACCTTTCTCGATTGGGCCGAGTTGGATTACAGCAGGAACGCCCTTGATGGCAAATCACTGCTTCCTTTGCTGAACGGGAAGACGGACGAACACAAGTCCTACCAAATCAGTGAGCTGCTGAACGGTCGTATGATTGGCGACAAGAAATATAAATATATTGAAAATTATAACGATCTGCAGGAGCTGTATGATCTGGAAGCCGATCCGGGCGAACGGCGGAATCTTGCTTCCGAGCTTCCCGGGGTTGCCTCCAAATGGTTAAAGAAGCTCAAGCAGGCGTGCAAATAAAAACGCACATGTGTCATAAATAAACGAAGCGAATCCGCTGTAGAGGTGGGGAAGTTTACTTGAAGAAACCGAACGTATTGTGGATATTTGGCGATCAGCTAAGGGCTCAGGCATTGGGCTTGAACAAAGATCCGAATGTACGTACACCAGAGATCGATAGGCTTGCACAGGAGGGTGTTCATTTCAACAGTGCTGTTGCGGGAACACCTTGGTGTACACCTTTTCGTGGTGCGCTGCTGACCGGCATTTATCCCCACAGATCCGGCATCAGGGGAAATCATGATGGGCTGCCGGAAAGTATCCCTACGATTGCACACTCGCTTAAGGCGAACGGGTATCGCACCTGCTGGATTGGCAAATGGCATTTAGCTGGACGAAATCAAGGGAACGCGGAATCCGTGGAGGAACCGTCCAAAGATTCACTTAGAATCATTCCTAATCACCGCCGAGGCGGCTTTGAGGATTGGTTTGCCTATGAAAATAACAACAAGCCTTTTGATTGCTGGGTGCATACGGACCGTGAGGACAGTACCACGGAATCGTTCCGGGTACCAGGCTACGAAACGGATGGACTAACGGATTTATTGATCAACTGGATCGAGAAACGTACACGCACAGACGATGAAAAGCCTTTCTTCGCGGCATTATCCGTCCAGCCCCCGCATTCTCCTTACGAGGCTCCAGCAGAAGACTTGCGAAGGCATCCAGCTAACAGTATCCTGTTTCGTCCAAATGTTCCGGACGTCGGATGGGTGCGTGAGCAGGCGGGACGGGAGCTGTCCGGCTACTATGCGGCTGTCGAGAGACTGGATTGGAACCTGGGTAGAATCCGCGAAGCGCTGGATCGTTTGGGAATTAAGGAGCATACCTACATTGTGTTTTTCAGTGATCACGGGGACATGCACGGTTCGCATGGACAATTCCGCAAAAGCTGTCCTTGGGAGGAAGCGATTCGTATCCCTTTTATTATAGGAGGACCAGATAGACTGCCAGGTGTTTCTGCAGTGACAGATGCACTCATCAACCATGTCGATATCGCTCCGACGACGCTTGGCTTGTGCGGGATACCGACACCTGGAGGGATGGAAGGCTACGATTATTCGGGAATCGTAACGGGACGTGTCCATAGAAAGCAGCAGGAGGCTCCTGACAGCGCCTATTTGAGTCTGGTCGTTCCATCCAATGTGCGCGATGGCATGGATCGGCCCTTCCGGGGGATTGTAACACGTGACAGATGGAAATATGTAGTGCTGGAGCAGCAGCCATGGCTGCTGTTTAACTTGAACGATGACCCTTATGAGCAGGTTAATTTGGCGCATATTCGTCGTTATCATCACATAAGGGAGCCGCTGCATCAGCGTTTACTGCAGTGGGCGGCCCATACGGAGGATGCCTTTCCTTTTCCGACCCTGTAGGGCGATCAGGAGAATGATACACATTTGCCTCCGCATCCGCTCTAGGTTAACATTAAATAATCAGTACTCACGCGGAAGCCATGGGAACAAGGTAGACAGTCGATGGTGCTCCATTGGAGAAGCTGTTCAAATCAATACGATGATGGAGGTGCAGGACATGGCAGCAGGCTCAGGAATTAAAGCTGTACAGTGGTCGATGCAAGCAGGTGAACATACGTTTGCCGTTCATGCTGCATTACTATGGGATGAGAACGATGGCATTCTTGTGGATACAGGAATTCCCGGTCAGCTGGAGGTGATTCGGGCTTCACTTGCTCAGGAAGCGGTTCCCTTTGACAAGCTTACAAAAATCATTATTACTCATCAGGATTTGGATCATATCGGCAGTCTGCCTGAGCTGCTCTCGGCTTCAGAGGGACAGATTGAGGTTTTCGCACATGAATTGACCAAGCCTTACCTATTAGGGGAAGTACCCATCATAAAAAGAGGTGTTCTTGTGCCGCCTTCCAAGGTTGATGTGGCGCTTCAGGATGGTGATGAGCTTCCTTATTGCGGGGGGATTCAAGTGATTTTCACCCCGGGTCATACACCGGATCATATCAGCCTTTATCACAAGCCAAGTAAAACCTTGATATCCGGCGACGCCTTGACCTCACAGGATGGTGTGCTGATGCCGCCTAACAAAGCATTTACACCCGATATGGAGCAGGCACTCAGCTCGGTCGCCAAGCTGCTCGATTATGATATTGAGACCGTCATTACGTATCATGGTGGTGTTTGCACAGAACGGATTCAGGAGCGACTTGCTGCAATTGCAGCGGGCGAGCAATAATAAAATAGAAGAATTGGGATCGGCGGGTAAACCCCGTCGGTCTTTTTGTACTTCCATCACAGCCTTGGATGGGATGCTCAGGACTCAGTTGGGCAGTGAAATCACAAACATCCCATCTGGCTTATCTGAGCAGGACAGGATGTAGGTATTTGTTGGAAAATGGTACTGCTTTAGTTTCTCGATTTCTGGATGATCTCCGTGGCAGGTGGTTCCTTAAGGATTCGGGTTACAGTTAAAGCTTTAAGACGCAGCTGCTCTGCAGCCTCATTAAAGCGGATAAGCCATGTGAACTGCTCCAATCTGCTAATCAGCCAGAGCGGGATGAGCAGACCTGCCAGCGAAGCCAACACAGCTATGGGCAGTGCCCATAGACTGTCAGGATGGGCGAAGTAAGGAATGAACGAAACCGCTAATATGGGAGCGGCATTCCATTTGAACACTTGGATCAACGATATCGTTACAATTGCAGTTGCAAAAAATGAGACGGCCCCGGTATTAATTGTATAAAAGAAGCTTCCGAGCGATACTGCAATGATAGCTCCGATAATGATGCGTACAACATCTTTGAGCTGGCCTATTCGGTGTATGAACAAGAAGCTGAATGCGCCGAGCGTTGGATAAAATACCATCTTTAATGAAGGAAAATGGATAGATGCCCAATAAGCGGTCATAAGATAGCAGCAAATGATAAGCGAACGCAAAAAAAACATGAATTGCTAACTTCCTTTCTCATGAAACGGATTAAACCGATCTCTTGACTTGGCATTTTTAATTTTACAAATGGTTACACTCGATGTCAATCATTTAATGACACGACTACAGATGCTTTTGTACGGTCTGATTGTGTCATGTTTTTATAAATTTATGCTACGGAACAGGAAAATCGTTGTCGATATCGAATATAAGGTACTCAACAGCAAATCAAAAGCATACATGAATTAGGTGCCCATTAGACAATAAGGGGTAACAGGGAATCGGGTGCAACTCCCGAGCGGTCCCGCCACTGTATTCGGGGAGTTTTTTTTCATGCAGGTCACTCGGTAATGTATCGGGGAAGACGGAAGAAAACGAAGATCCGAAAGCCAGGAGACCTACCTAATTTAATCACCCGACAGCCTTCGCGGAAAGGAGTGGTGTACAAACGATGAAACGGCGATCCCGCAGGATCCTGTTTTATATTGTGATGTACCCATGACCAATTCTAAAGGATTGGTTTTTTTGTTTCGCCTATTATGGGAAAGAGAGGATTTAGAGAATGAAAGCAAAAAAGATGTTTCGAGCCTTATTAGTGGTTGTGGCCTTTACCTTGTATTTTGTTGTTAACGAGCCTCAATCTGCCTATGCGATGCACATTATGGAGGGGTTCCTGCCACTGGGCTGGGCTGTGTTCTGGTGGGTTGTGTTTATTCCCTTTTTCATACTCGGATTACGCGCCTTGGTCAAAATCAACAAGGAAACACCGGAGTTGAAAATTATGCTGGGTCTGGCGGGTGCTTTTACTTTCGTGCTGTCAGCTCTTAAGATCCCTTCGGTAACGGGAAGCAGCTCGCATCCAACGGGGACAGGCTTGGGTGCCGTGATGTTCGGACCTCTGCCAATGAGCGTGCTCGGATCTATCGTACTGTTGTTTCAAGCGCTGCTGCTGGCACACGGCGGTTTGACAACACTTGGAGCAAATGCCTTCTCCATGGCGGTTGCAGGACCAATGGTAGGTTATGTCATTTATAAATGGCTGATGAACACAACAGGCAAGCAAAAGCTGGCCATATTCTCGGCAGCTGCATGTGCCGATCTGTCCACTTATGTGGTAACCTCGATTCAATTGGCGTTGGCTTTTCCTGCGGAAAATGGCGGCTTCCTGGCTTCGTTCATCAAGTTCGGCGGTGTGTTTGCGATCACCCAAATTCCTCTGGCTATCAGTGAAGGTCTGCTCACGGTATTGATTTGGAACTGGCTGCAGGCCTACAGCTCTGAGGAGCTGTCCATTCTTCAACGCAAAATGAAAGGAGTTAAGCAGCCATGACAAGTCGTACTAAAAATATACTTATGCTGACAGCTGTAGTGCTGTTGGCGGTTCTTCCGCTGATTCTGGTCAATGGTGAATTTGGCGGAGCGGACGATGCTGCCGAACAGATCATCGCAGAGCTTCATCCTGGCTATAAGCCGTGGTTCTCATCGCTTGTCGAACCTCCTCCCGAAACGGAAAGCATGCTCTTCGCACTTCAGGCGGCAATTGGTGCAGGCTTCATCGGCTATGCGATCGGCTGGTTCAAGGGTAAATCGGTTAAGCCGAATAAACAATGATCAAGCTGATTGATACACTATCCTATAAGAATCGGCTGCGGTCCGTGTCTCCTGCGTGGAAATGCGGTTTTGCGGCCGTTCTGTTCGTAGGCGCATATTTGTCGCATCCCGTTGTACAGCTCTGCCTTGCAGGCTGGATGCTCGTATGGACTGTTTTTTATGCCCGAATCCCTTTTAAATCCTATATCCTGCTGATAGGGCTTCCTTGTTTATTTTATGTGACCAGCCTGCCTGCCATTGTGATCGAGATCGGAACGCAGTCCAGAGATTCGATAGCGGCAGTAAGCACGAATCAAGTGCTTTTTACATTTATGAATTGGACATGTTATATGACGGAAGCAGGCTTGCATCAAGCGGGCTATTTATTTGCAAGAGTCGTTGCTTGTCTTTCCTGTCTTACCTTTGTGATGCTGACAACGCCGATGTCCGAGTTGTTTCAGGTGATGAACAAGCTGAGAATGCCCACATTGGTATTGGAAATTATGCTGATTATGTACCGTTTTCTTTTCCTGCTGTCAGAAACGGCGCAGCACATGTATACAGCCCAAAAAGCGAGAGGCGGTCAGTCCGGGTTCCGCGGCAGGCTGAACGACACGGCGATTTTAATCGTTCGCTTGTTTGGCAAGACTATGCAGAGGTATAGAGCACTGTCCCATGGCCTGATAGCCCGGGGTTTTACGGATGAGATTCGGATGGCTCCTTATATGGCTAAGCCCGTTGCGCCTCGTTACTGGTTGGAAAGCTGGATCGGAGTAAGCCTCTTATTAGGGCTGGAGTGTTGGATTCGATGGAGGTAACAGTAATGAAATCGATCTTAGAAGCAAGAGATGTACATTACAGGTATCCCGGTACGGATACGGAAGCTCTTCAGGGACTGAAGATGAGTATACCCAAGCATAAGAAAACTGCCATTTGCGGCCATAATGGCTCCGGTAAATCAACTTTTTTCCTTCAGGCGATTGGTATACACCGTCCTGTGGTCGGAGAAATGCGGTGGCATGATACTCCGCTATCGTATCGTCCGGAGGCTCTCAAAAAACTTCGCCAGCAGATCGGTCTTGTGTTTCAGGACCCCGAGCAGCAGTTGATTCTGAGCACGCCGTTTGAAGATATATCCTATGGTTTGCGCAACGCCGGGATGGCTGAACAGGAAATCGCGCTGCGAACCCGTCGTATGCTGACGGCTATGGGTCTGGAGCATCTGGCGGACAAGCCGATTCACCATTTGAGCTTGGGCCAGAAGAAACGGGTAGCGCTTGCCGGAGTACTTGTGCTTGAGCCTGAGCTGCTGATGTTGGATGAACCTACAGCGTATCTGGATCGTTTGTCCGAGCAGCAGCTGGTCGAGGAATTGGATCGGATTCATGAGAACGGCATTACGATCGTGATGGCCACACATGATATGAATCTGGCTTATTCATGGGCGGATTGGATTCTGGTTATGGATCATGGACAATGTGTAATGCAAGGCACACCGCATGAGCTATTTCAGCATGAAGAGCGGATTCAGTCACTCAGTCTCGAACTGCCGCTGCTGCTGGAGCTGTGGCAGGCTTTGCCCGAATCCATCCGTAAGGATGTTACCCCTCCACGTACGATTGAGGAATTTAAGCTCCTGATGGCTGTGTCTTCCCAAGGGTGAAATAGCGGATAACAGCAATTTCCAATCCTTAATTAAGTTGTGTGCAATTAAATTTTGAAAGATTGTTAAATTGAGCTATACTATGGAGTATAATAACGATAAATAATAGCTGTGATCTGCGAGAAGGAGTGATTCATAATGTCAGAGAATGAAGAAATGATCAAGCTGGAAAATTTACTTTGTTTTACGATTTATGCATCCTCACGTGAAATCACTCGCTTGTATAGGCCGGTTCTGGACAAATTTGGCCTTACTTATCCACAGTATCTGGTTTTGGTCGTTCTGTGGGAGGTTGGTCATTGTACCGTAACGGAGCTTGGAGAAAAGCTGCTGCTCGATTCAGGGACATTAACGCCGCTTCTGAAGCGTATGCAGGAAGCTGATTTAGTGCTTCGTAAGCGTTCCCTGGAGGATGAGCGTAAAGTCGAAGTCAGCTTAACCGCCAAGGGTGAATCGTTGAAACCGCAGCTGCAGCGTGCGCCGGAAACCATATTTGCTGATATTTGCAAAACCGAAGCTAATTATGTTGAAATGCTTGGACAGTTGAAAGAGCTATTAGCCGATGTCCGTGAAGCCACACGTGTCGATTGACATAAATACAGGGGATACTTGAATATAACCGGAGTTTTTTGGTTTTTCACAAAAAATTTCCGGTTTTTTATTGTCTTTACATACTATTTATCCATATATCAACCGACGGTTTACGTTTATTTTCACAAAGAGAGGGAGATATTAAAAGCGAATACAAAAAAATTCGGAGGGTTGGCGTTAACCATTTCCAATATGACAACTATGTATGATAAAAATGAGTCCGATGCTTTTTTTGATCAACTGATTAATGTCATAGGAAATCCACCGGACTTAATATATCAAACTTTTGCACTAAGCGCGGACGTTCAGGGGTGCTATTTATTTATCGAAACCTTGGTGGACAAGAATAAAATTGATAACAATGTTCTGCGGTTTTTTTCGGAGGCTCAAATGTTTGATGGTTTGGAGAACGGCTTGAATCTCGTGGAAAACTTAAAGAACACCATTCCTATTGTTGCAACGACGACAACTTATGATTTGGACTCTTGCGTACAAGGCCTTTTGGAAGGAAAATGTTTGTTTTCTATCCCTGGGGCAGACGAAGTGCTATTATTCGATGTTGCTCATTTTCCTCATCGTGCCGTAGCGGAAGCTAAAACAGAGACGACTGTTCAGGGACCAAATGAGGCTTTTAATGAGCACCTGACGACCAATCTGGGCTTGCTGCGAAAAAGAATTCAATCCTCAAATTTTCGAGTCGAACAAATGAAGCTGGGCACGTCCACTGAATCGAGAGTTTTGCTGAGTTACATGCAGGATCTCGCACCGACCGAAGTAGTAAATGAATGTCGTAACCGCATTCGGGCTATTGAAACAGATAGTATTCTGGACAGTACCTATATTGTGGAATGGATTGCTGACAAAACATTCATTCCCTTTCCTTTGATCATGAAAACGGAACGGCCCGATGTCACGGTTTCACATATATTGGAAGGCAGGGTAGCTATTTTGGTCGATGGGAGTCCAATAGCGCTGATCGGACCTGTTACTTTTTTTCAATATTTTAAGTCGCCTGAAGATTATTTCCAAAGAGCGGATGTCGCCACTTTTATGCTCTGGATCAGGTTTTTGGCTTACTTGATGGCCATATTCGTCCCAGCACTTTATATTGCTGTTACCTTATACCAACAAGCATTGATTCCACCTATGCTTCTTGTAAGCCTATCTGCACAGAGGGAAGGAGTTCCGTTTCCTTCATATGTGGAAGCCTTTTTGATGACGGGTATATTTGAGGTACTGCGTGAAGCCGGTTTGCGAATGCCACGAATTGCGGGTCAAGCGATCTCGATTGTGGGAGCACTTGTATTAGGGGAAGCCGCGGTACAGGCTGGTTTTGTATCGGCCGCGATGGTTATTGTTGTAGCTGTTACCGCTATCACGAGCTTTGTAGCCCCATATTATAACTTTGGCTTGTCGCAGCGATTTCTCATGTATGCTTACATGATATTGGCCGGATTTATGGGATTATACGGGATCTTATGCGGTGTCCTTTTTACTATTGTGCACCTCGTTTCACTGAAATCGTTCGGTGTTCCATTTATGGCTCCTGTAGCACCAACGTTTCTTTCGGATTGGAAGGACACGCTAATTCGCGTGCCAAGATCACGGATGAAAACCTATCCTCGCATGAATCATACAAAACGCAAAAAAAGGTGAAACTCATGAACTTCAAACGTTTTCTCAGGTATTGTAAAGGTTACTTGATGATCATTTCTTGCCTTTGTTTGACAGGTTGCTGGGATATGGTGGAAGTGAATCAGCTTGCTATTGTAAACTTTATCGGATTGGACAAAAATCCAGATACCGGATTGTATACCGTTTATTATCATATTATTAATCCTTCAGGGATAGCTACACAAAAAACGTCGGGGATCAATTCTCCTATATATTCGTATCGTATCGAATCAAAGACCATTGGAGAGATTTATGATAAAATGCTCGACAAGATTCCAAGGCGGCCTTTTTTCGACCATTATCAGTCATTGGTTGTGACCGAAAGGACTGCTAAAGAAGGAGTAGAGGAGCTTATTAATTATTTGGTCAAGCATTCGGACAACCGATCCACTATCCACTTGTTCGTAACCACTTCTCGACTCTCTGACATTATGGATACATATACGACCCTGGAGAGGATGCCAGGCAGGGTTATACATACTATCGTTGAAAATCAGTTCAAGCAATCAGGTCGGGCAAGCAAGCAATCGCGAGTCAAAGATCTGGTTGAGAATATGGAAGGTTCTTCACTTACCATACTTCCCCTTATTACACTATCGAGCTCACAGCCCAAACCCACCACTAATCGTTATGAACAAATTGATGCAAATAAGGGAAACATTGCACTGGACGGAGGCGCCGTATTCAAAGCGGGCCAGATGATTGGGAAATTAAAAACGTCGGAGATGCCCTTGGTCAATTTGTTGAATGGGCAAATTACGACTTTTCACCAATTATTAAGCTTAGATGGGGGGCATGTCAATGTCCGGGCTATGGCTATTAAGGTACGCAAGAAAATATTAATACAAGCCGGCCAACCGGTTTTGAAGATCGATATCAAGGCGAAACTTGATATTCTAGAAAATTCTCAAACTACGAAGTTGACTGTTCAAAATCTGGATGAAATCAAAAAAAAGTTCAACGAACAAGTCTCAGAGGAAGCTCACCGTTTTTATGAGAAAACTAAACAAAACGGTTGGGACATTCTTGATGTCGAGGAACAAATCAAACGAAATCAAGTAAAAATCGGAGAAGTCACCTCAAAAGATAAAAATATATTGGACGAAACACGTCTTGAAATTACCGTAAATTGCATCATACAAACTGTCGGTGATACTATAGATCCGTTTAAAAAGAAAAGGTGATGACGATGGAGGAAGCACGCATCAGCAGGTGGCAGTTTTTTCTATTGACATTGAATTATACAATTGGCACCTCTTTCTTTATTAGACCAGGAGGTATTATTGCCTCAACCAAGCAAGATGGCTGGATCATTCCGTTATTAGCGGGAACCATTGCTTTATTGATCGTCTGTTTGTGGTTGACACTGGCAAAAGCCAATCTTGGGTTAAGTATCGTGCAAATTTGCATAAAGGTGCTCGGGAAACCAGTGGGAGGATTCTTTGCGCTGCTTTATATCTGGTATTTTGTGCAGACGGCTGGCTGGGTCACTCGAAATCTTGGTGATTTCATGAAGACTCTTGTTATGCCGCGTACGCCAATCTCTGTATTTCATCTCATGCTACTATTAATCGTTTGTTATGCCGCTATCAAAGGAATTGAGACTATAGCAAGAGTTAGTGAATTCTTGACCCCATTTGTCTTAATTGTTGTAGTGATTATCTATTTATTAACCTTATCCGAATGGCGGACGGATCGCTTGTGGCCCATGTTTCAGACGGATGCCTGGCAGATGATAATCAATTCAACCACTGTTATCGGATTTCCTTACATGGAATCTGTTTGTCTTATGATGCTGGCTCCTTATGTGAAAAATGGGGTCAAGTCAGGTTTGTTATATGGTATAGCTATGGGGACGATTCTGTTAAGCGGGATTGTTTTTGTGACCATAGGTGTTCTTGGAGTGACTCGTGCATCTCATTCTACGTACCCACTGTATATCATTGTTCAGGAGCTCAAAATTGCCGAATTCATCGACCATGTGGAATCGACAATTGTGATTGTCTGGCTAATCTGGATTTTCCTCAAGCTCTGTACGGCCTACTACTGTGCTGTGCTGGGCATCTGTCAATTATTTCGAGTCAACGACAGGACATGGATCGCAGTGCCCCTTATCCTGCTTGTCTCCGGGCTCGCGATTTCATTTAACGATAACGTAGTGGAAAATATAGAGTGGGATAAACGATACATTTTTCTATATTCCTGTTTTTATGGAATTGGAATCCCTGTTTTGCTCCTCTTGATGACCTGGTTCCGGAAAAGTCGCAGCAAAAGTAAGGAAGGCTTATTGTGATCTGGTTTATTGTATGTTTTATGGTCGGGTTTGTTGGGAGTTTTATCATGATGTTACGAAAGAGAAAATCGGTTAAGGAATTGAGCCTTTTTGCAGCTCTTTCGTTGCTTAGTTTTATAGTTTGGATGGGTATTTTTCTTCAACAAAAACTCAATCCGAATGAATGGATAGGAAGATTGATCGATTGGATGAAAATGTAGAAGCTATTACTTGCCAAAGAGCCCACAGGTCCTTGTGGGCTCCAGACACTTGGACCATGAGAATTGTGTAAATCGGTTCGTTCCGAAACTTTCTGGAATCAAACAACGCTTTGTGCTCCAAACAAATGCTATCCGCCTTTAACTCCCACGCTCGTATTTCCATTTTTCGAAGATACCTTTAACTCAACTCTACGAGTCCCAAATATTCAACTTTCTTTGCTTGCTGGGGAGGAATTATATCAATCCCGTTAGTAGACCCTCCAGATCCTTCTCTACAGCTGAAGGTTTATCAGCAGATCCGTATCTTTTCAATACATGGCCTTCACTGTCTACGAGAAACTTGGTGAAATTCCACTTGATCGATTCTGAGCCGAGAATACCTGTGGCTTCTTTCTTGAGATACTTGTACAGTGGGGCCGCGTTAGCTCCATTCACATCTATTTTATCAAATAAGGGAAAAGTAACACCAAAATTAATTTCGCAAAAGCTCTGGATATCCTCATTGGAGCCTTGCTCGCCTCTGCCAAATTGGTTGCAGGGGAATCCGAGAATTTCCAGTCCGCTATCCTTATATTGCAGATATAACGCTTGAAGCTCCTTGTACTGTGGAGTGAAGCCGCATTTGCTTGCCGTGTTCACAATCAGCATAACCTTTCCTTTATAATCTCCAATGGATTTCATCTCGCCTTTGGTTGTTTTCACGGTATAATCATAAATCGACATCTCGCTCATCCCTCTCTCAGGTTATAGTTGCACATCATCAGGCTGGAAATGCTATAACCCGATTATAAAACGAATTATAATTGTTGTCAATTTAATTGTGCACAATATAAATTTGAACTCATAACGCAAAAGATGATTTATTTGGAATTGTGCATTATACTTTGAGAAGATGCAGGAAGGGACAGTGAAAGCAAGTGGTCAAAGAACGATTGGCAGTGTTGAAAGTGCATATTGAGCAAGCGGGCTACGAAGGTCAATCCGACGTGATCAAGCAAATTCAATTTGATGTACGGCAAGGTGAACTCGTCGGTTTGCTGGGCCCGAACGGAGCAGGAAAAAGTACTACGATCAAGAGTATTCTGGGCTTGCTCAAGGATTTTAAAGGAGAGATCACCTTTATGGGTGAGAAGAAAAGCTATGCGTATATCCCCGAGCATCCGATTCTTTATGACGAGCTGACACTTTGGGAGCATATGGAGTTTGCAGCTGCTGTGTATGAACTGGATCGGGACGTATTTCTGGAAAGAGCGGATGATTTGCTGCGCCGCTTCAGGCTGCTGGATGAAAAGCATCATCTGCCAGGCAAATTCTCCAAGGGCATGCAGCAAAAAATCATGCTCATCCTGGGATTCCTGAATAAGCCGGATGTCTACATTGTGGACGAGCCTTTTATTGGATTGGATCCCAAGGCGATCAAGGATTTTCTCGGTATGCTTGATGATGAACGGCAGCGGGGAGCGGGTATCCTGATGAGCACGCATGTGCTGGATACGGCTGAACGGATTTGTACCTCTTTTGTGCTTTTATCGGGTGGCAGACTGGTAGCAAACGGAACACTGCATGATATTCAACAGCAGTCCGGCTTACCTGATGCTCCCTTATTCGATTGCTTTCACTCCTTGCTATGATGGGGGGACGGGGCACATTGACGAGCAGCTGGCGATTATTTGTTCGAAGAGTAGGTTCGGATTGGAGCTATCAATATAAAGCGCTGCGGCTTGCCGTGGACTGGATTGTAGCTTTGTATGTTGTCATTCCCTTGATGCTTGTGGCAGGTTATCACTATATAACATGGCTCCACACGCCTCCTGCGTGGTTTCATTTGTTTACGTTACCGATGGTTGCAGCGGTATTGTATGTATTTACCTGGATGGGGACGATACGTTATTTTGTTGAGGAGGGGGATCAGCTCTTTCTCAGGCAAAATCAAAGCTGGTTCCGCCATTTGATGGTTCTCGGCTATAGATATTCTCTGGTTCTGCAGGGCGTCACAACCTTACTGCTGGTAGCTTTGCTGCTGCCTTTGTTATACCAGAACTTCTCCTTTACAGCTGCTGCGGTTGCGAACTTGTTTGTTCTGACCTATTTGTTAAAAGTAACTTTGGGATTAGCCCGTCAGCTGCTTGCTCTCCATCTGTACGGAATCGTTCTTTGGTTATTGCGGATTATATTATTTACGGGCGCTTTCTTCTTATATGAGGATATCGTTGCTCACATTATTGAGCAGCCTGTGTTCAGCTGGTGCGGGATGCTGGTGCTATTAGTGCTGTTTGTTGTTCTTAGCCGAGTACGACTGGCCCAGAAGGGTGCCTTTTTTGCCGATATTGCCAGAGAGAGCGATTCCCGGATGAGGATTGTATCACTGATGCTGATTCGGGTCGTTAAACGGAGGATCAGACCGACACGCAAGTATCCATTACTGTTTGGAAGATCGCAGCGATTGTTCCGTGGTGCAGGCGCGGCCAGCGGACTGTCTGATTTTTTGGCCAAATCGTATTTTCGCAGCGGGACGCAATGGAGATTTACTGTACAGTTTGCGGTGGTGATGGGAGCGGCCTTGTTTTTTTTACCGGGAACACTCAAGATCGTGATCTGGGTCGTGGCTGCGTGTATGTTGGCCTATTGGAGAAAACGGTTCTGTAAAGAAGAGATGAACGCTTCGTTTTTGAAGCTGTTTGACATTCAGGATGCAGCCAAGCATCAAGCGCTTCAAGCCGTAACTCCCATTCTGGTGATGCCAGCTCTGCTGCTTATCAGCTTATGTGCAGGTATTTCCATGTTTACCTGGTGGGGACCCCTGCTGATGCTCGGAGCTGCTGTACCGCTAGCCTATGGATCATCTTCTGTGTTTACGAGCTGGTACTAGGGGAGGGATTGCACATGATGTCACAGGTGGATATGCCTTCTATATTGCTTGTCCTGTTAGCTTTTCTCGGCATAATGAGCAGCAACAGCTCCATTACCATCGCTGCTGTTTTCCTGCTGCTGCTCCGAGTTCTGAATCTGCAGCAAGCCTTTCCATGGATCGAAAAGCATGGATTGTCCATAGGCATCATCATTCTGATGATCGGGATCCTGGCACCGCTAGCGAGTGGAAGTATGAGTCTGGAGTCTTTGTACAAGTCTTTTCTGAACTGGAAGTCGATCGCAGCCATACTTGTAGGTGTTGGTGTTGCCTACCTGGGAGGCCGCGGCGTTCAGTTGATGTCGGCACAGCCCTCGATAGTGACTGCTTTAATCATAGGCACCATTATTGGAGTAGCTTTTCTGAAGGGGGTTCCTGTGGGACCACTTATTGCAGCAGGTATTCTTTCGTTGATTATTGGGAAGTCATAATGATCAGATGTAATTAGCTATCAGCCGCGGGATTCGGGGTTTCATTCCGATGATCGGGCTTTTTAAGGTTTGACAATAACCGAATGATCGTTTATTATACAAATATGAGACATAAAGATGATAATAAAAGCGAAGCGATCTTCCAGGCGACGATCCAGCTTTTGAACGAAATTGGTTTTTCAGACATTTCGATGTCCAAGATTGCCAAACGGGCAAATGTATCTCCATCAACGATTTATGTATATTTTGAAAATAAGGAGGACATGCTGAAAAAGCTCTATTTGAATGTTAAAGAAAAAATGAGCTTGAAAATGCTTCATGGAATTAACGAAACGACCCCGATTCAAGCAGGCTTTGAATTGATTATGAGCAATCTGAAGGACTTCGTTCTTGATAATAAGGATTATTTTCTGTTTCTGGAACAGTTCACAAACTCGCCGCTGATTGCAAGAATGTGTCTGGATGAGAGTATCGGGTTTTTTAGAACGCTTCATGAATTCGTTCAAAAAGGACAGCAACAGCAACTATTAAAACAAGTGGATGCCAATCTGCTGCTCATGTATTGTTACTACCCCGTCACACAAATGGCCAAGGAGCATTTTAAAGGGGCTGTAGTGTTCAATCAGGAAAAACTCAAGGAAATAACTCAAATGAGTTGGGATGCCATCCAAGCGTAGTTATTTCTTTTTTTTATATAATAAAGAACGAATGATCGTTTAATTTAAAATCATTTAAAACAAAATCCTATAATGAAAGCAGGAATTATTCATATGTCTAAAGTATGGTTGATAACAGGAAGCTCGCGAGGACTTGGACGCAGTATTGCTGAAGCTGTTTTGGCGCATGGAGATCAATTGATAGCAACGGCCCGTAAGACCGAACAACTAGCCGATCTTGTAGCACAATATGGAGATCAGGTGCGCGCTGTAACGCTGGACGTTACAAGCCCCGAGCAAGCCGAAGCCGCTGTACAAGCCGCTGTCGAAGCATTTGGACGGCTTGATGTTGTAGTCAACAATGCCGGATATGGGAATATGTCTTCAATCGAAGAAACATCATTCGAGGACTTCCATGCTCAAATCGACACGAACCTGTGGGGCGTTATTAACGTAACAAAAGCGGCATTGCCTGTTCTGCGCAAGCAAAAATCAGGTCATATCGTGCAGATTTCCTCTATAGGCGGCCGCAGTGGCGCACCGGGACTGGGTGCTTATCAGACAGCCAAGTGGGCAGTCGAGGGCTTTTCCGAGGTTTTGTCCAAGGAAGTGACTCCACTTGGTTTAAAAGTCACGATCATTGAACCAGGCGGCTTCCGCACAGACTGGGCAGGCTCCTCTATGAGTCACGTTGAACCTGGAGAGGATTATCAAGGTACAGTAGGCAAATTACAGGAATACATTCGTGAGAAAACAGGTACAGAGCCGGGTGATCCGGCCAAAGGGGCACAAGCGATCATTACAGTTGTCAATGAGGAGAATCCGCCACTTAGACTTCTGCTCGGTAGCGACGCTGTATATATGGCCAAGCTGATCGATCAAGGCAAGCTCGCCGAAACGGAACGGTGGGAAAAGCTGAGTATTTCCACGGATTATTCCGATTCTTCATTGAATGTAGCACTCAAAGATCTGATTTAAAACAAAGCCAGCAGAAAGCAGGAAAGCCATATGTCATCCAACGTTAACTCGTCACTTAATAACACAAGGACCGCAAATACACCGCATCAGAAAATACGGGCGATTATTACGGGGGTTACCGGGATGGTAGGGGAAGGTGTACTCCACGAATGCCTTATGCATCCGGATGTCGAGCAGGTATTAGTAATTAATCGGAAGCCGTGTGGTGTAACACACCCGAAGCTTATTGAAATCCTGCATCATGATTTTTATGACCTGACGCCTATCACCGCTCAATTAGCGCCTTACAACGCCTGCTTTTTTTGTCTGGGCGTTTCCTCTGCCGGGATGAAAGAAGCGGATTACGAGAGAGTGACGTATCAACTTACGATGCATGTGGCTGAACTGTTATCCCGACTCAATCCCGATATGACCTTTTGTTATGTAACCGGAACGGGGACTGACAGCTCTGAGCAGGGAAGAAGCATGTGGGCCAGAGTGAAGGGGAAAACGGAAAATCATCTGCTGCAGCTTCCGTTCAAGAGAGCATTTATGTTCAGACCCGGCTATATACATCCAACCAAGGGGCTCCAGAATGCTCATCGGTTGTATTCCCTGCTGTCCTGGTTGTATCCTCCACTTAAACGCCTTTTCCCCAATCATTTGATAACACTGAGGGAACTGGGGATGGCCATGATTCATACCGTGAATACGGACGATGAGCGATCCATTTTGGAGCCTAAGGATATTCTGAGGCTGGCTGAGGGCGGATGATTAGCTTATAATTAGCTGTAAGCCGTTTTCTTCATCAACTCTTGGGAGGTAACAATGAAACTACGATGTGCGATTCTCGATGATTATCAGAATGCTGCCTTGCATAGTGCGGATTGGTCGACTATTTCGGAGCAGGTAGAGGTCCAGGTTTTTCAGCAGCACTTTGATCAGGAGGATGAGCTGGTCAGCGCGATCCAGGATTATGACATCATTGTAGCTATGCGTGAACGCACTCCTTTTAAGGCGCCATTATTTGCGCGGCTGCCGCGCTTGAAGCTGCTCATCACGACGGGCATGCGTAATGCTTCCATAGATCTGGCAGCAGCTGCATCTCACGGTGTTGTCGTTAGCGGCACTTCGGGCAGCGGTGATCCTACTACAGAGCTTACTTGGGCATTGATTCTCGGACTTGCCCGCCATATTGTACCGGAACATAATGCGATTCAGTCGAATGGTCCTTGGCAGAGCACGATTGGCATGGATCTTCAAGGAAAAAAGCTCGGCTTGCTGGGGCTTGGCAAGCTCGGCAGCCGGGTGGCACGGATTGGCCAAGCCTTTGGGATGGACGTGACGGCATGGAGCCAGAATTTAACCAAAGCGCGTGCCGAAGAAGTAGGGGTGAGTTATGCAGCCTCCAAAGAGGAACTGCTCGAAAGCAGTGATATTGTCTCGATCCATCTCGTTCTCAGCGAACGGACGAGAGGGCTGCTTGGCGAGAAGGAGCTCAAGCTAATGCGCCCGACGGCGTATCTGATCAACACCTCGCGCGCACCGATTGTGGATCAGGCAGCTCTTGTCGAAGCTCTCCAGAACCAGCGGATAGCAGGGGCGGGGCTGGATGTATTCGAGGTGGAGCCTTTGCCAAAGGATGATGTGTTTCGTCGTCTCCCCAATGTATTAACCACACCGCATCTCGGGTACGTGTCCCAAGGGAATTATCAAACTTTTTACAGCGATACTGTGGAAAATATAGTAGCGTTTTTGTCGGGCTCGCCGATTAGAATATTGTCGTAAGGCTGTAGATAGGTTATGTCTACAATAAAGAAGCCAACTTGTTATATCTGAGCTGGCTTCTTTGTTTTTTATTTGGCTGGCTGCAATTCGACGGCAATGGGCTTATACTTCGAGGACAGGTAGGTGTCTGCTTTAGATTCTACAATGACCTGCGGATTCATTATATCCGGCTGAGGCTCGGTCAGGCTGTACTGGATCTGTGCAGTTCCATCAGTAAGAAAACGAATGCCCTCAATCTTGATGCCGTAGCCTGGATTGGGTGTGATGCCCCGTGACAGCGTAATTCGGTTCAAATCTGCGTTCACTGGCTCAACCGCTACGGTTACTTCATCCTGCTGCGGATTCGTCAGTTTAACGGAGTGGGCTTCGAGAAACCGGATCGTATTGCTAACCCAGACAGCGGCTTCCCCACGGGTCATTTCCCGTTTAGGGTAGGCCATATGGTTCTCCTCTGTCTTGGCCAGCTTGTGCAGATATAGAAGCTGCATGCTATTCGTATACGCTTTGTCGATCTGGTCTTCATCAGCAAAGCCGATATACATCAGAATCACAGGAAATGTCCCTTTTTTGTCCAGCGCATGAATGAGCAGATCGGCATAGTGTTCACGAGTAATCGTAGCGCCTGGGTCTACATCCTTGGGAATGTTAAGTCCGTTCAACTGGGCGATAATAAACGCTTCCGCATACCAGGCATCATTAGGTACCTTGGTGAAGTAATCAGAAGCCTCCGGTTTTTTAAAAAAACGTATCGTATCGAGATTCAGGTTCAGGCCTTTGACGAGCAAGCTCACACTTTGAGCATAGCTGATCGGACTGCGTGGGGCAAAATGCTCGCTATCCACGCCGGTTACGATCCCTTTATCTTTAAGCATCATAATAGGCTCTTTCTCTGCTGTATCCAAATCCGTAAAGGCAAATACGGAGCCAGCCGACATTGTGCATAACAAAAGGGCTGTTGAAACAATCGCTGTTATCTTTTTCATCATGATGTTCCACCTTTCTTAATTATAGTTACTCACTCTCCTGCAGTTAATCCTTAGACGGTCCATTTACTGAAAAGGTTGCTGTGCCCGTACAAATAAAGTCAGCTAGAAGAAGTGTCGTTCAAGAAAAGCAAGGACATTTCAGACCTTTGAATAGATCCGCGCGGGTTCCGATTGTAGGACGATCTATGATATGATGGGTAAGGATACAAGGCAAGAGCTGAATTTATTACCCGATAGGAGATTGTATAGATGAATAAAGTTACGAAGGCTGATCGTATTAAACGGATGCAGGTTCCACAAGTGGACTCACAGCTTGCAGGCAGAGTTCCGGCTGGACAAGTGGTGACGGAGCGCTTCCCTATTTTACACGAGGGTGAAGTACCTGAATACGATATGTCCAAGTGGACCTTACGTGTATTTGGTGAGGTTGCAGAGGAACGGGAGTTCAGCTACGAGGATCTGTTAGCACTGCCACAAACCGAGGTTGTCTGTGATATTCATTGCGTTACCCGCTGGACCAAGCTGGACACGGTATGGGAGGGCGTACGCTTCCGTGATTTTCTGAGCTTGCTGAACATAGAGCCACAAGGGAAATATGTAATGCTTCATGCGGATAATGACTACGAAACGAATGTTCCGCTGGAGGATTTAATGGGTGATCAAATCCTGCTTGCGATCAAATACGATGGCAAACCGCTAACGAAAAAGCACGGCTGGCCGCTGCGATTACTGGTACCGCATCTTTATTTTTGGAAAAGCGCCAAGTGGGTTCAGGGTATTGAGTTTATGAAGGAAGACAAGGAAGGCTTCTGGGAGCGTAATGGCTTCCACAATACGGCGGATGCTTTTGAGGAGCAACGCTTTTCAGGTGAGCCTCTGCCGATTCCCGAGGATGAATGGGTACATAAGGATTATGACTGAGTGCTCATAGGAGGCGCTAAGCTCCTGTGTCAACAAGGTGAAAACTGATCAAGTTCGAAAGTGGTGAAATTACGGTGCTACTCCTAACAGCACGCGTTCTCCAACTGATAAGGAGAGCAAGGCAGCCACTGTCCAAGGCGGAAATTGCCAATGAGACTGGGATTTCTTTATCGGCAGTTTCTGTTCATGTCGATCGATTAATGCAGGAAAAGCTGATCATGGTTTCCCATGTAGGTGCTTCCAGCGGTGGTAGAAAGCCTAAGCAATACGCGATTCATAAAAATCACGGTATCATCGTTTCCATTGAGTTGGGTATTTCCTACGTTCAGGTTGCGATTGCGGACTTTGACTGTGAGATTATAGCGGCGACGAACTCGCCAAGTGATATTAATCAAGGTCCTGATGCCGTTCTACCTGAGGTCCAGCAGTTGGTGGACCATTTGCTTCAGGAATATAATCTCGATAAGAGCCTGATTAAAGGGATCGGAATCGGAGTGCCGGGCCCTGTCGATTTTTCCTTGGGAACCCCTATCGCACCCCCTATCATGCCAGGCTGGGATCAGTATCCAATCCGTGAATTCTGGTTCCAGCATTATGCGTGTCCCTGTTATGTAGATAATGATGTTAACAATATGGTGCTTGGCGAATATGCCAAGGGCTTGAATTTTGAAGTCGATAATTTAATTCACATCAAGGTCGGTACGGGTATCGGTTCCGGTGTGATTTATGATGGCAAGCTGTATCGCGGCTCCACGGGAAGTGCCGGTGATATCGGGCATTTTGATATTGGCAATGATGTGATGTGCTGGTGCGGGAATCGTGGATGCCTAGAAGCGAACGCAGGAGGCAAGGCAATCGTCGAAAAGGCGAAGCAGCTCGCTTTATCCGGTAAAAGTGAGTATTTGTTACAGCTGCTGGAGCGTAACGGAAGGCTGACACTCGATGACTTGGGGGAAGGCTTGCTTAAGCTGGACCCGGCCTCTGTGGAGTTAATCCGCGAGAGCGGAGCTGCGATTGGCAAAGTGATTGCTTCTATCGTAAATTTCTCGAATCCGTCATTAATTTCAATTGGCGGCAAGCTGTCCGAATTTGGCGATATATTCCTCGCAGCGATTCGCCAAAGTGTATATCAAAGATCGATGCCGCTGGCTACCCGTAAATTGATGATGAATAAATCGTTATTAGGCAGCAAGGCTGGACTGATCGGTGGCGCTTATATGACGATAGATCAATTGATCCTTCAGGCAACGAATGATGATCCAGAGCATTTTCTGAATGTGATGCCAAGCCTGGGGACATACAAATAAGTTGAAATGGCTGAATGGGGTAATAACCTGTTCAGTTTTTTGTTGTTTGCCAAAAGTGCTGGCGGATGATCTGTGCGTATATGATCTTTTATCTTTATAAAATATACTTTTAATATTGAAAGTTAAAAGTATATCTGCTATAGTCAAAACTAAGGGAGTGGATGTTCATGCGCAGGATCAAAGCGGCTATCATCGGGGCGGGGTTTATCGGAAAAGCCCATCTGGAGGCAGTTCGAAGGTTGGGATACGTGGATATTGTGGCGATAGGTCAGAATGGGCAGGACAAGGCGGATGCTTATGCGGAAGCGCTCAAGATCCCTAAAGCTTATGGCAATTATATGGATTTATTGAATGATCCTGAAATTGAAGTGATTCATAACTGTACACCTAACCATCTTCATTTTGAAATTAACAAGCAGGTGCTTCTCCATGGCAAGCATCTACTATCGGAAAAGCCGTTGACGTTAACCCGTGAAGAAGCAAAGGAGCTACACGAGCTGGCCAGTCAAACGTCGCTGGTGACCGGTATCAATTTTAATTATCGGCAGTTTCCGATGGTTCAACATCTGAAGTCGATGGTCAAGGACAAGGATTTAGGGGAGATTAATATTATTAGAGGCAGCTATTTGCAGGACTGGCTGCTGTATGATACGGATTATAATTGGCGAATGGAGCCTGAGTATGGGGGACAGACGAGAGCCATCAGTGACATCGGGTCGCATTTGTTTGACCTTATTCAGTATGTAACGGATTTAAGAATCGTTGAGGTATTCGCCGATCTGGCGGTTGTGATTCCGAAACGGTATATGAACGCTGCGCAAGGAGAATCCTTTCAACCGAGCTCGACTCATGATCGACAACTGGTAGATATTAAGACTGAGGATTACTGTTCTGTACTTGTGAAGTTTGATAATGGTGCTCGCGGCGTGTTTACCGTATCTCAAGTATCGGCCGGCAAAAAGAATGCCCTTGAAATTAATCTGGACGGTTCGCAGGCTTCCGGCTCATGGAAACAGGAAGAGCCTTTTCGATTAATGATGGGCTATCGCGACAAACCGGGAGAAACCGTTCTGAGAGACCCGAGTCAGCTCAAGAAGGAAGCGCTCCCCTTCATGCATTATCCAAGCGGACATGAGGAAGGCTGGACCGATAGCTTGAAGAATATGATGCATAACTATTATCAGGCCATCGTGAATCAAGTGCCGATATCTGGTTCCGTGGCGACGTTTAAAGAGGGCTACGAGATCATGGTAATTAATGATGCCATTGTACGGAGTGCGCGGTCGGGAACATGGGAGACCGTTAACTGGGAGTAGGCAGGTGCCCGATACCTATACCGATTGGTAGTTGTATGAGCTGGATCTCATACAGAGAGGCTATCCCTTAGTAGAGAAATCTACTCGAAGGATAGCCTCTGATTTGTTTGATCTGGTTTTACCTGAGCTCTGTACCGTATAACGCAATAAGCTCGTCATACAGCGCATGATCCTGCTCGTAATCGCGTTCACCTATGATGATGACTCCATCCGAAAAGGAGACTTTTTTGCCAAGTGCTTCGCAAAGTACGCGCAGCGGCAAATAGGTACTGCCATTGATAATTTTTGCCGAAACGGGCAAGTCGACAATGGCTTCATTCATCTTCATTTGCATAGAGTCAACGGTAATCGTTATCTTGCTGCCACCTGAACCGGTCAAGGTGGCTGTTTGCGTATCTGCATCCCAGGTTACCTGCACGCCCAGATTTTCCGAGACGAACCGAACGGGCAGCAGGGTACTGTCATTGTCGATTAGCGGCTTGGCTTGCAGTGTTTTTTTCTCCCCTTGAACGTATGCGCTTGAGCTGTTGACAGCGAGGAGGATCATTGTGTTCATCTTGATCAGGGATGCGTCAGAAAGGACATTGGCCTTATAGCTATCGATGTTATGCTTGTCCAGCACCGTGACGCTGATCGACTGGTCAAAGCCGTCTGCTTTGATTTTGATCTGAGCATAACCCTTCTTTTTGGCCACAAGTGTGTCGCCCTCCACGTCTATCGTATCCGGCCTGGAGGATTCCCAATTCACGCCCTCGCTCAGTGTCTTTTCACTATAATCGTTGTATACGGCAATCACTTTTTTTGCAATGGCTTCATTTACAAGCATGTACGAATTGGAGACAGAGGCATTGGGCTTATCCGCAAGACGGAGGCTTTTTAGTTTCAACTGCTGCTGCTTGTCATAAGAAACTATTTTTTTTGACTGGGCTTCCAGCCATTTGTGTGGTGGACTGCCTGGTGCGACATCTAGGAAATTGTAGTTCAAATTCAGGTACTTCCATTTCATGTTCGCTGTCATAAACGGAGATATATCCTTGATCCCATTCGATGATAAATAAAGGGTCGATAAGTTCGGCAGACTGGCAAGTGGTGCTACGTTCTGAATCCGATTGTTACTGGCATACAGTGTCTCCAGGCTGGTCAGAGAGGACAGTGGCAATAAATTGCTTACAGCATTGTCCGTAATATCCATCGATTTGAGATGGGTAAGTGTGGACACCCAGGTTAATTCGGATAGGCCTGATGAATTTAACTCCAGCGTTTCCAATTGGCCGAGGCGGTTGACACTCGAATAATCGGTAATGGCTTTACTGTGCAGACCGAGCTCTCGCAGCAGTGGAGCTTTGTCCAAACGCGAAATATCACGTAATGCTTTGCCGCCGACAGACAGACGCTGCAGGTTGGCCATATGGGGAACGAAATTCAAATCGGTAACCGAATCGTTCCAAATGTCGAGCTTTTGCAGTGATTTCATAGGGTCGAGCAGAGCGGTTAGCTGGCTTGTAGCTACATCTCCCTGGAGGTACAAAATTTTTAAATTTGGCAGCTGCTTCAGAGCATCAATACCGTTGATAGTCAAATTCTGGTTTCGTACCGTCAAATCGCGAAGCGACCTCAACTCGGACAAAAACGAAATATCGGCATCCTTCATATGGAACATCTGAAGTCTTTCCATGCTCGTGAATTTTCTCAGCAAACCTGCGTCTTTGGCTATATCTCCGGTGCTGTAATCGATATCCAACGCTGTAATTCTCGATAAATCCCAATCCGTTACCGGTTCCTGGGGTTTCTCCAGTATGGTGCGGATCATTTTCTCAAAATCGGCGCTTTGAAAAGCGACCGGGTTTAAATTGGCCTTCTGATCACTTGGTTTGGACCATTCGCTTAAGAAGGCGGCTTGATCCGCTTTGTCTGGAATATCAAAAAAACGTACCGTATATGTAATTGTGGCGGGTGCGCCATTAATAGCTTGAATACCCGTAATTTGGGCTTCATACTCGTCGTTATTCTCGATAGTGCCTACTAATGCAGGACGGAAAATGATACAGTTGGCAATCCCGAAGTTTGATGTTTCTACATTAAAATAATTGCGGTTGGCAAATGATTTGGGGTCTGAGGGAATACCCCGATCTTTTTGGTCAAAGGTCCATACTTTACCGTCCCCTTTACGCTTAAGCACGACTTTTACCTGATCGGCGGACGGTGTTTTATATTGTGCCGGATTCAGCGTGATGGACCAGGCATCTCCACGTTTAAAAGCGTTGGTAGGGAACGCTCCTGGACTAGGCCAAGCGATGTAGGGCATGGAAAATGCTGCTGTACCGCTTTTATCAAACACCTGCATCGGTGAAAAGGTTGTGTTGCCGCTGGCTAAGCCAAACCCTGTATATCGGAGCGGTGGATTCAGAATCCAGCGTCGATGTCCAAGACGGTCGATATTGCTCATATCGCTATCACTCATATAACCGATAACGGTTGAGTACAATTGGGTAGCCCCACTGTACAGATTGCTGCTGCTGGTTGATTTGTAGCCAATCTTATAAAAGCTGTCATCCATCGTTGAGGGCTTGTCCGGCGTATGGGACAAGCCCTTGTCCCTCACCGACAGCAGGACGGCACCGTGCTGTGCCTGATCGTTGAGCGCTGGATCGGCCGTCAGATTGTCCGGCAAGCCTGCCAAATAACGAGCATAATTGGCCATGTTGACGCCGTCTTGAATAAATTCGGCATTCAGCCTGCCCGTAGTGTAAGGCGGTACCAGCAGCGGCTGCTCGATAAACGGATTTCCGTTGAATTTAGGACGGTATTGTTCCCATTTAGACATGATTTCTTCAGGATTATGACCCGAAACCAAAGGCGACGTATTGCCCTCCGCGTTCGCATGAACCGCCCAAGTGATACTTGAAAGAAATACGGCCGTGCTGAGTATTGCGCTTTTTTTCCATATTCTTAAACTTCCAATTCTCTCTTGCAAAAATATCTCTCCCCTTATCTAATTCATTCGCGGGCAAACTGCTGCACCTCTGCCAGAGTAGGCAGTGAGCTTTGGGCTCCGGCGCGGGTCACCGTGATGGCGGCTACAATCTGGGCTTGCCGGATCGCTTCATCCATATTCGGATTGGACACATAGCTGGCTGCAAAGCCACCTATAAAGCTGTCTCCGGCAGCGGTGGTATCCAGGGCTTTGACCTTATGGGCCGGGAACATTTTGAACGTTTGATGATCTGCATAACAGCAGCCTTTCTCGCCAAGTGTTACAATGAGTGATTGGACGCCTTTGGCCAGCAGCGCCTGAGTCGCAGCTTGAAGGCTCTGGTCATCGACCAGCTCAATTCCGCAAATATCCGCCAGCTCATGCTCATTGGGGATCAAAATATCGACGTAGGACAAGAGCTCATCATCGAGAGGTTTGGCAGGAGCTGGATTCAATATCGTTGTTTTACCAAGCTGCTTGGCTAATTGAAGGGTGTATTTGACAACCTCCATTGGAACCTCAAGCTGAAGCACCACAATCTCACATTGCTCAATGGCTTGCCTTTGCAGCTCAATATCCTGCTCTGTGATATCAAAGTTAGCACCTGGAATAACAATGATATGGTTGCTGCCACTCTGATCTACGGTAACTACAGCAACACCGGATTTCTCGGCAGAGGTAACGATATGCTCTGTATTGACGTTGGAGGCTGTTAGAGAATTCAAGAGGGAGGTACCATACGGATCCGCTCCGACTTTCCCGATCATGCTAACCGGTGCTTGCAGCTTGCCGATCGCTACTGCCTGATTGGCTCCTTTTCCTCCCGGGATTTCCGTTAATCCGGTACCAATGAGCGTCTGACCCTCCTTAGGCATGTGATCGACATTAATGACAATATCCATATTCAAACTTCCTACAACTACGATAGCTGGTTTCATAGTTTTCAATCCTTTCTTGTGGAGGCTCGTGGTATAAGGGTAACATCTAATTCGTGCAGGCTGTTTGCAACAGCTTCTCCGTTAATCTTTTGAATCAACAGTCTTGTCGCTAAAGCCCCAAGCTCATAAATCGGCTGGGCTACCGTTGTAATTTCAGGTTCTGTGGCCTCTGTAAGCTGTATGCCATCAAATCCGCATATCGCCACTTGCTCAGGAACCTGGATTCCCATACGGAGCAAGGATTTCAATACCCCGACAGCCATCAGATCATTTCCAACAAAGACACCGTCTACATCGGGGTGGCGCTCCATCATTTGTTCAGCAGCCGTTATCCCGCCATCCAAAAGGAAATTTCCGGGTATGAGCAGACTCGGACTGTACCACGGCAAATGCTTCACGATATCCTCGTATCCTCGAAGTCGTTCCTGGGCGGTCCGAATCCCCTGTGGCCCATAAATGTGAGCGATTTTGCTGCAGCCTCTATCCAGCAAATGCTGAACAGCGAGTCTTGCACCAGCACGATTATTCGAGCGGACAACGCTGCAAACCTCATCAGAGGGTGCTCGATCCAGCACGATATAGGGGATATGGCTGCTGTTCAGGCGAAGAGCCTCTTCCATACCCAGCGTGTGCGAGGAGAAAATAATTCCGTCTACATATCTTTGTCTGAAAATCTCGATGTAAGCCTGCTCCTTATCGGCTTGATCATCGGAGCTGCCAAAAAACACGGTATAACCAAATGTACGTGCGACTTCCTCGACGGCTCTTGCCAGCTCTGGAAAAAAAGGATTCATCATATTGGAAAGAATCAAAGCGATCGTTCGGCTCCGCTTGCTTGCCAGCCCTCTTGCGACTGCACTGGGTTCATACTGCAGCGTCTGGATGGCCAGATTCACCTTGTGCTCGGTTTCCTGATTGACGTAACCGCTCTTGTTCAAAACACGAGACACAGTGGAAACAGACACACCTGATAATTGTGCAACATCGCGGATCGTAGCCACTGCTGTTCACTTCCTTCATGAGAGTTGGTGCAGGTTTGTGGTAGCGGTACCATATATCCGTAAAAAATATGTGGTACCGCTACCACATTCATAGATTGAATTTTACTTGGAAAATAAAACGATGTCAATACAGACAAGCTGCAAACTCATTAAAGAATCACGAAAATCCCCACTGAAGCCGGTTAAGTAGTTAGTGTTTCTCTTGTTTGTCTACGCGTACTGCCGTAGTTCCAGCGATACATAAATCTCCCTGAATCCGAATGTGCTCGTAGGGAAGCGTTGGATTGGCAATTCGCCAAAGCATACGATCGGCAGCCCGATATCCGGTTTCGCGGATCGAGAGCAGGGGTCTGGTGAAGAGCGGCAGCGAATTCGGCTGCTCATTTAAAAAGCCGATTACAGATATATCCCCGGGTATATGAAGGTTAAGCTCCTGACATAGCTGATAAAAAGGGGCGACCTCACCATGGACACCACAAATTACGGCAGTTGGGGCGTGTAAAACAAGCTTGTCTCGCAAATCCTTCAGCCATTCAGGTTGAAGGCTGCGCTGACCGATCGAATGCGCTGTAGCGTCTACCTCAGCATTGAATTCATTCATCGCATGGATAAAAGCCTGCCAGCGCACAATAAATCCTCTTTGCGAATGAGTGTCGCCAATGTACATGATGTTATGATGGCCAATGGACCTTAAATAAGCAACAGCCTGATAAGTGGCTTCGTATATATCCCAGATCACACTGTCCGCCTTGGTACCGAGCGGGGGATAGCTGAGCAGAATCTTTGGCATCGGTATTTGCAGCAGCACAGACTCCCAGGTTTTGGGCAAGATGCTGGGCGCAATGAACAAGCCGTCAGTGAATGTGACTGCTTGTTCTTCCAGCCACTCTGCCATAGCAGCTTCCCGAGTTAAGGCAGGCAGTAAGCAGATTTCAATATGGTGGCCGAAGGAGGCAAAGCGATCATGCAGCCCCTCCAGCAGCAGACGATTATAGCCGACGGATTGCTCGGTTTGCACAAGCAGGAATCTTTTGCGTTCTATGGGATAAGAAATAATCCGTTCCGCTCTTAAGCTGCGAATTTGCTCCTTCGTAAAATACCCGAGTTTTTCCGCCGTTTCCACGATAAGCTGCCTTGTGGCCTCTGACATCCCGGGCTTTCCCTTTAAGGCCTTGTTAACGGTCTGTATCGTAACGCCAAGCTGCTGAGCGATACTTTTCAGCGTTACCTGCTTGCGTATGGGCATACTTGGGCTCCCTTTGAATTAGATTAGGACTTTATTGGCTATGCTTCGGCTTCGGTATCACTGTGCTTATGTTCTATCCTACCATGCTTTGATTTTAGATGAAACTAAAATGAAACTAGTTCTCTTGGAGCGGCAGCTTATAATGAAGATATCTTACTTAAGGAGGCTGACAATATGAATAAGCAAGCGTTAACAACGATTACAATAACTTCTGAGCTGCAGGTGTCCCATACACCGGATGTTGTCGTTATCGGAGGCGGTGCGACAGGGATTGCTGCTGCCATAGCAGCGGCACGGAATGGCGCGAATACATTGTTGATTGAGCAGCGCGGATACCTCGGTGGTATGGGTACGGCAGCTTTGGTGCCTGCTTTTTGCCCCTATACGGATGGAGAAAAGCCGATTATTCGCGGTATCGGACTGGATCTGCTGGAGAAGATGAAGCAGGCGGCTGGTGACAAATTTCTTAACAGCTACAAGGATTTGCTGGATTGGGTACCGATTGACGTGGAAACGCTAAAGCGGGTATATGACAAGGAGGTGCTGGACAGCGGCGCCCAACTTTTGTTTCATACGGTCGCAGACCAAGTGCTGCTCGATGGCGATCGGATCAGCGGAATCGTCATTAGCAACAAGTCTGGACGTTCTGTAGTTCAAGCGAAGCTGTATATCGATGCGTCGGGTGACGCCGATTTAGCGGCGCTAGCCGGTGTTCCGTTTCAAACGGGTGGAGAGCAGGGCGAGCTGCAGCCGGGTACGATGTGTTATTTGGTATCTGGAGTGGATAAAGCGCGCTTCGAGCAGTTTATCGAGCAGTCCGGGCAAGGCAAAAGCCTCGAAAAAACCGTCGTAGAAGCCCAGCTTAACGGTGATCTTCCGGAAGGTCGTAAACGCATTTCAGGTATGGCCTGGATCACAGATTCGGTGGTCGGCTTTAACTTTGGTCATATCTTCGGTATCGACGGAACGAAGGCGGAGGATCTGACCCGTGCCGCGATTGAAGGGCGTGTGCTGATCGATGTGCAAATCCAGTTTTTGCGTAAATATGTACCAGGATTTGAGAACATTCATTTGGTACATTCCGGCGATCAGATCGGGATTCGGGAAACACGGCGAATTGCCGGTGATTATACGTTGGTTGTCGATGATTTTATCTCGATGCGAACATTCGAGGATGATATAGCCCGTAATGCTTATTTTATCGATATTCATCTAGCCAATGCGAACAGTACGATGGTCATCAAGCATCTGCCGAAAGGACAATCGCATGGAGTGCCTTATCGCTGCATGCTGCCGCAGGGCAAGTCCAATCTGATCGTTGCCGGACGTTCCGTTTCCTCCGATCGTCCCGTGCAGGGCTCGCTCCGCGTGATGCCGAACTGCTTTGCTATGGGGCAGGCGGCAGGAACAGCAGCGGCCATGGCGAGTGTAACTGGTGGCGGGTTTCGTGAGGTATCGATACCTGAGCTCCAGCGGAAGCTTGTTGAGCAAGGCGCTTGGCTGGGTGAACGACCAGGCCATGCGGATGCTGTGGCTGTAGGTGCTTCGGGTAAGGTTGAATTCGACGATGAAGCTTGACCCAAAGTAAATGAACCAGATCAAAGATCGGCCTCCTGTATGATTGCGACGGGAGCGGCGATCTTTTGTCTTTTTGCGTGTGTCTGTGCGTCATTCAAGTTATACTACATAATAGATGGGAGGTAGGCAGCACATGTATCGATTGGTTATCGTGGACGACGAGCCTACAGTGCGGCACGGGCTGAGTACTTATTTTGACTGGAGTCGGTATGGAATTGAGGTAGTCGGTGAAGCGGACGATGGGGATGTCGCTCTCGAACTCATTGAACGGATCAAACCTGATATGGTGCTGACCGATGTCCGCATGCCTCAGATGGATGGCATACAGCTGTCCAGTGAAATCAAGCTGCGCTTTCCCGGGATCAAAATTGTTTTTGTCAGCGGGCATGATGATGCGGATTATTTGAAGTCTGCGCTTAAGGTCAATGCTGTCGATTATATATTCAAGCCAGTGAATATGCAGGAGCTGGCAGCTGTGGTGGAGCGGGTGGTCAAGGAGCTGCAGGATGCGGAGCAGGAGCGCACCTATATTGTAGACATGCAGGTGAAGCTGACGCAGAGCATGCCTTTACTGCGGGAGAAGTTTCTGATGTCATTGATTTGGGATGGCGTGACGAATCCGGCACGGATCAAAGACCGGCTGGATTTTCTCGGACTCGATTTGCCTGCCGAAGCCGACTATTGGACACTCGTATTGAAAATCGACGATAGCGCAGAGGTGGTGGCGACCCGAACGGAGCGGGATCAGCAGCTGCTCTCCTATTCGGTTCTCAACATCGTTCAGGAATTGACGGAGCAGATGATGCAGGGGTATGCCTTTGAAACCCGCAATGGCGAATTCGTCGTCATTCTGAGAATGGGGGAGGAAGATAGTCAGGAGGAACGGCTGTTCAGCTTAACCGAGCAAATTCGTGACAACCTGAGGCGTTGGTTGAAAATTAGTGTTACCATCGGTGTAGGCGAGCGAATTTCGGGATTGCAATCGATGCCTGAATCGTATAATCAAGCACGCGAGGCTGCCGATCAAAGATGGTATCTGGGGAAAAATCATATTATCTCGATCGATAATTTACAGCAAAATACGGACAGCCTTTACCGATTCGACACGGCTCAGGGTGAACGCATCATGTCGGTTCTAAAGGCAACGGATCAGGAAAAGCTGATCGCCGAGCTGGATGGAATTTTTGAGCCCCTGTCGCGAAGTCGCAAGGAAGGCTTGACCAACTGCCGCAACGTCAGTCTGCAGTTGATTCTGATGGCAAGCCGGCTGCTGCTGGAGCTTAATATGATGGGGCCGGAGATGGCCGACAAGGAAGCCGCACTGTGGGAGCAGGTATTCAAGCAGGAAACGATTCTCGATCTGCGTCACAGGGTAGAGACTCATCTGCTGGATGTGTGCGAACGGATCCGTGAAAAACGGAGCAGCAAGCCCAAAAATGCGATTGAACGGGTACATACCCTGATCGATGAACGGTTTGCCGAAAACCTTCAGGTTGGCGATATCGCGCGGGAAGTGTTTTTGTCGCCGACCTACTTGTGTCTGCTGTTCAAACAGGAAACGGGAGAAACGATCAATGAATATTTGACCAAGGTAAGAATCGAAAAGGCCAAAGAACTGCTAAGCGATCCGCGCAATAAGTTTTATGAGGTGTGTTACACCGTCGGCTATTCGGACCCGAGCTATTTTAGCAAGCTGTTCAAAAAGTATACGGGTCTGACACCAAGCGCATTTCGCGACCAATTGCCTTAAAGGGGGATAAGAAACATGAGAAGACTCTTGAAAAGAAGCTGGAATTATTGCTTGCTGCTCTTGAAAGGAGCCATGGCGGCCAGACGCTGGCTGTTGGCTTATGTCATTCTCATTCTGATTCCTGCTGCGCTGCTGCTCTATTCGTATACGCAAAAGTCCTCTCAGATCATTGAAGAGGAGGTGACCCGTACGATGCTGCAGACGATTAAACAAGCAAGCATCAACCTCGACTACCAGTTCGATTCGGTACGTGATACGTCGAATATTATTTTTATGAATCCGAAGCTTCACCAATATTTAAGCAGCACGGCTTCTATTGGACAGCAGCTCGACTCGCTCAAGGAGCTGAGGTATCTGGTCGATAACGCCGGGACGAATCCGAATGTGATGCGGGTTCGTTTGTTTGTGAACAGCAATCGGATGTTTTCCGGGGAACGGGTTAACTTTTTCACATTGGATAGCTTGAAGGGCAGACCTTGGCTCCAGCAGGTGATGGATGCAGGCGGTACCATTGTGTGGACGGGCGCTTATCAGGAATCGTATCTGGAACCCGGTCCTGTCTATGTGTTCTCCGGTGCCCGTATGCTGAGAGATCCTGAAGTATATGATCAGATTTCAGGCGTACTCTTGATCGATGTGGCCGAGAGGACGATCCAGGATATTTTGGCCAAAATCAAGCTGACCCAAGAGGGCACGATCTACCTTGCAGCACCGGATGGGACCATGATATCGAACAAAGATAAGACGCTGCTGGGCAGTAAAATGGAATTTTCTGAGGTGCTGACCGCATTCGGACAAAGCGAGGAAGGCATTATCCCCGTAATGAAGGACGACAGCTCTCGTTATGTCGTTTATACGACGCTTCGATCAACGGGCTGGAAGCTGGTTGCGGAAATTCCGAAGGCGGAAATTACGTCGCGAGCGACGGCACTGAATCAGTTTTCCGGAATTGCAACGTTATCGAGTGTCACGATTCTGTTCCTGCTTCTTGTATTTATTTTATTAGCCGTGATTGTACGAGGCATGAACCGCAGGATGCAATCCGTGATCATGATGATCAAACGAGAAGGGATCGAAAGCCTGGATGAACGTTCGGGTATGTCTGAAGGTGATTCCAATCTTTTGGAAAATAGCGTCGATCATTTGATTCACAAGGTTCATGATTTGATGGAAGAGACGTATCGCTCCAGGGTTCAGGAGCGGGAAGCGCAGCTGAGGGCACTCCAGGCACAGATTAATCCGCATTTTCTGTACAATACCTTGGATACGATTAACTGGATTGCGATCGGACGGGGAGCTCACGATATTAGCCAAATGATTGACGGGTTAGCCAAATATTTTCGGCTTAGCCTCAACAAAGGCAAGGATAGGGTCAGTGTCAGCGATGAACTGAATTTGGCCAAAGTATATCTGGACATTCAGCAAACCCGGTTTCCGAAAAGCTTTGAATTTCATATTGAAGCGGAAGCGGGCCTGGATGTGTATGAAATGCCTAAGCTGACCCTCCAGCCGATTGTCGAAAATGCACTGCTGCATGGGATTCGCAAATCAAAGGGTAAGGCAGGCACGATATGGATTCGAGCAGCTATGGAAGGTGACGAGCTGGTATTGTCGGTTACGGATGACGGAATCGGCATGCAGCAGGAGCTGGTGGGCACTCTGCTGACTGAGCCACAGCCTGCCATGCGATCCGATGGATCAGGGAGCTCCTATGGGTTATATAATGTGAACGAGCGTATTAAATTGTTTGCTGGAGAGCAATACGGGCTGACCATCGAATCGAGGCTTGGCGAAGGTACGACGGTTGTTGTTCGTTTCATCTGTTTGCAGTCAGATCAACACAATGAGACTTAATGCATCATCCTATAGTCCAAATCATAAACCGCACTCTTTGAAAATAGAAGAGGGGCGGTTTTTTGTATAAATACCTTAAGATAGTACCAGAAACACAAATATTGCCATCTACAGTCTGATCAGCTCTCTCTATATAATACAAATATACCAACACGGAGGTGAGCTGACCACATGAGTCGTACCCTAGTAGAACCAGAATCCCAAATCGTCCAAAACAAAGCGAGAAGAGTAAGCAGCGGCCGCTGGAGATTGTTTCGAGGCAATCTCGACCTCTATATATTGTTAGTCCCTGGCTTGCTGTTTCTATTGCTTTTTAAGTATGCGCCCATGTATGGCATTATTATCGCTTTTCAGGACTTTAACATTTTTGATGGGTTTGCCGGCAGTAAATGGGTCGGACTGGCCCAATTCGAAAAGCTTGTTCGCTCGGAAGAATTTTATCAGGTATTCATCAACACGTTATTGATTTCGTTGTACAAAATCGTGCTGCTGTTCCCGATCCCAATCCTGATTGCACTTTTTCTGAATGAGGTGCGCAAGGCCTGGTTCAAAAAAACCGTACAAACGATCATCTTCCTGCCGCACTTCTTGTCCTGGGTTATTATTTCGGGCTTGTTCATTAACATCCTGTCACCAAGCGGCGGACTGGTCAATAATGTCATTCAAGCCTTTGGCGGCACACCGATATCCTTCTTTCTGGACAATAGCTTCTTCCGCAGTGTGATCGTATTTACGGCTGGCTGGAAAGAATCGGGCTGGAATGCGATCATCTTCATCGCCGCTATCGCAGGTATCGAGCAGGAGCAGTATGAAGCGGCTGCCATTGATGGAGCAGGGCGGATTAAACAAATGCTGCACATTACACTGCCCGGTATCGTGCCGACGATCATTTTGATTTTTATACTGCGCCTGGGCTATTTACTGGAAGCGGGAACCGAACAAATTTTGACCATGTACAATTCAGTTGTCTATCAATCCGGCGATGTTATTGGAACCTTCGTATACCGTCAAGGGCTTGGGCAGCAGGATTACAGCTTCAGCACGGCGGTTGGCATATTCAATTCGGTAGTCGGCTTCATCCTGATTGTCGCAGGCAACGAGCTTAGCAAAAAACTGATCAAACGCAGCATCTGGTAGGAGGCGAGAATTATGCATAAAAAAACAATTGGCGATTGGTCCCTCGACATCTCCGTTTATCTGGTATTGCTGCTGTCGGGCTTGGCTACCTTACTGCCACTGGCTAACGTGCTTTCCAAAGCGATCAGCGATGAATCCGCCGTGGTATCCGGGAGAGTCGGTATTTTCCCCGTAGGCTTTCAGCTCGACACGATGAAGCATGTTGTATCTTCAGCACAATTCCTTCATTCGATAGGTGTTTCCCTGCTGATCACAGTGGTTGGTACCGTACTTTCGATTCTTTTGACAGCGATAACAGCCTATCCCTTATCCAAAAGGCACCTGCCCGGCATTTCCTTTATCATGCTGCTGTTTATTTTCACCATGCTGTTTAATGGCGGCATCATTCCGAACTACCTGTTGATGAAGCAGCTTCACCTGATTAACAGTCTATGGTCGCTTATGCTGCCAGCCTTGATTAGTGTGTTCAATATGCTTGTGATCAAAAGCTACTATGAATCGTTACCGGAAGCGCTGGAGGAGTCGGCCAGAATGGATGGTGCACGCAACTTCACGATTTTATTCCGAATTATTATACCGTTAAGCGTTCCTGTTATTGCGACCATTGCGCTCTTCTATGCTGTTTATTTCTGGAACGACTATTTCCACCCCATGCTTTATATCAACGACGCCAGCTTGAAGCCGTTGCAATTATATTTGCGAGATATCGTCATGGATGCGGACAGCTCCAGCGCCATCAACAAAAGCGTTGACGATATGATGAACGTATCTCCGGAAGGTGTGCGTGCCGCAACCGTTATAGCTTCAATTATCCCGATGCTGCTCGTGTATCCTTATTTGCAAAAGCATTTTGTCAAGGGTGTATTGATCGGCTCTGTCAAAGGATAAATTTGCATTAATGCTCGGGGTGCTTGCATCCTGGGTTTAATGATATAGTAAACATAATCGAATCGGGAGGTTTACACATGTTGATAAACAGAAAAACCATGCTGCTTACGGTGGCAGCCACCTTGTCAGTGACGTCGCTTGCGGCCTGCGCCAGCCCAACCAACACCAGCGGTGGCAGCGCGCCAAATCCAGCCCCGGCAGCTTCAGCGCCAGCAGCACCAGCACCCAAGCCGGAGTTAAAATCACTTCAAATCTGGCAAAAGGATGACTACAATACGTATCCGGTAGCCAAATATTTGGAGCAAGCTACAGGCTATAAGGTCCAATATGATATGCTGCCGCAGGATAAACCACAGGACAAGCTGAACATTCTGATTGCCTCCGGTGAGCCTTACGACGCGATTACAACTACGGGCGGTACGGATTTCAAAGCTTTGTATGCCGATTACGCCAAAAAAGGGGCTTTAACGGACTTAGGCCCTCTGATCGACAAGTTTGGACCTAACATTAAAGCAGCGATTGATCCGGCTGCCCTGGAAGCGGCTAAAGTGGATGGCAAGCTGTATGCGATTCCTACCAGAACGATTCCCTTCGCTGCATCCAGCCTATACATTCGTGAGGATTGGTTAGATAAAGTCGGAATGAAAGCGCCTACTACGTTAGATGAGCTCGTGGCAGTCCTGAAAGCGTTTAAAGACAAGGATCCAGGCGGCAACGGTGATAAAAATATTCCTTTGACCATAAGAGGGGATGCTTCCTTTATTGACAATATTGTCGGTGCATTCGGAATGCCTGGCTTCTGGAACAACGTGAATGGCAAGCTGACGCCTCGCGCCATGGATCCTGCTTACAAGGAGTATGTAACGTTTATGGCAGATCTGTTCAAACAGGGCCTGCTGGATAAAGAATTCGGTGCGAACAAGGATGCGACTGCCAAGGAAAAATTCACCAGCGGCAGAGCGGGCATGATGATGTTGAATTGGTCCGATGTACCAACAATTGCGGATGCCTTAACCAAAAGTGTGCCTACGGCCAAAGCTGCCTTTATTCCTACGATAAAAGGAAAGGATGGAAAAATCGGACTTAATGCTACCGCAGGTTTCGACCGTATCACGTATATTCCTAAATCCTCCAAGCATGCAGAGGATGCGATCAAATGGATGAATGCGAAGCTTGAAAAAGATACCTTCAAAACGATGGCGATCGGTGAGGAGAATAAGCATTATACATTCAAGGACGGTGCGTATACGCCTATTTTACCGATCTTTACCGATGAACGGAATCAGGCTAACAACTTCTTGACGGGTACGGACGATAAAAACTATCCGACCTATTGGCAGGCTCGTGTTCGCAAGGATCCACGTTTGTTTGACGCATGGAATTATATGAATAAAATCCAGCCGGACAACACAAGGGTTGCGGATCCGCTGGGATTTGCTCCATACTTGCCTGAGTTCTCCAAAAGCTTCCAGCAGTTGAATACATTAGTGGGCGATTACACCAACAAGCTGATCTATGGTGCAGAACCGATGACGGGGATAGACAATTTTATTCAAAAGTTCAAAACCTCCGGTGGAGATGCAAGCTACAAGGAAGTGAACGATTGGTACGCGACTGCGAAGAAATAAGGTAGATTGAATTCGCGGCAATTCTCGCACTGTTGTTGGGGTGTGAGGTTGCCGCTTTGTTTGTCTTGGAGTTATCTTGTTCTCGGAGGGAATACACATGGATAATCGATTTGAACGCAAATGGCAAGGGAAAAGCTGGTGCACCCTGGGTGACAGCATTACCGAAGCCAATGGCTACCAGCCCTTGGTTGGTGCTGCACTCGGGTTTTCCGTGATCCGTAATGAAGGGAAAAGTGGTTGTCCACTCACTGCTGGCGGTGACCGGGATTATGGGGCCACCGTGCATATCGGTCGCAGCATCGAGCCGATGTACGATTGCGTTACGATCTTCGCGGGTACCAATGATTATCGTCTGGACAAGCCGATAGGGCACAAGAATGATCGGAATATCCATACCTTTTATGGTGCTTATCTCACATTGATCGAGGATTTATTGAACAAGAACCCAGCGTGTAGGCTCAATTTATGGACGCCTCTCCAGCGTGATAAAGACGGCTTCGACATCGATACTATCAATCAGTCCGGTCATCGGCTTATCGATTACGTCGAGGTCATTCAGGAGATCGGCAACCGTTATGCACTTCCGGTACTGAATTTGTATGCAGAAAGTGGCTTCAATCGGTATACGCTGTCTTATTTGAGTAAGGATCGGTTACATCCGAACGAACAAGGCTATGAACGGATTGCGTCGATGGCTGTCAGCTTTCTGGAACGGTTATAATCACTTCGAATGGTTCAGACTATCCTTACGATTCCCAATAGACCTTCCATGCTGCTCTGAAGCAAATGGAAGGTTTTTCTTCATGTACATGCCCTGATTAAGGGTTATTTCGACTGCCGCTCTCTGTACTGCCCCGGTGTGATACCCTCATGCTTCTTAAAGGTTCGATTAAAATAAGCGGCCTGATAGCCTACCTGCGAGGCAATATCGTTGATTTTCTCATCCGTTTCTATCAACAGCCGTTTGGCCTTGTCCATACGGAATTGGGTTAAATAATCAATAAACGTTGTGCCTGTAACCTGCTTAAAGCCGACACTCAGCTTCTTGGGGTATGTGCCGTGCAAATCCGCGCAATATTCCAGGGAGATATCCTTCATATAAGTTTCTTGAATCGTATGAAGCACCTTTTCGACGAGCTGTTTGAGCTGAATATCCTGCGTTTGATGCATTTCCTGCAAATAAGGTGCTATTAATTTGTCCTTGATCGTTTGGATCGTGGTCTTAGGGTCCATATGAAACAGCTTTTCCCACAGTGTCTCACCTTCATCCAAATGTAACGGGTTGAAACCGGAAAGCATGATCGTGTTTTGAATATTGCCGAACAGTTGAAGCAGACCCTGACGCACCTGAATTTCCTTATCACTCTGCTGTTGTAGAGCTGCCAGAAAATGATCCAGACCCTGGTACAGCTCCGTATCACTACCCATGCGTAGAGCTTGTATAATTTCCTTCTCGGTTTCGAATGGGTAATTAATGGCATGAGACCCTTCCGGCATCATTTCATCCATATACAAAATTTGCTGCTGTTCATCGAGCTTCTTATATTTCAGCGCTTTACGGGTATCATCGAATAGATCCGCGAGACTGCTGAGCGAACGTGTGCTTTTGCCTACACAAATGGTAATATGCACCTTGAGCAAATTGTACAGCATGGAAGCGAGCTCGTCAGCGAGATGATACAGGGTGGCCTTGATATCTGCCTCCGACATATCCACAGCAAATCGGATGAGCAGTCCGACCGTCAAATCCTGAAAGTTAATGACACTGCAGGCCATCGCTCTACCGTTTGTAGCTTCCCCAACTATATTGGATGCTGCAAATGTTACCAACTGCTCGTCACCAGGCGAAAATTTACCTTCGTGATGAGACAAGCCATGCATTTGAATCATCATTACCGAATGGATGGTATTCTGAACATCCCAGCCGTATTGCTCCATGCGATCGACGATTTCCTTTTCATTCAGAAAATACAAATGACCTTGTACAAGCTGCAGCAAAAAGCTTTCCTTAAGCGTAGGCAGCTGGGTGTCCAGACGTTCTTGCATCATCTGGCTTTCTCGTGAGATATGCTTCCATTCGCTGGCTATAAAATCGAGCTCATCCGTTCCTTCGGAGCTCTGCTTGCCAGAACGAAAGAGCAGAGCAAGCTTGCGAATCGGACGATACGATTGCCTGGAAGCGAACCAGGAGAGGAACAGGGCCAACAGCAATCCAAAGCAGCCTGAGTAGATAACCAACCGGGACAGCAGCTCGACTGGCTGGGTTAACTGCGCAAGCGGCGCAGCTGTGGCGACTTTCCATATATGGCCGATCCGTTTCATCGTGGCATATGAAATGGAATACGATTGACCTTTCAAGGTTTCCACGTAGGAGCCCTGCTCATTTTCTCCGATGACCCTTGCCACTAATAAATCCAGCTCCGTAGGCTGGTTAATGGGGTTCAAGCCCAGGGATATGGTTCTGCCATCCTGCTGCATCAGCATTGTGGAGCCTTCGCCTCCGGGTTCAAGCTCCCCGATCAGCCGGTTTAACTGCTTGGCGTTAATTTCGATTATTAATGCAGCCTCTGTAGTGGCTAATCCACCAGGAAGCCGGACGACCAGCATATACGGAGCGGCATTGGGATTACGCGTAATCGTATCTGTCCAATATATGTCCCGTTGGTAGGAAACCAAGGCTCGATAGTCCTGCAAGGAATCCTTGGAGGTAAACTTCTGAATGCCTTTATTTTCCTTGATCAGGACTTCCTGCTTATCCAGATAAAGGCTGACCTCATCGATCAGCGGATCTGATGCCTTGATCCACGTTAGTGATCGATAGATCACCTGCTGGATATTATAGAAGTCACGCTCGACATCCAGATTGCCATACGTATTGCTGAGGTTCAAATTAAATGACCATTGCGCAATGACGGTTTCCAGATGCGCGAGATTACTGTCAATTCGTTCAGTCGCGAACGAAACCTGATTTTGATGGGTTCGTTTGGCTTCTGCTTCGATATTGGCAGTTCCAATGAAATATACAAACAGTCCGATTATGGCAGCGGGTAAACAGGCGCTGATGGCTGCGATGAGAAACGTATTTCTATAATGTTTGTGCTTCCACATGCGCTCACCCCCCAGTTATACGTTATATCTTAATACATAGGTGGGCTGTAAGCCAAGCGTTTTTGGCCCTTGGAATGAAAGTCCAATGGCAGGAAATCGAGTGGAATGAAAGTGCATTTACAGGAAATGGAATAGGAATGAATATGCAATTGCCGGAAATAAAGCGGCATTATATATTGAGTCCAAGAACAACAAGAGGATGGTGAATGGGATGAGCGGCCCAAAGATGGATTCCATGAATGCTGCCGCATGGAAGACGACAACGCATAACAAGAAAGCGACCAAACGACGAGCAGTCTGGCGAGGGTTAATCAGGGACAAGTATTTGTATGTGCTCGCCTTGCCCATGCTTGCATATTTCCTCATATTCAAATATGTACCGATGTGGGGAATACTCATTGCTTTTAAAAACTACACGCCTTATGTAGGGTTTATGAACAGCCCATGGGTAGGGTTGGAGCATTTCGAACGGTTTTTCTCCAATACGGACTTTGCGATCTTGCTTCGCAACACGCTGGCGATCAATGTGCTGAACTTGGTCTTGTTTTTTCCGCTGCCGATCCTGATCTCTGTGATGCTTAACGAGGTCCGTAGAGAATGGATCAAGAGAACGATACAATCGGTGATTTATTTACCGCATTTTTTATCGTGGGTCGTGATTGCAGGGATTACTTTTCTGATGTTATCCACGTCAGATGGTGTCATTAACAAGATGCTGTTTGCACTTGGCTTTCAAAAGCATGATTTCTTGACGGATTCCAACTTCTTCTGGCTGCTGCTCACGTTTCAGTCGATGTGGAAGGAAGCTGGGTGGGGGACGGTAATTTTCCTCGCTGCGATTGCTTCGATTGATCCGGGACAGTATGAGGCTGCCAAAATTGATGGTGCCGGACGCTTGCGGCAAATCTGGCATGTGACCCTTCCGGCGATTCGTAATGTGATCATTATTTTACTCATTCTGCGGATTGGCCATATGATGGATGTCGGCTTTGAGCAGGTGTATCTGATGATGAATGGAGCCGTGGCCGATGTGGCCGATGTATTCGATACGTATGTGTACCGCAGCGGGATTCAGCAGGCTCAGTTCAGCTACAGCACTGCCGTAGGTTTGTTCAAATCGATCGTGGGTGTCATTCTGGTTGTGGTCACGAACCGATTAGCCAAAAAATTCGGAGAAGAGGGCATTTACTAAAGCAGGTACCGAGGGGAAGCAGAAAAGATGCGGCCTGATCTTGGGAACAAGCTCAATGAGCTGCTTGATATCAGCCTAACAAGGAGGTTAACCGATGGTAGATCGGAGTATTTCGGACAAGTTGTTCAGCTCGGCAGTTTTATTAATTTTATTGGTTATTGCTTTAACGATGTTTTTTCCTTTTTATTATGTATTCGTCGTTTCCTTCACCTCACCCGTTGAATACTTGCGCAAAGGTCTGGTGTTGTTTCCAACTGAATGGACCCTGACCTCGTACAAATATTTACTGGCGAATAATGTATTTGTGAATGCAACGGCGGTGAGCACCTTTCTCGCGACAGTCGGAACAGCACTAAGCTTGGTTGTTACAGCAGCGGGAGCCTATACGTTGTCCAGAAAACGACTGCAGGGGAGAAGGGTGCTGCTGATCCTGATTCTGATGACGACCCTGTTTAATCCGGGCATTATCCCGCCGTATCTGGTGGTTAGGGAATTGGGTTTAATCAACAGTATTTGGTCATTAATCGTACCTGTGCTAACGAGCGGCTGGTATGTGATATTAATGAAAGGCTTTTTTGAAAGTATTCCAGAGGAACTTGAAGAGGCAGGGAAAATTGATGGTGCATCTGATATTGGGATTTTCCTGCGGATCATTTTACCGCTGTCGCTTCCTTCTCTGGCTGCTTTTGGTTTGTTTTATGCAGTGGCTTACTGGAATACCTTCTTCTCGGCGATTTTGTATATCAATAAGGCAGATTTAAGGCCTCTGCAGGTTGTACTTCAAATGCTGCTGATTGATTCCTCCAGCTCGTCTTCGGGAGAAATCGCGAATCAGATGTCGAGCGAAATATCGATACCAACTGATACGCTAAAAATGGCTGCTGTAGTCATCTCGACCGTTCCGATTTTGCTGGTATACCCGTTTTTGCAAAAGCATTTTGCCAAAGGGGTTATGGTTGGCTCGATAAAGGGGTGAGTAGGTTTGGAATAGCCCGTTTGTCTGTGGTGGGTTGATGAATGCAGAATGCAGCTGAAAAAGCTGATATTAGGGTAAGCTTAATAACATACTCAGGGAGGTTACAAGGATGAAACGTTATCATTCCAACATGCACCAAAAAATCGCATTCACATGTGCTGCGGCACTCGTTCTGCCTGCTTTGCTTACGGCTTGCTCAGGTGGCGCCGGAAGTACGGGCGGAGATACCAAAGCCGGAGGAGCGACGAATGCGGATACAGGGAAACCTACGGAAATATCGATCTTTGCCAACCAACAGGGGGCGCAAGCCGTAGATTCTTCTAATGAGCTGCTCAAGGAAATCGAGAAAAAAACAAATACGAAATTGAGTATTACCTGGGTGCCTTTTAACTCGATCAAAGAAAAAACAAAGGTAGCACTGGCATCTGGAGACTTATCTGACCTGACCTTTGTTGATAATGTTTACGATTCGCAGGTCGTCCAGATGGCGACTTCGGGAGCTTTTTGGGATTTGACTCCTTATATCAAGGATTATCCGAACCTGAACGCGCTGCCCAAGGAAATATGGGATAATGCCAAGATCGATGGCAAAAACTTTGGCGTACCCCGGCCTCGTCCGCTTGAGGGTGGTTGGGGTGTACATGTCCGTAAAGATTGGCTGGATAAGCTGGGGCTGAAGGTTCCTGAAACGATGGACGATATTTATGCAGCAGCCAAGGCATTCACCGAAAAAGACCCTGATGGCAATGGAAAAGCGGATACGTTTGGACTTACCGGAAATGTGGATGCCGATGGGATGGGTGCTTATGGCTGGGTTGAAAATGTATTTGTCGGGGCGTCAGGCAAATGGAAATTGAAGGATGGACAGTTGGTTCCTGTTATTTATGAGCCGGGACAAAAGCAGGCCTTGGAATGGTTGAAAAAAGCCTATGATGAAAAAGTGCTTGTTCCCGATTTTGCCGTTATGAAATCTACACAAGCCAGGGAGCAGTATATGGCGAACAAAGCGGGAATATTTGGCTCTGCGCTTAATCCTCAATGGTTGTATACGGATGCGCTTCGTAAAATCGATCCGCAAGCCGACTCCTATCCGTTAACATACGTGACTGGACCGGAAGGCAAGTTCGCGGGTAAGGATTCGGGTGTATTCGGGATGTTCGTCATTCCCAAGACGGTGTCGGAAGCGAAGCTGAAGAAAATTTTGACTTTTGTGGATCAAGGGAATAGTGAGGAAATTTCAACGATGACCCAATTTGGCTTGGCCGATAAGCATTATACAATCAAAGACGGCTTCAAGGTTGCGACAGAGCAAGCCAAGATTGATAATATTCCGGATGTAACGAATAACCTGCTGCAAATTTTTCAGCGATACGATAAATACCAACGGGCCTATTACAATGGTATTCCCAAAGAATTCTACGAGCGCAACAAAAAAATCGTCGATGATCGTTCGAGCTTCAGCAAGCCGGACATCAGTACGGGGTTAATCTCGCAAACGGCGTTGACCTTAGGACCCGATCTGTACAAAAAGATTCAGGACATGAAAATCAAAGTCATTCTCGGTAAAGAGCCCATGTCTGCTTGGGATGATTATGTGGCTAAGCTGAAAACTGATCCGCAGTTCGTAAAAATTATTCAAGAAACCAACGAAGCTTACAAAAATAAAAATAAATAATGAGTTGATTGTCCCTGGTTGCCGGTTCTATGGTAATCAGGGATGTTGTTATTTTCTAATGATAGGGCTGAAGCGTATGGATTATGAGTTTTTGACAGGCTTTACGCCGCGAATGGTCGATGTGGTGGAGCGGGAGGCAGGGTTCTGGGAACGTTTTAATTATAACCTGCTGCGTGAGAGAACAAGACTTCATGTGCTCTGTTATGTGTACGCGGGTAAAGGCCTGCTTGAGCTTGATGGGGAAAGACATTTGCTCGTACCTGGCAGTCTGTTTCAAATTCGCCCGAACCGACATATGCGGATTACGACTCAACCGGATTCTCCGGTATGCTTCTTTTCCTTTCATTTTCAATATCGTCTGACCAGTTGGGAGGGTATTAACATGAAAATCATGGAAGGGGTTGAAGAGCTGCCTTTTCCAATCGTACAATATGTTCAGGAGCAGCCTGCTCTGACAGCCGCATTCCGTAAAGTCTTTCAACTGTGGAGGGACAAGAACAGCGGCTACGTATGGCTGGTCAAACTTGAATTCCTGAATACACTCCAGCTTATGAATCAACTATCCACGATGCAGCAGGAGGATTCCTCGACCTTGGCAGCGATTCAGAAGGCCATTCAATATATGAAATCTGCCTATCAGGAGCCGTTAACGAGAGATAGGCTGGCCGAGCATGTGTCCTTATCACATGGTTATTTTTCCGTTTCCTTTAAAAAGCATACAGGCATGAGTCCTATCCAATATTTAACCCAAATACGTATGGATTCCGCCAAGCATCTGCTTAAAAGTTCAATGCTCCCAATCAAAAAAATCGCTGAAGAGAGCGGATTTCCCGATTCTTTTTATTTCTCACGTTTGTTTGTCAAAGAAACCGGTATGTCTCCTCGCGACTATCGGAACTCTTAACTGCAGCCAATAGAAGAAACCTCAAATGAGAGAGTTCCTGAACGGTTTCTTGTGATCAATTGCTAACACATCATAGCTGGATACACTGTCGGGTTTCCCAGGATATCAATAAATAGAGGAAAAAGAGTGAAAATAGCTCGATCTTGTTTTACCTCTTTTTTCACTCATTCAGTCTATAGTTGTAATCAGCAACAAACACATTCCGCGAAAGGATGATTGAATCAACATGAAAAAAACAAACTTTTCCAGCTTAAACAAGACAAAGATGCTTGCAGGTACCTTAACCTTCGCCTTCTTGTTAAGCGGGGGATCCGCCGTAGCCGCTTCTTCCGTGGTGACCTCGTTAATCTCGCAATCAGTTGGGACCGCTGTATATGACACATCTGCTCCTGTACCGCCACAACCGTATCTCGGCCACCCGGCTCCACCCGCAGGAAAGCCTCCGCTACCGCTTGGACCAGGTCTGGGGGAGCTTCAATCTGATGCTCTCCTGACAGTCATGAATTTGACAGCAGATCAGCTTCGGCAGGCGCTGGAATCAGGACAGTCCTTGTCCGAGATTGGTGCAAGCCAGGGGACCAACATGCAAAAGGTTGCTGATCTGGTGGCAGATGCCCTGAAAGCAACACTTGAACGGGAGCTGAACGACGGTCATATTATACAAGACCAGTTTAATGTTCGCTTAAATGAAGTGGCTGATCGTGCCGCATACGCATTGTCACGCACACATCCAAAACCGCCTGCTCCACCTGCTCTGGGTACTCTTGCACCCGAATTGGGATTGGGCCCAACTCTGGGGCCTGGCTTGGAGCAGTTAAATCAAGAAGCACTGCTGTCGCTCCTTAGTATTTCCTCCGACAAGCTGACGAGCTCATTGAGAAGCGGTCAATCCTTGTCTGATATAGCAGCGGCGCAGGGTATCGATGTGCAGAAGCTGATTGATCTGGCAGCTCAGGGATTGACCAGCCGACTGGATCAAGAGCTGAGTGAGAAGATGATATGGAAGGACGAATATGAAACTCGCAAGCAGGAAATTTCCGTCCGGGCAGCCGATGCCATTCAGCATAAGCATCCAAAACCGCCCCACCCCGCGCTCCCACCTAAACAAGCTAAATAATATATGACTTTGAATAGCTTCCATTGAATCCACGATAAAGACCATAATTCTCTACAAGTGTAGAAAATTATGGTCTCTTCCGTGCCTTGCCAAGGAGCATGCTTTCAGCTTCTGCTGCGGCAAAATGGTACAATTCGTCTGTCGATTTAATTTTGGTCAGCTCTTTCTTGTACGGTTTTTACACAGTATAGATAATCCGAAGTCGTATTACGTTTAGCCTTGGTAACCCAATCAAAAGTGATGGGACTCCAAAATGAGAACAAATCCTTACACATTTACCAACGATCCATCGCCACCCAAAGGTGGCTGTTCACGAAAATTTACATAGGGAGTGGTACAATGGGCAGTTCCGCCTTGAACAAACTGCCCACTCCGGGCTTGCTTTCCACGTTTATCGTTCCTGCATATGCTTCCACAATCTGCTTCGCGATGGCAAGTCCAAGTCCATGTCCACCCACCTGTCGCGAGCGCGATTTGTCAGGTCGGTAAAAGCGTTCGAAGATGCGTGGGAGCTCCTCTTCCGGGATCCCGACTCCTGTATCGTAAACCTCTATCAGGAGTGTGTCTTTTAAAGACCCGGTCTTGTACGTGATCGTCAGGGTTACAATTCCTCCAGGTAGGGTGTACTTGATCGCATTTTCCAGAAAAATAACAATTAATTGAATTATTTTCTCCTGATCCAGACAAATCCTTAACACCGATGGGGCATTCAGCTTCAACTCAACCTGCTGGACCTCTGCCAGAAGGTTGAGCCGACCAACCGTTTGCGCTGCTGTGTCTGCCAAATCGAACCATGCGTTATGTATCAACACCTCCCCTGTATCGCTGCGAGCCAGCAGCAGTAGATCACTTGCCAACCGATTCATGCGATGAACCTCTTCTTTAATACCTTCGAATACCCAATCTCTAAAGGAACTGTCACTGGAACCATCCTCCATGTCCAGCGTCTCAATAGAGGCCAGAAGCACACTAATCGGCGTACGCAGCTCATGAGAAGCATCAGCTACGAATTGCTGTTGACGTTCATAAGCCTTGCGAATAGGAATCATTGCCTGTCGTGACATCCACCGGCTAAAAACAATGACCAACGCCAGAAAAAGGAAAGCAATACCCAAAAGGGTGGCCAGCAGCCAGTAAAACAGCTGCTTTTGGAAGGATATGTCTTTGCCTACATACAGGGTTCCGACAAGCTTGCTGTCTCGGTAGAGCGGACGGCTTCCAACCAAATAAGGCAGGCTCTGTTGGACATCATTGGGCTGACGTAAATGAATTAATGATTCTTTGTAGGCTTGCAATTCCACTTTTTGAAGAGTTGGCCTACGAAGCGCTCCTTGCTGAATCAAACCAAGGACCTGTGTACTCAGCTCCTTCTGTAACTCGGCACCGATTACCCTGTCGCCAACTATGTCTATTACATAATAAAACGCCTGATCGGTGCTCAGTTCAAATGGGCGCTGGCCGGGCTTATCGAATTTCCCATTGAGTATATCCACATACAGAGGCCCCTGAAGTGCTCCGATTTCTGCGTCCAATAGCTTATTGAGCTTTTCTTCCTGATTGCTCCAGATAAGAAAATACAGTAGCGAGTAAACGATTATAATAAACAACAGCAAAAACAAACTAAGCAGTACACTGTATTGCAGCGTAAGCATAGACTGTGTTCGGCTGAATAGCTCGTCTCCGAATAAACGCTTTCGCCAATGATGCAGTTTAAGCTTCAATTTTGTAGCCGACCCCCCACACATTCTTAATCCAGTCCGAACCCGGGTCAATTTGCAAAAGCCTTCTACGGAGAAGCTTAACTGTTGCATCAATGGTTTTAAGTGTAACTTCCGTTTCCAAGCTCCAGATTCGATCCAAAATAAGCTCTCGAGATAGCACTTGGCCTTTGTTCTGCACTAGCAAATCCATCAATTGAAACTCCCGGTGCGACAACTGCACCCTATTATTCCCTTTAGCTATGATATGGCTCGTGCGGTTCAACTCCAATTCGCCCCAACGATATACCTCTTCTAGCAGAGGCGTAAAGCTTCGCCGTCCCAACGCTCTGATCCTTGCCAACAATTCTTCGATTTCAAAAGGTTTGATCAGATAATCATCGGCTCCAGCGTCCAGTCCCTTGATTCGATCCTGCACAGAATCCCGAGCGGTCAGCATCATTATAGCACCAGTGTAGCCGTTCAGACGCAATTGCTGGCAGACAGACCATCCGTCCAGGTCCGGCAGCATCCAATCGAGCACCAGTACATCATAGCTGGAAACGCTGGCATAATCATAAGCCGTTTCCCCACTGATGACCCAATCCACGGTATGTCCGCCCTTTATTTTGAGCATATGGGCGGTCAGCTTCCCCAACCGCTGTTCATCCTCCGCCAGCAATATTTTCATCAGTCTGTTCGCTCCCGTTCTTATCTTTTTTAATTAAGTATATCAGGATACAGGATATCAACAAATAGCGAAAAAAGAGTGAAAACAACATGGTTATGTTTTACCTCTTTTTTCACTCATTGTGCCTAAAGTGGAACTCAACAACGAACATGTTCCTCGAAAGGATGCTTGAACCATGATGAAAAAAACAAACGTCTCCAGCATAAAAAAGATCAAGATGCTGGTGGGTACCTTAACATTTGCCTTTATGTTAAGTGGGGGCTCTGCAGTAATGCCTGTTGCTATGGCCGCTTCCTCCGTTGGGATGGCTATTTATGACACTTTTGCTCCGATACCGCTCGCGCTCGGCCCAGGTCTGGCCGATCTTGACCGTGATGCGCTCTTGGAAGTAATGAATCTGACCCCAGGCCAGCTGCGACAGGAGCTTGAGTCGGGACAGTCCTTATCCGAGATTGCCATAAGCCAGGGTAGTCAACATGTAAAAGATTGATGATCTAGAGGCAAATGCGCATCCTAAACCGCCTGAACGAAATCAAAGCGGACTATTACTAGCAGCAGTTGGGGAGGACGATTCTATGAAGATGAAAAAATTAATTATTGTAACATTAACTGCACTGCTTGTATGCGGCTGCGGTACATATGTTTACATGAAAAAAGACACATTGTTCGGAACGACACAGGCCGTTGTTCAACAAACCACCTATACCGTAAAAAAGGGGAATGTGCGTACAGCTATCTCAGGCACGGCACAGCTGGAGCCCCAGGATCTACAAACGATTGTTCCACCTAAGGAGGGCATGATCAAATCCTTGAACCTAACAAGGAACCAAACGGTCAAGAAAGGCGATCTCCTCCTAGAAGTATCGGATTCGAGCTTAGATGAGAAGCTCGAATCCGCAAGACAAATGCTTAGCAGTTATCTAACGGATATGCAGGATTTGCAAAAACAAGCAGATGCTCTCAAGGCAGTAGCGCCAACAAGCGGCAAGCTGACAACGAATATTAGCGAAGGCGCGGGAATCTCCATAAATTCCAAGATAGCCACAATTGCAAGTATAGACAATTTAATGGTTGCCCTGCCTTTCCTCCAGGAGGAGGCTTTGCAGATTCAAGCAGGTGATCTGGTTAAATTAACTATTGACGGATATCTGTTAACCAAATCGGGAACGGTCACGGCTATATCGCATGATGTCAAATCAGATACCAGAGGGAACCATCTCCTCGATGTGACGCTGCAGGTAGATAATGATGGAACCATGGATGCCGGACAAAATACCAAGGGCACACTCACTATTGGAGGCTTGAAAATAGAATCTAAAGCGCAAGCAGCCCTACAGTACAAAACCACAGCTAACGTATTGGCAGGCGCTTCGGGAACGGTAGGCCAGATGGCGTTCAAAGAAAATCAAATGGTCCACAAAGGCGATCTGATCGCTACGATAGTAAGTGAATCCTTGCCCAAAGAGATAACAAGTAAACAAAATCAAATCGACCAAGCCCTAAAAAGCATTAAGAATATGGAGGATCAACTGGAGAAGCTGAAGGTCTATGCTCCTTTTGATGGCATATTTTCTACTGATTTTGTCGATCAGAAGAAGAATGTACTGGCTTCATATCCGGTCGGGACTACCATACTTAGCGACGTACAACTAGGAGCTGTAGCCAATTTGAACACCCTCCAGTTGCCTGTTAAGGTGGATGAGCTTGACCTCCCCAAAATCAAAATTGGCCAGAAAACAGAGGTAAGGGTAGATGCTATTTCAGGCAAAGTGTTTATGGGAGAAGTGACACAGGTTTCTACGGTAGGAACGGTGACGAACGGCGTTTCCTTTTATACTGCTGTTGTAACGTTAACCAATGCTTCCGAGCTCAAATATACGATGACAGCTACTGCTGATATTCTGATTGAGGACAAAAAAGATGTGCTCGTTGTACCGGTGGCTCATGTGAAAACCAGTAACGGCAAGAAGGTGGTCACTGTAAAAAAAGAAGATGGCACGATAGACTCTGAGCATGAGGTGAAGATAGGTGCCAATAATTCGACCCTGATAGAAATTACCGATGGGCTGGCAGAAGGCGATATTCTAGTTACAGAAACCTATGCTACGACAAAAAAACTGACTCAAGCGGAGACGGATGCCTTGAGAAATCAATTCCAGCAGAGAGCTCGCAACGAGGCTCCAACAGGCGATGACGGTGGAAATCCGCCGCCTCCTCCAGGTCCGCCTCCAGGGGGATTCTAAAAAAATTCCAATAAGAAGGGTATGTAAACCTATGAAAATGATCGAGTTAAAGCAAGTAAAAAAAACATATTTTCGAGGTAACGAAAATCTTCATATTTTGAAGGATGTTTCACTAGCTGTAGGTGCAGGCGAATTTGTAGCCATTGTAGGACCAAGCGGTTCAGGGAAGTCTACCCTTATGAATATGATCGGATTGCTGGATATACCCACATCAGGCTCTTATAGTCTCAATGGGATCGCCACGGAGAAGATGAAGGGTGATGAGCTGGCGGGTCTTCGAAATCGAAAAATTGGTTTTATATTTCAGCAATTTAATTTGCTGCCGCGACTTTCCGCAATTGAGAATGTGGAGCTGCCGATGATTTATGCAGGCTTTGGCAAAAAAGAACGAAGAACAAAGGCGCAGCAAACACTGGAGCTTCTGGGGATGGGGCAACGTTCCCATCACCGTCCCAGTGAGTTGTCAGGCGGCCAGCAGCAGCGTGTAGCTGTTGCCCGCGCCTTGGCCATTGGCCCCTCATTGCTGCTGGCCGATGAGCCGACGGGTGCATTGGATTCCAGGACAGGACAGGAAGTGCTGGAGCTGATGCTGCATTTGAATGAAATGGGCAATACGATTGTTCTAATCACCCATGATTTACATATTGCCGAGCACGCCAAAAGAATAGTTACGATAAGGGACGGATCGATTGTCAGTGATGTAGACAATAAGCCCCAGCGGAGGCAAGTAGAGGCGGTGGAGGCTAACGTATGAGAATCATGGAATTGTTGCAGATGGCACTCCAAACAATAAGTGCAAGCTGGATGCGGACACTTCTCACAATGCTGGGTGTTATTATTGGGGTTAGTTCGGTTGTTACTTTGGTGGCTATTGGCCAAGGAACCTCGTCGCAAATTGCCAAGCAATACGAAAACATGGGAACCAATCTGCTGGTGCTCAATTTACTTGGTCCAAGGCGTGCTACGCAACTTAACTATCAGGATCTTATGAGTTTCGAGGGATTTCCCGAGTTTAATGCGATAGCTCCTGCTGTTACTTCCAAAATCAATGTGAAATACAATACAAGTCAAGATGCTTATGACGTTAATGGTACCAACGAAAGATATTTGAACATCTTGAAAGTTTCTTTAAGGGACGGGCGATTTATTACAGAATCCGATCTGGATCTGCGCACGAATGTCGCTGTATTGGGAACGACAGTTGCCAAGGAGCTATTCGGAACCGTGGATCCAATAGACAAGTTGATTAATATTAATGGTTTTCAGTTTACCGTAGTTGGCTTATTTAATACCAAAGGCTCCAGTATTGGAGGACCTTCGGTTGATACTTCCGTTATAGTGCCATTAACAACTGCACAGCGGCAATTAAATTTCGGCGCGATTCGTACTGCCTATTTTGAAGCTACGACCAAAGACGATATAACGGTTGCACAAAGTACATTGACATCCTATTTGACATCTAAATTTAAAAGCGCCACGGGGTTTCGGTTCACCAATCAGGATCAGTTACTAACTGCAAGTACCGAAGCCTCGAACACCTTAACAAGCCAACTGGTTAGCGTTGCTTGTATTTCCTTGCTGGTTGGTGGTATCGGAATAATGAATATAATGCTAGTTACCGTTAGTGAACGAACGCGAGAGATCGGGATTCGTAAATCGATTGGTGCCACGCGGGGAAATATTCGTTTGCAATTTCTGTTCGAGGCCGTGGTTATAAGTGGCCTTGGTGGATTAATCGGATTAGCGCTGGGCGTTACATTTGCGAAGGTGTGGCCTTATTTCAACCCTAAACAATTAACCGTTGTTTCATTCGATATAAGTCTGTATGCCTTTTTGTTCTCGGTATTTGTAGGGATTGTTTTCGGCTTATATCCGGCCAATAAAGCTTCCAAGCTGCGCCCAATCGATGCTTTGCGCACTGATTAAGTATAATAATACTGACGAAGCGTCTTCGTTACGGAACCTCAACGGTTGCTTAAAGAAACAAACTTTCTGCGAAAACTTAAAGGAGGAACATTCATGTATAGGGATTGGTTACGCGATACGAAAATCACATATATAGCCCGGCTCGCGCTTATAGCTGCTGTCATAATAGGCATGGCTTTATTCGCTTGGACTAACCTTATTGTTTATGCGGGTAAGGAAGGGGTACTTATAAGCAATTCTGTTTATTTTACGCTTGAGGATGTTGCCATTTCCAAAGGCTTGGATACGCAGATAATGAGTTTTAACATCCAATTAAACAATGATAGCGATTCGGTTGTTGACTATAATCATTACGGGATTAAAGTAGCCTCCCAAGCTGGTGGCAGCTATTACGCGCGAATGACCAAAACGACTGATGGGCTTGTAGCTGTACATTCTACAACAAGCTACAATTATGTAACAACGATTCCGATAGCCGTTGAAACCAGCCAACTGCAGGTTACTGTGTTCGAGCGTAGCGGCGGAAAATTATTGGATGTAGGGTCGCTTTCAGTAGCAAGTGCGCAGTCGTTTGGTGAACAACCTGGGCAACTGCTCTTGAATCTAGCTGATGTTGATACATCCTTAACTACCAGCTCATATGTCACTGTTCAAGTCCTTAAAGCTATCACTGTCCCGCAGGATGGTAAATGGACACTTTTGGTGGATGCATTATTGACGCCAACAGGTTCAGAGAGCATCACATTACCTACAGGATTAAAATATTTACTTCATGACGAACAAGATAAAATCCTGGTTTTTACTGCTAATGCGATTAATGGAAATTCAATCAATGCAGGCCAGACCAAGCATGTATTACTTACGGTTGAGTTAGATACGATTCCTAACGTGGATAAGATGGTTTTGGAGCTAGCCAACAATAATCTTGGTACGATATCCTTCGGTAAGCTATCCTTAATATCGTTGTCTCAAGTCGCTAAAATGGGAGAGAAAATCCCATACCTTATTCAAGGTCGTGAAGGGTTAAATTTGGAGCTGCAAAAGGCTGAAGAACAGCTTATTTCCAACAAGAAAGGTGTACTCATTACGACTGTTTTGCATAATGGAAGCAAAAGCGCTTTGCAAACGCCAACTTTAACAGGCACGATGATTTCCGATCAAGCCGCGCTTTCCATAGCAACGGATACGATCATATCGCCGGATGCTTATATTGCTCAAGGGAAATCTGGTATTTACAAATTTTTCGTGCTGTTACCTGAGGGAATCGCCGCTGAACAGCTCAAATTTGTAACAGGAACATCAAACACGGCTAGCGGTAAAACTACTGGAGCAGCGGTGACATCAGCTACAAAAGACAACTCGTTATCAGTGTCGACGGCAAATATTACAAGCACGGTTCCTATCGCCTTAGTCAGTCTTCAAGATGGCATTACCACTGCTACTAATTTAGACTCGATTGCATCGTACACACTCGGCCAAGCGTTCACCTTCGACTCAGGTAGTAAATTAATTGATCCTGAACTAGAGATGTCTGTAGTAGAACTGAACGGGTATACTAACGCGGACAATGGCTATCAATCGGTCATCGCCAAGTTCAAGTTTTTGAACAAAAGCAATGAAACTCTTGCATTGCCAACGTTTGATACAACTTTGACAGATGCATCGGGAACCTCCTTCCCGGGTACACGTGAGACGACTTCCTTAACGCAGTTAATTCCGAATGCGGCCTATGTGTATAGCTACTCCTACATGCTGCCTCCTACAGCAACTGGAGCTTTTAAATTGAGTATATTGGATACGTCCAACTTTACGCAGGTGAAGCTACCCATTGCAGATTACAAAGTGACAATGAACCAAACAGGTGAGGATGATCCGAATGCGATCAGTAAGGTGCTCTCCTTCTATCCTTACACAGTGAATATTGAAAATTGGGAATTGTCCTCCGTGTATAGCTCCAATGCTTATTCATATAAGTTAAAGCTGAGCCTCGATATTCAAAAGGTTGCGGAGGTTATTGTGGATAATACTATTGCAACAATGGAATTCGAGCTGGTTGACGGCAGAGATCGGATATTAGGAAGCAACAATCAAACGCTTCAAGGAAAAGGGAAATTGATCAATGGAGCACAAACGGTTACTTTCACTGATATTAAATCTGAACAATTGGATTATCCGTTGACACTTCGAATTTATGAGAACATCACAACATCCGCTGGTGTTGCCAAAAGGCTGATGGCTACATTTAAACAGTAGTACAATAGTAAAAAAGTACACCATTAACCGAATAACAGAACAAACCGGTATATCTAATGCAAGAATCTATCAAATACTTGAAAACGTAAGCGTAAAATAGTCCGCACCTACCTAATGGCCAGATGAGGACTCGGGTAGGTCTATTTCTTGAATCCACGACAGGCTTGCGCTTCGAGATCCTGTAGGTTCGGTATTTGGGGAAGATTCTGGATACGAAATCGACAGTTTTTATGTATCGAAAAAATGCGTCCGAATATTGGTGATTTGGTTAAGAAGGAAAATAGCGAACAAGCTTCGATTTACTACAAAATGGCAGAAAAAGAGTCGCCACCTTTCGGTTAGTTGTACCTCTACAAACTAACCGAAAGACGGTGACTCCATGAAAAAGTGGTGAGTCGTCAAAATCCACTATCTGGTTAATCAACAGGCGTAAATTCTTATAACTACATTTTAGGATTCGCGCCATATTTATTATCATACTCTTCACTATCCTGACACAAAAATACAATGAGGATAATGCTTCCAATCAGCGGAATCAAACTAATTAAGAGCCACCATCCGCTTCTTCCCGTATCGTGTAGTCTGCGAGCTCCAACAGCTAAAGACGGTAACAAAATAGCTAATGAATACAGTCCTGCTAATACGGAATTCAGATTTACGATTGAATCCAATATGGCCGCCACAATAGAAAAGATGGTACTGAACAGAAAAAACATCCAGTATTCCTTGCGTCTTGCTCTCCCTTGAAACCCAGCGTAATTCTTAAACGCTTTTAAAAACCATTCCATTTCCAATCCACCTCGATTTCATTTTGTTGCGGTATCCGCAATCTTTCAATTACTTTTTCTATATCGGCAGGTAGAATACAAATTTTAAGTGTATTGCCAAATTTTTTTGAAAATGTCTGCTCTTGCCCTTGCCCTTAGGTTTCTCCTTTGCTCTTGTTTTTTGCTCTTGCCCTTGCCCTTGCCCTTGCTCTTGCTTGCTCTTGCTCTTGCTCTTGCTCTCTACCTCCTGCCAAGTGAGGTGAACGATGAGCGAAGCGGTCGTGGTGTTCTGGAGAAGCGGAGCGCTCGCCTTTGTTTGCGGATTTTCACCGATAAATGTCTGATCAAATGAGGAAAATCCGCAAACAACAGCGATCGTAAGAACACTTCGACCGCGCAGCTCCTAACGTTCACCTCACTTGTTGCACACTTTTCTCCAGATTTTCCGAAACTTTTGTTCATGTACGAACCTCCGATGTGCCTTTATAGTAGAACCTATAAGCAATTAGATTCCACGGTTAAAGGAGCGAATAAGATGAACAATAAACCTAATATCATTGATGCTGATGTGCATAATGCGATTGCCAAGCCCAAGGATCTGCTTCCATTTTTGCCGAGAGTATGGCACGAGAACTGGCTGGCAAGCGGTCCAGGCTACGGTGGAGGCTGGTATTCACCAATAGGCGTGATGCGTAAGGATTCCGTTCCTGAAGGTGGAGAAACTCCAGGCAGCGACCCTGCCTTCATGCTGAAGCACCATTTTGAAAAATACGGAATTGACTACGGGATTTTGACAGGGTCCGGGGTGCTCGGCATTTCTCTGAATCCGAATCCCGATTATGGTAATGTCGTCGCCAGTGCTTACAATGATTGGCTCGTTGAAACCTGGCTGAAGGCCAGCCCGGTATTTAAAGGGTCTATTCTTATCAATCATTCGGACCCGCAGACAGCGGCCAAGGAAATCGATCGGATGGCGAAGCACCCGGATATGGTACAGGTGATTATGTGCAGTGGTTCGAGAATGCTGTATGGTCAGCGTTATTATCATCCGATCTACGAGGCGGCGGAGCGTAACGGACTGCCGGTGGCTGTTCATCCCGGAACGGAAGGCAGGGGCATATCGGGAGCACCGACACCATCCGGTTACCCGACATCCTATCTGGAATGGCACAATATTTTGCCGACGAACTATATGGCCCATGTGAACAGTCTGGTCTGTGAAGGGGTATTTGAAAAGTTTCCAAAGCTGAAGTTTGTTGCCATTGAAGGTGGAATTGCATGGCTGCCGCATCTGATGTGGCGGATGGACAAGAATTACAAAGCGCTGAGGGATTTAGTCCCTTGGTTGAAGCGGATGCCTTCCGAGTATATTCGAGAGCATATTTTGCTAACGACACAGCCGATTGAAGAGCCGACAAACCCTGATCATCTTAACCAGGTTTTTGATATGATTGGCGGCGACCATATGGTCATGTTCTCATCCGATTATCCGCATTGGGACTTTGATAATCCACAGATGGTGCTGCAGCCGATTCGCAAAGATTTACGACGTAAGATTCTGGTCGAAAATGCTATGAATCTGTATGGACTGTATGACAAACCAGCTGCAAACATCGCACAATCGACTGAGGCTCCTTCGAACGTAACTTCCTCAGAGCCTTACAACAAGGCTTAAACGGGTAAGGTCCGTTGGTTCTATAAATTCGAAGGAGGAACACCATAATGAATAAAGTCAAAGTACGTTACGAGGCTGCGTCACTCATGGAATTGCAGGAAAAAGGGCGGGTCATAGCAGTGGTTAAAGGCATGGAGATCGGAATCTTTCTTGTAAAAGGAAACCTGCATGCATGGCGAAATGTGTGCCCGCACGCTGCGGCTCCGGTGTGTGTAGGGGTTGTATGCGGGACCCGATTGCCTTCGATGGTTTACGAGTATCAATATGGCAGGGAGCAGGAAATTGTTCGCTGTCCCTGGCATGGCTGGGAATTCGATCTGACCAATGGCCAGCATTTGGCAGATCCTAACGTCCGACTGCGGGGATATGAGGTGGAGACAGAGGGTGATCAGGTATATGTGCTGATCTGAATGCTTATGTTAATGTCTGTTCCGAAATTGAGTCGGTGAAACGCCGAAATAGGCTGTAAACTGCTTGGTGAAATAATGAATGGAAGCATAGCCCAGATACAATGAAATATCGGTTATGGATCGGTTGCTTTCAAGCAGGGTGGCTGCAGCTCTACGCATTTTTATTTTCAAAAGATAGGCTTTAGGCGACAGTCCCGTCATCTGTTTAAATAAATTATAGAAGTGGGTCTTCTGCAGCCCGCTTTGGATTTGCCAATCAATCTCATCGTCATGGCTCCAGGAATGGCTCTCCATCTTTTCGATAATGCGTTGAATCCGTGGATCGAAGGGTTGTGCTGAACGGCAAATTTGATGAAATTCCAAAATCCAACCATAAAGCAGACTTGCTGAAATTTCGTTCTTAAACAGGCTGTTTTCACTGTACACACGAGTTATATGAATAAACAAATCGACAAGACGAGGATGCTGTTGGATTTGTACCACCGAAGGAAAGTGCTCCAGTTCTTCACAGGGCATTATGGTAGTGAGGTATTGAGAGTCGATTTGTGCGGTGTTGTAGGCTACATGCTGCTTTGTCTCCATGGGATGATTTGTCCAAAGCTCGCAATAAATATTATAGCTGGACAAAGGATCTTCATGACTGCTCTGAAAACCATGTATGAGTGTCGGTGGAATATAGAACAAAGATCCTCTACGTACAGGATAACGCTTGGAGCCGACTGTCACCGTGCCTTGTCCACCATCAAATAGATGAAAAGCATAACAATACCCATAACGATTTCCTTCATTGGAGCTTTCATAAAACTTGTAATGGTGGGCAATTCTTAGGATTGGAACTATATCTTGAATGTTTTTCACGGAGCTGATTCATCTCCTGACCATTGGAATACGAGCTGACCTCCTTAGTTTAACATATTTGGGCGAATTCAAATCACCGGAATATCGTACAAATCAGTGATGATTTATTAAAATACTTATGAACCGTCCATTGCTATAATAATCCTGCAGATCAATCCAAACTTTATCTGGAGGTGTTTGAGTGATGGACGTGTATGTAAGTGGCAGTTTAACGAAAGAGCAATTGGATTTTTATAACGAAGAAGGTTATTTGGTTCTTCCCGAATTATTAACAGAAGAAGATTTGCAAGCGGTGAAGCAGGCGATGTCACAAAAGGTGACACAGATAGCCGATGAGCTGTTAGCCGCAGGGTTAATTACGGATACTTTAGCGGATACTCCTTTTCCGAATCGACTGGCGGATTTGTTTAAGGACTTATCCGCAGAGGAATTTCTGAAATACGGGCGCAGCTGGAGAGACCGCCTTCCAGGCTACTTTACCCTAATGAGTAATCCCAAAATATTGAATGCAGTAGAATCGCTGATTGGCGGTGAAATATTTTCTAACCCGGTTTATAATGTTCGTCCCAAGGTTCCTCTTGTTGCGGCAGGTGCAGTACCGTGGCATCAGGACAAATCGTATTGGCCGGATGCGAATGCAAATCCTGTCATTACAGTATGGATCTCATTGGTTGATGCAACGGAAGAAAATGGCTGTCTGCATATCAAGCCGCGAACGCATAAAAAGCGGGTGTTGAAATGGCATCGGGAGAGTGCTACAGGAACCGGCTACACCGCTTTAAGCGAGAAGCAATTAGGAACTACACCAACCGTAATCTTGCCCGTAAAAGCAGGGAGTGCGATATTGTTTAACGATCGCTGCCTGCACATGTCCACTCCAAACTTGTCGAAAAGTGTTCGCTGGAGTGTGGATCTGCGTTACCAGCCTACAGATCAGGATCCAATGCCACAGCATGGAGCCGGTTTTCTTGCAAGAAGCCATAAGTATCCTGAACGGGTATGCACCTTGGCGGATTGGTTAAACAACCAACCTGAGCATAGAGAACAGGATTTGCGATAATTGCATAGCAAACAGCGCCCTGAACCCGATATTTCACTCGGGTCAGGGCGCTGTTTATTTGGAGCCGTCATGCGAAGTATCGCAATGGATAGGGACTCTTTACCTTTTAGTCTAATGGAGAATAGGTTAATGTCACACTAATGAATCCAAAGCGAAAGGTGTAAAGTATATGGATTCAAGCGTATTTGTATAAGTGCGTACGGTATCCATAGAGGTCAGGCAAACAACACCGCTTTCTATGGCTTCACGACGCAGTTGGAAGCCGCTGCTGTCAGCCATTTTTCCTGTCGTCACGGTGTTGATGAACAGGTCCGCTTTGAGGCTTCGCAGCGAATGGACCATTTCCTCTATGGGAAGGCTTGCAGCTGGAATACCGGCTGCTTGCAGCACCTGCGCAGTCCCGGGTGTAGCGATAACCCTGTATCCCAGTTGGAAAAGCATCCTTAATGGCTCCACCGCCTCCTGCTTATGCCTGTCGTCAACAGAAACAATAACAGTACCTTGAGCTGGAAGCTTCATGCTTGCGGCGAGCATGCCCTTGTGCATCGCTTTGGCAAACACGAGGTCTCTGCCTATCACCTCACCAGTAGATTTCATAACCGGACCGAGTACGATCTCCACTCCGCTTAATTTATGCATAGAAAACACGGGGACTTTGACGGATACTTCGTCCGTTTCCTTAAGTAAGCCCTCCGGGAATCCGAAAGAGGAGAGGCTTTGACCTAACGATACTTTCGCAGCAATATTAGCCATGGGTACACTCGTGACTTTACTCATAAATGGTACGGTTCTTGATGCACGCGGATTGACTTCGATAACATATACCAGCTCGTTTTCGACTAAAAACTGAATGTTAACGAGCCCCACTATGCCGAGGTGTTCAGACAATTGTAAGGTGATGGCTACAATTTGAGCTTGGACACCGGACGATAAGCTTTGTGGTGGATATACGGCAATGGAGTCTCCAGAATGGACACCGGTTCGTTCGATTTGTTCCATAATGCCAGGAATCAAGATGGTTTGGCCATCATAAATGGCATCAATTTCGACCTCGATTCCGTGCATATAATGGTCGATTAAGACGGGATGCTCAGGGCTGACCTGGGCTGCACGTACCATATAAATCATCAACTCAGCCTCGGAATGAACAATTTCCATGGCGCGTCCCCCAAGAACGTAGGAAGGACGTACTAATACAGGGTAGCCGATACGTTGTGCGGTATCCGCAGCCTCGACAATCGAACGTGCTGTGGCTCCTTGCGGTTGAGCAATATGCAGCTTGCTAAGGAGCGCCTCGAATTTTTTGCGGTCCTCGGCCGTATCGATTCCGGCAAAGCTGGTACCATAAATACGAATGCCGCGCTCCACTAAAGCCGACGCTAAGCCAATAGCTGTCTGACCACCGAATTGCACGATAACCCCTTCAGGCTGCTCATGTTTAATCACATGCAGGACATCCTCAAGATGAAGAGGCTCAAAGTATAATCGGTCGGAAATGTCGAAGTCGGTAGAAACCGTCTCTGGATTATTATTAATAATAACTGCTTCATAACCCATTTCCTGTATGGCTTTAACAGCATGAACGGTGGAGTAATCAAATTCGATTCCTTGTCCGATACGTATGGGACCAGAGCCCAATACCACGATCCTCGGCTTCGTTGGTGCCGGGGTTTCATTTTCGATTTCATAGGTTGAATAATAATAGGACGAGGTCGCTTCAAACTCCGCCGAGCAGGTGTCCACCATCTTGTATACCGGAATCATGCCAAGAGCATAACGATATTGTTCAATGGCCAATGCGGTTGTCAAGGAATAGGAGGGATTCACTGAGCGGCGAATGCCAGCAATAGCCTGATCGCTGAAGCCGTGCTGCTTGGCTTCCAGAAGCAGTGACTCCGTTAGCACCTCTTGTTGAAGCTCATATTCGAATCGAACCAGCTGCTCGATATTGTGCAAGAACCACGGATCGATCTGTGTCAGACGATGAACGTCGGATACGGCATATCCGCGACGAAATGATTCGGCAATCAGAAATAGCCGTTCATCATCCGCTTTTTGCAGCCGTTTATGCAAATCGTCTTGTTGGAGCTGCGCCGTGCCGGGAAGATAGAGTCCTACAGCCCCAATTTCAAGGGAACGAACGGCTTTCTGCAGGGACTCGCCAAAGGTTCGGCCAATCGCCATGACTTCCCCTGTGGCCTTCATTTGTGTTCCCAGCGTACGGTTGGCTGAAGGAAATTGATCAAACGGCCAACGTGGAATTTTCGTTACGATATAATCGAGTGCAGGCTCGAAGAAGGCATAGGTTTGGCCTGTTACCGGATTAACGATCTCATCGAGGGTAAAGCCCATTGCTATTTTGGCAGCAATTTTGGCTATCGGATAGCCTGTGGCCTTGGAAGCCAGAGCAGACGAACGGCTGACCCTCGGATTGACTTCGATGACGTAATACTGGTAGCTGTCCGGGTCCAGCGCGAACTGGACATTGCATGCACCTTCTATACCTAGCGAGCTAACGATTTGAATAGAGGCCGTGCGCAGCATTTGATATTCGCGATCGGATAACGTTTGACTTGGAGCTACGACAATACTATCCCCTGTATGTACGCCAACAGGATCGAAATTTTCCATATTGCAGATGACAATGCAATTATCGTGGGCATCACGCATAACCTCATACTCGATTTCCTTCATACCAGCGATACTTTTTTCCACCAGACATTGACCGATGGGACTGCAATACAGACCAGAGCGGACGATATCCATGAGCTCATCGGCCTGGTGAGCAATACCGCCACCGCTTCCACCCAGCGTATAAGCCGGGCGAACGATGACCGGATACCCGATTTGCTCGGCAAACCGTATAGCCTCGTTGGGCTCAGTAACGATGACGCTTTGTGGCACTGGCTGCTGAAGATCTTTCATCAGCTCGCGGAACAGCTCACGATCCTCCGCCTTGCGGATGGCATCCAGCTGTGTACCGAGAAGCTTCACCTGTTCACGCTCCAGAATGCCGTCTTGAGCAAGCTCAAGCGCCATGTTGAGCCCCGTTTGTCCACCAAGCGTGGCAAGTAATCCGTCAGGGCGCTCCTGCATAATGATCTGTTTGACGAATTCCAGCGTGATCGGCTCCAGATAAACCTTGTCGGCAAATGTATGATCGGTCATAATCGTAGCCGGATTGCTGTTAATAAGCACTACCTCTACGCCTTCCTCCTTAAGCGCTTGGCAAGCTTGTGTACCCGCATAGTCAAACTCGGCGGCCTGCCCAATCACGATGGGGCCTGATCCGATGATGAGAACTTTTTGATAGGCTTTATTTTTCGGCATACAACCGTTCTACTCCTTTGTCCTGAGAATTATTTAAAGTGTGAGTTTGCTGAAAACGATGGATAACGTCCAAAAATTGATCGAACAGCGCATTGCTGTCATAAGGTCCCGGAGATGCTTCGGGGTGGAACTGTACAGAAAAGGCAGGGTAATAGTTGTGCTGGAGTCCTTCTATGGTGCCATCGTTATTATTGATATGGGTGATCGTCAGATCGGTGGCAGCAACGGAAGCATCAACCACCGCATAACTATGATTTTGTGAGGTAATGAGACAGCGGCCGGTTTCCAAGTGCTTTACCGGATGGTTGGAGCCGCGGTGCCCGAAGGTCAGCTTGCTGCAATCCGCACCACAGGCCAGTGCAAACAGCTGATGTCCCAGACAAATACCAAACATCGGAATCTCGCCGAGAAGCTCCCGGATCACGGGTAACACATAAGCGACATCCTTCGGATCGCCCGGACCATTGGAGAGAAGAATGCCATCCGGGTTAAAGCGGCGAATTTGATCGGCTGTCGTATCATGAGGAACGACGGTAACATCGCATCCCCGGGTGATTAGCTCTCGGATAATACCTGATTTACAGCCGAAATCCACAACCACAATACGCTCTTTGGCTCCTGGGCTCCGGTATGGCTGCGGGGTGGAAACAAGTGCTGCGGGATTGCTCAGGGGAGATATGGCATGCAGCTGTTCCTGCAGCGAGGCCAGCGATTGGCTGCTGGTCGTCAGCAGACCCTTCATCGTACCGTGCTGTCGCAAAATGCGTGTCAGCATTCGTGTGTCAATGCCACTGATCCCCGGAATTTCATGCTGCTTCAGCAAGGCATCGAGACTCATGGATGATCTCCAATTGCTCGGTGCAAGCTCGTGTTTCCTAACAATAAAACCGTGAATCCACGGGCGGATAGCTTCAAAATCGTCCCGGTTGATACCATAATTTCCGATCAACGGATACGTCATCGTAACGAGCTGTCCGCAATAAGAAGGATCAGACAGTACCTCCTGATAACCTGTCATACCGGTTTGGAAGACGACCTCTCCTGCGGATTCTCTCTCACTGCCAAAAGCCTGGCCCTCAAAGAGGGTTCCATCCTCTAACAACAATCTGGCTTTCATCCTGCTTCACTCCTAAAAATAATTATATGAAAAAGGTGGGATATTAAATTAAAGTTTTATAATTGTGATTAAATATACATTAAAACGAATAAATATACAATCCTATAAATTTCCCTTGATGACTGACGAAGGATCGCGAATGTAGTATTATCTCCGTTTTTCTGTTATCTTCATACTAAAAGAGGGGGAGTTGGATGGGAGTCAGCGTAAAGGATGCGATGCAGATCGGCGGATTGGTCAAGTGTAAGGTGGTAGCCGGGGAAAAGGGGCTGCATAAGACCATTGATTATATCACTGTTATGGAAGTGCCGGATGTGATCCGTTGGCTGAAGGGAAATGACCTATTGTTGACGAGTCTGTATCCGATCAAGGACGATGAGGAAGCGATTGGACAGCTGGTTCAACAATTGCATGCTGTGGGGAGCTCAGCCTTGGCGATTAAAACCGAGCGGTACGTGAAACAAATCCCTGCTGCCATCATTGAGGCGGGGAACCGGCTTGATTTTCCAATTATTGAAATCGATGACGAGGTTTCCTATCTGGATATAATGACCCCACTGATGGAACGGAGCTTAAATCAGCCGGATCTGGGGAAGGAGCAGCTGGAAAAGTCGTTCCAGTGGATCACGGAACTGGCCATGGGAGGCAAGGGCATACCGGCCTTGGTGGAAGCTGTCCAGCAAATGACGGAGAATATCATTACCGTGGGATCGGAGATGCCTAACCTCGAAGGTATTTCGTCGGGCAGTCATGTCGCTCCCCTCACACGATCACAAAAAAACGAGTTGAAAATAGCAAAGCGTTCGATCAGGATGGAGAGAATGCTTAATCATCTAAAAACCCCCTGCATAGTTACACCTTTGCTGCTGAACGATGAGCTGTATGGGGATGTGACGTGTTGGCAAACCAAAAGAGAATTTGTCGAACGGGATTTTCTTGTACTGGATCGAACCATACTGTTGATGGCTCTTGAGTTTTTGAAGGTGATTACGAAGGCTGATGTAGAGCAAAATTTTAAGGATGACCTGTTAACTGAAGTGCTTTTGGGGAATATTACGGATAAAACCGAGGTTATTAATAAAGGGAGAATGTTCAACTGGGATTTAGCGAAGGATTATCAGGTGTTTGCTATCACTTTTACCAGCTCTTCTTCACATACGACACTGATCGAGAATGAAGCACTGTGGTTTCAGGAGCGTAAACGAAAGATGCTGCGCAAAGTGAACGATATTTTCCGATTTAATGCCATACTTACGATACGTAAGGAGCATATTATTGTGCTCTATCACTGCGATGGGACAGGTGCGCCAGAATATGCCCAGCAACAAAGGCCCCACAAAAGCTCCACCATGGATTTGGCCGAATCCGCGTACCGACAGCTTTCGCAAGAATTTGAGGAATTGCAGTTTACCCTCGGTATCGGGCGGTTTTATCAAGGACTGGAAGGCATTCACGAAGGGTATAAGGAGGCTGTCAAAGCGATTCAATTGGGAAAACCGATCAGTGGAGCCACAGGTTGCGTCCATTATGAGGATCTGGGTATCTATCGCGTATTGGGCCAGGTAAGTGATTGGAAAGAGATGGAGGAGCTGTATTCGGAAACCATCGGCAAGCTGGTAGAATACGACTGGAGTAACAATGCCACCCTTGCAGATACGCTGAGGGAGTACTTTGCCAGCAATTGCTCTTTGTCGGAATCGGCAGAAAAGCTGTTCGTTCACGTGAATACAATGAAATACCGGCTGCAAAAAATAGAGCAGCTTACAGGATGTAACGTTCATGATGCGGAGAAACGACTGCTGCTGCATATGGGACTCAAAATAGACCAGCTTTTACAGTCCGGCAATATTTAGGATTTGGCTAAACCGACGACACTCGGTTTATTTTTTTGTCCAATTCCACATATTCGCACCGCGATTTTCTTGGTACGATTTCTACTATCTCTTTCTATTACTTGAATTGAAAGGATTGACAGGACATGAAGATACTTATAAAAAATGGAACGGTTATCAATCCGGAAAACGATTTTAACGAAATCGCTGACGTCGTCATCGAAGATGGCAAGGTGATTGCTATTGGAAATAAGCAAGTTGAAGCTATAGATCATGTGATTGACGCAAAGGGCTTACTAGTGGTTCCGGGTCTTGTCGATATTCATGTTCATTTTCGTGATCCCGGCTTCCCACAAAAGGAAACGATTTCATCAGGTGCTGCTTCTGCTGCTGCAGGGGGATTTACCTCGGTGGTCTGCATGCCCAATACGAAGCCAAGTATTGATACGGTACAGACGCTTGAATATGTGCTTCGCACCGGACAGGAGCAAGCGGGCGTCAAGGTCTATTCCTCGGCAGCTCTGACTTACGGTATTGAAGGCAAGGTGCTGACGGAGATGGAAGCCCTTTATCGGGCAGGAGCTGTTACGTTTACCGACGATGGCAAATCCGTTATGGACCCACGACTCGTGCATGAGGCTTTCCGCAAAGCTGCAGAATTGGACGTGCCGATCAGCTCGCATTGTGAGGATCATCAGCTGGTTCAGAGCGGTTCCCTTAATCAGGGTAAGGTAAGCGAGCAGCTTGGAGATCCGGGAATCCATCGGCTTGGTGAAGAATTGATTATTGCCCGTGATATCCTGTTCGCAGAAGATACTGGTGCAAGGCTTCACATTCAGCATGTCTCCACCTCCAGAGGCGTTCAGCTTATACGCGAATCGAAGGCTAGAGGGGTACGGGTTACGGGTGAAGGTGCGCCGCATCATTTTTCCTTAACGGATGAACAGGCATTGGTAAGCGGCACCATGGCCAAGGTGAATCCTCCGCTTCGCACCCGGGAGGATGTGGAAGCCGTCATTGCGGGTTTGGTCGACGGAACACTGGATGCGATTGCAACCGATCATGCTCCGCACACGCTTGACGAGAAGGGGCGCCCATTAGCGGATGCACCCTTTGGGATGGTGGGGCTGGAAACGGCTGTGGGCTTAACGTTTACCTACCTGGTTCATCCAGAGAAGCTGACTTTGACAGAGGCGATTGCCAAGCTGACGATTATCCCTTCCCGAATTATGGGTCTTTCTTCAGGAAGGCTGGCTGAGGGCTGTGATGCTGATATTACATTACTTGATCCGCAGAAAGAATGGACGGTCGATGCAGAAGCATTTCAATCTAAATCCAGAAACAGTCCTTTTATTGGTATGAAACTTAAAGGGAAAGCCGTTCTAACGATGGTCAATGGTAAGGTCGTATATGACGAAATGGGGATAACCAGATGACGATTCGATTTCCAAGAGTTTTTCTGATTGTTCTTGATAGTGTAGGCATCGGTGCGCTTCCAGATGCATCTCAATATGGTGATTCAGGTTCACATACACTGGGACATATTGCGGAGACTACAGGACAACTACGGCTGCCGCATTTGGAGCAAATGGGGCTTGGCTGTATAGAAGCCATTCAAGGGCTGCAGGCTGTAGCAAATGCCAAGGCTCATTATGGGAAAATGGCTGAGATTTCAGCGGGCAAAGACACGCTGACAGGCCACTGGGAGATCATGGGCGTATGTAATGAGGCGCCATTCCAAACTTTTCCTGAAGGCTTTCCTGAAGCGTTCATTCAAGCTCTGGAGAAGGCAGCAGGCCGCCGTATAATCGGCAATAAGGTTGCTTCGGGTACCGATATTCTTGTTGAGCTGGGTGCTCAGCATATGCAGAGTGGACATCTGATTGTATACACCTCGGCTGATAGTGTACTGCAGATTGCGGCGCACGAAGATATTGTCCCTCTTGAAGAATTATACGCAATTTGCCAGAAAGCAAGGGAAATGACCTTGAATGCGAACGGTATCGTCGTGGGCAGGGTCATCGCTCGTCCTTTCACTGGAGGACCCGACCTGTTCGTAAGAACGCCGAATCGACGGGATTACGCTGTGACTCCGCCCACGGCTACGGTCATGGACCGCTTGGTTGAGCAAGGGCTTGCTAGCATAGGTATCGGTAAAATTTCTGATATATTTGCAGGTGTGGGTGTTACGGAAAGCTTGAAAACCAAATCCAACAGGGATGGAGTGGACTGGCTGCTGAGCGTCATGAAACAGGATTTTACAGGTCTCTGCTTTTTGAATCTTGTTGATTTTGATGCTATTTATGGCCATCGTCGAGACCCGGCAGGCTATGCGTCCGCGTTACGGGAATTCGATGCTCGATTACCGGAAATAACCGGAGCTTTAAGGCCCGATGATCTGCTCATCATTACGGCTGACCATGGTAATGATCCGACACATCCGGGCACGGACCACACCAGGGAATACGTGCCGCTGCTCGTTTCACATCGGAGCCTGGATCAAGGCTTGAATCTGGGAATTCGTACGACCTTTGCTGATGTTGGAGCGACGATTGCCGATAATTTCAGCTCCAAGCCCCCGGCACATGGACAAAGCTTTCTTTCTGATATCTAAGGGAAAAACTGCATAGTCAGAAAGAACAGTGGGCATGAATAAGAACAAGGAAAAACTTGCTAGACGAACTAATTCCATATATTTCTAATCACAAGAATGGTAAATATGTACATTGTCTGTATGGACAAAAATGATAACTTTAATTTGTTGGTTTGGATATATTACTTTACATTTATAAAATGTAAAATAAGTTTATACAAAAGGAACAGCTATTTATACAATGGTGTCCGTAAAATCGCGAAGGTTAAGGGGTGTTACACGTGTCTACTACTGCAATTCACATCGAGGATGTTAACAAAATCTACAAGGCAAGCGATGGGCGAGAGGTACAGGCATTAACACATATTAATTTGGATGTAAAAAAAAGTGAGTTTATTTCCATCATTGGTCCATCCGGGTGTGGAAAATCAACATTATTGCGCATACTCGCGAATTTGGATACGCCTTCCACGGGTAAGATTACATGGGAGAACTCGGCAGACAATATCGGTTTTGTATTTCAGGATGCTACCTTGCTTCCTTGGAAGACCGTATACCAGAATGCCAAATTCCCGCTTGAGGTCAAAAAGCTCGATACCCCGGCCAATCTGGAAAATTTGGACAAGCTATTGGAGCTTGCAGGTTTGAAAGGGTTTGAAAAAGCATATCCCCGTGAATTATCCGGCGGGATGAGACAGCGGGTAGCGATAGTCAGAGCATTATCGTATAATCCGGATGTTTTGCTCATGGATGAACCGTTTGGCGCTTTGGATGCACTGACCCGCGACAAAATGGGGCTGGAATTGCTTCGAATCTGGACCGAAACCCAAAAAACCATCCTGTTCGTGACTCACAGTATTTCGGAAGCTGCATTTCTATCGGATCGTGTTATTGTGATGTCACCCCGCCCAGGGAAAATTGATGAAATTATCGACATTCAATTGCCACATCCACGGACCGTAGAAGTGAAGGAAACGATCGAGTTCGTGAACTACGTTAAAAAGCTAAGGGAAGTGCTGGGCTAATGCTGAGATTAAGGCAAGTTGGAGAGTATTTCGTTGCCATCCTTATTCTTGTAGTCATCTGGTATGTGTATGTCGTCGCTTTCGATGTACCTGCGTTTATAGTGCCGCTTCCTTCGGATGTAGGAGTAGCACTTATCGAAATGTTTTCCGCACAGGATTTGCTGCACCATTTTTTCGTCACCTCGGGTGAAGTGCTCGCAGGTTTTGTATTGGGGATCGTTTTTGGTTATTTGGTCGGCTATCTGATCGGCCGTTTTAAATTTCTTGAAGAAGCATTGATGCCTTATATTCTTCTTGCCCAAACGGCGCCGAAGATTGCCCTTGCTCCTTTATTTGTCATTTGGTTTGGTCTGGGTTTCACCTCCAAGCTGATGTTAATTGTATCTATGGTGTTTTTTCCAGTTATGCTGGGTGCCATATTTGGCTTGAAAAGTGTCACGTATAATCTCAAATGCTTGATGCAAATAACGGGATTAAACTGGTGGCAAAAAATCATTCAAGTTGAGCTTCCGTATTCCTTGCCGCAAATTTTTGCGGGCTTGAAGGTCGGCATGGTTCAGGCGGTTATTGCTGCTATCGTTGCGGAATGGATATCAGGAGAGAGCGGGCTTGGTTATTTACTGGTGTTTAACAGCACGACGTACAATTCCCCTATGCTGTTTGCCAGTATTATATATACGATTGTTGTTGGGATTATTTTCTATGCACTTATTAGTTTTTTGGAAAACCGTTTTCTGTTCTGGCACGATTCCAAGCAAGTGAAATAATGTTAGGGGAGGTGAAAAGAGAAGATGAACAGCAGATTCATTCAAGCAGATTTTCCTCTATATGAAGGAACGAAAGTACCTCATTTACGCATCTCCGAAGGGGAAACAGCACCTTACGTACTGCTGCCAGGCGACCCGGCGCGAGTCGAGCTGATCCGTGAACTGTTCGACAGTTATGACATCATCAGCTCGAATCGTGAATTTAAAGTCGGCACAGGCGAGTACAAGGGGAATCCGATCTCTGTGTGTTCAACCGGTATAGGCGGTCCTTCCACAGAAATTGCTGTTCTGGAGCTGCTTCGCTTAAAGGCTAAGTGTTTACTTCGCATTGGCGGGACGGGCGCGATTCAAGAAGGCATTGATTGCGGGGATATGATCATCAATACGGGAAGTGTCCGGTTAGGCGGTACAACTGGCCACTATGCACGTCCTGAATTTCCGGCGCTAGCCAATCATTATGTGACTCAGGCGTTAATTGAAGCCTGTGAGGAATTAGGTTACCGCTACCATATTGGAATTGGCGCAACGACCTCTTCCTTTTATCATGGTCAGGGGAGAGACGTAGCCCCTTACAATTATTCAACTGACATCATTAATGAGATGAAATCGCTTGGCGTGCTGAATCTGGAGATGGAATCAGAGACGCTGCTAACGATTGCTTCGGTTATGGGCGCTTACGCAGGCACCTTGCTTGTTGTGCATGCTAATCGAATCACGAATCAATGGCTGGTTGATTATGAGGAAAGTCAAATGAAACTATGTAGGGCCGCTTTGCTAGCTGTAGACAAATTGATAAGTAGGGGTGTTGTTTCGTGATGAAGAAAAAATCAATTAGCCTTTTAATTTGTATGTTGTTTGTTGCCTCGATTTTGGCCGCTTGTGGCGCTAAGACGGGGAATGAAGCTACACCTGCTGCACCAGCGCCAGCCGCAACCGATAAGCCTAAAGAGCTCCAAAAGGTTACCGTTCAAATGGACGGAGCTGCTGTTCCTTACTATGCACCGATGTATGTGGCCAAAGAACAAGGCTTCTTCAAGGAGCAAGGTTTGGATGTTGATTTTGTCTATGCAGATGCTGCAAGTATCGTGAAGAATGTTGCTGCGGATAACGTACAATTCGGATTTCCTAATGCGGATGCAGTTATTACAGCTAAATCACAGGGCATTCCTGTAAAAGTTGTGCACACCACTTATCAGCGCGGTTTGGGAGCGACTATTTTCAAGAAAAATAAAGGGATCACAAGTCCTAAAGATTTGAAAGGCAAGACAGTTGCTGTAACCAGCTTCGGAAGCCCGAACTATATCCAGCTTCAAGTTATGCTAGAAAAGAACGGCATGAATATCAAGGATGTTAATACGAAAATCGTAGGTACGGGTGCTATTGTCAATGCGCTGGTGTCTGATGAAGTGGATGCTATCACTTTCTCGATGTTGAGAACAGTTGAGCTCAAAAACAGTGGTGTGGATGTGGATGAAATTCGTTCTGACGATTTCTTGCCTTCATTCGGTAATGTTGTAATCGCATCAGATAAGTATTTGTCCAGCAATAAGAACACGGTTATTGCGTTCAATAAAGCATTGAACCAATCGTTGGATTATATTATTAAAGGCAATGTCAAAGCAGCTATCGACATGTCCATCAAGAAGTATGCGACATCGTCTGAAGGTAAACAGGAAATTACAGAAAAAATATTTAATGATGTGTTCATTCCTTACCTGTGGCAAAGTGATCTGACGAAGAAAGATGGCTATGGAGCTGCGGATATGGCGAGATGGCAAGCATCCATCGATACTCAAAAAACGTTTGATACGATCAAGACCAGCTTTAAAGCAGAAGATTTAGTTGTAACCAATCTAAAGTAACGCAGGTGATCGTAAATGAAGTATTACGGACGTAAAAGCTTGCTCGTTCTTGCTACGCTGATTGTGTTTATAGGGCTATGGCAAGCCTACGTATCTGTATTTCATATACCGGTACAAATTCTTCCGGGTCCATTATTGTTCTTGTCCAAGTTTTTGAATATTATGGCCATGGGTGATATGAGCACGCATATTGGGTTAACGTTGTATGAGATTTTTGTCGGATTTTTGATTGGTTGTGTGCTTGGCTTGCTCTTTGGATATTTGCTTGCCAAGAGTGTACTGCTGGAGCGCATGTTCACACCGTATATCGTTTTGGTTCAAATTGCACCCAAAATATCGATCGCTCCGCTGTTTCTATTATGGTTCGGGCTGGGCGCTACCTCGAAGATTGCTTTGGTGATGCTGGTTGTCTTTTTTCCTATCATGGTCAATACGATTGTCGGCATTCGTTCAGTGGAGAGCAATATGCAGGACTTGCTGCATATTCTCAAGGCTAATCGGTGGCAGCGTTTCTGGACAGTGGAGATCCCTTATTCATTGCCTTCGATCATGTCAGGTGTCAAAGTGTCTACGACCTATGCGATTACAGGTGCCGTTATTGGAGAAATGATCGGTGCTAAGGCAGGTCTCGGGTATCTCGTTATTCTGGGCAGTGAAACCTATGATATTAACCTTATACTAACAGCTGTATTGTTATTAAGCGTAATCGGTCTGGTTTTATACCTTTTGTCTAATGTATTGGAGAAAAGGCTGCTCCGTTGGCATGAATCTCAAGAAGTTATTATGTAAGCAAAGCTTTCCGTTTCAGCCGACCCCAACGTTTTGTAATCTGTCTGACAGACCTTAACGAAGGGGCGTTTTTTTTAGAGTAAGAGGTGAAGAATCGTGAATATCACTCGATTGGAGACTGCGTTAATAGAAGTCAATGAGATAGGTGCCGTCAAAGGGCAGGGAATCACCAGACTTGCCTACTCACGCGAGCATTGGGCTGCGAATGCTTACTTTATTCAAAAGTGCGAGGAAGCAGGGATGTCTGTAAGCATCGATGCCTGCGGCAATGTGATTGCACGGAGGGAAGGCAGCGACCCACAGCTACCCGCTGTAGCTTGCGGATCTCATCTGGATACGGTGCAGCACGGTGGTGGTTACGATGGAACACTTGGCGTTATAGCCGGGTTGGAAATGATACGCAGCTTAAATGATAGAGGCGTTGTCACCCGTTATCCGATTGAGCTTATTTCATTCGCTTGTGAAGAATCGGCGAGGTTTGGTGTCTCGACGATTGGAAGTAAAGCGATGGCAGGAAAGTTAAACCCCGATTCGCTTGCGCATCTGCTGGATAATGAAGGTATATCCTTTCCGCAAGCACTGGCTGCAGTTGGATTGGACTTTGCACAAATCGCAGATGCACGGAGAAAGAACAATGCACTGAAAGCTTTTTTTGAGCTTCATATCGAGCAAGGTCCGCTGCTTGAAAAACGCGGAGTGGAGATCGGCATTGTCACAGGTATAGCTGCTCCCGTCCGCTTGGAAGTAACGATCCAGGGTCAAGCATCCCATTCGGGGACGACACCTATGAACATGCGTAAGGATGCGCTGATCGGAGCTGCCGAGATCATCACAGCTCTGGAGAAGGCGGCGTTAGAGCAAACTGAGCACGATACGGTCGCTACCGCAGGTGTGTGCGAGGTTCTTCCGGGAGCGATGAATGTAGTACCGGATTGGGTGAGCCTGAAGATTGATATTCGCGGCACAGATGCGACTTCCAGACAAATGATTATCGAACAGCTATACAGCTTGTTCCATGAATTGGAAAAAAAACGGGGACTGCAGATTGCAGCGCGAATCTTAAGTGAAGAAAAGCCGGTTTCCTTGGACAAAGAAACGATACGTTTATTGTCCTCTGAATGTGAGGCTCAAGGTGTCACTTATACGAATATGATGAGCGGTGCCGGGCATGATGCGATGAATATGGCAAGTATTTGTAAAACCGGTATGATTTTCATTCCATCCAGAAACGGTATCAGCCATCATAAAGATGAATACAGCTCCATCTCCCAAATAGCAAAAGGCGCTGCCTTGTTGGAAGAAGTTGTTCTCCGGTGTGCAGAAGAGATTCGGAATGGTTCAACCGGGATATTGAATAACATGGACAGGAGCATACAAGATGAAAGCGGAAAAAAGAAAAGTGCTATCTAATCAACAAGTTAGCGAACGTTATTGGCATATGATTGTTGATGCGTCAGATCTACAGATCACAGCAAAGCCCGGCCAGTTCTTTAATGTTCTCTGCGGGGAGTCCTATTATCCACTGCTGCGTCGGCCTTTTAGCATATACAGAATCAATAAAGACAGCAATACGCTCGAATTTCTTTATTTGGTAAAAGGGATCGGCACCAAGCAGCTGGCAACTATTCAGGCAGGAGATACTGTCGATATTTTTGGTCCGCTTGGCAATGGCTTTACCCTGCGAGAAGAAGGCGGGACGATTCTGATGCTCGCTCGTGGCGTTGGCATCGCCACACTGGCAGCGCTGGCGCAAGAAGCTGCTCAGCAGGGGGTCCGCAGTGTGGCTATCCTTAGCGCGAGAACAGCCAATGATTTACTTGCAGCCGATGCTTTGCAAGGGTTCGGTGCGGAAGTATACAAGGTGACGGACGAAGACGGCAGCAGCGATGTCGAGCAGGTGCGGCTGTTGATTGAGCGTATTATGCAAGAGCATTCCATCCAAGCAGCCTACACCTGCGGTTCGAAACGATTGTCTATGCTGCTGCAGGAGATTGCCGCCGGTCAGGATATTTTCGCCGAAATCGCATTGGAAGAAAATATGGGCTGTGCGATGGGTGTCTGTTTTGCTTGTGTCTGTGATATTCAGGACCAGGATGGAGCTACCCGAAGTGTGAGGGTTTGTAAAGAGGGCCCGGTATTTGCCCTGGAACAGGTGGTGCTATCATGATGAAAGCGGACCAAGAAACACGAAAGCAGGATTTCGCTTTAAATCTTCAAGTCCAAATCGGAAGTCTCACTTTGCAAAATCCGATCATGCCAGCCTCGGGAGCCTTCGGCGAAGAGATGGAACAGGTGATCGATTTTAATGAAATCGGGGCTATCGTTCCGAAAAGTATTACCAAGCATCCTCGTAAGGGGAATTTAACGCCAAGAGTTTGCGAGGTTCCAGCAGGAATGATCAATTCCATTGGCATTCAGAGCAAAGGGATTGCGTATTACTTGAAAGAAACGATTCCTAATTATGATAGGTATGATGTACCGCTCATCTCCAGTATTTCGGCAGATTCGATCGATGAGTTTGCGGAGATGGCGGAGATTATCGGGAAGCTCGATAGAGTCGGAGCCTTGGAGCTGAATATCTCATGTCCCAATCTGAAAGGAAATGGACTTGCCTTCGGTATGGACCCGGAAAGCACACGCGCATTAGTCCGTAAGGTGAAGGAAGTTACCGACAAGCCGATTATCGCGAAGCTCTCGCCCAACGTGACCAGCATTCAGGAAATTGCCCTCGCAGCTGAGCAAGGTGGAGCGGATGGGTTGAATGTAGCCAATACAATACTTGCCATGGCTATTGATATCCATACACGCAAGCCCAAAATAGGCAATAATATGGGCGGATTATCCGGTCCGGCGGTCAAACCGATTATTGTCCGTATGATTTATCAGGTGCGTCAGGTCACTTCTTTACCGATTATCGGCTGTGGCGGGGTTTCTAGTGGCGAGGATGCCATTGAAATGATTTTGGCTGGAGCTACTGCGATACAAGTAGGAACGGCCAGCTTTATCCAACCAACGGCAATGATCGATATCTTGCAGGAAATCAAGGACTACATGGTACTTTATCAAATCCGGAATATTAATGATTTAATAGGGAAAGTTATGGTAAATAGTATTTATGCTGCTGATTAAGGGAGGTTTAATTTGAGTATAGTCATACTTCGCAATCTGAAATTCAGATCTAAAATGATCATTTTAAATGTGACAGCTCTTATCTCCATCATTCTTATTGCGTTTGTAGGCTATCATTATATGACGAGTATGGCTGCGAATTCCAAGGAAATGTACATGAGCCGATTGATGCCGGTCAAATGGATCAATAATATTCAAACCAGCACACGCACGAACGAAGCCAGTATGCTTGAGTTTCTGTTAACTAAGGATGAACTGTTAAAAATTAAGATCAGCAAGCAGGATCAATTTATCGATACTACGATTGAAGCATACAGCAAGATTGCCAATACTCCGACCGAAATGGAGCTGCTCGAGCAATATAAGAAGCTGCTTCCTACCTACCGTACAGCTGTCGACAAGGTAATCGAGCTTGCTATGGCTAATAATGAAGCAAAAGCATACGATGCATTTGTGACAGAGACCAGCATCTTAGGCAAACAAATTAACCAAACCTTAATTGACTTGTCTGATTACAATGAACAAATCGCTGAACAATTGTATGTACAAACGGAGCGGGACGCGACCACAGCGCAGGTCATTACTTTCATTTCAACCTTGCTCGCTGTAGCGGTCTCTATCCTGGTAGGGGTTATGATCAATCATGTTATCACAACACCACTGCGCTCCCTGCAAGAGTTAATGAATCGGGCTGGCGCTGGTGATCTTTCGGTAAATGGAGATTATCCTTATCAGGATGAGGTGGGCAGTCTTACGGGCTCGTTTAATAAAATGCTGGAAGGCTTACGTGCTTTGGTCATTCAGGTGTCGGACAACGCTCTGATCATTTCCTCAAGCTCTCAACAGCTGCTGGCAAGTACAGAGCAAAGTGCGCTGGCCTCCGAGCAAATCGCTTCATCAAGCGAATATTTGGAGCAGGAGCTGGATAAGCAAGTGATCAGTTTAGAGGATGCGACGAATGCTATTGATCAAATGGCGGACAAGATTACAGCGATCCAAAGTAACAGCGAAAATGTGTATGTATCTGCTGGCCAGGCCGCTACCTCTTCCAAAGAAGGGGCCTTGACCGTAACATCGGTATCGGAACAAATGGTATCGATCCATTCGTCAGTGAAAGATCTGGATGCTACTATTGAGCTGTTGACTACGCATATTCGTGATATTGGCAAATTCGTTGCCGTCATCCATGAGATTTCAGCTCAGACGAACCTGCTTTCCTTGAATGCGGCAATTGAATCGGCACGTGCGGGAGAAGCGGGAAAAGGCTTCGCTGTTGTCGCTGAAGAGGTCAAAAAGCTTGCTGACGAATCCGCAGTTTCCTCCCAACAAATTGAGAGGCTGATCGGTTTGATTCAATCGGAGATGAAACGGATTGGCAGTACCATGCGGAGCGGTTTATATGAAGTGGAATTAGGGATTGAAAAAACACAGCAAGCCCAAGTCGTCTTTCAGCATATAGACGAGGCGGTTGACCATGTATACGCAGGAGTCAGCAGTGTCAAAGAAACGGTTGACCATTTGATATTAGGCAGTCGAAGAATCGTGACCGTTATGGATGTCGTCGATCACGTTGCCAAAGAGGGCAAGGTAGTGAGTCGGCAAAGTTCAGCTTCAAGTCAGGAACAGTTCTCCAGCATGGAAGAAATCAGAAGTGCAGCTGAATCACTTGCCAAACTTTCTGAGGATTTACAACTGGCTTTACAGCATTTTCGACTATAAACGACAATTTTTAACAAAAGTCGCTAGATTGTCATAGTGTTGATGATGATTTTAAGGTAAACTAATGGCAAGCGACACAGTTGGTTTATCCATTCGTCGATACCACATTTATGGAAGGAATGATTTTTATGAATAAAGTTGAAAAGGTAAAAGCATTTTCAGAGTTGTTTGAACTCATTAACATGTATTATGTTGAACGGGATCAACCGAGCGAGGAAGACAACTTTTTTGCAAAAGTGGAGAACTGCTGCGATCTATTGGAATTGGATTTTGAAGAGCTTAAAAAAGCGTTTGAACTTAACTCTTTGGCCTAAGCAATATTTAATATCGTCTGAAACCCCATACCCACCACAAAAACACATACGAATCTAACAATGACCTGGCCTTTGGCCAGGTTTTTTGTTGATTTCATGAAAGACTGAAGCGTCTGAAATGACCGTTATTGTTGCGATTGTGACCGTTTGAGCACAGTAGGGTGCCGATAAGTGTAAACAACGGTAAGCATTTCAACAATATCTTTACTTGTCTCTAATCCTTGCAAAACATTGCATAGGTAGAATCAGTATGTAAGCCAAACAAGGAAGCTATCAGGAAGGAGCATTCGGAGTGATATCTAAAGAGGCTGTAGCATTGGGAAGCAAACCTACTGTTAAACCTGCCGCAACCCTTCGTGAACGCAAGCAAGTCGAGCCGCGTTCCAAACGAAAAACAAGAGAAGCATGGACTGGGTTTATGTACGCCCTGCCTGCATTGGCACTATTATTGCTGTTTCGGTACTGGCCACTTGTGTTCGGGATGTGGATCAGTTTATGGAAGTGGGGGTACGTACCGGAGCGTTTTATTGGCTTGGATAATTACGTCCGTATATTTACTGAGGATCTAATTGTAAGTGATCCTGCTGCCGGCTTGCAGCTGGGTGCTGTCGCGCAGGCTTTCATGGTGACAATCTTTTATGCGATAGGAACTATTCCCTTGACGCTGCTGCTTGCGTTTTTTGTAGCTTATGTGTTGTTCCATATAACGAAAGGCAAGACGCTGCTGCGGGTTCTGTTTTTTCTTCCTTATATTACCTCTCATGTAGCAGCAGCGATCGTGTTCAAATGGATTTTCCATCCGAGTGTAGGTCTTGCCAATTGGGGGGTACGCTCCATGGGAGGAACTCCGCAGCAGTGGCTTACCGATCCTGATCCCATTCTGATCAAGCTGATCACGACGCTTGGAGGTCAGTGGCCTGCTGCCATTCCGACTGTGTTCGCAGGGCCGACCTGGGCACTGGCTGTCATCATATTATTCTCCATATGGAGCAGCCTTGGCTTTCAGATTATCGTGTTCCTGTCCGGAATGACACAAATTCCGCATGATCTGACGGAGGCCGCCCGTATGGATGGAGCGCGGACCTGGAATGTGATCCGTCATGTGACCCTTCCGCTGCTGTCTCCGACCTGGTTTCTGCTTACCATTGTATCGGTCATCGGGGCTTTTGAATCGTTTAATGCCTTCTATGTATTTTCCGGTGGTGAGGGAGGTCCACTTGGCTCGACAATGTCGTTGCCATTGTATATTTTCCGCAGTTTTTATGTGTATGGTCAGATCGGCTATGCTTCTGCAGTATCGATGGTATTGTTCGTTCTGTTGCTGGGATTGACCTGGCTGCAGCTGCGCTACGGTGAGAAAAAGGTTCATTATATGCATTAATCGGAGGAAAGCTTTGAGGAGGAATGTAGCATGTACCAAATGGTTGGGGCGCGTCGCTCCTCCAAAATCTTATGGACAGTTGTGTTGATCAGTGTGGCGTTGTTGGCTTGTTGTGTCGTGTTTCCTTTCTTTTGGATGATCATGACCTCGCTAAAAAGCGCTGTGGAAATCAACCGGATGCCGCCAACCGTGCTGCCTGAGCTGTGGCAGTTTCAAAACTATGCGGCAGCCTGGCTAAAGCCGGAGTCGACATTTGAACAGTATTTTATTAATACAGTCATTATCGCCGGGATTGGAACGGCTCTGCAGCTGCTGGTTTGTGTACCGATAGCTTTTGCCATCACGCATTTTTCATTTCGCGGACGCAACCTGATTTTTATGCTGGTGGTCATCACGATGCTGATTCCTTACGATGTTACGTTGGTTCCGAATTTTGTAACGATGCGTCATATCCCTTTCGCTGGTGGCAATGATTGGCTAGGTGATGGAGGTCAAGGGTTTTATGATAGCTACATGGGAATGATGCTGCCATTTCTGGCTGAGGCGTTCACGATATTTTTGCTGAGACAGGCGTTTCTTTCCGTACAGAAGGAATACTGGGAGGCGGCTCAGGTCGATGGAATGTCAAATGGTCGCTATCTGTGGACGGTGCTGCTTCCACTCGTGCTGCCTTCGTTGATAACGACAGCATTGCTGGCATTTATCGGTAAATGGAACGGGGTGCTGTGGCCACTACTGATCACGTCCAGTGAATCACTCAGACCGCTGCAGGTTGGACTGCTCTATTTTGTCAGCGAGGAAGGTCCGAATTACCATCTTCTGATGGCGGCGGCTACCTTCACAATCGCACCGATTGTGCTGCTGTATGTGTTCGCTCAGCGCTGGTTTCATCAAGGTATCACAGCAACAGGGCTTAAAGGATAAGCAAGTGTGCATACAAACATAGCAGTTACTTGACAGAGGAGGATTACAGATGAATTGGCTGCACAATGTGGAGATCGTACTATTTGATCTGGACGGTACGCTTTATCAGGATGGAACCTTTTATAAACGTTACCTGGAGCTCTTGTTTGACAAAGGGGAGCATGCTGCAAGGTTGGAAGAGTTTCTTGTCGAAATGGCTTCCTTATTGGAAGGAAGTCATCCGAGCAGCATTGGGGATTGGTACCATCCGGGTTCGGATACATGGACACGCGGTGGAGATCTGACCGTGCACCGGGATTGGCAGGGTCAGCAAGTAGAGGCTGTACCGGATACGGCAGAAATGGCTTCTATATATGCAGGGGATGCATGGAGTCTGGTCAGCATCTTTGCAGCCAAATACGGTGTTGAGGAAGGGCAACGACAACTGGCCTTCCAGCAGGTACGAAAGGAAATGCTGCAGGGCGCTTCAAGCTTTGAACGCCATCTGGATCTATACGAGGCGATTGGAGGGCTGACCGGAGTACGTAAACGGATACTGCTCACCAACTCGCCGGAAAATACAGGCCGCGAATTTATTTCGGCACTTGCCTGCACGGATCTGTTCGACGAAATCGTGTATGGGGCTGGAAAGCCAAGTGGTCTTGAACGATATATGTCTGAGCTGATCGAGCAGGAGGGTCTGCGTCCAGATCAAATCTTATCGATTGGCGATCACGCCTGGAACGATCTGTACCCAGTACGCAAGCTTGGTGGCCAAACCGTTTGGCTGTCTCCGTATCCGTCTTCGGAAATGGTGCAATGGGATGTGCAGCTGTCCACTCTTGATGAGCTGGCAGACCTGTTGGTGATGCTGCAGCAAGCACAGGAGCAGAAGCTGGAACAGCAGGCTGAGGTCAACACATGAAGCATTCAAAGGAGGAAACAAACATGAGTGATCGGTATGAGGAAAAGCTTACCTTCTACGGCGGACTGACTACGATTGGCGGTGTACATATTATGTACAGCTGCGGGGATACGGGTATCGTATTCGATCTGGGTATGGCACGCGGTTTTTTCAACGGAGATACCCGGGTTCGGTCAGATTATGGGATTCGCAGTTTTTTACTGACACGCATGGCTCCGCCCGTGCTTGATCTGTACGACCCCGAACTGCTGGGTGATCTGGGCGAAGCAGAGCTGAAGCAGGTATGGGGCAGGGAGCAGCTGGAGCAGGTAACCAATCTGCATGGCTTTGTCAGCCACATTCATCAGGATCATATGGCACTGTTGCCCTCACTTCGGCCTAATCTCCCGGTATGGATGCATCGCGATGCCTATGCAGTGTACGAAGCGATTGTGGCAGCAGGTGAGTACGAAGACACACGTGCTGATATTCGCATCATTGAGGACGGGCAGATCGTCGATTATGGTCCCTTCCGCATCGAATTTATTGAGGTCGATCATGATAGCCCCGGTGTGACAGGATTCATCATTCATGGACCGGAGCATCGGATAGCTTTTACCGCTGACTGGCGTCGACATGGACGAAATCATCATCGCCTGGACCGTTTTATCGAACGCTGTCAGACGGTTGGTGTGGATGTGCTGATTACAGAAGGCACAAGGATGCGCCCAGATACTTTATTCCGTAAGCCGAAGGATCGGCTTGAGGTGCAGGTAGCTGTTGAGTGCCGCCTGGCGATGGAGCAAACGGACGGATTAGTGTATGTGAACATTCTTGCCCGTAATGTGGAGCGAGTAGCCGATCTGATTATGAAGACGCAGGAAGCGGGTCGTGAGCTGGTGATGGACGAAAGTACGGCTGTGCTCTGGTTTGAGGCTTCAGACAAGCTGCAGGTGCTGTCCGGACATCCCGCGCTGGAGGCTGGACGCCATGTAATCAGACTGCTTCGCACACCTGTTTGGTCACAAGGACCACGCCCTGCGAAGAATGTTAAGCTTCCTTATGCGCCTATTACAGTGAATGAGATTACAGCGAATAAATCACAGTATGCGGTTTACCTGATCTATCCACTCACTGCATTAATTGCAGAGCTTGAGACCAAAGGCTCGCAAGCTGCAGCGTCCATATACGTTCATGCTGATGGCAATCCACTGACTTCGGCTGACGAAACGCTGTTAAAGTGGTTGAACGAATTTGGTGTTCAATACCGTTATTGTGCAACTGGAGGTCACGCAGCTCCGCAAGAAATTACAGAATTGACGACTGCCATTGCGCCGGGACTCGTGATTCCACTGCACAGCAACCATCCGACCTTGTTCAACAGCGGTGGCGTCCGCAAATATTATCCAGCTCCAGGAGAAAGCTTCAAGGTGTCCGAGCTTGTGGGTAATAAAACAACCGTGTAGGACCTGCATTCAACGTTCGATATGACTTGCCATTCACCCAATAAACAATTCCCAACAATCGAAGGAGTGATAGTCGTGTATTCACGTAAATCGTTTGCTCATTGGAAAGCATCACTGGCGTCTTTGTTATTAATCACAACGGTAGGCTGTGGGGTGACAACTCCCGCAGCAACAACAGGCAGTGGGACGGATAAGAAAACGGAAAGCACAGCAGCCAAAGGCATTGAGCTCGGTAAAAATGGACCGATTACCATTGACTTCTGGCACATTCAGGCGACGATTTATGGCGATGCGATTAAAGAAATGGTAGCTGCCTTCAACAAGGAGTACGAAGGGAAGATCATCGTCAAGGAAGTATTCCAGGGTTCCTATGATGACCTGAACAAAAAGGTTCGTGCTGCGCTGCAGGGCGGAGGCCTTCCGGCTGTTGCGATGTCCTACGAGAGCGATACGCTCGAATATATGAAGGCTGATAAAATTGTACCGTTGGACGATTACATTAATGACCCGGTGAACGGGCTGAACAAGCAGGCGTTGGACGATATCATGCCAGGGGTGCTGGCGCGTCAGCGTATTCCGGAGTACAACGGCAAAACGATGAGCTGGCCGCACGGTAATTCCTCCATGGGCGTATACTACAACATCGATGTACTCAAAAAAGCAGGTTATGAGAAACCGCCGGCTACGTGGCAGGACTTTGAGAAAATGGCGCTCGATATTACACAAAAAAGTGGTGAGCCGGCATTGGTGATGGGCAACGCCAACAACGGAGGTACGTTCCGTACCTGGCTGCGCACCTACGGCATTGATCCGATCAAGCTGGATCAAAGCGGCGTCAATTATGATAATCCGCAGGCGGTAGAGCTGGCAGCTATGATGAAAAATTTGCTGGATAAAAAAGCGATCATGCTGGCAGAAAATACGGAGCAGGAATTCACGAATGGCAGAGCAGCCATGGAAATCGGAACGACTGCCCGCACAAGCTCAAAGCTGGATCTGATCAAGGACAAGTTCAAATGGGGAATCACCCTGATTCCACAGGGCAAGAGCGACAGCAAGGTGACTGAGCTGTATGGTGGCAATCAGGTGTTGTTCAAGACGACCCCCGAGAAGCAGCTGGCGGGATGGCTGTTCCTGAAATACTTTGCAGAATCCAAGGCACAGGCGATCTATGCAGCGAAAACCGGATATTTCCCGGCTACCAAATCTGCACAGGATACGGATTTACTGAAGAAAAACTATGCGGATAATCCGCAAAAGAAACAGGCTTTTGATGAAGTGTTCCCTTATGCACGTATCGATGTATCATCCGCTGCGCGCAACAAGATGGATACGGTTCTGGGCGAAGCGCTGCAGGCAATGAATGCGGGTAAGCTGACTCCAGCTGATGCGATGAAGAAAGCGCAGGCTGACGTTACCAAGACTTTAAAAGAATTCAAATAATATTTGAAAAAGTTAAACCGGAGCCTGAGAAAAGCAAGTTATTTACTCAGGCTCTCAGGGGGTAACAGCATTGAGCTCAGTTCAACGGAGAAATGAAATTATGATCGCAGTACGGCGTGTTGGCAGCGTCTCAGTTGAAGAGCTGGTCGATACGTATCAAGTCTCGGTGGAAACAATCCGCCGGGACCTTCGTATTTTGGACGAGAAGGGATTTTTGCGCAGAACGTATGGCGGAGCGGTGAAGCGGGAGCAGACCACCTGGGATATGCCTTATTACGAAAGAATGCAGCTCAATCTGGAACGCAAAGAGGCGATTGCCCGTGAAGCTGTGAAGCTGCTGGAGGATGGCGATAGCGTTTTTATTGACGGAAATACCTCCGGTCTGGTGCTTTCCCGTTACGTCCCTGATGACAAGAACCTTACGATTGTTACGAATTCGGCTATGGTTACCCTGAATCTGATTCAGAAGAAGGGGAAGCTGAAGGTTTATCTGGTTGGCGGAGAGGTCGATGAGGACGGCAAGACGTTCGGCTACAAGCTGCACTGTGAGCTGCGTCAGTACCGATTCGATAAGGCGCTGTTTTCCTGCATGGGCTTTGGGCCAGAGGGCATTTATTATTCCAAGTGGGAACCGCTGCAAATTGCCCAGATGCTGGTCGAACAGAGCAATCATCTGATTCTGATGGCGGATTCGTCGAAGGTCAATCGCAGCGGCTTTCTGTTTGGCATGGGACTGAACCGTATTCATACACTTGTAACAGACGAAGGAACACCTGCCGATATGCGCGATAGTTTGCGGGATTCAGTCCGCAGCTTGGTCATCAGCGGCATTGAAGGTAAAGATGAATAGCTGCCTGATAGGAAATGGAGCATAGAAGTAAATTGAACTGCGGCATCTTTAGGGATGTCGCAGTTATTTGGCATGCCTCAGAGTGCTGATTACCGACAATCTGCCCTAATGATTATATACAATTATGACACCAACAGATAACTTAGAGAGCATAGGGGCTGATTTGTAACCCTATTTTGTATTCTATATAATGTAGAAACCGGATACCATTGTGAAAAACAGCTGTGCTGAAATGATTAAAATGTATATATTTACCATTTCATCAAGTGCGATGACTATAAGCCTGAATCGTGAGGGAATGCCATGTATAAATCCAAATATTTACGGAGAATCATTCTCTTTAGTATGATCCTGGTTACGATCCCCGTCGTATCCTTAGGTATTTTATCTTTTTTTAAAGCCAAGGGTATTGTTCAGGAAAAGGTTAATGAGGGTAACATGCAAGTGCTAACGCAGACGGAGTTGAAGGTTGAGCAGATTTTGCAAACGATTGATAACGCAATTGTCCAATTCAGTAACAGTAAACTTGTCAGCGAATCGATAACCCGGGGCTTTGAGGCCAGGGATTTTATGTTAGTGACCGATTTGGCGAATGGCCTTTACAAGCTGCAATCCTATGATCTAGGTATTTCCAATGTACAGCTTGCGAGCTTTGCGCATAGATGGACACTCGACAACAGCGGGTTCATGCAATCTATGACGGACATCGAATTGAAAACGCTGACAGAACGAACGCAGTTTGCAGAATCATCCAAGTGGGTTACCAACGAAGGTGCCTCCCATATTTTGCTGGTCAAAAAACTGCCGATCAATATCTATAAGGGCACATCCGGTGTGATTGTTGCGAACGTTCCTAACTATAGGCTGCAAAAGCTGATTCCCGAATATAACGGCGAGTCGGATACGATTGTCTTTGATGCGGATTACCGCTTATTGACAAGGGTATCCAATCCGGATTTTTCGCAGGAAAAGATTGATCAGGTGGTTCAACATTTAAAAGCATCCACAGTGGATAAAGGCAGCAATGAAATTCGTCTGCAGGATGGGTCCATCGGTATCACTTACAAAAAATCTGCTTTTAACGGCTGGGTCTATGTTTCGCTTGTTTCAATTGAACAGATTACGAAGGAGTCAGGGGCGATCGGTTGGTACACGTTTTATGTGTGCACAGGAGTATTTCTCATTTTGCTGGTGCTATCGCTAATCGGGTCCAATCGAATCTACACACCCATTCGTCTTGTATTCGAGTCCGCGGCTGGAGATAAAGCTATCGAGAACAGAAATGAGGATGAGCTGCAATTCATTGGCAAACATATCGTTTCGCTGCGAACCTCACAATCGAGACTGCTGGATCAAATACAGGGACATACGAAGCAGCTGAAGGAATTTTTTGTGAGAAAATTGCTGTTAGGTGAGCTGAATGGTCAAGAGATTAAAGAAAAGTCAGAGCAATTTCAGTATGAATGGGGCGGTGACTCCTATTGTGTGCTGACAGTACAAATTGACACTTTAGCGGGAACGCGTTTTCAGGAAAATGATCATGACCTGCTGATGTTTGCGGTTAACAATATCGTCTCGGAGCTGACACTTCCGGAATCCCGTCTTGAACCTGTCGTTATAGGCGGCAATCAGGTGACACTGCTGAGGAACAGGACTTCTTCGTCCGAGCAAGGCAAGAACGATGTGTATGCCCTCTCAGAGCTGATTCAGACAACGGTCAAAGAAATACTGGGGCTGCAGATCAGCATAGGCATCAGTGGCTTCTATACGAATTTGAATAGAGGGGCGCAGGCTTACAGGGAAAGTCTGGAGGCATTAAAGTATAGAATTCGCTTTGGTGAAGAGGCTATTCTGCATGTTGAGGATGTGCTGCCTGACCATCGGATTCAGACGATTTTCCCCGAATGGATCGAAAAGCAGCTTATCGATGCGCTCAAGATTCCCGATTTGGACAAGGCCCAGCAGCTGCTGCACGAGTTTCTTACTGTGATGCTGCGCGACCCTATTCGGCATCAGGAATACCAGATGATTTTGTTCCGGCTGCTGGCTGATCTGATTCGCGAGATTCAGAATGCAGGCGAGAATCTTCAAGCCTCCTCCCAGGAGGACCGGCAGCTGTTTGAGCAGCTTTTTAATCTCAAAACGATTGCAGAAACCGAGAGCTGGTTTATGAAAACAGTGCTGGAGCCGATGGTCACATTATTGAACAAAAAGTGGGAAAGCCAGAATAAAAATATTTCCGAGCATATGATCGAAATTATCCATGAAGAGTTTGAGTCCGACCTGACCCTGGATTTATGTGCAACGCGGCTTAATTATCATCCGAATTATCTAAAAACAGTGTTCCGTAAGGAAACCGGTGTGAACTTCAGTGATTACGTTTCGCAATATCGACTCAATCAAGCGAAAAAATGGCTGCTGGAAACCGATATGAAGGTATCCCAAATTGCGGAGAGACTCAGATATCAGAATTCGCAAAACTTCATTCGGTATTTCCGCAAGATGGAGGATATGACTCCAGGCGATTATCGAAAAAAATATTTGGATCACTAGACCAATGTCAGTTTAACTGACGTTGGTTTTTTATTTATTTAACGATGTTAAATATGTAACGCTTTCAAATTTGTTTATTATTATCTATGGGGTGAAGGCATAATTAGAACGATAAGATTAGGTGAATAATGGGATTTATATGTTAGATTAGTTGTCAATTTTAGATGATGTTTATGTATTTTAGGATTTAAATGTTGAGGGCTTCTGATAGAATTATCTTATATTCAAATAGGGGGCGAACATATTGAGAAAAGGTATAAGTTTAATAGTGGCGCTGGTATTAACGATAAGCCTGTTGGCTGCATGTGGGCAAGCGAGTTCTAAAGACAAGGGTGCAGCGAGTGCTCCCAAGGGTTCGACCAAGCTGGTTGTCTATACGCCTAACAGTGAAGATATTATTAATACGTTGATCCCGATGTTCGAGAAGCAAACCGGAATAACGGTTGAACTGGTGTCGGCTGGTACTGGGGAGCTGATCAAGCGATTGCAATCCGAAAAAGCGAATCCATACGCTGACGTCATGTTTGGAGGCTCTCATGCATTGTTTATGGGCAATGGCGATTTGTTCGCCAATTATGTTTCTCCCAATGATAAGGATTTAATGGAGGGACATCGCAATGAAACAGGCTACATGACATCTTATGTTTCGGATGCTAGTGTCCTGCTGGTCAACAAGAACCTGGTTGGAGATATCAAAATCGAGAGTTATGAGGATTTGTTAAATCCCAAATTAAAGGGGAAAATCGCTACGGCGGATCCGGCAAGCTCCAGTTCGGCGTTTGCTCAATTAACGAATATATTGTTGGCCAAGGGCGGAGATTACACGTCCGATAAAGGCTGGAATTTCGTGGGTAGCTTAATTAAGAATCTGGACGGTAAAATCTCCAGTGGCTCCGGCGCTGCACATAAGAGCGTAGCGGACGGCGAATATATTGTGGCCTTGACCTATGAAGATCCATCGGCTAGCTACGTGAAAAGCGGCGGACCTGTCAAAATCGTATATCCAACTGAAGGTGCTGTATTTCTTGATGCGGTTGCAGGGATTGTAAAAGGTACAAAAAATGAAGACAATGCCAAGAAATTTATCGATTTCATTATATCCCAGCCTGCACAGGATGCATTCGGAACTCAACTGACTAACCGTCCATTGCGCACGAATGCCAAGCTTGGAAGCCATATGAAACCGATGAGTGAAATTAAAGTGATCAAGGAAGATGACAAATACGTACGTGAGCATAAGAAAGAAATCGTTAGCCGTTATACGGATACCTTTACCAAATTGCAAAAATAAACATAAAGAAATCGGGTGGAAACGATGAGCGTAACCATATCCTTCCAGGATGTTGTGAAGAAATATGGCGATACCAAAGTGATTCCTGAGCTGACGCTTAATATCAAACAGGGTGAGTTCTTCACCCTGCTTGGTCCCTCGGGATGCGGAAAAACGACGCTCCTGCGTATGGTTGCCGGCTTTAACTCCGTAGAAGGCGGGGAGATTCGCTTTAATGATCGTGTTATTAACCAGGTAGCGCCGGGCAAAAGGAATATAGGCATGGTGTTCCAGAACTATGCGATTTTTCCTCACTTAACCGTTAAGGGCAATGTTGCTTTTGGTTTGGAGAATCGTAAAGTATCAAAGGCGGATATTGAAAAGAAAGTGGCCGAGGTACTGAAGGTCGTGCAAATTGATCAGTACAAGGACAGACTGCCGCAAAATTTATCTGGCGGACAGCAGCAGCGTGTAGCGTTAGCGAGAGCTATCGTGATACGTCCTGATGTGCTGCTGATGGATGAGCCCTTGTCCAATCTGGATGCGAAGCTTCGTATTGAAATGCGCAATGCAATCAAAGAAATTCAGAATAGCGTTGGCATTACAACGGTGTATGTCACACATGACCAAGAGGAAGCCATGGCGGTATCCGATCGGATTGCTGTCATGAAATCGGGTATTATCCAACATGTAGGAACGCCTCAGGAGATTTATCAACGGCCTGCTAACATATTTGTTGCAACCTTCATAGGACATACCAATATTTTGGAGGGGACTTTGACCAAAGTGAACAATGAGTACCGTGTTCGTTTCAGTCCCGGCTATGAAGAGCGGGTGAACAATATCAAGGTGCCTACGTCCGCTGAAGTGCAGCCCGTCAAACTATCTGTTAGGCCGGAAGAATTTATCATTTCCGAGGATGGCACTGGAATTAAGACAACGATAGTAAGCAGTATTTTTCTCGGGCAGAATACCCATTACTTCGCAGACCTGGAAACGGGCTTGCGAGTTGAAATCACCATAGAGTCGACAACTGGTAATCTATTAAAGCCGGGCTCGGTGATTTATCTGAAAGCCAATATGGACAAAGTGAATGTGTATGATGAGCAGGGTGAGATGAATTATACGGGGGCCATTGGCCTATGAATCAACGAAGTCAGCGGCTTGATATCTGGATGCCCATTACGATATTGATCTTTGTGATCTATCTTGTGTTCCTAGCTTTTCCCTTGTTTACATTATTGACCAAAAGCTTTTTTGACGGTACGACCGGCGCCTTTTCCCTTGCTTATTTCGTGAAATTTTTTAGCAAGCAGTATTATATGAATGCCTTGTTTAACAGCATGAAGGTAACGGCCTGTGTGACGATTTTATCTGTTGTGATTGCAGCACCACTGGCCTATATCATGTCGACGATCAAGATCAAGGGCAGCGGCACCATTCAAATTCTGATCCTCATTTCCTCGATGTCTGCTCCGTTCATTGGTGCTTACTCATGGATTCTGCTGCTTGGCAGAAACGGAGTTATCACCAACTTTGTTAAAGGTGTATTGGGAATTCCGATGCCGGACGTGTATGGCTTTACCGGAATCGTGCTCGTGCTGACGCTTCAGCTGTCCCCGCTCGTCTTCATGTATGTGTCCGGGGCGCTAAAGAATGTGGATAATTCTTTGATGGAGGCAGCCGAGAGCATGAACTGCACCGGAATCCGCAAAATGTGGAAGGTGCTGATTCCGCTCATTACACCAACATTGCTTGCAGGCGGAATGCTCGTGTTTATGCGTGCATTGGCTGATTTCGGGACACCGATGCTGATCGGTGAAGGATATAAAACGATCCCTGTACTTATTTTTACCGAATTTATTAGTGAGGTTGGCGGGGATGATGGTTTTGCAGCCGCTATTAGTGTGCTCGTAGTTATATTTGCTACATCGATATTTCTATTGCAAAAATATATATCCAACCGCAAATCGTTCACGATGAGCGCGCTGAATCCAATACAGCCCAAAGAGAAGAAGGGCTTGGGTAATATTATCGTTCATGGTGTCGTCTATGTGTATACCGCAATCGCCTTGCTGCCGCAGGTGTATGTCATGTATACCTCCTTTCTCAACACGTCGGGACGCATATTTGTATCCGGGTACTCATTGAACAGCTATCGCGCTGCTTTTACGAAGATTGGAGATTCTATTGCGAATACCTTTATATTGGCGGCTATTTCAATCTCTATCATTGTTCTGTTGGCGATACTTATCGCTTATGTAACGGTCAAAAGAAGAGGTGTGACCTCCAATATCCTGGATGTGTTCACGATGTTCCCCTACATTGTTCCGGGCTCGATTCTCGGTATTGCCCTGCTCGTTACCTTCAATCACAAGCCGCTTGTACTGAGCGGCACGGCGATTATACTGATTGCAGCCTTCGTCATCAGGCGTCTGCCTTATACGATTCGATCCAGTGCGGCTGTACTGCATCAGGTAAACGATAGTATAGAGGAAGCGGCGATCAGCCTGGGTGCCTCGACCATGAAGACGTTTTTCAAAATAACGCTGCCCATGATGATTTCCGGGGTCATAGCAGGTGCGATTTTAAGCTGGATCAGCATTATTACGGAATTAAGCACCTCCATCATTTTGTACACAGGCTCCACAAAAACGATGACAGTGGCCATTTATACGGAGGTTATTCGCGGCAACTACGGTGTAGCAGCAGCCTTATCGACGATGCTTACTATCATTACGGTCCTGTCACTGCTCTTGTTTTTCAAATTGTCGGGCAAAAAGGACATCACCATGTAAGTGTGGGCTGTTCTTGTAAACTCTTGGTCTTACGGTTGGTTCCTGCATCAAGCGGGGCCAGCCTTTGTTGTACTTGTTTATGCTTAACCAAGTAAGGTATGATGAGAGCTCTGGTAATCAACTATATAGTGCGGGATGTGGTGGTATGGAGGCGAATAAGAACAACTTTAAGGAGTCCACTCGTCGTTTGTTTTTACTGTATACCTTTATGCCGATTATCGTGTTGTTTATCTTGTTTCTGATCTTTACTCTTATCAATAATAAAATCATATTGGCGAATGAAACTATGGAAGCCAACGAAACGATCAATCAGTCGATGTCCAAAATATACAATCAATATTATAAGGAAATCAACCGGATGGCCGCACTGCCGCTTGTTATTGATTATGCCGTTACGCGTGCGAACAGCCAGGACGTGTATGAACAATTTTATGAATTTAATAACCATCAAAAGGTGAAAAGCGTATTTCATATCATCGATGTGAAGGGCATATTCGTTGCATCCTCCGCACCTTCCAACGGCTTGATCGAGGATATGGTATTCAAGGATATTGTACCTCGGATTCCACCTATAGCCACAGCAACTCTGACAGAAACGAATCACATTGCCTACTCTCACGATCGTTTCACCTTATATACCTTCGGGAAAGCGATCCTGCACAATAATACGGTGGTCGGTTATTTGGTGTATCAATTATATGAAGAAGATGTACAGAAGCTTATATTTGTGCAAAACAATGAAATATCGGTCATCACCGACCAGCACAACACGATTATAGCCACGACGAACAATATTGCCAAAGGGTTAATGAACAAATTTAATCCAATATACGATGCCCAGGGCTACATTCAATTAAATAATGGCAGATATTATGTGAGCCAATCTAATATTCCAACCGCTCAAATGAAGGTATATACACTGAATTCCCTGCGGATCGAGAAATATGCTTATATCTCGTTAACGGTGTTTATTATCGTAACTAGTATTTTGTTATGGGTGATGGTTCATTTTTTGTCACAAAAAATGTCATCGCGCAATACCGCATCCATAGACAAGCTGCTGTATGCCGTGAACAAGCTGCAGGAGGGTCATCTGGATGCTTACGTTGAAATCAAAACCGGGGATGAATTCGAGACACTAGCCAATCAATTTAATATTATGCTTAACCGTCTGAATGAATTATTGCACAAGAACGAGGAGCTATCGAACCTTAGACGTCTGATAGAAGTTAAGCAGCTGCAATCACAGTTTCATCCGCATTTTATTTTTAATGTGCTGGAAATTCTGCGCTATGCCATTGTCGTAGACAGCCAACAGGCGCAGGAGATTGTCATGATCCTCTCCAGACTGCTTCGTTATAGTATCAGCAATGATGGACAAACGGTATTAATGAAGGGTGATCTGAACCATGTGATCGATTACTTGAAGCTCCAGCAAATACGCTTTAAGGACCGATTAACCTACACGATCGACGTATCCACCGAGGGACAGAACGCCTTGGTTCCGAAGCTTCTCCTGCAGGCAATTATCGAGAACTCAATTAAATACGGGTATCAGCATCAGGAGGCTTTGTTCATTTCGATTCGAGGGTATGTGGTAGGTCAGGATCTGGTACTGGAAGTCGTGGATAATGGAGATGGCATGGACGATCGGAGGCTCGCGGAAATCAGGGATATTCTGAGCAGCCCGGATAATCAGAGCAAGCATATCGGACTCAATAATCTTCATCGTCGTCTGGTGCTTTTGTATGGTGAGCAATACGGCATTCAGCTTCAGAGCTCCCCTGACTCAGGAACGAGTGTCACAATCTTAATTCCCTACGAAAAAGGTGATGAAGGTGTTTAAGGTACTGCTTGTGGAAGATGAGGAAATGATACGTAAAGGCTTGCGTTATACATTCGACTGGCTTGGTTCGGATTGTATTGTCATCGATGAGGCCGTTAATGGCGCTGAGGGACTATCGAAGATTATTGAACTGCAGCCGGATATCGTCATAGCGGATGTGAATATGCCCTTAATGGACGGGATCACGATGATAGAGCGCAGTATGGATGCGGCAACCTGCAGCTTCATTATTGTTTCCGGATACGATGAATTCCATCTGGCCCAAAAAGCCGTGCATCTGGGTGTTAGCGAATATTTGCTGAAGCCGTTGGAGCAGCATCAATTAATTGAAGCCCTAGCACGGGCCAAAACACAGATTGAGCTTAAGAAGAAATACCAGCTCATTAAGAACAACCCCAAGCAATTGGACGAGGTTCTTAGTGCTGCCCTGATGAACGATGCGCCAACGAAGGCTTCCAAATATGTAGCCCAGATGATTGCTTATATTCAGTTGAATTACGCAGAGCGGATCAGCATTCAAGATCTGGTCAAACAGCTCGGGATCAGCTCTACCTACTTAAATCAGAAGTTTAAAACAGAAACGACCTATACGTTCAATGAATTCCTGAATCGATACCGGATTCAAAAGGCGATGGATCAGCTGAAGACCGGTGAAGGCAAGGTGTATACCATCGCCTCCGATGTTGGTTTCAAGGATTACAAATATTTTATCAGCATTTTCAAAAAGTATGTGAATATCACTCCGAGCCAATTCCAGGACCAATTTAAATCGTGAACGGTGAGCTCCTATTTGGAATCGAAGCCTGTTTTTACTATAATAGAGAGCAGGATAAGGATAGGAGTACGAATTTAATATGAATGTTTATCATGAGGTTGGAGAAGCCGAGCATTTTATTCATACATGCTACAGCGAAACAGGCAAAACTATGGGTGAAAAGGAACAACGAATTATAGAGATCCGGCAAGCGATAGCCGAACAGGGCTTTTATGAGCATACGCTGGAGGAACTGCAATATGGAGCAAAGCTCGCATGGCGCAACAGCAATAAATGCATCGGCAGGTTGTTCTGGGAGACCCTGCATGTTATCGATGCGCGCACTTTGGAAACGGAGGAGGAGATCGTGCAGGCGCTGTACCGTCATATCGAATACGCTACGAATGGTGGTCGGATTCGTCCGGCAATCACTATTTTCAAGCCTGCTATTCAGCCGGAGCAGCAGATTCGCATTATGAATCACCAACTCATTCGTTACGCGGGTTATGAAATCGATGGTGGTGTGGTTGGAGATCCGGATTCAGTTGCCATCACGAATCTTTGCCAGGAGCTGGGCTGGAGGGGAGCCGGGGGCTCCTTTGACGTGCTACCGCTCTTGGTAAAAATAGGTGATCGAGTACCGCGGCTATTTGAGATTCCGTCATCGCTCATCATGGAGGTGCCTTTGAGCCATCCGGAGCTCCCTGGCTTTGCCGATTTGGGGCTGCAATGGTACGCCGTGCCAATGGTCTCCAACATGCGGCTGGAGATTGGAGGCATTCATTATACAGCAGCTCCCTTCAACGGCTGGTATATGGGGACTGAGATTGGAGCACGGAATCTTGCGGATACGGGGCGTTATAATATGCTGCCCAAGGTAGCCGATATGATGGGACTCGATACGAGCAGGGATTCAACCTTATGGAAGGATCGGGCGCTGGTCGAATTGAATATAGCTGTATTGGATTCTTTCAGGCAGCATGGTGTAGCCATCGTCGACCATCATACAGCCGCCCAGCAATTTATGAGATTCGAGGCCAACGAGCAAAAGAAGGATCGTCAGGTGACCGGGAATTGGTCCTGGTTGATTCCTCCCTTATCGCCCGCGACGACACATATTTTCCATCGGCAATATGAGGATGCAATTGTAAAACCGAATTTTTTTTACGATGAGACTATATAGGGCTATCAGCGAAACCTCCCAACAAGGAGGTTTTTTGGCTTTTTAAGAGATTATCCGATCTGCCTTAATGATTATAAATGATCAATTTGGCACGTAAACCGGCCTCTGAGGCTCTCACAACCCCATGATCTGCTGCCGTGATTGTAGACGGTAACTGGCAAAGCCTATAAAGTATGAGCTACAGACAAACAACCATACAACGGGTGAATGGGGAGTGAACCAAGATGCAGGCTGTATCTGAAACGAGATCATCCATTTCAGATTCCAAAATGAATGCTTTTAAACGAAGACTCAAACGGCAAAAATGGTTTTTTATTATGCTGCTTCCGGGACTGCTGTACTTCCTAATTTATAAGTATATGCCGATGTGGGGTATACTCATTGCGTTTCAGGATTACCAGCCATTCCTGGGTTTTTTTGGGAGTAAATGGGTTGGGTTCAAGCATTTCGAAACGTTTTTTGGCAATGAGATGTTCTGGCAGCTGTTCAAGAATACATTCATTCTGGCTGTGTATAACATCGTGTTTTTCTTTCCATTACCGATTGTCATTTCGCTGATGCTTAATGAGGTTCGCCGAGATATATTTAAACGATGGATTCAAACACTCATCTATGTACCGCATTTTGTATCGTGGGTAGTAGTGGTCGGAATCAGCTTCCTGTTCTTTTCGACAGAGGGCGGAATTGTCAATACGATGCTGAACAGTATGGGAGCTGAACCGGTCAAGTTTCTGCTAAGCAAGGATTGGTTCCGAACGATCATTACTTCACAAGTGATATGGAAAGAAACGGGATGGGGCACGATTATTTTTTTGGCTGCGCTGGCTGGTGTCGATCCTGGATTGTATGAAGCAGCCCGCATCGACGGGGCTAACCGTTGGAGACAAATGTGGCATATTACGCTTCCTGCGATTCGCAGTACGATCATTATTTTACTTATTCTGCGGATCGGCACGTTCCTTGATTCCGGCTTCGAGCAAATTTTTCTGATGGTTAATCCATTGAACCGCGAGGTTGGAGAAGTGTTCGATACGTATGTATACACGACGGGGATTTCGCAAGGGAAGTTCAGTTACAGTACAGCGGTGGGTGTGTTTAAATCGATCATCGGGCTGTTGTTGGTAACCGGGGCGAATCGCTTAGCCAAAAAGTTCGGTGAAGAGGGTATTTATTAATAAGTGACGTTTGGTCATTGCACTCAAGGTTCAGTCAAACTCGAAGGAGGATCAAACCCATATGGTAGAAAAACAACTATCCAGCAGATTGCTTGAGGGCATCAATTACTTGCTTCTGCTCCTTATTGCCGCCGCTTGTATCCTGCCTTTTATCTTCATCATCGCTTCGTCACTGACAGCTCCTGAGGAACTGCTGAGGAAAGGATTTATCTTATTCCCTACCAAATTTTCTTTGGTTGGTTACAAGTATATTTTATCCACGGACATTATTTTATCCAGCCTTGGCGTTTCGATATTTATCACGGTAGTTGGAACGCTGGCGAATCTGTTGTTCACCGCCTTAATGGCGTATCCGCTGGCGCAAAGAGATTTGATGGGTGTCAAGTTGTTCATGAAGCTGGTCGTGTTCTCGATGCTGTTCAGCGGCGGGATGATTCCTACGTATCTGGTCGTGAAGGAGACGGGGCTGCTCGATAATGTCGGCTCTCTTATCATTCCGGGCTTGATCAGCGCCTTTAACCTGATTATTATGCGCAGCTTTTTTCAAAACCTGCCTGATGGTCTGGAGGAAGCAGCTAGGATTGACGGCAGCAGCGATGTGGGGATTTTGTTCCGGATTGTGCTGCCATTGTCGGCACCCGTATTGGCTTCACTCGCTTTATTTTATGCGGTAGGGCATTGGAATGCTTACTTCAATGCCGTTCTATATATTAACGACAGCACGCTATGGCCGATTCAGGTATGGCTCAGACAAATCGTTATTCTATCGCAGGGAGGGATTGGAGATTCTACGAATTTCGGTGAGGATTTTGTTGCTCCACCAGCGGAAACGGTCAAGATGGCAGTTATTGTGCTTTCGACGCTGCCAATTCTGATTGTATATCCATTTCTGCAAAAGCATTTTGCCAAAGGCGCGTTATTGGGGTCAGTAAAGGGTTAAACTAAACTAGAGATGAAGAGGAGATTTAACTATGAAAACGAATGAAACTCGTAAATTTGCGAAAATGATTAGCGTTGTTTGTTTGACCTGCATGTCGGTGTCACTGCTGGCAGCCTGCACAGGCAAAACCGAAACACCGGCCGGACAACCGGCAGCAGGCACACCGGCCAAGCCGTTAGAGCTTCAGATTATGATGATTCAACAAGGTGCTGAGCCGCCAAAGAAGGACAGCCCCATTCAGAAAAAGATCGAAGAGTACACCAATACGAAGCTTGATATTATCTGGGTACCTGGAGCGGGTACAGCCTATGATGACAAGGTTAGTGCAACAAATGCTTCCGGTAAGCTGCCTGATGTGATGCTGATCCGTAAAACGAAGGAATCCGCCATGCTGAACGCGCAAATGTCGGGCATGTACTGGGATTTGACTCCATTTATTAAAGACACGAAAAACCTTAGCAAGATGAATCCGGTCGCAGTGAAAAATGCGAGCGTCAGTGGCAAGCTGTATGGGATCCCGCGGGAGCGCGTATTGGCTCGTTACGGTATGATATTCCGCAAGGATTGGTTGGATAATTTGGGATTGCAAACTCCTAAAACAGCTGATGATATTTACAATGTGGCGAAAGCCTTCACGTTAAATGACCCGGATAAGGATGGGAAGAACAATACGACCGGTATCCAGGAAGATGCTACGATGGAATTGCTGAAGCAGCTGACCATTTACAATGGAGGTCCGAATGGATGGGGACTGAAGGACGGCAAGATTACACCAGACTTCCTATATCCAGAGTTCAAGAAATCTTTGGACCTCTACAAAAAGATGGTTAGCGAAAAGCTGATCAGCCCGGATTTCCCGATTGCCAAGAAATACGATTACTTTAACCAGGGCAAAGCGGGCATGTATTTCTCCGTTATCGATGATGGTGCTACCCGTCATTTGGATATGATTAAAGCGAATCCGAAAGTGGTCGTTGATGTCGCTGAGAATTTCGATGGCCCGCAAGGACAAAAGGTAAGAGGCACTGTAGGTTATGATTCTCTGATCGTCATTCCAAAATCGAGTGTTACGACTGAAGCCAAGATGAAGCAGGTGCTGGCGTTCCTGGACAAGTTGGGTGATGAAGAGATGCTGACACTGCTCAATAACGGGATTGAAGGGACTGACTACAAGGTTGAAAATGGAGCAACGAAAAGAGTCGATGGCTCGCAGCTATCTGGAGAGTTTGTTAACCTAAGATGGGGAGATCAATACGGTGGCATCAAGATTACTAAAAATGCGATTGAAACCAAAATTGACAAAATGTTCGCTGACAATAAAGGTATCGCGGTTAATGATCTAAGCGCTGCATTATTATCCGATACCAACACAGAAAAAGGCGTGGACTTGAAAAAGGCGATTACGGATGCACAAACCAAGTTTGCGCTAGGCGAGCTCGATGACAAAGGCTGGAGCGATGCCGTAGACAAATGGGTTAAAGGCGGTGGCGACAAGATCATGGAAGAGTTCACAGCCGATTATAACAAAAACGGCAAATAAGGAGCTGAAAACATGATCCAATATTCCGAGCTGCCGCAGCATCTGACACCCTTGTTTGACTACCCGCTTCGCGATACGTCCATTTGTCTCGGAGGCGACGGTGTGTATTACCTGACCGGAACGACAGGTGCACCCGATTGGTGGGCGGTCACGGGAGACATCCAGCTGTGGAAATCATCAGATTTGGAGCATTGGGAGCCGCTCATTACCAAACCGCGTAAACGGACGTCAGTTTGGAACGTGGATCGGGACGGCACCTGGCAAAAGGAGATCCAGCAACGGGACGGTGCGCCGTTCCGCCCGCTCTGGGCACCCGAGATTCACTTTCTCAAAGACACCTACTGGCTTACCTACAGCATTCCGAGACTTGGCAATGGACTGCTGCGAAGCATTAGCGGCAAGGCGGAAGGGCCTTATGTGGATAACATCAAGGTGGATGCACCGCTCAGTCCGCATATTGATGCCTCACTCTTTCAGGATGATGACGGACAGGTATACTTCTTATGTGATAACGGTAAAATGGCGAGAATGAATGAAGATATGACGGCATTGGCAGAGGAGCTGCGGCTTCTAAGTCCTGCCAATGCCGAGCATGTCGGTTTCGAAGGGACGTTTCTGTTCAAAGCTGAGGGACGTTACCATCTGGTTGGAGCGGATTTTGTGGATGGTGATTATCACTGCTTTGCAGCAAGCTCCGATAAGCTGTATGGTCCTTATGGCGACCGATATGTAGCTATTCCGCATGGCGGGCATAATATGATTTTTCAGGATAAATTGGGCCAGTGGTGGAGCACATTTTTTGGCAATAATGACAGTGCTCCGTTCAAGGAAAGGCCGGGCGCGCTTCGAATTGAATTTGATCAGAACGGACAAATCCGCCCTATGAAGGAATCCCGTTCGGAGCTGTGACAAGCTTGAACTAGCTGCCCAATGATCAAAACGATTAAGTAGTTAGCTGTTTTTACGGAGGGATGAAATTGACTGTCTTGAGATTGGACGATATTCCATCACCTGTATTACTGCAAGGCAATAGCCGGATCGCTTATCGCGACCCGGCTGCTTTGTATCATGAGGGTGTATTCCGGTTGTTTTTTACGCTGACGGAAACAGAGGCGGATGGACGTATATACATGTATACAGCGACGAGTGAAAGCCGCGATTTGTTATCTTGGAGCGAGCCGAGAAAATTGACACCGAGAGACCGCAGCTTGAATTATTCCAGTCCTGGCAATGTGATTCGCTATCAGGATCGTTGGGTGATGTGTCTGCAAACCTATCCAAGGCCAAATGGTGAGAAATACGGCAATCACACATCTAGAATATGGAAAATAGAAAGTCGGGACCTCGTGCAATGGACAGTTCCTGAACTTCTGCTCTTGAAAGGCTCAGAGGTTCCTATCGAGCAAATGGGCCGGATGATCGATCCTTATTTAATTGAAGACAAGGATGAATCCGGCAAATGGTGGTGCTTTTACAAGCAAAATGGCGTTAGTCTCTCGTACTCCTACGATTTAGAGAAATGGACTTATTATGGACATGAGCGCGCGGGGGAAAACGTCTGTATTTTGAATGAACGCAATGAATATGTGATGTTTCACTCTCCGGAGAATGGTATCGGGATCATGCGGTCATTGGATTTGAAAAGCTGGACGCATCAACAGCCAGTACTGACCTTGGGACAGCAGGAATGGGAATGGGCGAAGGGCAGAATTACTGCGGGGTTCGTCCTGGATTGCCGAAACGTTGCAGGCATCGGTAAATTCCTGATGTTCTTTCATGGGAGTGGCCCGGAGGATGAGCAGGTTATCTTCGATACCCACTCTTGTATCGGAATCGCGTGGAGTGATGATCTTGTGGAGTGGCATTGGCCGAAGTAAACCTGAGCAAGCATAGAGATTCACAGCATTATCATCTACGAGCAGTAGCCGCCTGAGCATTAACTCCGGCGGCTTTTATATGAGGACATTCGCAAAGCGGTCTATTGTCTGTCGTAGACAGGCAACCGGTATACACTGGAGCTTAGCCAATAACAACTCCGACCTTGCCTTCGTCTACTTGTGTTGTATAGCTTCGGGTACGCGTTTTGTCATTAAATAGCGACTTTCCGGTCTTGATATCAAATTCCCAGCCGTGCCACGGACAGCGGACGATCTCCTGATCTCTTCCATATATAAATTCATATACGCCGGAATCCAGTGTTGTTCCACAAACGTCACCCCTGCACAAAGGTGCACCCTCATGCGGACAATAATTGTGAATGGCGTAAAACTCCCCTTTAATATTGTAAACACCGATCGATCGACCGGATACCTCCACCACCTTGTGACTCCCTGGCGGAATGTCAACGGCTTCAGCAATATAATAAACGGCCATGTGGGAACTTCCTCCTCCTGCTCCTATTTAAGCTGGTACAGCTGACGGGCATTTTCGTAAAAAATCTTGTGCTTCGCTTCAGCGGACAGACCTCTCATGATCATAAAAGGGTCATCAAAATCCCAATGTGGGAAATCGCTGGAAAATAATAGAATATTTTCCGCGTCCATCATTTCAAATATTTGCTGCAAATGCTTGGGATTATCGGGCTCTTCAATCGGCTGTGTGGTCAAATAACAATGATCACGGATGTATTGGCTGGGCATCTTCTTCAACCATGGAGTGGTTGCGCGCAGCGCTTTAAAATTTTTATCCATTCGCCACATCAAATGGGGAAGCCAGGCTACTCCGCCTTCTACGAGTACAAATTTCAAGCGTGGGAATTTCTCAAACACACCTTCCAGCACAATGCTAACGAGCTGAGCCATGAAATTTTGTGATAAGCAAGTGTGCCATTGGAAATAGTTGCTCACATAACCCGCCGCAGTAGGCGGATTGGAAATACCGCTTCCTTCGGCTCCCGGGTGGATAGCAACAGGCAGCCCATGCCTCTCTGCCGCTTCATAAATTGGATGATAGTAACGGTTCCCATAAGGAATGTGTGTAGCGCTTATTAGGATGACCTGTACGATATCGGGATGTGGTCCAATCCGATCGATTTCCCGGGCAGCCTGCAGAGGGTCTTGGGTGGCTACGGTCATGGAACCTTTAAGCTTTGGATGATTCGGGAGCCATTGATCAATCAAGTAGTCATTATAGGCTGCCACAATAGCCGTGGCGTAATCGGCATCGGGATGAATGGACATGGCATAGGTACTGCCGGTAAGTATTGCATAATCCATATGATAAGCATCGACCAGATGCTCCATAACGAGCTCGGGATAGGCTGCTGCGTCCCGGCCGTCGGCCGCATAGGCATCCTTACGCTGTACACCAATAGGCGAAGTATACGTGCCGCCGCCGCCCTGTATACCGAATTTGATAACTCTGCTTTTCCAAGGCTCTTTCAAGTAAGGCACGAGATCCATATGGCTCTTCAGTGCATGATGAACGTCGCAATCAATGATTTGGGCTGGAAGCTTCATATCGTCATTCCTTTCACAATGGTTGATTGATTTCAAGTTCAGTATAAAAAAATAAGCTTCTGCTTGCGATAAACAAAACAATTATTATTTGGACAATTCGATGATTACTGACTATAATGGGGGGGACGAATGAGCAAAACGATATGTAAATGAGGTGAAGCCGCGATGATTGAATTAAAATCCGTTCTTCTGGAGGAGGTTGGTCCTGAATGGAGAAAGGCAGAGGAGATCACGGAAGCCCATATTTTCATCTATGTGGTCAGTGGTCAATTGACCTATCGCCTGAACCACCAGGATATACCGCTTACAAAAGGGGATGTTCTGTTTATTCCCAAGGGCACACTTCGTGCAGGTATCGGGGACGGTACCCAAATGCATCAAAAGTTCGCTTTTCTGTTCCAGTCCTCTGGTGCAGCAGATCACACCTCCATTCCGCTGCTTGCACACAAGCCGTATCTGCTGCTGCATACCCGGAATCATGAATATATGAAGCAGCGCTTCTCACTGCTGCTGCAGCAGTGGCTTGGCAAGCTACCGCATTACGAGCTGATCTGTACGGGCATCGTGCTGGAACTGCTCGGCATCGCAGCAAGGGAAGCGGATCATGCAGACTTACCGTTGAAAAAGCTGTCCATGGTGGCGACGATTCAGCAGTATATCCTCGACAGCTACCGCGGACAAATTCGTCTTGAAGAGCTGTCACAGCTCGTTGACCGGACTCCTAATTATGTGACACGAATATTCCGCGAGGTGACAGGACAGACCCCAATCGATTATTTGCACCAGGTGCGTGTGTATGCCGCGCGAGATTTGCTGCTGAATTCGCCGATGACGATTGGGCAGGTCGCTGATCAGCTCGGCTATTGCGACCAATCCTATTTTAACCGGATGTATAAGAAAATCACCGGACATCCGCCCTCCAATCATACCGGGCATCAAGCGATCGGACAGCGGAGAGAGGAGCGGGCATGAGAAGCTTTTCGAGATTGAATTCGATGCAGACGAAGCTGACGCTGACGTTCCTGTTGATCCTGCTGCCGCTCGTGAGCGTCAGCATATTTGCCAATTATTATTCGCAAAGCATTATGAATGAGCAAATTAGTGACCGAACCAAAGGGGCTTTGCTAACTACATTGGAGTATATCGATCAGCTAACCCAAAATATGGATCAGCAAACACTGCTGATTGCGTCCAATCCCAACATCGTCGATATCTGGAAAGGAATCGAGAACCCTTTAAGCCCGGACCATTTGTATGGCATCCATACCGTTCAGCAGCAGCTGACTGCACTGACGAATGTGAATGGAGCGGTCAAGGATGCTTTTATCATTCATGGTGAAAGCGGTAACGGAGTCTCCACACTGAAGGGGGGGATCAAATGGCCTGATGTGAAGAAGGACTATTGGTTTCAGCAAACGATTAAAGGGAGCGGTGGGCTGGTAGTGTACGTTCCGACCAGGGAGAGTCGCAATCCGTCGCTGTATATGAGTGAGGATATGATTTATTATATGCGTCTGCTGGATGTGCTCAGCAGTACGCGAGAACCGAATGTGATGGTGCTGGCTGTCGACAAGCGATCCTTTCAAAAAATCATCCAAAATCTGCAAACCTCCATCAATATGAACATTACGCTGCTCTACAACGACGGATTTGTACTCGAGACCAATCCAAATTCGGAAAATTTGCATAAGGAAGAGCCTTTTTCGATTACCGTAAAAAAGGGTGAATGGTCGATGCGTCTGGAGCAGCCGAGGGAGGAGGTATTCAAGTTATCTCATATTCTTCAGCAATTTACTTATTTGATTACTGCTATCAGTATTATGCTGGCGATATGGATTGCATGGCTCGTGTACAGCAGCATTTCCAAACCTCTGCAGCAGCTATCGGGTGCCTTTAAACAATTCAGCAGCGGGAATCTGGCCTTCGAGGTCGTACATCAGAGGAAGGATGAGTTCGGCTTTGTGATGAATGGCTTCAATCGAATGGCGGCTGCACAGCGTAAAATGATTGAGGATGATTATGAAAAGGAGCTGCGGCTGGCCAAGGCCGAATTCAGCTTGCTGCAGTCGCAGATTAATCCGCATTTTCTGTATAATACACTGGATTCGATCTATTCGGTTGCTTCAAGCAATCGTATTCCGGAAATAAGCGAAATGGTCATTAATCTGGCCCGTTTTTTTCGTGTAAGTCTGGGAAAAGGCAGAGACTCCTTCACATTGGCGGAGACGGTTCAGCATCTGATGTATTATATGCGTGTACAGCAAATCCGCAAGGATCATTTCACCGAGGAAATCGAGCTGGATGAGGCAACGAAGGAGCTGCAGATCCTGAAATTGCTTCTACAGCCTATTGTGGAGAACTCGATCATCCATGGGCTGGAACAAAGCCCCAATGAGGGTTACTTATGCATTCGCTCGCGAATTGTAGAAGACAGGTTATATGTCGAGGTGGAGGATACAGGAGTCGGAATCCCCGAAGACAGGCTGCAGGAAATTATCATGGAAATGGACAAAATCACGAGCAAATCGTATATGAGCTCTCCAGATAAACCAACAAGTCTCTATTATGGATTGAAAAATGTGAAATCACGGGTCAAGCTGTATTATGGCGGTGACGCTGATTTGTTAATCGACAGCCAAGAAGGCAAAGGTACGAAAGTAACATTGATTTTGCCAATGGGAAAGGAAGGACACACATGAAACTGTTAATCGTTGAGGATGAGCATCATGTCAGGGAGCGGATTGCGGAAGGGATCGAATGGGCAGACAATCAAGTGGAGCTGGTAGCGGCCGTCGGCAGCAGCAGGGAAGCTTTAACCATTCTGCAAAAGGATCATATTGATATCGTGCTCACGGATATTCAGATGCCCTTGATGAGCGGACTTGAGCTGGCCAAATGGCTTAAACAGAAATTCCCGCTTATTAAGGTCATTATTTTAACCGGTTATGACGATTTTGAATACGCGCGGGAAAGCATCGAATATGGCGTGTTCCAGTATTTGGTCAAGCCGGCGGAGAACGAGCTCATTATGCGGACAGTACTGGATGCCAAGGCAGTCAGGGAGCGGGAAATTAACGAGAAGCACAACATAGCCACGCTTGAAGCCAAGTGGAATGAGCAGCTGCCGGATTTGCAAAAGATGTTTTATAAAAATTGGTTGAATGGGCGCTATTCCATATGGGAGATCGAGAAAAGAGGCCGGGATCTTCTGTTAGCCCTGGATGCCCGCAAATATTTGCCCATCATATTCGACATGGACCCCATCTCGGAGGACAACGGTCGCTTTCAGGTACAGGATCGATCACTGGTACAATTTTTGCTTGCTACAATTGCGAGCGATGTGCTGGCCGATCAGGAATGTGTGGTATTGCAGGATGATGACGGCATGACGGCTGTGGTCTTCATATGGCCGGATGAAGAGCGGGATGAAACGTTGTACGGGCGGGTGAATCCGCTCATCAGCGGGCTGCTCGGGACGGTTAAGGACTGTCTCAAGCTGACGGCGAGTGCAGGTATAGGGCCTCTGGTGGCCGATAAACAGCTGCTTGCCAATGCCTATAAACAGAGCCGAATGGCTCTGCAGGAGCGGATTATTCTGGGCAATGAAATCGCTATTCCGTATAGGGATGTGGTTTCGATTCAGGACTCGTGGATGATGATGAGCCATTTGGAGAAGGAATATGAGGTTGCTATTGAAACAGGAGACCGTACGAAGTGCGAAGCCTTTATTCAACAGATGATGGAGCTTGGTTTCTCTGCTCATACGCCTGTAACGGAGGCGAAGGAGATGCTGTGGCGAATTACGTGTCTGCTGGCAAGGATTATACATATCCACGGATGGACACTGCGTGAAGCGCTGCAGCAGGATTATGCGGATTTTGAAAACTTCAACCAGCTATTATCGAAAGAGCAGGTTGGTGAATGGCTGCGCCGGATGACTTCACGTATTAGCCAAACGATAACCGAACGGCGGCAAACCGGCACGCAGCTTGCAATGAGTCAGGTAATCGGGTTTATTCAGGAAAGGCTGCATGAAGAGGAATTGAATCTGTATCTGGTTGCCGAAAAAATGTTTATCAGCTATTCCTATTTAAGCCGGACGTTCAAGGAAGTGACAGGGGAATCCTTTTCCGATTATGTACTTCGACTGCGTATGGAAAGAGCCAAGGAATTGCTGACCAAGGGTATTAAGGTGTACGACACGGCTGAGCAGGTGGGATATAAGCATGTGAATTATTTTTCCAAAAGCTTTCAGAAATATTGGGGAGTCAAGCCCAGTGAAATTTATAAATGAACGTGTTCAAACAGGAAAGTCGGAAAGCGATCCGGCTTTTTTGTGCGTTAGTCATCTAGTTCGCAAAAAAGTTGCATGTAAAGGTTTAGAACTGGGGTACGAAAGATAGGTCATCCACGTTATAGTAGAAAAATAAACAAGATCAGACAGCGAGGGGAGAAAGCGATGAAAGCAGTTTCGAAAAGATTCCTGTTCAAATACGTGGATCTTTATCTGATGGTACTACCTGGTTTACTTTTTTTGATTATTTTCAAATATGTCCCGATGTACGGCGTTGTGATTGCATTTAAAGACTACAACCTCATTCAGGGAGTCATGAACAGCAAATGGGTTGGACTGCAATATTTTCGCGAGCTGTTTTTGTTTGATGAATTTCCAAGAGTGGTGCGCAACACGTTATACATCAGCCTGATGAAGCTGATCGTAGGATTCCCGGCCCCAATTCTGTTGGCATTGCTCTTAAATGAGCTTAGGCTGGTTCGGTTCAAGCGTGCTGTGCAAACGGTTACCTACCTGCCTCACTTCATTTCGTGGGTCGTTATTGGAGGGATTGCCGTAGATTTGCTGTCGCCCAACAGTGGTATCGTCAACAAGGCGTTGGAAGTGCTTGGCCTGCAGCCTGTTTTTTTCTTATCTGATGAACGGCTGTTCCGTTGGATTCTCGTCTATTCCGATGTGTGGAAGGAAGCGGGCTGGGGCGCGATTATTTATTTGGCTGCCTTGATCGGAATTAATGAGGAGCTGTTTCAGGCGGCAACGGTCGATGGAGCCGGAAGATTAAGACAGATTTGGCATGTTTCCTTGCCGGGGATTCGATCGACGATCATCGTGCTGCTGTTATTGAGGCTTGGTCATGTGCTGGATGCCGGGTTCGAGCAGGTTCTGGTCATGTACAATCCGGTCGTATATGACGTCGCGGATATTATTGATACCTATGTATTTCGCGTTGGATTAGGTACGATGCAGTTTGGCTTGACGACAGCTGCCGGACTTTTTAAATCCGTTATCGGGTGTGTGCTGCTGCTGCTGGCTAATTATTTGGCAAGAAAAATGGGTGAAGAGGGCGTATTTTAATGATAGAAGGACGGTGGTCTCCATGATACAAACAAAAGGTGAATCTGTATTCAGCTATGTGAATGTGCTGCTCTTGTCGCTCGTTTCCTTATCGATGATATTGCCGTTCATTCATATTGCTGCCAAATCGTTAAGCAGTGAAGCACATGTATTAGCCAAGGACATCACCTTGTGGCCCCAAGGCTTTAATCTGATGTCATATCAATATGTGCTTTCCAACAAGCAATTTTTTTACTCGTTTGGCAATTCGATATTCATTACGGTGGCAGGAACCTTGATTAGTATGGCTCTAACGGTCCTGGCAGCGTATGCTTTATCCAAAAAAACATTGCCCTACGGCAGATTTCTGATGATGCTGTTTGTGATCACGATGTTTTTTAGCGGGGGTCTGATTCCGACTTATCTGGTCGTTAAGCAGGTGGGGCTGATGAATTCGTTATGGGGCCTCATTTTACCGGTTGCGCTGGCTCCTTTTAATCTGATTCTCATACGCAATTTTTTCATGGGAGTACCGGAATCTCTGGAGGAATCAGCTCGCATGGATGGTGCCAATAACTGGCGTATTCTTGGGTCCATTTACTTGCCCTTATCCAAGCCAGCGCTGGCGACGATTTCGATGTTTTACGCGGTTGGCTATTGGAACAGCTTCTTTCAGGCGATGATGTACATTACAGAGAGACGCTTGATGCCGCTGCAAATGTTCCTGCTCCAGCTTGTGACGGATGAGAAAACATCAGATACGGTCATCACCGATGTATTCAAGGAGGTCACCCCCGAGACGATTCGTGCGGCAGCCATTTTATGTGTGGTTATTCCGATCATATGTGTGTATCCATTTATTCAAAAATATTTTGTCAAAGGAATTATGCTCGGTGCGGTAAAAGGATAAGTGCCGTTCCGTTCATTATACAAACAGCTTTTCATGATATGATTAAACAAACAGGAGGGGTTTCAATGAACTACAAGAAATCGGCATGTATAGGGATGTCAGCGATTCTGCTAACCAGCTTTATCGCGGGCTGTGGTAACGATTCAGGCACTAGCACAACTCCGGGCAGCAGTTCCAGCAAACCTGCAACCAAAAACAAAGAATTAAAGATCATGATGTCCTATCACCCATCGTTGGAGCAGTTTCAAGGGTCTGACAATATGAACAGTAATAAATTGGTCAAGCAGCTCAAAGAGAAATCAGGCTTTGATCTTAAATTCGAAGCACTGCCCAAGGATAATCCCTCGCAAAAGGTTTCGATCATTTTGGCATCCGGTGATGTGCCCGATCTGATTCGCATCAATAACAAATCGGATTATTTCAAGCTGGCCCAGCAGGGAGCGTTTGAGCCATTGAATGACCTGATCAAGAGTAGTATTCCGACACTGTCTGCTATGATTACACCGGAAATATTGGACGCTACCCGCTTCGAAGGCAAGGTGTACGGTATTCCACACCGCGTCGCGCAAAAGGTCGGCAACGGTCTGCTGGAACGTTCGGATGTGATGAAAGAGCTGAATCTGAAGGATCCGGAAACTCTGGATGACTTTTATGCGACGCTCAAAACGATCAAGGAAAAGAAAAATATTGCACCACTGACTGCAATGGCCTCCAATCCGGGCGCATTTACGAATTCCTTCACGCCATTTGCACAAGCGTTTGGGGTAGGAATGACGGCGGTAACCAAAAATAACAAGCTGGAATTCAGCTGGCTGCAGCCGGAGTATAAAGAATTTTTAACGACGATGAAGAAATGGTATGGGGAAGGCTTGATTGATCAGGAGTTTTCGATCAACAAAGACGTGAAGGACAAATTGATTAACGGAACGGCTGTATTCACTACAACGGCGTGGTCTGATGCACAAACCATTGATCGATCTATGAAGGATAAAAACAATGGAGGTACGCTTAAATTCATCGCTCCTGTTGTGGGTAAGGGTGGTCAATCGGGTTTTCCAGAGGAACGTCCGATAGGCACTTATTGGGTTATTCCGAAGCAAGCGAAGAATAAGCAGGGTGCTGCTGAATATATGAATTTTATATTTGGTGCGGAAGCGGATAAGCTGCTGACCTACGGAATTGAAGGGGAGGATTACAAGATAGAGGGCGATAAAGTCGTTCAAACAGCTGAGCAAAGCAACGCAATTCCGTGGCGTACGCTGTATTTCTTAGGCGATTCGGACCCGAGCTTCTTTGCACGGCTGGGAGCCAAAGGATTTTTGCCTTACTATGAGCCTTTGATTCCTTTTAAGCGCAACCGTGATGAGACTGCGTATGCTCCTTCCGTGGAAGCGTATGATACGAAGTTTAATGAGCTGCGAAATTACGCAGAGGAGAATGCTTTGAAATTCATCATGGGTAAACGAAGCCTGGATGAATTCGATAAGTTCGTGCAGGAGTTTAATGCAAAAGGCGGCAAGGCGGCGATCGATGCCATGAATGAATGGTATACGAAGAAAAAATAAACGGCTTGACGAGGTAGTAGAAAGAATGTATGAAGTGAAGATGGGGCTGTCCCGCAAGGTCCGAAGAGACCTGTGAGGCAGTCTTCTTTACGTTGACTGAACAAAAGTACAACTTTTACGTCAGGTTTGGGGAAGTTTTGAACAGTTTTCCATGATACAACTAAAGTAGGACTGTATTCGCTTAAGAAGGGAGACTTATATGCAAACGTCCGTGTTCGCTCGTTCGGGTGAAACCATCAGCAGGCTTGGCTTTGGTGGTATGGGTTTAAATGGTATCTTTGGCCAACAAGACGATGCTGCGATGATCCGTTCCATTGTGTATGCGCTGGAGAACGGAGTTAATTTTATTGATACGGCAAGAGTGTACGGAAGATCGGAGGAGCTTATAGGCAAGGCTTTAAAGGAGTGGAACGGGGAAAGACCGTTCATAGCAACAAAAGCTGCCGCCTCGGCACCGCCCCATTCCTTACCCGGCGCAGGCTTTCATTTCCCGCTGGATGTACAATCCACCTACCCGCCCGGATCCATACGGACGAGCGTGGAGCAATCGCTGCAGGCTATGGATATAGAGACACTGGATCTGCTCCAGCTTCATGTCTATTGGCCGCAATGGGATGGTGTAGATTATTGGATGGAAGAGCTGCTCAGGCTGAAAGAGGAAGGCAAGGTTCGATATTTGGGCGTCTCTTTGCCGGACCACCGGCATGATCATGCGATTTCATTAGTTAGAGCGGGTGTTATTGATTCGGTGCAAACGATCGTCAACATCTTTGACTCGGTCGCGCTCGATTGTCTGGTTCCAATCTGCCAGGAGAATAAAGTGGCTGTCATAGCAAGGGTAATTCTGGACGAAGGAGGGCTGACTGGATTCTTGAAGGAGGATACCGTTATCCCCGATTCGGATTATCGCTACAATTATTTTGACTGTCAGCCACGAAGTGTTTATCTGGACAAGGTGGATCGCCTACGCCAATATGTGCCTCAGTATGCAAGCTCATTAACGGAGCTGGCCATCAAATTCGTGCTGAAGGACCCGGGTGTGACCGTTGCGATTTCTTCGATGCAGGTACTCGAATATGCAGCGGAAAATATCGCAGCTTGTGACAAGGAAGCATTGCCCGATGAGTTGTTTGAGCTTATTAAAATACGTGAGCGTTGGATCAGACACTTCTATCATGCTAGGAGACATTTATGAGCAATGACTCTGAAACCGTATCCAAGGTGCTATGGGCCGAGCTGTTCCCGGCTGAATTGATTAAGCGCCAGCAGCAATGTCCTATCGTGTATATGCCGCTTGGTTTGTGTGAGCCGCATGGTCAGATCAGTGCTTTTGGTCTGGACACCTTCAAAGCGGAATATTTATGCACACGTGTAGCCCGGCAGGTGGGTGGTATTGTCGCTCCCAGCATGAACTATCATGTGCACGAGTCAGGGCCTTCAGCCAAATTTCTGGAGGCAAATGTGGGGGAACATAATCCTTATATGTCATCCGTTCCTCCATACGTATTTTACCATTTTTTCCTGTATCAGCTGCGTTCCTTCTATAATGCAGGCTTTCAGTCGGCGGTCATATTGTCCGGGCACGGTGGGGCTCATGTGCATGATCTGCGTAAAATTTCCCGGATGTTTCAGGAGCAGACAGGAATGAACATTTGGTATGGAACGGATTTTGATCTGGTTGAGGGCACGTATACGGGTGATCATGCCGGAAAATACGAGATTTCGATGCTGATGCACATTCGGCCTGATCTGATAGATCCTTCCAAGAAAGCTTTGGAGGAGCTGGATGGGGCTGGCGGACGGTTGGCGGCTGCATTGGATGCCGATGAGGCGACTCGTGCGTACGGTGAACTGATTTGCGATGCTTGTGAGCTTGCTTTAAGCCGTATTGTGACTGAACTTGGACTACAATCCGAACCTGCGACGAATCGGCTCCCCCTTTCCTATGGGGTAGTTGAGGGATTGTGGTCACAGATTGTAAGCTCAGCTGAATCAGGTACCGAGCATTGGGCAGCTTTACAGCCGAGGGAAGGGCAGGCGCCTGTCTCTGAGCAGTCACGTTGGAAGCCTTACGAGTATATCCGAATGCAGACTAACCTGTAATCAAGAGCACTTATGCCCAATTCTTCGAACTCCTGCGAAGGGCTGAACAAAAGTACAACTAATTGATTGAATTGAAGCAGTGAAGAACATATTTTTTCGATATATTTATAGCATACCAAACAAGGAGGGTTCACCCCATGCTAATGACCAACGCATCGAATTTTGTATTGACCGAGGATATGATTGAAGAATTTTACCGCGAGGGCTTCTTCTACGCACCTGGCTTTTTGACCCAGGAAGCCGTTGATAAAATTAATAAGGAGAATACAGAATTTGCCACCCAGCAATCCAATGATGGCAAGTGGAAGTCCAATCCTACTGTAAGCTTGGCCAAAAGTCAGGCACAGTTTCCGGAAACAGTCAATTTCCTGAGCAATACGCGGATTATTGAATCCTTTGAACGCATTTTGGGAGACGATGTCAAGCTGTGGATGGGGATGTATGCTGTTGTTCCTCCACGTGGCGAAGGCTTGGCCTGGCATCAGGATAATATGTACACGCATATTCTTGGGCATATGCTTAATGGTTTCGTCGCATTGGATCACATTACTCAAGAGAACGCCGGCTTGTGGTTGGCGCCAAGATCCCATCGTATGGGTCGTCAAAAGGATCTGAATGAGGCTGGAGAAACACATCGCCGTGCTGCTGATCCGGATAATGGGGCACCTTGCAAGCCGATGGCTCCCGGGGATGCTGTAATTTTCCATCGCGAAACGTTGCATCATAGTAAAACGAACCATACCGATCTGCCAAGAAGAGCGTATGCCTTCCAAGTGGCATCAGCCGTCTGCCGATATGCTGAGACGGGCAAGCTGCTGACAGACCGCGAAGATTTGTCGCCTTACAAGAAGTAATTGTGTTGTGATGTATTTATATAAAGCTGCTCATGGTTGTATAACGTGGGTAGCTTTATGTTTTTTCAGAGATATGGAGTAATTACACATTAAGTTAAATAATATTGAAAATGATTCTCATTGTCAATTATGAATTTAATAACAAATTTTAATAACCCATATCAAGAAAAGTTATGTCAATTTGGGGGTTGACAATTATTTACTCACTCATATACTATCGAAATTGTATGCATACGGCAATTCATTTATCCCGGTATAAGCAGGAAAGAAGATTGATTAGCAAATACTAAGTGAATAAGAAGACGTAACAATATTTTTTTTGCTTTATCATTGAGAATGATTATCGTTATTATTTGAAAGATTGGATAGCCCTACTGATCATTATCGGTGCTATATCCAGGCTGCTTATTCGTAAAGGAGAGATACTGTGAACGCGCAATTTAAGAAAGTCTTGTCAAGCTTACTCATCCTGTTTGTCCTGCTTGCAGGCATCCCGCTTCCGGATGCAACGGCGGCGAGCAATGATCCTACCGTACAATTAAAATCTGCCACAACCTCGGTGTATGGTGGAAACAAGCTCTCTAGCATTTGGCAATCTGTCGGTAATGTGACCAATAGTGTGTACCAGCAAGTGTATGGATATGAAGCGACGATATCCTTCAATCCGAATGAGATGGAATTATCGGGCGCTACTGCCCAAAATCAATTTAATACACCGGTAAAAACGGAAGTAGCTCCTGGAAAGTATCTCGTTACTTTTGATATCAAGGACAGAAGCAATCCTGTCAGTATTACATCTGAGACTTCTTTTCAATTGCTATCCTTATCCGTGCAGACTAAAGCAACCTCGCAAATTAGTAACGTAACGATACAAGCATCCGATATTTCCATTATCAACAAGGATGGCAGCAAATTAAAAGTCGATGATTGCTCGTTCACCTTTACTGTGAACCCGACCGGCAGTAAAGATCAGTTAAATGCTCTAATTGCCCAGGTTGATTCAGCCCGTGAGGGAATCTACAACGGTCAATACACGGTGGGTTCAATGACATCGTTTACTACGATTCTTAATGCGTCCAAAACCATCAGCAATGGCAACCAATATTCACAAGAGAGGATAGACCAGCAGGTTGCACAGCTGCAAGCAGCTTATCAAGAGCTGCAAGCTCATTTGATTACGAATAATCCTGTACCTGCACTGCAAGATGGCGAATACAAGCTGGACTTTATGATCTATAGTAATAAGACCAATCAACAATCCGTTATGTATACTTACGTAGACAAGGACAGCGGCAAATTAACGGTTGCAGGAGGTAAAAAGTATGTCTCGTTTACCTTGAAGCAGAATGCCGAGATTCTGTCATTAAAGACCACGCAGAATGGTGCTTTGGTTGATACCAAAGTAATAAGCAAAGATCTTGCTGCGAACACGAGAGTGGTTGAATTTGAAGTAGAAGATTTGTCCAAGAGATTGGAAGGCTGGGTGAAAATTTACTGGTGGTTGACGCCTACTTTCCTTTATGATAACGAGTACTCCATTGAATTTGGTTTTTCAAATGTTATATCCGAGCAGAACGTAAACTTTACAGCGTTGCATGCTACCAAGGATCAAGCTTCCTCCATGGATAGTTACTTTAACAAGCCAGCAAAATGGAAAGTACAAGACGGTAAGAACAAAGTTTCGTTCACAATCAATAACAGCACGGTGGTACCGAGCTTCAAGGTTGATCAGAACGGTACAATGGTGGAAGCAACTACAGTCAGCACAGATACAGCAGCAAATACAAGAGTGGTTGAGTTTGAAGTGAGCGACATGACGACATTGCTGAACGCTGTGGTGCACGTATCTACCTCACTGCCAAATGGATCGCCCTATGAAATGGATCATTCGATTCGCTTGAGATTCGAAATCTCCAATAAGACCTCCTTGAAAACGTTGATAACCGACGCACAAGCATTCCATGATGCAGCTGTGGAAGGAAGCGCAAATGGTCAATATCCGGCAGGTGCGAAAAGCACATTGCTTGTGGCTATTAATCAAGCCAAGACGACATCTGACAGTACATCCGCTACCCAGCAGCAGGTGGATGAAGCACAAGCAGCTCTGCAAGCGGCGCTGACTGTGTTCAAAGCAGCGGTTGTTGTTGTCACTAATCCTGGGACAGGAACGGGAGGATTAGCGGACGGCGAGTATGCAGTCAGCTTCAACATTTACAAAAAAGGTACGAATGAAAATTCAGTGATGTACGATTACGTAGATAAGAACAGCGGTAAATTAACGGTTGCCGGCGGTAAAAAGTATATCTCGTTCAAATTGCTGCAAAGTGCAGAAATCACTTCGTTCAAGACTGAGCAAGCTGGAATTTTGACAGAAACGGCTATCGTAAGTAAAGATGCCACTAACAACACCCGAATTATTAAATTCGAAGTCAATGATTTGAATGCACGATTGAACGGATGGGTGAAAATTTACTGGCAGGTAACGCCTACCTTCTTGTACGACAATGAGTACGATGTAGAGCTTGGTTTTTCCAATGTAACCACGGAACGAGAAATAAACTTTACAGCGCTGCATGCTACCAGGGATCAAGCTTCATCCATGGATAGTTACTTTAACAAGCCAGCAAAATGGAAGATACAAGACGGTAAGAACAAGGTATCGTTCACTATCAATAACAGCACGGTGGTACCGAGCTTCAAGGTTGAGCAGAACGGTACAATGATGGAAGCAACTACAGTCAGCACAGATACAGCAGCGAATACAAGAGTAGTTGAGTTTGAAGTGAGCGACATGACGGCATTGCTGAACGCTGTGGTGCATGTATCTACCTCACTGCCCAATGGATCGCCTTATGAAATGGATCATTCGATTCGTTTGAAATTCATTATCGTGAATACCAATTCCTTGCAAGCACTTATAGCTGAAGCTCAAGCCATTCATGATGCAGCTGTAGAAGGAACAAACCATGGTCAATATCCAACAGGTGCGAAAAGCACATTGCTAGTGGCTATTAATGAAGCCAAGACGACGGCTGGCAACACATCCGCTACCCAGCAGCAGGTGGATGGAGCGCTATCATCTCTGCAAACAGCGCTAAATGCGTTCAAAGTAGTCGTAGTTGACAAGACTATTGATTTAACTCAGCCTGTTAAAAACGGTGAATACAGTGTTACCTTCAAAGCAGCAGCATCGGAGGATGGCTCCGGAACTCCTATCAGTAACTATGTGGACAATGGAGGCACTCTGAAGGTAGTTAACGGTAAGAAAATGGCAGCAATAAAATTGAAAAGTGGAGTAACGGTTTCGAAAATTCAGCTTATTAAAACTGACGGTACAAAGTCCGAGTTATTACCGCAATATTCACTTAAACAATCAGGGGTCGTAAGAATATTGGCTGCTGAGGAAAGCTCCAGGCAGGTGGAGTTTGAAACTGAGGATTTGACAGCTACCTACGCAATTCAATTAAAGGGTTCAGGAGGGGAGGAACATACCTTTAAATTAGAATTTGACAAGGTCATCGCAGTTAATGTACCCGACGATTCGACAACACCAACCACTCCAACAACACCAGGCACTGGTACAAGCGGATCTGGGAGTTCAGGTGGCGGCGGCTCTGGAGGCGGATCAGGAACGGTACCATCCACTTTGGTTGATGGTAAGTACAGCATGAACCTCACGATTTTTAAAAGCGGAACGGATGAGAAATCGATCATTCAGGATTATGTGCAAAGCCCAGGTATCGTAAGAGTAATTGGAGGAAAACAATACGTTTCCTTTATTATTAAACAAAGTAAAAAAATAACAGAAATGAAGATGGAGCAAAATGGAAGCTTGTCCGAGGTTAGCGTCCTTAGCAAGGATGAATTGAAAAATACTCGTGAGATCGAATATGAAGTAAAGGATTTATCAGCGAGATCAAAAGGCACGGTCAAATTGGCTCAGACAGCCGTCAATGATGTCCAGTCCTTCGATGTTGAAATTGCTTATGATAAGTCCAGCATGACGGCTATTGATCAAAATGCAACACTGACATCAATCACCGAGAGTGGTCAACCAACGGTTAATCCAACAGCAGGACAGATTGCATTAAGCGATATTCAGAACCATTGGAGTAAAGCCGCAATTGGGCGTGCATTGGCACTTGGCATCGTTACTGGGTATGAGGACGGTTCATTCCGACCTGACGGTGAAATCAATCGTGCCGAATTTACGGTAATGATCAGTCGAGCACTCAAATTAGAGGGCAAAGCAACAGAATTAACTTTTGCTGACCTCTCCAGCATACCAGCTTGGGTGAAACCACATTTGGCTCAGACGGTAGGTGCAGGTATTATAACGAGCTATGAGGATCAAACTTTCCGCGCAGACCGCAAAATTTCCAGATCGGAAATCGCGGTTATGATCGGGAGGGCGTTGAAGCTTCCGTCTGATGAAAAGGAAACACTTTCGTTTGCAGATGCCGAGCAAGTTCCATCTTGGGCACGTGCGTACGTTGCTGCTGCGGCTAAGCAAGGAATTATTAACGGAAGAGATAATAATTTGTTCGCTCCTCATGCGAGTGCAACCCGTGCAGAAGCAGTGACTCTGATTGGCAAGCTGTTGGACCAAGTTAAGTAATAATTGCTAAATCATATCCGTTTTGGATGTACGAAGGGTGCCGGGCAACTGGTATCCTTCGTGTTTTATATGTATCTATTAACAAAATTAATATTCTATACCAAAATTTATGTGTTGAGAGAATAGCAAGGAAGAGGGTAAGATGGGAGAAACTTCATTGTGGGAAGGAAATTGACAAGATGAAACAGACATTATCCAAATTTCTACTATGCTCTGCACTATTGTTATCCGCCTCCACTCTCCCTTATCTTACTTGTTCCGCTTCTGCGGAGTCGACCTCCTCAACAGTTCTGTCACAGGGATCTACAGGCACCCAGGTATCCTTGCTGCAAACCAATTTGAAAGTACTTGGGTATTTTAAATACGATATCGCAACAGGTTACTATGGAAGCATGACTTCACAGGCTATCGTGGACTTTCAACAAGCATACAGTTTGCCGACAACTGGAATCGCCGACCTGAAGACCCAGACAGCCATTACAAATGCGTTGATCAAAAAGAAAATCGTCGCTGATAGCTACAATTACCTAAAAACCCCCTACGTATGGGGTGGCACGAATCCGGGCATTGGCTTTGATTGCTCCGGCTTCATTTATTATATGTTTTCGACACATGGTGTTTCCATGAATCGGACGTCTTCCGCCGAATTGTTTCAAATGGGCACAACGGTAAGTCGAAGCAAGCTGCAACCGGGTGATCTTGTTTTCTTCAGTATCAATACACCAGGCGTCGTTGACCATGTCGGCATCTATGTAGGCGGGGGTCAGTTTATTTCAGCGACCCGCTCGGCAGGCATTGCTGTACAGACTTTAGACAACAACAGCTACTGGACACCGAGATATTTGGGAGCCAAGCGGGTTTATTAAGATAAGCAACAAGAACCGGAAGCCAAGCGCTTTCGGTTTTTTTGCCTAGTACTTGCACATGGTTGGATCCGCTTTCATAATAAAAGGATGTCTGCTATACTTAAAGGCTGACAAGTATTCCAGATTCAACCTGAAATGACGGAGGAAGCAGCTATGTTTTACGATGATATTCGTTTGGATGATGAACTTAATTTTGTGAAAAAAGTAGGTACTTTAACCGAGCATGAGATGCATGTTCATGATGCGCTGGAAATTAGCATTGTGTTAAAAAATAATGTCAAATACCACCTGTGCGACCGTGATTATCATGGCAAGCCTGGTGATGTTTATGTGTTTCGTCCTTTTGAGCCTCATTGGAATCTGGCTGAGGAAAGTGATAAGCCGGTAGAGTGGACGATGGTGTTGTTTGCCCCTTCGATTGCGAGGTCAATCCCGGAAGGACATAAGCTGCTAACGCCGTTCTATGCGGCCGACAAGTTCTCGCCATTAATTCCTGCACATACGACGTACGCTCAAGCGATACAATACGCTTCCAAGCTGGCGATAGCCGAAGGGGAACAGCAGCTTCCCGGATGGAGGGCCAAGCAATATCTGTATTTTATCGATATTCTGGTGATGATATTCCGCTACTATGAGGCTGTACAGCTGGATGATCCTTCCAATTCAAAAGCAGATCAGGGGATTATTAATGTCATTCAGTATATGCTTTCCCATTTCTCTGAGGATATCGATATCAACGAAATGATCGTCATGTCGAATCTGCGGAAAACACTGTTTTTCAAAAAATTCAAAGGCACTACGAGTCTGTCCCCCAATGAATTTATTAGCCGCTTACGATTGCAATCTGCAGTCTACCTGCTGGACCACACAGCCAAATCGATCACCGATATCGCTTTTGAGTGCGGCTTCCATTCCTTAAGTTATTTTAACAAGCAATTCAAGCAGTACAGAGGAATTTCACCCAGAGATCAGCGCAACCAGTTGAACATTAGAAGAGAGCTATAAGTCCAAATACTGCTTTCGGTATTGATAGGGCGTGATGCTCATCCTTTTTTTGAAAAACTGGCAAAAGTAAGACAGATTCGCGAAACCGCTTTCCAAACAAATCTCGCTGATGGTTTTGGAGGAGGTTTTTAATAATAAACACGCCTGATTCAGACGTTTGGCCATCAGGTAGTCGGTGATGGTTCCCCCGGTTTTTTGCTTGAATAGCGCAGAGATATGCTTGTGGGACAGATGAACCTCCTTGGCCAACTCGTGAATGGAGAAAGGCTCCTGATAATGCGCCTCGATCCAATCCATAATCCGTTCGGCGTGGTTGAGCGATCGGATTGAAGCGCCATCCGTGCTATCATATTCCGTCCATATCGTGCGAAGCAGGCATAGAAAACGGACGAAGAACAAACCATATTCCTCAGCCAGCGTGTTGGAGGGAACTTTGGCACATCGTTCATGGAGTTCCTTGTAGAGCAGGACCAGCGGGTGCTCCTCACTTAGCTCGAATATTTGCTTGCTCAACTGATCCTTCCATAGATGCTGGAAAAAGCTGCGCAATACCGGAAATGGTGCCAAATAAGTATCAAACAGTGACGGCTCGAATACGACATAGGAGCGTATATAATCCAAGGTGTTATCCTGTTGGATACGGTGCAGTTGGAAGGGCTGGAACACAATCAATTGTCCGCTTTTGAACTCATACATTCGGCTATCCAGCATCAAATGACCTTTCCCCTCGTAAATATACATAAACTCCATCCCTTTATGGGCATGAAAATGGTTAACCATTTTTTGGTCTGCCTGATACTTCAGAACAAAATGGTTATCCGTCAAATCCAAATGCTCAATAACGGCCATACAGTACCTCCTAACACCGTACTTTAACTACATTATAACCGTTATTAATGAAAGTTTAACGTGTTTTTTTATGATAAGCTTTTTAGGAAGAGTCGGTATGGCTAAAGGGGGGTCAAAGCTGAGAATCACTATAATTGCCGACGCGATCAGCAGGGATTCTGGAGCAGCTGTAGATATAGACAGTCATTCCCGGCAAGTATGCAAGCGCGTACATGAGGATGCCAGAGAACTCATTGACAGCGTCCCTGGATTAAGGGCGAATAAAGGAGCTTAGCAGAATGACAATATTGACGGCCGCATTAATCGGAATCGGAGGCATTGCCCAGGCGCTTCACCTTCCCGCACACCAAGCGTTGAATGGCTCCAGACTCAAATGGCTGTGTGATCCTGATATCAATAAGGCAAAAGCCGCCGCTGAGCAATTTGGTATTCCTCACTGGACGAATGATTCCAACGCGATATGGTCAGATCAGGAAGTCGATTGGGTGGATATAGCTGTGCCTAATCGTTTCCACGAGTCCGTAACCATAGCCTGTCTCGAATCCGGCAAGCATGCTTTATGTCAAAAGCCATTGGCAGGCACCTTCGATGCTGCTAATCGGATGGTGGATGCAGCCGTTCGTTGTGAACGTCAGCTTGGCGTCTATATGTGCTTTCGAGGGGACCCGGCACTTCAGTTGCTCAGACGGTTGATCCGGCAAGACCATTTTGGTGAGATCATTTCGCTGCGGGGCAGGATGATTTCTTCCAACGGCTTCCGTATACAGGAGGGGCAATGGCGAATGGAGGAGGCCTCGGGTGCTCTGGATTTGCTTGGTGTTCATATGATCGATTTGTTTGCCTGGCTGCATAGCGATATTGAATGGGTGCAGGCCTATTCCAATACGCTGTATGCTCCGATGAAGGGCGATGATGTGACAACGGCCATATACGGTTTGGCGAGAGGCGTAACAGCGGTCCTCGAAACAACGTACAGCTCGTTCGTTCAAGCCGATACCCCCTTGTATGTGCTGGAGGTTAACGGAACGTCAGGCTGGGCTAGATATGTGCTGGATCGTGGGGAATTGACGATACAACTCAAGGACAGCTTTATTGATGAACAGCTGGCTTACGAGGGCGGCACCATGATGGAGGCTGCATTTCCGCATACACTATCTGGTGGCGGGGCATTGCCCAATGTTCATCAATCCTTCGTAAATGCGCTGCGTGAAGATCGTCCTTTTGAGATCGACGGTCCATGCGGAGCACAAGCCATTCGCGTCATGTCCTGTTCTAGGCAAGCGGCAATTACACACGCAAGGGTCATGATTTAACTCGTAAGGTTGAGCTCGGTTGTTTCACTTCATTATGTACATAGGAAAAGGGAGGGTTCAATATGAAGCGAAGTTTGGTAGCAATGATGTCCATGGTGATATTGGCAGGGGGAGTGGCAGGCTGTTCGACGGGAGCCAATAACGGTAACAGTACAATGGCTCCCAAAACCGATACTCCCAAGCAGGAGGCACCCAAGGCAGATACGGCCAAGACGGATCCGGCAGCGAAGGTGAAAATTCGTGTAGCCTGGTGGGGCTCTCAGGACCGGAATGATAAAACGCTGAAAGCCATCGATTTGTTCATGAAAAAAAATCCGAACATTGAGGTGCAATCCGAATTTATCGGGTTTGACGATTACTGGAATAAAGTGAACACCCAGGCTGCCGGAGGAAACCTGCCGGATCTGATGCAAATTCATGAAGGCGTCATCAATGAGTACGTCTCACGGAAATTGCTCGTCGATTTGAACCCTTATGTAGATAAGGGAACGATTAATCTTAAAAATGTCGATGCCAACTATTTACCGGATAAAGTGGACGGCAAGTTGTGGGGTGTCAATCTGGGTACCAACACGATGACGATGATCTACGATCCGGCTCTATTCCAGAAAGCGGGCGTTGAAGAATTAAAGCCGGGTTATACGTATGAGGATATGGCCAATACGTTGCGTACTATGAAAGCCAAGCTGGGTAAAGATTTCTACGGGATTACACTGGATAACGGTTATGACGGATTCAAGCATTTTGTCAGACAGAACGGTACGATGTTTTATTCGGCAGATGGGAAAAAGCTCGCTTATCCGGATGATAAGGTGTTCGTTGACTATTATACCTACTGGCAGAAGCTGATGAAGGAAGGTTTGGCACCAGGACCCGAGGTTCAATCTGAATTTAAACAGTTGGAAAATTCACTGCTGGTTCATGGCAAAGCAGCGATTCAGCCGGTTCAAAGCAATCAGATTGTCGCCTTGGTAGCGGCTTCCAAACGTCCGTTGAAAATGACGGTTTACCCGACGCTGCCCGGCGGAAAGGAAGGGCATTTCCTGAAAGCGGCGATGTCATTCGCTGTTACCAGCCACTCGAAAAATCCGGAAGCAGCAGCCAAGCTGATCGATTTCTTCACCAATGATGCTGAAGGTAATGATATCTTGGCGGCAGAGCGGGGAATTCCGATCTCCTCTGAAATCCGTAAATCGGTTTCGGCAAAGCTTCCAGACACGTCCAAGCAGATGTTCTCCTATGTCGAAGTTGCCCAAAAGTATGCTCGCGAGAGTGAAGCACCATCCCCTCCAGGGGATAATGAAATCAGAACGCTGCTCGGCAAGCTGCAGGAGCAGATCAATTTTGGCAAGCTGACGCCGGAGGAAGGTGCCAAGCAATTCCGTAAGGATGCTGAGCAAATTTTAGCCAAAAGCGCAAAGTAAGTTTATTAACACGTTAACTAAGAGTTCTACAAATTAAGTAAACAGCCGTTCGGCATCGGACGGCTTATCTTCATATAGGGGGCGATTCACGATGCGCCAGACAGTAGCAACAGACCGCCAATCTATCGGGGTGAATAAGCTTGCTGCATTACGGGAATGGAAAAAAACGATCATTGCGTATGCTTTTATATCACCGTGGCTTATAGGTTTTGTCGTATTCATTATTGGCCCGATGCTGGCCTCTTTGTATTTTTCCTTTACGCAATATGACATGCTGTCCAACCCCAAATGGATTGGACTCGATAATTATATCGAGATGTTCACCAGCGATAAACGTTTTCTCACTGCACTTAAGGTAACTCTGCTGTTCGTGCTCGTTTCGGTTCCGCTTAAATTGATGTTTGCCTTGCTGGTTGCGATGATTTTCAATGTGGATCGAAAAGGGGTTACCGTTTACCGTACCCTATATTACATTCCGTCCATTCTTGGTGGAAGTGTCGCGGTTGCTGTGATGTGGAAGCAATTATTCGGCTCCAAGGGAGCTGTCAATTCACTTCTGGGCTTGATTGGAATTAAAGGCATGAGCTGGATTGCAAGTCCTGATTTTGCCTTATGGACATTGATTCTGCTCGTGGTTTGGCAGTTTGGCTCACCAATGCTTATTTTTCTGGCGGGGCTCAAGCAAATTCCAACTGAATTGTACGAGGCTGCCAAAATGGATGGAGCAGGTGCCGTCATGCGATTTTTCCGTGTTACGCTGCCCATGCTGACACCTATCATATTTTTCAATCTGGTGATGCAGACGATAGGAGGCTTTATGACCTTCACGCAAAGCTTCCTGATTACAAGTGGTGGCCCCATGGATTCCACCTTATTTTATGCGGTGTATTTGTATGAAACGGCATTTACGCATTTCCATATGGGCTATGCATCGGCGATGGCCTGGGTGCTGCTGCTGATCGTGGGTCTGTTCACAGCATTGATTTTCAAATCTTCGTCCTCATGGGTTCATTATGAAACCGAAGGAGGGAAATAGGATGAGCAGTTCGATACGCACGATTTTATTTCATACAGGTGTGGTGCTGCTGGGCTTGTTCATGGTATATCCGATCCTATGGGCCATTTCGAGCTCGGTGAAGCCGGAAGCGGAGATTTTTCAAAATGCGTCTTCCTTAATACCTTCAAGCCTGCGATGGGATAATTATGTGAAGGGCTGGGCAGGGTTCGGTAATTTTCATTTTGGGCTGTTTTTTCAAAATTCCTTAATCATTACGACAGCGATTGTGATGGGTACGCTGATTTCGTCCAGTCTGGTAGCATTTGGTTTTGCACGTTTGCAGTTTAAGCTGCGTAAGCTATTGTTTGCTTTGCTGCTAATGGCGATCATGCTGCCGGCGCAGGTCACATTGATTCCTCAATATATTTTGTTTCACAAGCTGGATTGGGTGAATACCTTTCTGCCATTGATCGTTCCCGCATTCGTAGGCGGAACCCCGTTTTTCATTTTCCTGCTGATTCAATTCATCAGAGGAATTCCCAAGGAGCTGGATGAGTCAGCGGTTATCGACGGCTGTTCTACCTTTGGCGTGTTTTGGCATATGATGCTTCCGCTGATGGCTCCGGCGTTGGCGACAGTCGCTATCTTTTCGTTCTATTGGTCGTGGGATGATTTCCTCGGGCCGCTTATCTACTTGAATCAAACGAAGCTGTTCACCGTGTCGCTCGGCCTGCGGATGTTTGCAGATCCGTCCTCGATGTCACAATGGGGTCCATTATTCGCGATGTCCGTGTTGTCGATTGTTCCGCAGATGCTCGTATTTTTATTTTTTCAAAAATATCTGGTGCAGGGACTCGCTACTACGGGCTTGAAAGGGTAAGGGAAGAACTGCTGGCAAACTACTAGCAGCACAGCGATAGTGTGTTATGGCTCTGGGCTGTAGGCTTAGATCGTATTGGATGGATAGAAACCCGCCTAGAGCGGGTTTTTTGTTGTATAAACGTACATTCGGTTTGTAAATAAAAGGTATCAAATTGTGTGCGAAGGGAGACATTAATTTCAGCGGATTTAAAATAGGTCGTCTGTAATTAGATAGGTTGCAAACCTATCTAATTGTGTGATTTAATATATGCAAGTCCAGAACAATTTAAAACTGCTGAAGAGGAGAAGCTAGGTATGGAATTGTTTATTACGATTTTGGTTTTGCTTGCGCTTATTGGGGTGTCTAATGTTATAAATCGGGAGATCCCATTCGTTCCCGTTCCCCTCATTCAAATTGCTCTGGGCGTTGTTGTGACTTTTATTCCACTCAGCATTCATATGCACCTGGAGCCTGAGCTTTTTTTTCTCTTATTTATCGCTCCTCTGCTCTATAACGATGGCAAACACACCCCCCGCGGTGAGCTGTGGCGACTTCGCGCACCTATTTTGGTACTAGCCGTCGGACTTGTGTTCGCAACCGTTTTTCTGATCGGTTATGCCATTCATTGGATGATTCCATCGATCCCGCTGCCTGTGGCGTTCGGTCTTGCTGCCATACTGTCGCCGACAGACGCCGTCGCTGTCGGTGCATTAGCAGGGAGAATCCGCCTGCCCAAAAGCTTGATGCATCTGCTCGAAGGCGAGGCGTTGATGAACGATGCCTCAGGGCTTGTCGCTTTCAAATTCGCGGTAGCTGCTGCTGTAACGGGCGTATTTTCTTTACCGAAGGCTGGTGCCAGCTTCTTGATTATTGCCATTGGCGGCCTTGTCGTTGGTGCGGTGTTGGCATCGCTCATTACCGGTTTACGTATATTACTGCGCAGATCCGGGCTCGAAGACGAGACCATGCATATGCTCATACATATTCTGACTCCGTTTGCACTTTTTTTGGCAGCAGAGGAATTAGGCTTATCCGGCATATTAGCCGCGGTGGCCGGTGGTGTTATGCACGCTGTCGAACGAGATAAGTCGCAAAAGGCAAAACCACGAACGAATGAGGTTTCAGATAATACCTGGTCCGTGATTCTTTACCTGTTAAACGGGCTCGTATTTGTTATTCTGGGCTTACAAATTCCGAGTGTTTTCAGTACGGTATTGGGGAGTCCTGATTTCAATAATGGGGAAGTCCTGGGTTATGCGCTGGCCATTTTCGTTATGCTGATCGTGCTCCGCTTTTTATGGACCTTCGCTTTTTCGCGGGTGGGCACTGTATTTGGTCGTAGTAAAAGCAATGAGAAAATATCGTTTAAAATTCTTGCGATGACTTCTTTATCGGGTGTTCGCGGTGCTGTGACGCTTGCGGGCGCCTTCTCCATTCCGCTGATTATCGAGAATGGAGACCCATTTCCAGAACGCACCCTGGTTATTTTTCTGGCAACGGTTGTCATCCTGCTGTCTCTGCTTACTGCGAGCATTCTACTTCCCTTGTTAGCCAGCAACGATGGAAAGAAGAATGAAGAGGAGCGGCTGGAAAAAGAGCGACTGGGTCAGATCAAGATGATGAGCGCTGCGATTGAGGCAGTTCATCATGCTACGAATGAAGACAACGAGGTTGAATCCGCGGCTGTCCTAGCCGATTATAATCGTTGGATGAAGCACATTCAGCCGAATGAAAACAGATACGGCAGCCTGCGCATGAGTAAAGATGAACCTAAATTTCGAATCGAAGCTGTTGAAATAGAACGTGAAGAAACGCGCCGTTTGTTGGCAAACAAGGAAATAAGCAAGGAGCACGCTGTTTTATTTCTTGACAGCTTGGAACAGCTTGAATTGATTTTATCAAGTCGGACGCATCTCTTGCTTATTATCCTGAAGTCTTTAGCTAAAAGGTTTAAGGGAGTCTTTTTCAAGGATGTATCGAGGCTTTCAGACGCTCAATCCAGAACGGATCGGGAGGCTATGAGACAAATTAAGCTTCGAACCAGCAGTGTCGTTATCGAAACTATGGGAAGGCTCCATTCCGGTTCCAAAGAGAAAGAGGTTATGGAGGTTATTAACCATTACCATTTCATTAAAGATAAACTGTCAGAGTCATATCTTTCACTGCAAGGAAATAAAGAAGGTGATGATGAAGTCAAAAGAGATTTGCATTGGGTAGCGATCCAAGCGGAACGAGATGAGGTACAGGCCTTGTACGAGCGTGGTATGATTACTCGTGACATTGCCAACGAGCTCAGACGAATCATTCGTGATCGTGAAGCATCGATTCTTGAGCAGGAGTAGTACTATAAATGAAAATATCAAACGGAGGTGATAGTTGCCGTGGATGAGGCAATGTCTTCTATTATGAAGGAAATGTCAGAGACGTTCGAACGGTTTGGTAAAGCCGCATGGCGAAAGCAAACCGTCTACGGTATTAAGTCGAGCGAAATCCGGGTACTGCTATGTTTAAATCAGCTTACGAATGAAAGCGATCATGGAGTCAATATTTCTGACATCAGCAAACGGTTATCGGTGACCTCGCCAACTGTCACACAAATGATCAAAAATGTAATAGCTGCTGGTCTGGTAGAGCGTTTTAATGATTCTACCGATAAACGGATTACTTTACTTCGGTTGACAAGCAAAGGAGAAGTTGTCGTTCAGAAAGCTACAGAAAGATACCAGTTTCTTTTCTCCGGTCTCATCGAGAAATTGGGAGAGGAGCAAAGCAGAACGCTCATCCTACTGCTTAACGAAGTTTATAATCATTTTTACGAGGTCAGCTCCAATGAGTGGGCACATGAGGATGAATAGGAAGGCTGCCGCTCGTATGGAAATCTCTATTCAGCAGCATCATGATTGGATTGTGTAAGTGGATATGTCAATGATCGGATATCAAGCCCGCTGGCCTAGTGAATGACCGGCGGGCTTTGCCATGTTCATGTCTCGGGATAGTGTTAAAACAGGTACTTGCTTTTAGTTTTTATTAGTTGCTTTTAATTGTTTTTAATTGACAGTTTTAAAGCGGCGGAGTATGATGAAGCCATAAGCATTCATCTTTGAGAAAGGAGGAGAAGTGGTCATCGTTATCGCTTTTATACTCGTGATTGGCTCTGGGCTGATGCACGCAGTCTGGAACTTATTTACCAAAACCAGCACTAATAAAATTGTATTCCTATGGTCGATCCACATTACATCGTTTGTGTTATTATTGCCCCAATTTGTTAGTGAATTGTGGCAGGCGCAGCTTACCCCGGCCGTGTTGGCGCTTATGCTGCTGTCCATGGCATTTCAAATGGCATACTGCTTTTTGCTTCCGATTGTATATCGGCTTGGAGATATGTCACAAACGTATCCCATTATGCGTGGAACGGGTGCGCTGCTTGTGCCGATTTTAAGTGTGCTGTTCATGGGTGAAACGATGACACCTGTGGGATGGGCAGGCGTGTGCGGTATCGTTCTCGGTCTGTTCGCACTCGGTGGATTTACCCGAAAACAAGAAAAGGAAGCGCCTGCCATTCGCAATATGTTACCTGTGTTTGCGGTAGGGTTATGCATCACCGGTTATGTCATGACTGACAAAATAGTACTACAGACGCTCTCGCCAGTAGCTTTAATCGAGCTTGCGAATATCGCGTACCTGCTTGTGCTTAGTCCGATTGCGCTTCGTTCCGGCTTGATCAAACAGGAATGGAAGCTGAACTTCAAGACGATTCTACTGGGAACGGTATGCTCACCAGGCTCGTACCTGCTGTTTTTATTTGCTATGCAGCTTGCGCCTTTATCGTATTTAGCGCCTATGCGCGAGATTGGAACCGTTTTCGGTGCCTTATTTGGCATCATTTTATTAAAAGAATCGGATGGACTGCGCCGCATCATTTTATCGGGTGTGATAACGGCAGGGGTCATTTCGGTTGGTATTTGGGGAAGCCCATAATCATATTCCAGGAGCGTGATGGGTATTGAAGAACATTAATCGTGTCATTATTATTGGATGGGACGGGGCGGGAACTTTTGTGCAAGGGGCACATACTCCCCATTTGGATCGATTCATTCAGACAGGAGCTTTTACCTTGGAGGCTCAGACGGTAGTACCCTCGATCAGTGCCCAATGCTGGGGGGCTCTGTTGCATGGAGTTGTCCCGGAGAAGCATGGACTTACCAATGACTTGGCAGCTACGGCAAGCTTTCCCGAGGATTCCGAGTTCCCATCGATCTTTAGATTGGCAAGGGAAGCCTATCCACATAAAAAGCTGGCCTCCTTCAGCGCCTGGCAGCCGATTAATGACGGCATTATTGAACGTTCACTTGAGGTACATAAAGTAAATATTGCTGTGGATGGTGAGCTGGCTCTTGCGGCTGCGAGCTATATTCGCGACAATCCGGATTTGCTGTTGATGTATATTGATTTGGATTGGCCAGACGCAATGGGGCACCGACATGGCTTCAATACGCCGGAACAGATTCACGGAATTGAGATGACGGATGCCCACACGGGGATCATTCTCGATGCGATTGAGGCAGCGGGAATCTGGGATGACAGCCTGATCATCATCGTAACCGATCACGGAGGCGGAGGGATTCAACCACAGGACCATGGCAGTGATCATCCACTCGACACAACGATTTTTTGGGGATGTATCGGTCCCGGCATCCAGACAGAGGCAGCGCTTTCAGGACTTACAATCACGGATACGGCCGCTGTCGTTGCACATGCTCTCGGGCTTCAAGCGCCTGCTGCTTGGGATGCCAAGCTGCCAATTGGATTATTTGCCAATGAAAAGCATACAGCACCATCGGCAGCCGATTAAACGGCTTTGTTTAAAGCTCAGCTGCCGTCAGCCATTCGATAGTATGCTCCTTCAATGCCGTCTTCCATTCTTCGGGAGGCTCCAGATCACACACTATTCGTGATATATGCTCTGAATCGCTAATTTTATAAGGAAAGCGTTGACCCAGCTTGGAGGAATCGGTGATAACGATTACGTCATTCGTCTGCTCGATAGCTTTTCGGGAAATGAGGGCTTTGCCTTCGTCCATACTTGTAATGCCTGCTTCAGGATGAAGACCATCAACAGAAATGAATGCTTTATCCACGTAGTAGTGGCTCAGCATGGTTTCCGTGATGGACCCGGAACAGCGTGCCTGCTTGACACTGATTTCGCCACCAAGAAACAGCACGCGTCCTTTAAATGTATGACGATTGCTTCTTTCGATCAATAGGGTCGATATGGGAAATGAATGTGTTATGATCGTAAGATCATGTTGGTTCAAATAAGGAACGATGGAAATTGAAGTCGTGCCTTCGTCCAAAAAAAGGACATCTCCGTCCTTCACAAGGCCAGCCGATAGGCGGCCTATTTGTGTTTTTTGCTTCTGATACAGGGTGACTCGATCCAGGTAAGGGGGCTCCTCCTGAGCATAGCTCCGTTTAACAGCTCCACCGTAAATTTTTCTTAGCTTCCCTTGAGCTTCAAGATCGTCCAGATATCTGCGTATCGTTTCCTTGGATACCTGTAATAAGCTGACGAGCTCAGCTGTGGTGACCTCGCCGTTATTGTCCAGAAGCTCAATAATGGTGCGTTTGCGTTCTTCACCGATGAGTGACAATGTGATCCTCCTGGCTTTGGTGGAATGAGTAATGGTAATTCTCAACTGATGTGTTAATCGCCGCCTCCCCCACCTCCACAACTTGAGGAAGAGGAGCAGCTTGACGATGAGCAGTTGGAAGAGGAACCGCCGCTATCGCCCCCGCTATCATTGCTGCAATTGCTTTCATTTCCATTGCCGTGGAATAATGAACTTGAATCACTGCCGCAAGATGATCCGCCGCCCGAGGCTGCAGCGTCTTGTTCGCGCTTCAAGGCGTCCTCCTCGGTGTAATGCTGTCCCATGAAGGAATCGAAGCTGCCGAACTGGGTGGCGGAGTAGAATAATAAGGCTCCAGCCAAATAAGGCATATAGCCCGCAGATTGGGAATCGGGACGCTCTGTGTAGTAGGTGGTGCCGGGAATGGCCTTGGTTACTTGTTCTTTGGCCTGACGTATGAGCTCGTTGATCGTTTCATTGATCTCGGAATAACGTTCCGCGGCGCGTTGATTGAATCTGCGGGCCCGTATTGCCGTCTCATCAGCCTGCTTAAGCTCCTCAAGCCTTTCGGAATTTAACGGAAACCGGAAAAAGGGCCCCCAGATCCGGTTGGAATAAGCCGTATCGATGAACATGTGGGCGTATACCCAATCGAACCAAGCCCGGCCATCAGGGTCCGGTACTCCATCTGTATGTGGGGCGTGATGGATGGGGGAACCGAGAAAAGCTTCTCCCAGCTGGCCGTACTCACGTGTAAACATCAGCATTTCATGCCAGATCTCGTCAACAGCATCGCTGAACATCGGAACATCCTTCAACACCGCAGTCATCAAAAAATAACGTTTCAGCTCAAGAAATTTCCATTCAAATTCTGCTGGCGACATTTGCGGCTGCTTGTTCAGCATGCGGGTTTTGAGCTTGGCTGTAAATTCTCCGGCTAATGCTTGTTCCAGACGAAGCACGGCTTGCTTGATGGGCAGTGTTGGCTGGATACCAAGCAGGGAAGGTATCGGAGTATCCGCATACAAGGCTTGCGGTGGCTGAACCTTTCTTCTTGGCGCCGTGGGCTTATGACGTTTGTGACGATTACGACTGGAGAAATTGTCTTGATTGGATTTGCGTATAGTGGCATTGCTAATGACGACGACGACAATAACGAGAAGCACAATAATAACAATAGATGCAATAGTCATAAGTTGACCTCCTTTAAATTGTCGAAGTAATGATCTTCAAAACGATTTACCAGGAACTGCCTACAGTATACCATAACACCCCTAAGGCGAATCAACCGTTGATTAATAGCTGGAGGAATGGGGTAAAATGACATAGGCTTTAACAACAATCCCATCACTGAAAGGAGACGTTGATTATGGCAAGAGTAGCATTTTTGTTGGGACCCCAATTTGAGGATAGTGAGATGCAGGAGCCATATGAGGCTGTGCGCAAAGCTGGACATGACACGGTTATTATCGGATTAAAAGCGGGTGAGAAATTGGAGGGCAAGCAGAAGAAGGCCACCTATGTGAGCGAGAAGGCTGCCAAGGATGCGGATCCTGCAAGTTTTGACGCTGTTGTGATTCCCGGAGGCTCTTCCCCAGAGCAGCTCAGGCTCGATCCCGACATCCAGTCATTCGTTCGAGAGATCGATAAACAGGGCAAGCCGATATCCGCCATATGTCATGGACCGCAAATTCTGATCAGTGCCAAGCTGACCCAAGGACGTACGATGACGAGCTACCCGCCTCTACAGGATGATCTGACCAACGCAGGAGCGAGCTTTAAGGATGCCGAGGTTGTAGTTGATCGCAATTTTATAACGTCGCGTACACCTAAGGATGAGTCTGCATTTATAAGGGAAACACTGAAAGCCCTTGAAGCTGTCAAAACTGTTCGAGTCTAATGAAGCATATCAAAAGCCGATCCTCCTGTAAGCTGGGTAGGGTCGGTTTTTGATTGGGACCGCTATAATTCAGAATAAATTAAGAAATTTCCCAACTTTATCCGCAGATTTATAAGCTAAGCTAATGAACATTACGGTTCAGTTGCGAATTGCTGGTAGCGGAGGAGTCGAGAGGATGTATAAGTTAACCCATTTTTCTATGAAAAATATAGCGGCTGTTGTCATAATTATGCTGCTGCTCCTGCTGGGAGGCAGTTATTCAGCAACAACCTTGAGGGTAGAGCTGATGCCGGATATTTCATCGTCTGTCGTTTACGTCACGGTCCAGTATACGGCCCCACCTCAGGATATTATGGAAAAGGTCACCAAGCCTATTGAAAAAGCCGTCTCTGGCATAGCAGGCTTGAAGAGCCTGATGTCCACTTCACAGGATAATTACGCTCAAATCGTTTTGGAATTTGAGCAGGGCAAGAAGCTGGACGATCTAAGGAAGGAGGTAGAAAGCGCAGTCGTTAACGTCCGCATTCCGCAAGGCGCTGAAAAACCTCAGGTGCTTACCGAAGGCTTCACCTCAAGCGTTATTTATTACATGGCTGTATACGGAAATGAGGGTATGAACCAAAACGAGCTGGACAAAGTGTATAAGGATACCATTCTTCCAGGCTTTGAATCGATTCGGGGGGTCGACCACGTTGATTCCGTCGGTAACCAGGAAAGTGTGTTAACGATCAGGCTCGATGCAGCAGCGATCAATAATTACGGGCTTACGCCTTCTCAGGTTAGCGATCTGCTGCAGGCTTCGCTGGTTTCCAGTCCGGCGGGATTGCTTGATTTAAGCGGAAATACGCATATGGTTCGTGTCAAGGGGCAGCTCAACTCCTTGTACAGCCTGAATCATCTTCCCATAACTACGCCTCGCGGCGATACGTTGCTACTTAATCAGCTTGCCACAATCGAAGCGATCAACGAGTCTGCGTTCATAGCCAGGTTGGATGATAAGCCGGCAATTGGCGTGCAGCTGTATAAAGCCAAAGGGGCCAATGAAGTGCAAATCGCCAGTACGGCGGAGCAGATGATGGCCGAGTGGGAGCGAACCTTGCCCGGCGTGAAATTTCATATTGTGTTGAATACAGCGGTTACGATTAATCAATCTGTTCATGGAATGGTGCAGGAGGGGTCACTCGGAGCACTATTGGCATCGATGATGATTTTATTGTTTCTAAGAAATGTACGTATGACCTTCATTGTACTGGTTTCCATTCCATTGTCTATTTTGATCACTCTCCTGTTCATGAACCCACTTGGCATTTCCCTGAACATCATGACTCTAGGCGGTTTGGCCATAGCCGTTGGCCGTGTTGTCGATGATAGTATTGTCGTTATAGAAAACATCTACAGCCAATTGCAAAAAGCACAAAGGCGCAACGAATCGGTGATCAAGCTGGCGACCCGGCAGGTGTCATCAGCTATTACGTCCTCAACCATTACAACAGTTGGCGTATTCGCTCCGATTGCTTTCGTGAGTGGGGAAATCGGCGAGGTATTCCGTCCATTTGCATTAACATTGGCTTGTGCGCTGCTGTCCTCACTATTGGTCGCATTGACCGTGATTCCGATGCTGGCCAAGCTTATGGTCATGAACAGCAGCATTCCCCGGCATGATGAGAACCGAGTTACCTGGACAACAGAACGCTATAAAAGGGCGCTGTTATGGTCGCTCCATCATCGGATCAAGACGCTGATCATGGCTGCACTCTTGTTTATTTTATCAATAGGGCTGATTGTTCCACAGCTGGCGATAAGCTTTATGCCGGAGGAGGAGTCGGATGGACAAATGCTTTATCAAATCAAGCTGCCGCGGGAAACGTCGCTGGAATCGATGAATGCCAAATCCAGAGAAATAGAAGCCATGCTCAGAGAGGCTGTGGATACCGACGGCAAGCCGATCTTTATGTACAACGAATCACTTGTCGGCTACAGCTTCGGCAGAGAGCGAACTGCCTATATAACCTCAATGTTTACGGAAGTGTTTAACAAGAAAGCAGCCAATGAAATCGTGAAAAAGTATGAAAGTGAAATTCTTAATTTGCTACCCAAAGGCGCTACTGTTAGAGGTGTACTGTTAAGCGGTGGAAACAGCAGTGGAGCCATCGATTTCTCTTATTCCTTGCTGGGAAGCGATCAGCGAAATCTGGAGCAGGCAGCGATTCTGGTCAAAGAGAGGATGTCCACCTTTCCCGAGCTTTCTGATATTAAGGACAGTCTAAGCGAATCCAAAAGCGAGATTGAAGTAACCGTTGATGAAAACAAGGCAAGAGTATATGGATTGACTGCCGCAGAGGTGCTGGATCATGTGCATAAGTGGATTTCAGAGGAGAAGCTGGGAGACCTGAATTTTGATAATGTCATCTTTACGACAAAGGTTATGCTGGACCCCCAATTCAAAAACTCGATTGACAAGCTGGGAACCTTGCTCATGAAAACACAGACCGGTCTGAAGGTCCAACTGAATGAAATCGCCAGGATACGTCTTGTCGACGCACCGATTGTTATCAGTCGCGAAGGGCAAAAGCAGGTGCTGAAGCTAACAGCCAAAATCGATAGCAAGGATAAAGGCGGCGTTAGCAATCTGGTTTCTACAGAGCTGAGCAAGCTGGAGCTGCCGGCGGGTGTTACCCGTGAGGTGAAGGGTGTAGCCCAGGAAATCGACAATAGCTTCCTGCAAATGTACGCAGCAATGGCCGTGTCGATCTTTATCGTATTTCTGGTCATGGTGCTTGCCTTCGGCAATCTCAGTGCGCCAATCGCTATACTATTTTCCCTGCCGCTGGCGGCTATTGGGGGCTTGCTGGGTCTCCTGGTCACGGGAGAATCGCTCAATGTGACCTCGATGATCGGATTCCTGATGCTTATCGGTATCGTCGTAACGAATGCGATCGTGCTGGTTGACCGGGTTCAGCAGCTGAGCAAGGAAGGACATTCTGTGCGCGAATCGCTTGTGGAAGCGGGATTGACCCGATTAAGACCGATAATCATGACGGCAGGTGCGACCATACTGGCTTTGATGCCTTTGGCGTTAGGTCTGTCCAAAGGAACCTTGATCTCTAAAGGATTGGCAGTCGTGGTCATTGGAGGTCTTACAACCTCCACAATTTTGACCCTTGTCATCGTACCAATTATTTACGAGCTGATTTACACGTTTAAAACAAGCTTGGCCCGCTTAAAGAAGCCAGGCAGTGATGTGCGAGCTTAACCCACACTTGGCTCAATCTCGAAAATAAAATTGGTGTGGTCAATTCGGCAATGGGCCGTGACTGTGAATTGGGACGCAGCGTAGATATCGTCCCATGAAGCTTGCATTTTTTTCCAATATTTAGGATAGCTGCGATGAATCTTTTCCCCGATACCGAGCAAATCGACCTTATGCTTTTGGGAATAGCGGATATATTGCTGTACGTCACTGGCGATTGCCTTATTTAGCTTTTTTTCCAATTCAAGGATGATCTCGGGATTGATTTGGGCACCTTTACACTCATACCCGGTAATATTCAAGGTCGCATAAATATCAATGTGAGTTTTTGGTTTCAGGTTGGCATCGACAATTGGCTTTATAAGGCTTTTGTTGTTGATGTTTTCAAATGTGATGGTTTGATTGGGTCCACAGGTAAGGGTTTCTACGGAGCTCTCCATCTTGTTAAGTGCACGCAAATAGCCCTTGGTTTCCGTTGTACTCATGAGACCGATGAGCCGCTCGCCCTGAAACGCATATAGACCCATAGCTTGCAGCTGCTGTTTCTTGCTTTGAATGGGGTTCTTCACAACCTGGAGTGCAGGTATAGTCAAATCATGGGTACGGTTGACAAGCTCTTTATAAACATCAATCAAACTCGTTTGCTGCGTGAACGCGGTGCTCTTCTCACCCTGTGACAAACCTCTCAGAACTTGTGAAAAAATCGGACCGTTCGGCTTGGACACCCGCAGGACTTCAAAAGCATGTCCATCCGTGACATAGAGCAGCGTGGAATTACGGAACTGCTTTAAACGGCGTAAGGCTTCTATATGTTTGTTAATTCCATTTTTCGCGGCTGCTTTGCTGAACAGGATAACCGTTGTATGTCCCCATAGCAGCGTTCGATCCGATTTGGCCCTCATCAGTCGGGCCGCCTCGAACAAGCTATTCCCTTCAACAGAAAGAAAAAAAGTACCGTTATGCATCCCTTTTGGCTGTTGTCCAGTTGGCGTTAGCTCAGCTATTTCCGCTGTAAGTTTAATTAATCCCTTGCTTCCTTCGTCAATGGCAATCGAATGGACAAGGTGCAAATCGTTCAGCTCCATATTGCCTCTGCAGCCCGAACTGATCAGGCATATGCCCAGTATGACCACTAAGCTCCATGTCCGCTGCTTCATCTTTTTTTACCATTGAAGCGGGTTCTGCTAAGGGGCCTGAACATACTCGGACGTTTATAGTTGACGGGATGTGGTCTCCGAATAATGACATCGGTCAATTGATCCATATCAAACGGCGCAGCAGGTCCCAAATAAGGAATGCCAAAGGAACGAAGTGAAGCCAAGTAGGTTAACAGCATAATAATCCCCACCATAATCCCAACGTAACCTAACAGGGAAGCAAGCAGCGTCATGGCAAACTGAAGAATACGAATCGTGTAGTTCATAGCCGTAGGCGGAAGTGTAAAGGTGCAAATCCCTGTTAATGCAGCGATTATCACCATGATCGGAGAGACAATACCGGCCTGAACAGCGGCCTGCCCCAGGATAAGGGCACCGACAATACTGACAGCCTGACCGACCTGCTTGGGCATCCGAACTCCGGCTTCACGCATAATCTCAAAAGCAAACATCATCATGAAGCTTTCTAGCACCGCGGGAAAAGGAACAGGTTCTTTTGCCGCTGCTATGCTTTGCAATAAGGGAGTTGGCACGAGTTCGTGGTGATAGGTAACCGTGGCCACATAAAAAGCGGGAAGGATCAAGCCGAGAAAGCCGCAAAATAAGCGAAGCAAGCGAACACAGGAGCCGATATAAAAATTCCAGTTATAGTCTTCGCTTACTTGAAACGCCTGCAGGAATACAAACGGCAGCAGAATGACAAAAGGCGTCCCTTGAGCCACAACGGCGATCCTTCCATCGAGCAAAGCGCCAATGACCCGATCCGGTCTTTCTGTTGACTCCACTAAAGGAAATAAGGTATACGGGTTATCAATGATCCACTCCTCGACATAATTGCTGCCCAAAATAGCATCTATCGGGATTTCACCAATTCTGAGGTGCAGCTCATTCAGAATGTCGGGATTTGTGATTTGACTGACTGAGAGGATAGCCAGAGTCATTTTACTTAAATAACCGACTTTCCGGTATTCGACCTTCAGATTCGTTGATGGAAAATGAAATCTAACCAATGCAATATTATTATGCAACGATTCTGTAAACCCGCTTCGTGGTCCTTTCACCGTTGATTCACTATCGGGTTCATCCACATTTCGCAGCTGAACACCAAATGTAGCTATAGCGATTCCATATGCCTCAGCTGGAATAAGTAGTACTGTTAACCCCGATACGAGTTGTTCGGCAGTATCCTCAATGGTGTATACCTTGGTCTCTTTTTGAAATGCGGACAGCATTTCCTTATTTTCTTTAAACAGCGTCAACATCTTCTCCAGCTTTTTGGAGTCCGTCATTCCTTCCAGATAACACACTGTTATGGCTTGCCCGGCATCCATGGATAAGTCAGCCATAATCAGATCATCAGTATGCTGAAGCTGATTCAACAGCAATTGCTTATTATCCAACATATTGTCCGTCAATGCGGTTTTGTTCGTTTGTATGAGGCTCACCCACTTTTAAAGACTTTTAGTTTCAACAGGGCTACTGCTAACAGCAGGGTAGGAATGAATAATTGAAAGGATACAAAATACCAGGCCTGTTTATCATAGATGGCCGCTAACTCGATAAGGCCCCACACTTTGTATTTGGAGCATATGACAAATCCGATAGCCAGAGGTACGATGAACATTCGAGGGTGTTGAATTCGCAGCAAATCAGTGATCCCCTGCAGGGTTGACCAGAAATAAACCGTAATCTTAATGAAGCAGCTCATCACCCATACCGCAATAAGCACAGCATCGAATCGTTCAATATTGGTAAAGATTCGTATGTTTTGTATGAGACTGATGCTGGGGTATGTAAAAGTTGATGTCGTTTTCCAACCAAATATCAACGTGCAGGCCAAGACCGATAACAGCAGTAAACAGGCAATGAGTCCAACCGCACCTACTGCGTAATAAGAGGTTTGCCCAGTCTTGCGAACATGCTTGAGAATCATGGAAATAAACATCAAATCACCATACCAGGAGACAGCAACCATCAGACCCTTCAAAGGCTGAATGAATCCGTTCTCCAAGATGGGAAGCAGGTATTCGGGATGATACTGATTGACCAATAACAGGTAAACACCTAAAAATGTGAAAATAATCACAATGAAAATAATTTCAGATACACGGGCAAACACCTCAAGACCATGATAAACCGCATAAGAGCACATAATTGCACAGGCAATCATGTACCATACTTGTGGGGTTGTAGGATCAAGGGCAATAATAAAAAATTGAGAAAACTCACGAAGTATCCATGTGGATACGTCTATAAAATAAAAAATGATAAGAGCAGCGACCAAACTGCCGATCCAACGTCCTAACAGGGAAATACTGATTGTAATCATATTTTTGCCGGGAAATAATCGGTCCAGCCATACAAATACAAACATGTTGAACAATCCAATGGCGCCACCCACCAATACTAAATACCAAGAGTCGCGTTCCGCATAATGGGCAAGTGCCGCTTGAGCGTATAAGCTTGAGGCTCCAATGGTTGAGATCACAACTAATGCCAGCATTTGATGATTGGTAATCATAACTCGGCGTTCCATATCGGACCTTCCTTTCCATTGATTATAAGTATGCTCACTCATCAATGAAATCATCCAGCTCCAGGACCGGATCCAGATTGTGACGACTTACTTCTCTGCTGCCAAACCCAATGAAAATAGCAGACCCGAATAACAGGCTGATTTTGGGAAAAGCTAACTTTGGTATATAGGGATTTTGAGAAAAAAGAGGGAGGCTTGTCAATGAGTTCTGTACCTATTGTATTTCGATTCCAAGACGACGGGGCGGCTGCCTTGTCTTATGATACGTTATTGGAAATCGGCTATCATGCTCATCAGGATGTACAAGAAGGTCAATGGATCGTTCAAGTGTTCGTGGATCACAGTGAGCTGACTTCTGCATTGGAAATTGCGCAAGCTCATGGCGGGGAATTGCTGTTGGCAGACGAAGGTATTACAGCGGAAGAAGGGGATGAAGACGATGATAGCGGCGTATACATTGGCGGTGATTTAACGGATGCAGCCGGCGGGCAGCTGTTCAGTACGGCTTACGGACTGGATATGATTCCGATTCCGGCTCATCTCGTCAATGAGGACGAGGTTGTGGATACAACAACATCTGACTGATGAAACCCTATATTTACGCGTACATCCTATCAGCTATTTGGTTTCTGCTTGTGATCCTGTACATGCCTCACAGTAAAGGGTATGAAATGATCGCAAGCAAGAACTGGAGCTTCGTGGTTGTGGATGCCATACTGATGGTTCCTGTGATCATTTTCCTTGCTATTGCAGATCGCTTCTGTCGGAATGCGAAGGAATCCGATCCGCAGCAGAAATCATCAGGTCCATAAAAAATCGATAGTGACCGTTTCTGTGCTCAAGCCCGATGCGTCCCCCATGCAGCTCAACAATATGTTTGGCAATGGACAACCCGAGGCCGGACCCGGAGGGCATTTGGTTATCATTTCGGGACGGCTCTATTTTGTAAAATCGTTCAAATAGCTGTTCTTCCTGCTCGGGAGAGATAGGGATTCCATTATTCTCAATGCTCAGGGTAACAGAAGCTGCTCCCGCATCAAGTGATACCTGGATGGTACCGGGTCTGTCCGAGAATTTCATGGCATTCATGAGTAAATTATCAATAGCTCTGACGATCTTTTCAATATCCAGATCCAGCATCACGGGCGCCGACAACAAATTTGTACGTACAGTAATTCCATGCTCCTTGGCAACGGGCTCAAATTCAGTGATCATTTGATCCAGTAAACTGTTCATATCAACCTGCTGAATCGCTAATTGAATATGACCGTCGGTAAGTCTCGTATACTCAAACAGATCATCAATCAGTTTTTTGAGCTGCTGGGTTTTATTAAATGCGTTGTCAATATAACGCTCCTGTTCGGCCACACTCTGATAGGTGTGCGTTTTTAGCAAATCGAGATAGCCAATGATACTGGTAAGCGGAGTGCGTAAATCGTGGGATACATACGTTATCAGCTCCATTTTCGACTTCTCGAGTTGTCGTTCCCGTTCCTGCTGGATCTGCAAGCGTTCTGCCATCTGATTAATATTGTGAGCCACAATCCCCAGCTCATCATGCCGGGACAAGGGGAGCCGATAACTTAAGTCTCCGCTTGCGATCGATTGTAATCCATCGGTCAATGCTTTGAAGTAACGCACGATAGGGTGGGTAAATACAAAAAAGAACACAATAAAGCAGGCTATCAGCATGATCAAGTTAAAAAGTTTTGATAGGGATTCAGCCCAGGGAGGCAGGAGGAGGGCTAAATTATCAGATACTATCGTCATGAACATTGCGAGAATCCAGCTCAGGATGACCACCCAAAGGATATGGCCTCGAATGTTTTTTTTACCGCTTAAGAGAGACCATAGCTTATTTGTCAATTTTATATCCCACTCCCCAAACGGTTTTAATATATTGCGGTTCTCTTGCATTGATTTCTATTTTCTCGCGAATATTTCGGATATGGACCATAACTGTATTTTCCGAATAAAATTCATTTTGTTCCTTCCACACGCTCTGATAAATTTTATCGATACTGAACACTTGGCCTTGGTGAGTGGCAAGCAGCTCAAGGATGGAAAATTCAATGGGTGTTAATGAGATAACTTGACCACGTACGGTTGTCCTGTGATGATCTTTGCTTATGACCAATTCATCAATAACAATTTCGGAGCTGCTCTGGGCCTGTGGATGAACGGTGAAGTTCTGTCTTCTCAGCTGGGCTTTCACCCTTGCGATTAATTCCAGAGAGTTGAACGGTTTGGTCACATAATCATCGGCCCCGGTAGAGAGACCGGTGATTTTATCCAGATACTCCTCCTTGGCGGAAAGCATAATAATGGGAACATGGGATACCTCACGGATTTTGAGACAAGCTGTAATTCCATCGAGAAGCGGCATCATGACATCCAATATGATCAAATCGATCTTATGCTGCTGAACCATCGTCAAAGCTTGACTCCCATTCTCCGCTTCCAGAACCTGGTACCCCTCATTGCGCAGATAAATGTGGATGACATCGCGAATATCCCGATCATCATCAGCAACTAATATAGTGACACTCATCGAGCCGGATCTCTCCTTCGAACTAACCGTATGATAATGATAATAACGATACACAACCCCAGCAGTCCTAACAGCCGGATACCGTAATTATAAACCAGAACCCCGACATCCTGCACATGATTTCCAACAAAGCGCCCCACGGTAAAAAAAATCAATGTCCATACAAGACCGGACGAATAGGACAGCAGCGCATAACGTCTAAAACTCATTTTATTGATCCCGACCAGATACGGCATGATGTGCCGGACTACGGGAAGCAAATAGCTGATACATAGTGCGAAGTTTCCATACTTGACGATTAATCGCTCCGAAAAGCCGATCCATTTATTCATCCTTGGTTTGCGCCGCAGTTTATCCAGAACCGGTGTGCCCACATATCGACCCAGTATATAACCTAAGGATAACCCGGATATGACGCCTAAATACGTAAGCACAAAAGCGGGAATCACTTGCAGAATTCCACTTCCCGTAACCGCCCCGCCAGTCATCACAACCACCTCGTCAGGAATCGGCATACCGACAATCCCGAGCCATAAAGAAAAAAACAAGGCTGCATAACCATAATGTTCAATCATGGATACGAGTGTGTCATAGTTCATGACTGTCGAGCTCCTTTTTTGCGGCACACATAAACGAAGGCCGGAGGCAGGTTCAAGGGAACCCAATGGACAGCTTCGATATCAAAATACTCACTTAGCTGTGATTTCATCTGCAAGGAGTATTGAAAAGCGATAAACAGTCCCCCTGTCTTCAGTGACGCGACAATCTGGTTCATCAGCTGATCCCTGATAGCTTGAGGAAAGTTGAAAAAAGGCAGGCCGGATATGATTGCATCCAGCTGCTCGATGGACTCCTGACGCATCGCAAACGACAAGTCACGGCCATCGGAATAACAAGCAAATTGCGGATAATGGCGTTCCAGTGCTTGCTGCAGATACGGATCTTTTTCGAATAGCAGTACCTTTGTATTTGCTTGTCTGACAGCCTGAATGTGCTTCGTAATGGCCCCTGTACCCGCACCAAGCTCAGCGATGCTGCTTATCTGATCCCACGGAACGGAGCTGACCATTTTATTGGCCAAATAACGGGAGCTTGGCGTTACACTTCCGATTTGTCCGGGTGAGCATACAAATTTATATAAGAACAATAGCTTTTCATGTACCTGTGACTTGGTTTCTACTAACATACGAATTCCCTCCTGTAAAAGAACTACTTATAGCATAACTAAAAGTTCTTCAGATAAAGTAGGGGGAATTCTGAAGATTTTCTTAAGAATTTACAAAACTATCAAGCTTGTATGATCTTGCGTTAATAGTGGAGCTGTACAATAAGGTGAAATATAGCACAAAAGAGGAGAGATACCGATAATGCATAAAAGTAAATGGATCACAATGAGTCTCGCCTGCATCATGGTTTGGACCATCAGTGGCTGCGGCACATCGCCCACCAATATAGACAAGTCCGCCTCTCAGGCAGCGTCTTCCGGAGTAGCGGAGACGAAAGCAGCTGTAGCCGGCAAGCTGAATTTTTACACCTCCCAGCCAGAAGAAGATGTGACGAAGCTGGTCACTGCTTTCAATAAGAAATTTCCTGAGGTGAAGGTGGAAACGTACCGTTCCGGGACTGAAGAGGTTATCGCCAAGCTGCAGGCTGAGAATCAGGCAGGTAAAGTCCAGGCGGATGTGTTACTGGTTGCAGATTCCGTAACCTTCGAGGCACTTAAACAGCAGAAGCTGTTAAAATCGTATAAATCGCCTGAGCTGGCCAAAATCCCAAAAGGATTTGCCGATCCGGATGGGATGTATCAAGGTACGAAAATTTTAGCGACGGTACTTGCTGTTAATACACAAAAAGTAAAAACATTACCTACTTCATGGAAAACGTTGACGGAAGCGGCAAACAAAGGTGCAGCTATTATGCCAAGTCCCTTGTATTCCGGAGCGGCTGCTTACAATGTAGGCGTGATGACAAGGACGAATGAATTTGGCTGGGACTTTTTCAAGCAGCTTAAAGCAAGCGAAATCTCTGTAGTCAAGGGGAATGGTGCTGTTCTCAAGGAAGTAGCGACAGGCGCCAAGTCCTATGCTATGGTGGTTGATTATTTAGTGCCGCGTGAGAAAAAGAAGGGCTCCCCTGTTGAGCTTATTTATCCAACGGAGGGAGTGCCGGTTATTACGGAGCCGATTGGTATTCTGAACAACACGGCTAATGAAAAAGCAGCACAGGCACTGGTTGATTTTGTACTGTCTGAAGAAGGTCAGAAGATATCCGCAGAAATCGGGTACACACCGCTGCGTGAAGGTATCAAAGCGCCGGACGGCTTAAAGTCGTTCTCCGAGATGAAGGTATTATCCGGTGATCTGGCTAAATTGGTAGAAGCGCGCGATCAGGATAAAAAAGCATTCACGGACATATTCGGACAATAAAGCTAACGAAGGACGCGAGTACACAAATATGAATACGAATCTTGAGCAGACAGGTCTTCGAAAGAACGGGTCAGGAGCCGATAAAGCTCCGAACCGATTGGCTTCCCGTGTCTGGCTGCAACGGATCGCTCTTGGATTAGGTTTCGTTTCTGTCATTCTGATGTTTGTTTTCCCTATCATGAAGCTGATGGCGCTGAGCTTTGTACACAAAACAGGGACAGGGCTTGGCGTTTATATCGATCTGTTGAGTGAAGCAAGAACATGGAAAACGATGGAATCAACCTTGATCATCATTAGCGGTTCGACCCTGGTTGCTTTAATTTTAGGAGTAGGCATGGCATGGTTAATAGCCTACAGTAACTTGTCACATAAGGCATGGCTTCATATGATTGTCATGCTTTCATTTATCATTCCTTCTTACGTTGTCACATTGGCCTGGACTTCTTTCACAGGTGTACAAGGGCCAATAGCTGAATTTCTGCATCTGTTTTCCGAGGATATGAAGCCGTGGAGTATGTACAGCTACGGGGGGATTATATTCGTCATGGGTATTCATCATTATCCGCTTGTGTATTTGCTAACGGTTGGTGTGCTCAGGCGAATTCCGCGAGAGCTGGAATGGGCAAGTCGCTCAGGTGGAGCGGGCAGATGGACGACATTTCGCACCATCACGCTGCCGCTGGCGATTCCGGGTATTGCAAGCGGCGGTTTGCTCGCTTTTCTGGCCAGTCTTGACAACTTTGGTATTCCTGCTTTTTTGGGAATTCCGGCTAATATTACGGTATTAAGTACGTTGATTTATGAGCAGGTAGTCGGATTTGGTCCCAGTGCGTTTGCGAGAAGCTCTGCATTAGCTGTCCTTTTGGGAGTCGTCGCCTTAGTCGGGACTTCGATACAATGGCTTGTTCAGCGCTCCTACAAGACATCGGAAACTGCATATGAGGACATGCTGCCGCGGTTTCAATTAGGCAAAAGAAAGTGGCTGTGGACGGGGCTCGTATGGTTGTTTCTGGCTGTGATTACCTTTTTGCCGTTGGTCTCGATGCTGATGTATTCCTTAAAGAAAGCTTATGGACTTCCGTTTGGCTGGGATAATACGACAATGGATCATTACCGCTTCGTCTTGTGGGAGAACTCCAAGGCGCACCATGCTATAGGCAACAGCTTTACATTATCGTTGGTCACCTTAATCGTGTGTATGATATTGGGAACAGCCTTTGCTTACTATCGGTTAAAACGTCCTACTCTGCTGGTGAAAGGTATGGACCTGGTGATCAGTTTGCCATATGCGCTTCCGGGCATTGTGTTCGGTTTAGCGATGATCCTTACCTGGATGGAGCCGATTCCAGGCTGGAATCCAGGAATCTACGGCAGTATGGCAATTCTGTTCATAGCTTATATGATCCGTTTCATGACGCTGCAGGTGCGCAGCAGTATGACGGCATTTCAGCAGATCGATGCTTCAGCGGAGGAAGCCGCCCGGATATCAGGAGCAGGGTGGAGCAGCGTGTGGCGTAAAATTCTCCTTCCTCTGACGCTTCCGGGGATATTAGCCGGGTCAATGCTGGTGTTCTTGTCCGCTTTGACGGAGCTGACGGTATCCTCTTTGCTATGGTCGTCAGGATCGGAAACGATTGGTGTCGTTATTTTTAATTTTGAACAGGCAGGCAGCACGAATTATTCCACCGCATTGTCGTGCGTCATTGTGGCCCTGATTATGATATTGATGATTCTGCTGCAGGCTGTAAAGTGGACAGCCCAAAGAAAGGGAGGCGCATTGTGAATACGGAAATCATTCGTGTAACGAAGCATTTCGGATCGCAGGAGGTATTAAAGGGGATTGATCTGCAGATTCAATCGGGAGAATTTGTCGCTATTCTGGGGCCGTCAGGCTGTGGCAAAACGACATTGCTGCGGCTTATGGCAGGCTTCGATCATACAACCGCCGGGGAGATACGGATTGCAGGGAGAACAGTGGATGGTAACGGGCATAATGTTCCGCCTGAGCATCGGAATATCGGCATGGTTTTTCAATCCTTTGCGCTGTGGCCGCACCTGAGTGTCAAGGAGCATGTCCGTTTTCCATTGCGTCATCAAAGTAACAAAGCTGCTTTACCACGTGCGAATGAGCTATCACGCATATCCGAGGTATTGGAAATGGTCGGTCTGACACAGCTGGCAGATCGGATGCCGCATGAGCTGTCCGGCGGACAAAAGCAGCGGGTTGCCTTTGCCCGCGCTGTTGCAGCCAAACCGAGCTTGCTGCTGATGGATGAGCCGTTATCGAGCCTGGACGCGATGCTGCGTCTGGAGATGCGCCGGGAAATTCAAAGCCTTCATCGCCGGAGTCAAGCCTCGATTGTTTATGTGACGCATGATCAGGGGGAAGCCTTGGCGATGGCAGATCGGATTGTAGTCATGAATGAGGGGCGGATTGAGCAGATCGGAACTCCTCAGGACGTATACCTGCGGCCGCAAAGCAGCTTTGTGGCCCGGTTCGTAAGCAAAGCCAATCTCGTTGAAGGCAGCTGGGACGGGGCCGTTTTTCATCCGAGAAGCGAGAATCTGGCTGCACCAGCATGGGTAGGAAATGAAGTTTCAGGTGAGATCAAAGCCAGCGGCTTGTATCCGGTCAGACCTGATCAGTTTTTGTTGCATAGAGATGGCAGGGAGCGATCAGATCGACATGGATTGCCCGGACAAATCGTCAATGTGCAATATCAAGGCAAAGAAATTCATTATGCGGTTAACGTGAACGGGCATACCTGGGATGTGCACACAGGATTTACAGAGCCCTTCGAGGTAGGCGAGCGGGTACAGGTTGCCTTGAAACAGCAGGCTGTATAAATTTGCTCAACAGTAGCATAAGTAGTCCAAAAGCAAGAGCCGTTTCCTGGAGAGAACAGGGAACGGCTTTTTGTGTGCGTTATTCAAATGAATGCCTATTTTTTATCGGCCAGCCAGGTCGCAATCGCACCGATTTCAGTATCCGTAAGCTTGCCTTTAAAGCTGGGCATGGCCCCTTTTCCGTTATTCAATATCGTGGCAAGCTGGTCCTTGGAGTATTTGGCGCCGACCTTTTGCAAGCTGGGTCCAACGGCCCCCTCCAGAGCATTACCGTGACAGCTTACACAGTTTTGCTTATAAATGGCACTAGCATCAACCGTGGTGGAGGTGCCGCCGCCAGTAGTTGATCCAGCTCCTTGATTGGCTGCTGGTGGAGTTGGAGTACTTGGTGGTGCAGAGCTCTTGGATCCACAGGCAGATAGCGAAATGGAAAGCAGCAGGGTAACACAGACAAGTGATTTGTTCATGGGTATTCCTCCTTATTGTTGGTTCTTACTTCAGCTATTTTGTGAAAAACAGTTTGTTTGCATAAAATGTCCGTCCGGAGATCAAAATATACGCAACGTCCATTTATTACAAAATGAAGCTCAATAATCCAAATCAAAAGGAGATTGGTATCATGGAAGAAAAGGATACAGAACGTCCATCAAACGATTCACGACGTCGTTTTTTGAAATATTCCGGTGCCGCTATCGGTGGGGTGGTTGTGGGTGGAGTGCTGACCAAAGCGCTCACCGGCGGATTTACCAAACCTTCAGAAACTCCTGCCCCAGCACCCGCACCTGGCACTGAAGCCTCAACGATTGATTACAATCAGGCTCCGATGTTTTTTGATCAGACTCAGCTTCAGCTGACGGAAGCAGCAGCAGAATGTATTTTTCCAAAGGATGAGCTAGGTCCGGGAGCTACAGAACTGGGTGTTGCCTTCTACATAGATCATCAGATGTCCAGCCGCTGGGGCGTGAACGCCCGCGAATATCGGACGGGCCCTTTTGTTAAGGGGGAAGTGACTCAGGGCGATTATCAAAGCATTCGACGTAATGAGCTGTTTACGATGGGGCTGCAATCCTTGGAGGATGCCAGCCAGAAAAAATACACAAAAGGTTTTGTTGATCTGGCCGAGGAGGAGAAGATCGCCATTCTCACGATGATGGAAAAGGGCGAAATCATGGTTGTGAATGGGGTCACGGGCAAAACCTTTTTCAACATGCTGCGCACTTTAACGATAGAAGGAGCTTATTCGGATCCGCTATACGGCGGCAACAAAAATATGCTTGGTTGGAAAATGCGCAAATATCCAGGCAATCAAATGAGCTACACCCAAATTATGGACAAGGAACAATTTGTCTTGATGGAGCCGAGAAGTCTACGTAATCATTTTGTTACCCATTAAATCAATAGCAGAGCAGACAACCATACAAGAAAGCGAGGAAAATAAATGGCTACAGTATTGCCAAAGGTTCCGGTAGTGATCGTGGGCATGGGATTTCTGGGCGGAATCATTGCTGCCGAGTTGACCAAGGAGGGCATAAAGGTTGTCGGATTGGAGCGCGGGAAGCCTCGGAGCACCAAAGATTATTATATGGTGCATGATGAGCTGCGTTATTCACAGCGGTATGAGCTGATGCAGGATTTATCCAAGGAAACGATTACGTTTCGCAACACCGAAAAGATTGCAGCCGTACCGATGAGGGAATATGGCTCCTTCCTGCTTAGTGAGGGGCTTGGCGGCGCAGGGGTTCACTGGAATGGACAAACGTATCGGTTCCTACCCTATGATTTTGAAATCTACAGTAAAACCGTCGAAAAATATGGAAAAAACAAAATTCCGGCAGGGATGACGATCCAGGATTGGGGTGTTACCTATGATCAAATGGAACCATACTTTGATAAATTTGAGAAGATGGCGGGCATATCCGGTGACCCCGAACAAAATCCGCTTGTAGGGAAAAGAACCAATCCTTTTCCAACCAAGCCGATGATTCGGACTCCAGTGCTCAAATTATTCGAAGAGGCATCAAAGAAGCTCGGTTACCACCCGTACATGATGCCATCCGCGAATCTTTCCGAGCAGTACACGAATCCTGACGGTATCACTCGGGCTGCCTGTCAATACTGCGGCTACTGTGAACGATACGGCTGTGAATATGGAGCCAAAGCGGATCCGGTGGTGACAGTCCTACCTGTTGCTCAGAAAACGGGCAATCTGGATCTTCGTTCCTACTCGAATGTGATTCAAATTTTGAATGACGGCAAGAAGGCAAGCGGGGTTGTCTATGTGAATACCGTCACAGGAGAGCAATTTGAACAGCCAGCAGATGTGGTGATCATGGCAAGCTATGTGTTCAACAATGTTCGCCTGCTGCTGACTTCCAAACTGGGTAAGCCCTATGATCCCGTTTCGGGAACAGGGGTGATCGGCAAGAACTACGCTTATCAAACAAACGGGGGAGCAGCTACGGGATTCTTTGATGATCGAGAATTCAATTTGTATGCAGGGGCCGGATCACTCGGAATCGAAGTTCCTGATTTCAATGGAGACAACTTTGATCATACGAATCTCAATTTTATTCATGGAGCAGGAATTCGGATTTCCCAGACAGGGCTTCGACCGATAGCAACCAATTCCGTGCCCAAGGGAACCCCATCGTGGGGAAAAGAATTCAAGAAGCAATCGATCAAATATGCCAATAGTGTGCTGGCGGTATCTCCGCAGGGCAGCAGTATGCCTTGGAAGCATCATTATCTCGATCTGGACCCGACGTATAAAGATGCGTACGGACTGCCTTTGATTCGAGTTACCTTTGACTTTGAGGATCAGGATCGTGAAATGATCAAATTCGTCGCAGGTAAATCCGCTGAAATTATGAAAGAAATGAAACCGACGACGATGGGATCGGCTGATCAACTGGGGCCATACAACATTGTTCCTTATCAATCGACTCACAATACTGGAGGAGCGATTATGGGAGCTGACCCATCCACTTCTGCTGTTAACTCTTACTTGCAAATGTGGGATCACGAAAATATATTCGTTGTCGGGGCATGCGCATTTCCGCATAACAGCGGCTATAATCCTACAGGAACCGTTGGCGCACTCGCATATCGGGCGGCAGAAGGGGTCTCTCAGTATATAAAAAAAGGCGGATCTCTGGTGTGAATACACGGATTCTGCAATCTAGCTTCTAATGGGGTGGGGATCGGATGGAACTGGAGGACTGGGTACTGCATTTGGCGGAGATCAGGAAGCGGTTAATTATCGTGGGTTCATGGTTTATTGCCGCACTCTGTGTAGGACTTTACTTGTCGCCGAGTATTTTACGTTACATCAAATCGCAGCCAACAGCGAGCGGGATTGAATGGAACGTATTTTCATTTACGGATGGGCTGCTCATCTATATGAAGTGTGCTTTGCTGTTTGCTCTGCTGTTCGCGGTGCCTGTCATTCTCCATCAGTTGTGGGGGTTCGTGAGACCAGGGCTTACAGAGGCTGAGGCCAGAAGTACCTTACCCTATATTCCTGCGGCGTTTGTGCTGTTTTTAGCTGGGGCTGCCTTTGGTTACATGGTTGTGTTCCCGATGATGCTGCATTTCATGAAGACCATGAACCTGACGATAGGCGCTGTGGAAACGTATGGAATCGACCGCTACTTTTCGTTTTTATACGAAATTGTGTTTCCGATGGCGGTAGCCTTTGAAATGCCAGTAGTTCTGATGTTTCTAACCAAATTGGGGCTGCTGACACCAGAGCGATTAAAAATGACACGAAAGTATGCCTATATCATCCTGGCCATTGTAGGCTCGTGCATTTCGCCACCGGATATGATTTCTCATCTATCGGTAACCGTTCCTTTGTTCCTGCTGTTTGAAATCAGTGTATTCATTTCAGGCAGGCAGTGGCGGGCCATGCAGCATACCCCGACGAACAGCTAAGGAAGTCTGTATTGCAGCAAAGGATGCATACATAGGAGCCGTCTTCATTTGATTTGACTGGCTCCTGATCATCAAGGTAAGAAAGGAGAATCCATATGTTCAACAATATTGGTGTTTCAGGCTTAGTGTTAATTCTGGCTATCGCTCTGATCGTGTTTGGACCCTCCAAGCTGCCGCAGCTCGGCAGAGCCTTCGGGGACACACTCCGCGAATTCAGGAATTCTACGCGCAGCATCGTAGAGGATGAAGAGCCTGCTGACAAAGCTTCCATCAAGAACGAAACGACCAAACTGTTGTAAAGCTGGCTCGTGATTGAGTAGCGTGGAATAAATAAATACACCTCTCAAATCCCACTTGAATTGTGGTTTGGAGGTGTATTCGTTGTTATTGGGAAGTGCGATGAATAAGTCTCGCTGCGCGGTCAAATATCCTTACGAAATTATTTACCTTGGTAGAAAGTAATCGTTCCAGCTACTTCATCAGCGCTGACGAACAGGTTGCGTCCGCCAACCTTGTGAATACCCTCAGGTGAAGTACCTGAAGGAAGCAAGCCCAGGTAATTTGGTTTCTTGGGATCGGTTACCTCGAAGAACAGAATCACGCTTGCACGTTCAGCAGCTACCGCCATGATTTGCTTACCGTTCACTTCGGCGATAGTCAGGTTCTCAACCTCGCTGCCACGATTACCGCTGCGGCTTTCTGGGTAAAGACCTACTAGAGCGGCAGATTGATCGATGAGTTCCATGCTGTCATAGATCACATTTCCATCTAAATCCCAGCCCATCACATTGCGTCCGCCCGAACGAACGCCATCCTTGAATTCGTCTTTGCCCAGATCGCCTTCATTGGCGGTGAACAGGTATTTGCCGTCAGCTATAAAGGCGATACCATCCGGCTCTGGACGAGCGGTCAGCTCTTCAGTGATCGACACTTTGTCATCTGTTTTTAAATCGGCCTTATGCTTGGTAACACCAAGTGAGAAAATTTTGGTAATCGCTTTTTTGTTCAGATCCACGATGGCAATTGCATTGTTTTCCTGCAAAGTGATTGCGGCTGTAGAGCTGTCAGGACTGATTGCAACATATTCAGGCTGAGGATCGTGAGGGTAGATAGCTCCCTTGACATTGGATAAATCTATTTTAATATCGGTAAGCTCGCCTTTTGCAACGTCTCCACCTGCAAAGCTGATGATTGCGATCGAGCCTGGACGTTTGGCATTTTTATAATCGATTTCGTCCTTCGCTACATCAATTTCTTCATCTTCAATCGCAATGACCGCATATTTGCCGTCTTTGGATATTACTATACTGTCAGGTCCGATACCAACCTCATAGGACTTGACGATACTATACGTATTTAAATCGACTGCGGCAACTATACCTTTGTTGGCATTCGTTACATCATCACCTGTGCGGATAGCAGCCAGTGCATATTTGCCATCAGGAGTTACGGCCACACTGGTAACGGTCGCTTTATCAGAAAGGCTTTTGAAGCTGACTTGCTTCAAGACACTAACCTTAGTCACATCTTCAATATTCAAAATGCTGATACTGCCCAGATCATCCTCGGTAACGACCAAACGTTTACCATCCGGTGTGGATGACGCGATCTCGGCTTTGCCACCCGGCATTTTGAAGGTGCTAGCCACCTCGTAGCCGGTTTTGTTTTGTTCTACAATTGCAACCTGTTGAATAGACTGGAAGGTTTCAGGTGAGATTTGCATCAAGGAATCCGCCAGATAAGGCTTTTTATTTAATTTGAACAGCTTGCCCTGGAGTGTTGCTTCATCGGAATCGAGCTTGAGCACAGCCTGTACGCTGCCGACCACGATTTGTACACTGCGATCCTTTTCGTTCCAGGTCAGCTTGCCCTGCATGTTTTCAAATGTTTTTCTTACTGGTACATCCTTAGTTTCCGCAAAAGCCGTAGCGGCTGTCAGGCTTGTGATCAATAAGGCGCCTGCGGTCATACTGGTCAATAGTTTACTGCTGCGTTTCATGGATACACCTCTTCATCAGAATAATGACAATATGCATAGTATAAGAGGCCATTGTAAAGAGAACGTTATGAAAATATAAATAAATTGTAAATATAAATCACCATTTTCCAAGAAGCTGATTGTTTACATTATGTTTACACACACTAAATATTCAGATAGTACTTCCTATATATAATGAATAAAGACCATATTGAAAGAGTGGAGAGTCTATATGACCAAAGGTGATATTTCGCAATTTGAAAAAAAAATCATTATCCGTAATATTGTGCGTGCCGACTTTGAAAATATTATCGAGCTGCAAAATGTCTGTTTTCCGAATATGCTGCCTTGGAAAATCGAGCAGTTGGAAAGCCATATCCGTATATTCCCGGAGGGGCAAATCTGTGTCGAATATGATGGGATTATTATCGGTTCGTGCTCCAGTCTGATCGTCAACTTCGATGAATACTTGGAGCAGCATACCTATGCGGAAATTACGGATAAAGGATACATACGTACGCACAATCCATTGGGCGGAAATTTGTACGGCATGGAGGTCATGGTCCATCCGGATTACCGCCGTATGAAGATTGGCAGACGTTTGTATGAAGCGCGGAAGCGGTTGGCCGAGGAGCTGAATCTGAAAAGCATTATTGTAGGTGGACGTATTCCGCTCTATCATAAATATAGCGATAAAATGTCGCCGAGAGCATATGCCGAAGAGGTATTACAGCAAAACATTTATGATCCCGTGCTGACCTTCCAGATGATGAACGGCTTCACGCTGAAACGGATCATAACGAACTATTTACCCGATGATCAGGAATCGATGACCTATGCGACACTGCTGGAATGGAACAACATTGAGTATAAACCGAAGATCTCCAAGATCCATTACAAAATGTCATTTCCCGTGCGGGTATGTGTCGTTCAATATATGATGAAGAAAATTGAATCGTTTGAGGAGTTTGCTACCCAATGCGAGCATTATGTGGATGTGGCCTCAGATTATAAATCGGACTTTGCCGTATTTCCGGAAAATGTGACCATGCAGCTATTATCCTTCCTGGAGGAGCGCTCACCCAGCTTGGCTGTCCGCAAATTGACCGAATTCACACCGAATTATGTGGAGCTCTTTTCCGATCTGGCTGTGAAATATAACGTCAATGTCATCGGGGGCTCACATTTTTTAGAGAAAAATAATCGTATTTATAATGTAGCTCATTTATTTCGCCGCGACGGGACGATAGCCCAGCAGTATAAGCTGCATATTTCCCCTAACGAACGCAAGTGGTGGGGAATCAACGGTGGCAATCGGTTGGAAGTATTCGATACGGATTGCGGTAAAATTTCGATCCAGCTCAGCAGTGATATTGAGTACCCTGAGATTTCACGCATTGTTGCTGAAGAAGGGGCGCAAATTATTTTTGTACCGTATTGTACGGAGGACCGCCAAACCTTTTTACGTGTCAAATATTGTGCCCAGGCGAGAGCGATTGAAAATCAAATGTTCGTTGTGACCGCTGGCACAGTAGGCAATCTGACGCATGTTGAAAATATCGATATCCAATACGCCCAATCCGGTATTTATACACCATCCGACTTCTCATTCCCCCGTGACGGTGTGGCCGCAGAATGCAGTGAAAATACAGAAACGGTTATTATGGCCGAGATCGATCTGGAGGTACTGCAGCGTTACAGAAAAACGAAGGAAGTTTTGACAATAGGGGATCGACGAACCGATATTTATTCGCTGCAAATTCGTTCCTAAATTCGTTTTTCTATTGTGAAGGAGTCACGCCACTATGACAACACTGAAAATTGCTACGATTCAATACGGTTTGACCGACATTCATTCCGCTGAGCATTACTGGGAACTGATGGCCGAGAAGCTGCAGGAGGCAGTCAGGCAGGAGGCGGAGCTGGTAGTTTTACCGGAATATGTGACGGCGCACTTGCTGTCGCTCGTTCCAGCTATGGATAATGAAGAAGCGTGCCGGTATTTGGACAGCTTTACGACCGTTTACCGGAATTTCTTTCAGCATCATAGTAAAGAAACCGATATGGTGATAGTGGCAGGCAGTCATATTTGTCAGGAAGCAGACGGGTACGTGAACACGGCATTTATGTTCTTTCCTGATGGCCGGGTGGAGACGCAAAATAAATTCCATCTTACCCCTGAGGAAAAGCACCGCTGGCTGCTGAAAGGCGGCGATTCACTTAATATCATTCATACCCGTTGGGGCAAAGCAGCCATCTTAACCTGTTACGATATCGAATTTCCTGAGATTGCGCGAATTGCTGCAGCCAGAGGCGTAGAGCTGATCTTGTGTCCCTCTTATACGGATTCTGCGGCGGGATATCATCGCGTCCGGCATTGCTGCCAGGCACGTGCCGTTGAAAATCAATTGTTCGTGGCCTTAAGCGGGATCGTCGGCTCCTTGCCCGTGGGTCGTCCCCAGATCGATGAGGGCCATTGTCAGGCGGGAGTATTCGCACCATGCGATGTTCCTTTTCCCAATGATGGAATCTTGATGTCTGGGCGGTTGAACGAAAATATGGCCGTATATACGACGGTCGATTTCTCCGAGCTCCACAAAAACCGCAAGCATGGCGTCGTCGCTCCCTTCTATGACCGCAGGCCGGATTTATATGAGCGGGAAGAGAAGGCGAGAGTATAATTTAGAAAAAACTTGATAATAAGGTCCTCCCCAACTATGATGGAATCAATAACGCTTTGAACCTTTATAGGCTTACAGGAGGACCCGCATGCGTAAGGAAAAAATGGATTTGGACCACGCTTTTCCCATCGATATGGCCAGAAGAACGATCCGAGCCAACACGGTCACCAAGCATTGGCATCCGTTTGTGGAGCTTGGATATTGCATCGAGGGGGAAGGCTGGTTCCATATTAACGATGAAACTTACCCCGTGCGTCCTGGTGATGTATTTGTAGTGAATCAGACGCAGCCTCATATCGCCAACTGTGATCCGGACAAAATGTGCCGGTTTCTTTTTATATATTTCCGACCCTCCATATTGGAAACAAGTGAACCTGAGCTGCTTCTGCCCTTTAACTCCAAGTCTTTTGTCATTCGCAACCAGATTATAGGCCACCTGCCGATAGCGCAGGAGATCGGTCGGTTGATGCTGGGTATGGGGGAGGAATTGGAGCAGAAGCAAATCGGCTATAAAAGCTATGTGGTTGGGGCGCTGCAGCAGACGTGTGTCCTGCTTGCCCGCTATTATCGGTCACTGCTGAGCGAGCAGGAATGGAATGTGACGTTAACTTCATTCAACAGGATATTCCCGGCGCTGCAATTTATTAAGGAGCATTATACCGAGACGATTCATTTGGAGGATGTAGCCGCACATATTTCCCTAAGCCCATCCCGCACTTATCATTTATTCAAAGAGATTATTGGAGACGGTTTCAAGGAGTATTTAATTAAAATGCGGGTGAAGGAAGCACAGCGGCTGCTGATTGGTAGCGATATTCCGGTTACCGATGTATTTCTGCAAAGCGGATTCCCGAATCACGCTTCTTTTTATCGTTCGTTCCAGCAGCTTGTGAAGATGACACCAAGGCAGTACAGGTCAAGTGTAGGTGCCACAGCGGATTTTATGAATTTTCCATAGGTTATATTGATGCTTCGACCCCTTTTTAATTATACACTTTAGTAAGAAAAGGAGTCGATTCAGATATGGATACTAAGCTCAAAATAGGAATTGTCGGCTGTGGCCGGCACATGTTCGAATTTATGTACAATACGTTAAGATGGGCCAAGCCGGTATCGGTTGTAGCGGCATGTGACATCGATGAGGCACGATTGGACAAGTTCACAGGTCATTATAATATCCCCAAGCGTTATACGGATTTTCGTGAAATGTTCGAAAAGGAGCCGTTGGATGCCATCATTTGCGTCATTAATCCACAGATGCATTATGAGGTGGCGAAGGCTGCTATGCTGTCGGGCATTGATGTACTGGTCGAGAAAACACCTTGCCTGAATACAGCTCAGGCCGAAGAGCTCCTGCACATACAGGAGCAGACGGGACGTACCACGATGGTAGGCTTCAACCGCAGATTTACCTCCTCATATGTGATGGCGAAGCAAATTGCGCACCGTCCGGAGTTTGGCGGGATTCATATGTTCCAGTCGCAATTTAACGCATCACCCTATAAATCCGATGCCGAATTCAAGCTGAGTCACATTATCCATCATTTTGATCTGGCCCGTTTTATATTGGGAGAGATTGAATTGACGCATGCGCAGCGAATCAGCTTGGATGAAACGATTGGACATACCCAGGTGGGGTATACAATTTCGTTCCGTACAAAAGGGGGCGCAATCGGTTCGATCCAATCTGCTTCCATTCTCGATGAAATGTATCCGATGGAGCGGCTGGAGCTTCTGGGCAACAAACAAAATATTGTCGTGGATAATATTCGTAATTTGGTTTATAACCGTCCCCAGGGATATCGCAGGGATCATTATAAGCCCTATGACCTGGTGGACGGTGGAGACGCACTTGTATGGAATTCCAGTCTGGGCCTGTATCCGCGGTTTTCGTATTATGGTTATGAGGATCAAATGGTGTATTTCATCGACTGCCTCATGAACGGTAAGAAGCCGGAGCCTAACTTTGCGGATACAGTTCGTACGATGCGGCTGCTTGATGATCTTGACAGACTACTCGGCTAGCTTCAGGAAGAATCGGTTTCACGAAGAGGAATGCGCAGCGTAACCTCTGTCCCGCCCTGTGCAGGCGAGGTGTATAGTAGACTGCAGCTGTCGCCATAAAATAATTGCATTCGTTCCTTGATATTGCTAATGCCAAAGCCTCCGCTGCCAGTAGAGACGAAAGTCTGATTGTTTAATTGCTGCATCATGCTTGGAGAAATACCGAATCCGTTATCCTTAACGAGGAATTCCATGAATTCCTCGTTTTTGTGTACGTAAATAAGGATGAAGCCTTTATGCTCCACGTGACGGATGCCATGGGCGATCGCATTTTCTACAATGGGCTGCAGCAGCAGCTTGAGCATATGGACCGATTGGAGTGATGGCTCCATCTCAATATGATAATCGAATCTATCGTTATATTTCATTTTTTCAATGAGTAAATAGCTGTTAACATGCTCTAACTCCTCACGGACGGTGATGATGGCGGCCCCTTTGCTTAATGAAATCCGGTAAAAAAGTCCCAGAGATTTGGCCAGCTTGTAGATGTCATCCGTACGTTTCAGCTTTGCCAGCCCGCAAAATGATTCCAGTGTATTATATAAAAAATGTGGCTTGATCTGGGACAGCAGCAGCTCCAGCTCCAGATTGCGCTGTCTGGCCGAGGCTTGCTCGATTTCCACGGTATACGCTTCGAGTCGGTCCATCATTTTACCGAACGTACGGCTAAAAAGCCCTATCTCATGTGAAGCTCCCATTAAGGGAGTCATATCATTACGGAAGGTCCATTCAATTTTTTTATCAAAATTGATCGATTGCAGGAGTCGTGTCAATGTCGTTACCGGCTTTAGCATCCGTGAAGAAATAAATATGGACAAAGAAAGGATGAGCGTCCCGGCTATAATCATGAAGATCACCATGAACTCCAGCACACTGCGGCTGCTGTAGTTAATTTCCGCTGTCGGTACAGCATTGATGATCACCCAATCTCCATATTGGGACGGATATTGGGTAACCAGATAAGACTTGCTGTCCAGCTCCATCTCCAGACCTTCCCTACTATGGTTCGGAACGGTCCGGAGTTGTCCCATAATCCTGTCCATGTTGTTCGAATCGGTACCAAATAACAATTGGCCATCCCGGGTGATGACATAGAACTTGCGGTTGCCCGTTACATTGTTCGTCAAGATACGAAATACAGGGGTCAGCTCCATATTGATTTGCAGCAGACCCGATTTAAGCAAGGACGAATTGTCATAATAATTCATAAATACGGATATAAAATGCGGTTTCTCCGGAGGGTCGTCCGGTGCACGCACCGGCAGCCAGTATTGGGTTAACGAAGGAAGCTGATCAATCGTCGGGTAGGCTGCGAGGCTGGATATCCGCTCCTCCGGCTTTTTCACTTGAGCACCGAACTGAAGCACGGCTTGGTTGCCTCGATATACATAAACGGAATCTACATAGGGACGTGTAGAAAGCATGTTTTTCATATATAAATAGCTGCTGATTTGATTATTGACGTATTGCGGATGCGAGAAGTCGGGAAAGGTATGGACCAGCATACCCAGCTCATTGTTGGTGTACATGCCTTTGGCCAGCCGATCGATATCCTCCTGCATTTGGTGGATATCTCTGTCGAGGACCTCGGTCGTATAGTTGATGGATTGCTTGGTTTCCTTGAGCAGCAGGCCTGACACCCTGTTATACATCCCAATGCCAAGTGTGACAAAGGAAAGCAAAATAATCAGTACCAGTATGGTATTCATACGTGCGCGTATTGAACCGAAGGAAAGCTTCATCTGGCCCTCTTGTACTCGGAGAAAGAGATTTGAAACATTTTTTTGAAGCATTTACTGAAATAAACGGGATCACGATATCCGACTTTTTCTGCTAATACATGGAGCTTGTAATCCTGCTCACTGAGAAGCTCGACAGCCTTGTGCATACGCAGTGTGTTGATATATTCACTTAGCCCTATACCTTGAAGCTTCTTGAAGCGATGGCTCAAATAAGAGGCCGAGACGAACAGCTTTTGTGATAGCAGCTCGACACTCAAATCCGGGTCATCCAGTGCTTCCATAATAAAATATTTGGACTGCTGTACAAGCTCATCCTTCTTCGTAAGCTGTTCCTGGTAATAGGAAACCGACAGCTCTGTAAGAATACGAATCGTGGTTTCAGCAAGCTCTGCAAGTGTTTCCACTTGATGGATCACGTCGGATGTTACTTGCTTTTGCACTAGTCTGTGGGCTTCGAGATTGAGCAGCTCACTGGAAAACAAAAATGCGGCTTCCCGGGTGTAGGTTTGTTCGTTGGCCAGTGCCACATAATAATCCTTCAGGATCGCACGCAAATTAGCAGTTTGGCCTGAACGGATAAGAAATGATAGTTTTTCTCTTGGAAAAGCCAGATACGATTGTCGAGCTTCCTGCGACCGAATACTTGTGGGTCGAATCATGCTGCCATGCCCAAGATAGAACTTGCGGGCCAGCTGCTGTCGGGAGGACATGTAAAGCTGTGGCAGACTATCGTATCCACTGTTGGTTTCGCTTATTCCTATTGTTAAGGATAAGGAGTGCTTGGCATGTACTATTTCCATCCATTCAGCAAGAGCAGCCGGCAGGAAATGCTCGAACCCATACGTGGAGCCTATGATCAGAGTCAAAGTTCTGGAATCCACTCTATGTAACACATGCCAGGGAAGGCCCGCATTTCTCAAGCAGCTGGTGCCTAATTCGAGCACCTGGCTGACAACATTATCAGCGGCATCGCTGTAACCGGAATCCGGTGGAGAAAGCTCGGTTAAGGACGGTCCTAGCTCCACTAATGCACATTGGATATAATCAGATGGCAGCGTCACTTGGAAATCGTGCAGATTGGCGGCGACCTGCTCGTTAGACAAGGAACTTTCTACCCATAATTTGATAAAATGGGCAAATCGCACGCTTTGCAGTGCACTTTCCGATGCGTCCCAATGCTGCAGCTTCTGAATTGTTAGTGCACGGCTGTCCAGCTCATGCTTCACACGCTGCACAGCAGTTAGCAGAGCATGATCGTCAATCGGCTTGAGTAAATAATCCGTTACTTTATAAGTAATCGCCTGTCTGGCATATTCGAAGTCACTATAGCCGGATACTATAATCATGTGCATGAGCGGGTAATGGGTATAAATTTCTTTGGCAACCTCAATCCCGTTCACAATGGGCATATTGATATCGATAATAACCAGATCAGGTACCGTGTGTGCAAGCTGGGATAACACTTGTTTCCCATTGTCCGCTTCACCGACGATTTCAAATCCTTGATCCTGCCAGTCTATGGCGTTTTTCAGCATTTCCCTGACGAGATATTCGTCGTCTGCAATTAGAACCTTTAGCATTATGGGTACTCCTTCCTTCTCAAAAAGCACTAATAAATCTACAAGTAGAGTGAAGATTATTGCATGTAGTTCGACTGGCTTTGATTATACAATATAAATGTGCTTAAGAAATATGAGCAATTATCCATATACAGGAGGGGTTTTCTTGAAAAAGATAGTATCAGTCGTACTTATGCTCACCATGGTATTCGCGCTTTTGGCCGCTTGTTCCGGTAACGAGGGAGCAGAGCCGTCCAAAGCATCCGCACCGACAAAAAACACCCAGGCAGCATCCGAGCCCCAAAAGGACGGTCCCAAAGTAACATTGCGCTTTGCAACCAACTATGTAGCCAATCAACCGATGGGCCCCATGCAGCAGCAAATTTTGGATCAATTCAAGAGAGATTTCCCGAACGTGACGATTGCTATGGAAGAATCGGCGGGGAACGACCTTCAAACCAAGATCAAAATGGATGCGGTCAGCGACAGGATTCCTGATGTGTTCAACTACTGGCGGATGGATCCGGTTTTTGGATTGGATGGTATTGCGAAGGCTGGACAGCTGGCGGACTTAAGCGATTGGGTCAAGTCGGACCCCGCTTTTAAGGATCTGTTTGATGATGATTTCTGGAAAACAGCCACACTCGAAGGAAAAACGTATGGTGTACCTATCGTCATGTATTTCATGCAAATGTTCGTCAACAAAGAAATACTGGATAAAGCGGGAATCGCTGTTCCACAAACCTTTGAGGAGCTGTTGGCGGCCACTAAAGCGCTGAAGGCTAAAGGCTATGTGCCTTGGGGTATTAATACACAGGCCGATAGCCTGGCCAATCGTTTGTACAATTATGTGATGAATGGGATGTTGACGAACGAGAGAGCATTGAAGATGCACTCAGGGCAGGAGTCGATGAACGTACCTGAGGTGGTTAAAGCATTAACGCTGTTGAAGGAGCTGGTTGTCGGCAACATACCGGAAGATGCGGTAGCGCTGAATACGGATGCGGTCATTTCCAAATACATCAATACCGAAAAATCGGCTTTGTTTGAGAGTGGTTCGTTCTCAACCCCATTAATCAAGCCTGAAATTCAGGCGAAAATGGTAGCCATCGATTTTCCGCTTATACCGGATGGAGCCCAAAAAACAAAAACCATTGAAAAGGATCTGACCAATCTGTATTATGTCAGTGCCAAATCGTGGGCAGATACCGATAAGCGTCCCTACATCCAGGAGCTGTTACGCAGATTAACGTCCCGAGAAGCCGGGAAATCATACGCAGAGAAAGCTGGACAAAACATTCCGATGAAGGGTGTCGAAGTTGATCCTGTGAAAATTGGCCGATTGGCATTCGATGCGCAGAAGCTGACAGCCAAGCTGCCTGCGAACAAATGGCTGAATGCCGTGATGAAACCGGATCAGCGTACCAAATTCGAATCGAAGATGGGGGCATTCTACGGCGGACAGATTACACCGGAGAAGCTGGCTGAGGATTTGAACGCGATATTTTATAGCAAATAATCAAGCTTGATGTGTTCATGCTATTCAGACTACGGGGCCAATCCGCTCTCGCGCCGAGAGCAGGTTGGCCTCATTAATCCTGTAAAGGTAGGAGGCAAATCCAATATGGGGTTGCTTGCATTTCGTAAGACGGTTATTTTGTTTATGCTACCCAGTCTGTTGATATATGGATTGTTCTTTGTAGTTCCATTTGCACAAACCTTTTATTTCAGTTTTTTTGAATGGAGCGGCATCGGGAAGAAGACATTTCTTGGTTTTAAAAATTATATCGATCTTATGCATGATCCGCTTTTTTTGAATGGCTTCTGGAGAGTGCTAATCTGGGCATTGCTGGCAATTGTGATTAAGGACGGACTGGCGTTGGTTCTGGCGAGCGTACTGAGAAAGCCGATTCGCGGCTCAAACTGGTTTACGACTGTATTCTTTTTACCTGTGGTGATCTCTACGGCAGCGATCGGACTGATGTTTTCATTAATGTATGACAAGGATATCGGGCTGCTGAACTTGTTTCTGCAAACGATTGGTCTTGGAGATTGGTCGAGAAGCTGGCTGGCCGATGAAAATACGGCTTTCTATGCGGTGATTGCTGCTCCTCTCTGGCATACGATCGGTTATTTTTTCATTATTCTGCTGGCGGGTATGCAAAATATACCTGAAGAGGTATATGAGGCAGCCACACTGGATGGGGCAGGAGCATGGACGCAGTTTACACGGATTACGATTCCGTTAATTTGGCCTATTTTGCAAATATGCATGATTTTATCGATAACGGGAGCCTTCAAAAGCTTCGATTACGTCTTCATTATGACCAAGGGCGGTCCGGGCGAATCCACACAGGTCCCGGCAACCTATATGTATGAAACTGTATTTGTTGGAATGAAATATGGATATGGAACAGCGATAGCCATCCTGATTTTTGTATTCAGTCTGGTCGTGACTTTGCTATTTCGCAAGCTGACGACTTCAAAGGAACAGTAATGACAACCGATAGGGGGACCAGAGAATGAACAGGATGCAAGGCGGTCGCATGGTCGGCAAGCTGTCGACAGCCGTCAAGTATGGCGGATTGATCGCTTACTCTTTAATGACATTATTTCCGCTGCTGTGGATATTAAGTATTTCGTTTCGCGATAACGACCAGATATTTACGAGTATCCGATTGATTCCGGAGTCCTTTAAATGGACCAACTATGAGCAGGTGCTTCTGGGTGGCAACATTCCCCGCGCCTTTTGGAATTCTGTCAGCATTACGACACTTTCCATTGTGCTGCTGCTGTTTTGTGTGCTCACGCTGTCGTTTGCGATTTCCAGGTTTCGATTTAAAGGCGCCTCAGCGGTGTATCTGATTTTTTCCGCTGCCGTGATGGTTCCTACGGTGACCATTTTGCCGATGACGTTCAAGCTTTTTAACGATCTACACGTATTTGGATTCAAATATTCGATTGTGTTTGCCTATGTAATTTATGAGCTGCCGGTTTCTATTTTTTTGATGGTGATGTTTATGCGGGCCATCCCGCAGGAGCTTGATGAAGCGTCTGTAATCGACGGCTGCAATATTTGGCAGCTATTTACGAGAGTGATTCTGCCACTCAGCCGCAATGGAATCGTCACGATCACGATTTTAGCATTTGTTGCGTACTGGAATGAATATTTAACGGCTTTGATTATGCTGCCGGATCGGGCTAACCGTACGCTGTCCGTTGCATTATCGTTCACAAAGGATGAGAACAGTGTGAAATACGGGTTAATGGCGGCCTCCGTGATGATCGCGGTCATTCCGATGATTATTTTTTATTCGATCGTAAAAAACCAGCTCGTCAAGGGGATGTCTTTGGGGGCAGTGAAAGGTTGACTTAAGAGTCTGCAACGGATTTTATGAATTATTCGTGCTTTATGTTGAAGCTTCACTGATGTGTTCCTACTATAATATAGAAGAAACAAACGAATCGGGAGGAAATGACATGGAAAAGAAATTGCGCGTGGGTATTGTAGGCTGTGGAAAACATATGTTTGAATTTATTTACACATGTCTCAGATGGACACAGCAGGTTCAGGTAGTTGCTGTTTGTGATATTGACGAAGCCAAGCTCAATCGGTTCTCGAACTACTACAACATTCCGCAGACATATACGGATTATAACGAGATGATTGCCAAGGAATCGTTGGATGCGATCGTATGCGTCATTAATGAGCAGATGCATTACGAGGTGGCAAAGGCGGCTTTGCTCGCTGGAATCGATATTTTTGTAGAGAAAACGCCAAGCTCCACCAGCCAGCAGGCTGAGGAACTGATCGAGCTGCAGAAACAATCGGGCAAGACTGCGATGGTTGGTTTTAACCGTAGATTTATGACTTCGTATGTGATGGCCAAGGAAATTGCGTCACGCCCGGAATTTGGCGGTATTCATATGTATCAATCGCAATTCAACACGACCCCGTATAAATCGGAGGCATACTTTAAGCTGAACCACGTGATTCATCATCTGGATTTGGCTCGCTTCATGATGGGTGAGATTAAGCTGACTCAGGTGCAGCGTGTGTTTATTGATGACAAAAGAGTTGGCTATACGATTTCGTTCCGGTCGGAGTCGGGTGGAATCGGTACGATTCAGTCCGGTTCGCTGTTGGATGAGCTGTATCCGATGGAGCGGCTGGAGCTGATTGGCGACCGTCAAAATGTCGTGGTCGATAATGTGAAGAACCTCGTTTATAACCGTCCTCCCAGCCAAAAGAAGGATCAATTCAAGCCTTACGCGCTGCTTGAAGGTGGCGATACGCTAAGCTGGAATACGAGCCATGGTTTGTATCCGAAGCATTCCTATCATGGCTATGAGGATGAGTTGGTTTACTTTATCGATTGTCTGATGAACGGCCGCAAGCCAGAGCCGAACTACGAAGATGCCGTGCAAACGATGCGTCTGCTGGAGGATATGGAAGTACTGCTGGCTGAGCAGGTGAAATAACGGCGGCTACCCACGAAAGCTGAGTGAACAAGAATTATGGCCGTGCAAGGTCATCCTGAGTGACTCTGCTATCGAGGAAGCTGGATAACAGCAGATAGGCTGGAAAATAAGATACCTGTGGAGGTGTGTTATTTTCCGGCCTTTTCAACAACACCAATGTATCGCTGTGTGCGTGTACTTCGTATTCATAGATGATGCACCGCATCAGGTTTCCCTGCTGCGGTATTCGTCGGGAGTCATGTTGAAATATTTTTTGAATACACGTGAAAAGTGAGAGGGGTTTACATAGCCGGATTTTCGGGAAATTTCATGAATTTTCTCATTGGTTTCGGTTAATAAATGAGAGGCTTTTTCCATTCTTAATCTATAGATGTAGTCACTCATACCTTCGCCTGTTTCGAGCTTGAAGATTTTCGATAAATAGGCAGGATGAAGATACACATGATCGGCTAACGATTGCAGGGACACATCTTGATCAAGATGGGCATGCACGAATTCCTGCACCTTTTGAATAATCGTATGGTGGCTGCCTTTGGTCTCTTTGTCGGCATGATCCCGCAGGGAATCGATCATCCGGGTTCCCCATTTTTCCAAACTGTCTATGGAGGCGAGCGTTTCATGGTCGGTAGCTTTCAGAATACCGATGTCAGCGAATTGTTCCAGCAAAAGGCCTTGCTTGTGCAAGGTTTGCAGTACAGCGGAGCCGAGCATTAGTGCGGTTTCCTGCATATATTCGTAGGTGTAGCCCTTTTTCGTACGGAGCTCATCAATAATGGACATGAACTTGTCTTCGACTGCACTGAAGCGGCCTGCCTCTAGCAGATGAATCAGCATCGGTGGTTCATACAAATTATGCAAAGGTTGAAATTCAGCAGGTGGCACTACATGCTTGGAGCTAATAAAAAAACCATGCAAATTTTCCGGATGTCGACGAATAATGGATATGGAGTTTTGGTAAAATGGATAAATTTGATCGGGATAGCTGCCCCAATCACTGATGAGTACCGATACACTGCCCTTCAGAAACTGAGTCACACTGTCCTGCAACTGCAATGATAGCTTTTCGAGAATTTTACGAGCTTTTTGTTCATTCATTTCGCTGTCCGACAGGAAGCCAGGGTCCTTGGGTGTAATAACAAACACCAAATAATCGTAGATGTCCTTGCACTGCCATAGCTGAAATTTCTCAGCAAAAATTTCTTCGCTAATATTGACGATGCCAAACTCCAGCAAGGAGCGGCTGTAATCATCATAATTACTGAACCCTTGCTCCATTCGCACGAACATCATGGCAAAAAGCTGGTCGCGTTGATCCGGCAGATTGAACATGGTGAGCTTTTTGTTCAACATCAGAGGCGGTATGTATTTGCCCTGCAGCAGATCGTTCAGCAGCGCACTCCGCAACTGCGGCAGATGCTCGCTTAAGGTATACAACGTACGCTGATGAGAGGTGACTTCCTTCCATTCGGTCTCAATCTGATCGATGGCAGTCTGTACGGTCTGGATTAATTCTTCTTCCTTAACGGGCTTTAAGAGATAGGCGACAGCACGAGAAGAGACGGCATGCTGGGCATAGCTGAAATCGGAATGCCCGGAAAGCAATATACACTTGGTTTTACTGGAGAGCTTATGGATCTGGTCAATCAGTTCCAGTCCGGAAATACCCGGCATGCGGATATCAGTAATCACAATATGAATATTTTCAAATTGTATGATCTGCAAGGCCTCGTGGGCCGAGTGGGCCGTGTGTATGGCTGTAATACCCAGATCCTCCCATGGATAGGTTGAAGCCAGATTATCAACAACAAACTTTTCATCATCAACAATTAACAGTTCAAACATGGACAGCTACATCCCTTCTCATTGAAAGTACAGCCTTCACACCGCCAAGCTCTGAATGATCGAGCAATAGACCGGATTCATCACCGTACATATAGATTAGTCTTTGATGCACATTCCATACGCCACAGCCCATTTCTTCTGTTAGCGGCTGTGAGCAGGTACGGCGCAGCTCCTTAAGCTGGATATCAGTCATACCGACTCCGTTATCCTCAACGACGATATTAATGCTGCTCACGCTCATTTCCATATAGATCGTAATTCGCCCCTCCCCTACGAGCGGCTCCAGCCCATGGATGATCGCATTTTCGACCAAGGGCTGCAGCAGGAGTCGGGGGATTGGCAGGTCGAGCATTTCTGGTGGAATCTGAATATCATAATTGATTTGCTGTCGAAGCTGCTGGATGGTCAGGTAGTTGTTCACGAGTCCGAGCTCTTCTTTCAGAGTAGAGCTTTGCTTTTCCACACGTGTTGTATAGCGATAATAATCGCCAAGATTGGTAGCCATAGCTTCGACAGCCTGGTTCTCCCCTAATCTCGACATACTGACAATGAAGAACAGACAGTTATAAAAAAAATGCGGATTTATTTGCGATTGCAGTTGCTTGAGTGTCGCCTCTCGTGAACGCAGCTTCTCGGCATATACCTTTTCGATGAGCTCTTGAATTTCAGCAGCCATCTCGTTAAACCGACTGAATAAAAAATGAAACTCGTTTTTTGGCTGATTGGACAGTCGTGCTGAATAATCGCCTCGTTTCAGCTTTTGGACGTTATTGATTAACTCACGAATCGGCATCTGCACATTTCGATAGAGCACAAAAGATATCGCAGTGCCCAGAATGATCAGTACGATGATAACGGAAAAGAACAAATTGCGGCTTTTATACATCGGCGATAACACTTCATCCAATGGAACAAAATCGATCAGGGTCCACCCTAAAGCATTTGACGGAACCGAGCTGACCATATAAGGCTTGCCGGATATCATAACCTGATCGTGGCTTCCTGAGATGACTGGCTGATGATCCTGGAAATAACGGACTAATTCGGTGATATGCTCGGGATTTCCTTTACGGTTCATAATAGGTTCGAATCCATTTCTATAGAAGAAAGGGTTTCCCTTACGATTTGTCATAAAATCGTCAAGCATATTGCGTAAGTTATCGGTGGAAAAGCTGGTCTCCACGACCAAATTGGCAGTAGACAGGTCGTTCCGGGCACTTGGCGGATCGGTCGTGTACCAGGAAAAGCGATCTTCTGTACTCCGGTTATCCTTGGGTTCGAATATCCATTTGGTAATCAGCTGTTCCTGAAGCTCAGGCAACTTATATTCGATGACCGGATAGGTTGATAACGCAATATTGGAAATCGGCGAATAGACCGAGATATTGTTGCGCCAGCTGCTGGAGCTGCTGAACAGAAGAAGCTTTTCTTCAATCGTCTTTCTCGTTTTGATACGTGCGACATAGCTGCTGATCTGATCCAGCTGACTAATTTCACGAACTCCGTATTCACCGCTTTCATTGCTTAATGTGATCGAGTGCAGAGCCAGCTGCGCAGCTGTATTTTCCACCTGACTCAGAAAAAAGTTGAGCTGACGAATGCTGGAATCCTCGATCTCGTTCTGAATGACCTGTACGCTGGTTTGATACGAATAGCTGTACAGGAAAATAACCGGTAGTAACAGGACAAACATCAATACCATAATTTTTTTGAAAAAGCTCATTTTGAAAGGCATGGAGCGCTTTCACTCCCTTTGAGTGGATTGCTTTCAGTTTATCACGATCCCTTTCGGGAATATAGACGTAGGCGAAGCAGATCTTTAAATGCTTAAAATTAGTACACGTTTCCTAAGAGGAGAATATATGCGTGTTTCCTAAAACCATCTATGATTAACGTAGGGGAACAAACAGTTAACGAAGTGCTTACGAAGTCAGCTTCCATAGGAAGCAAGCAAATGCTTACGAAGTCAGTTTTGCTACGCAAAACTAGGTTGATGCTTACGAAGCCAGTTTTGCTACGCAAAACTCTAAGGAGGAGAATACTTTGATATCTGGAGCGAGAGCAATTGTCTCCACGATAAGTGCTGATGCAGGTTCTGGCAGGCGGGAAATAGAATCCGATTGGTTTGTATCCAGTCTCGCGGATTCACTCCTGATGATTCAGCTGCTGGAAACCAACGACTGGACTGCAGCAGAGCGCAAGCTGCGAGATTTATTTGCCAAGTGGAATGCGACAACAGAGATTACAGGTGAGCATAGGCTGGAGATGTATTATATGCTTTGTATGACCTACAGCTATGCGGCACATCGTCAAGGCAAACAGCCGGAGCTGATAATGGGCAGTAAAACGTCTCAGATGAATGCGAGTCCTGAATTCATATCACTAAAGGAACTGGAGGCATGGGCAATCGGGATATTATTCAAACTAAAAGCAGAGTATGGAGTGGTGGAGCCGTCCAATGTTCCCCATCGTAATGAGACCATCCACCATATTCAACAAATTGTGCAGCAAAACCTGCATGAGGATGTATCGCTGCAGCTTCTCTCGGACAAAGTGAATTTGCATCCCAAATATGTATCGTGGCTGTATAAGAATGAAACAGGAGAAGGCTTCAATGATTACGTACATCGGTTAAAAATGGAGCGAGCTGTCCACTTCTTGCGCAATAGCAGCAAAAAGGTATATGAAATCGCCGAGCATCTTGGCTACCATCATACGTCTTACTTCATACGGGTATTCAAGGAGCGGTTTCACATGACGCCGCAGCAGTTCAGAGATCAATAATGGATGTTATCACACCAGAGACAGAGGAGAGCGCTGGATATGGAAAACGCGCAGCAAATCACGAGAGACGCAGCAATTAAAAAAATTAAAAAAACGGACAAGAAAACAAGGATTAAATGGAATTTTACACGAAATTGGCCTTTGCATCTGATGGTGCTGCCAGCATTTCTGGTCGTGCTGCTTTTCCAATATGGCCCGCTGCCGGGGTTAATTATGGCCTTCCAGCAATATAAGCCATGGCTTGGATTTACGGATTCACCCTTCGTGGGTTTGGATCAGTTCGCCAAGATGTGGGAGTTTCCGCAATCTCGTCAGGTTATTCTGAATACGTTAATTATTGCCAGCTTGAAGGTGTTGTTTCAATTAATAGTCCCATTCGTCTTCGCTCTGCTGCTGAATGAAATTCGTGCTATCGGCTACAAACGGACCATTCAGACCATGGTATATTTGCCCCATTTTTTGTCATGGGTCATTCTCGGGGGCATTCTGATCGATATGCTCTCAACGGACGGTGGTATGGTCAATCGGATTCTGGGTGCTGTATTCGGTATTCAACCGATTTTTTTCCTGGGTAATGGAGATTGGTTCCGGTTTACGATTGTGGTCAGTGATGTGTGGAAGGATTTTGGATTTGCTACGATTATATTCCTGGCTGCACTTGCTGGTATTGACCCCAGCTTGTATGAGGCAGCAGTCATTGATGGCTGTAATCGATTCAAGCAGGTGCTTTATATCACCATTCCCGGGCTGATTCCGATTGCGATTGTGGTCGGTACGCTGTCATTGGGCAGCATTCTGAATGCGGGATTCGACCAGATCTTCAATCTGTACAATCCGCTCGTTTATGGAAAAGGCGACATCATCGATACCTATGTATACAGGGTCGGACTTTTGAGTGGTGATTACAGCTTTGCTACGGCTGTAGGTATGTTCAAGTCGGTAGTCAGCTTCATTCTGATCATGATTGCTTACAGAATGGCGTACGTATTCGCCAATTACCGGATTTTCTAGAAGTCAGTTTCTTTCGAAAACTTAGATTACGCTTACGATGCAAGCTTCCTACGGAAGCTCTCAGGAGGGACCCCCATTGAATCACCTATCCATGCCTTACAAAATATTTTCAGTCTTCAACTATGTATTTATGGGGCTGCTTGCAGTGATTTGTCTGCTGCCGCTTATCCACATTTTGGCGGTATCCTTTAGTGCACCAGCTGCGGCCAGTGCTAATCTGGTCGGTATATGGCCGATGGGTTTTACCGTTGACGCTTATACGAAAACGTTAGCTAACGAAAATTTCTTGAGGGCGCTAATTAACGGCGTCACCCGTACTGTAGCGGGAACCGTGCTATCCATGCTGCTCATTACATTGACGGCGTATGCATTATCCAAGGATAATCGCGATTTTAAAGGCAGAACCTTTTACATGTGGGTTTTTGTTTTTACGATGCTGATGCATGCCGGCCTGGTGCCGACTTACATTTTGATTCAAAAGCTCGGAATGATTAACACGCTGTGGGCGTTGATTCTACCCCATGCTGTGAATGTATTTAATATGATTTTGCTGCTTAATTTCTTTCGCTCCAGCGTCCCCAAGGCTTTGGAGGAGGCTGCCTATATGGATGGAGCCGGTCATTTCCGAACCGTGTTTAACATCTATTTACCTCTTGCCTTGCCTGCTATCGCTACGGTATCGTTATTTACGATGGTCGGTCAATGGAATTCATGGTTTGACGGTCTTATTTATATCACCAAGGCCCAGAATTACCCGCTGGCCACCTTTTTGCAGACGATTATTGTACAGCGTGATTTAACGAGTATGAACGTGAGTGCGGATGATCTGGAGCAGATGAGCGAGCAGACTGTCAGAGCTTCCCAAATGTTTATTGGCGTGGTACCGATTCTGCTCGTCTATCCTTTTTTGCAAAAATATTTTGTTAAAGGCATTGTGATGGGGTCCGTTAAGGAATAGGTAAAAGTAAGATATTTTCAATAGAAGTATAAATTGTTGCCTGACAATGATATAGATAATTTGATATATCTATATCATATATCTTCGGATATACTCGGTTTGAAAACAAATGAATGGGGGATTCACATGACACAAATGTTCATCAAGAAAGCTTTTGTACCGTTGCTGCTAACGTCTGCACTGTTAACCGTAACCGCTTGCACCAAAGAGCCAGTCGCAGCGCCCAAGGTTCCATCTACTGATACAACTGCACCTACGACAGGCATCAAATATACGGCATCGTTCAAGGATGGCAAATATGACCCACCGATCACGTTGACCACAATTAATCAAATTAGTGCGAGCACAACTTTTAAAAATGGCGAAACGATGGAGAACAATGTTCATACCAAATGGGCGAAAGAGCGTCTTGGCATTAATCTTAAATATAACTGGACAGCACCTGCGGCTAATAAGGCGTTTGAAACGAGGTTGCGCTTGGCGCTTTCCGCGAATGAAGATATGCCGGATGTAGTAGCCATTGCTGGCAACACGGCGCTTGCCAATGACCTGATTGATTCGGGTAAATTTATGGAAGTCGGCAAGATGTGGGAGCAGTATGCGTCACCGCTATACAAGAAAGCAGTTAACGAAGATCCTTCGATGTGGTATCCGTTTATGCGTAAGGATGGAGCCTACGGGATTCCCATTCCTGAATACTCCATGAATGATGACACGGTCTTTTACATTCGCGAGGATTGGCTGGAAAAACTCAATATTAAAGCACCAACCACTATTGATGAGATGGAAAAAGTGATGGATGCGTTCGTGAACCAGGACCCGGATGGCAATGGCAAAAAAGACACCTATGGTATGGCAGCTGCTTTCCGTGATTCACTCGTAAGTACACAAGCAACTGCTGGCTGGCTGTTTGGAGCCTATGGAACGATGGCTGAGATTTGGAATGAAAAGCCGGATGGCACCTTGGCTTACGGTTCGGTACAACCAGGTGTCAAGCCTGCGCTCGGGAAGCTGAGAGATTGGGTGGATAAAGGCTACATCCATAAAGAAGCGGCTCTAATGGACGAAACCAAGGCAGCAGCACTGTTCACATCCGGTCGCGCCGGAATTATTGCCGGACCGCACTGGATGACCTTATTTCCATTAGCTGATCTTATGAAGAACGTGCCAGGAGCCAAATTCAAAGCCTACACACTTCCCAAAGGACCTGATGGCAAGCAGGGCCGTAAAGGCAACCTGAACTTTAGCGGATCGGTGCTCATTAACAAAAATGCGAAAAATCCGGAGGCCTTTTTCGTTTACCAAAACTACCTATTCGAGAACTTTGCTTTCCCCGGCAAGGATAGTGAATTCAAATACCAGTTTGCCGAAGGCTATGATTACGCAATTATAGACGGCAAGCCAACCGCAGATACAACCAAGATTCCAGGTGGTCGTGTGATTCCCCAGAAATATACCATTGCGTTTGAAGGCGCACGGATTCCTTCTACACAAATGGAGGCTTATGCCAATCTGGCCAAAGGCAATGGACCAACCAATCAATTCGAGGTCAGATCCAGCTTGATTGCTGATGCACCAAGACTTCAGGCAGCGACCATCAACCTTGCATTGAAGGATATATCTTATCGTGAGAAATATACGGCGCCTCCAACCAAAACGATGAAATCGAGATGGGATAATTTGAAGCAGCAAGAAAAGGATACGTTCGCCAAAATTATTTACGGTGAGGTTCCATTGGATGAATTCGATAACTTCGTAAAAACCTGGGAATCCTCCGGCGGAAATACCATTACGGGAGAAGTGAACGAATGGTACCAAAGCGTGAAGAAGAAATAAAGTAATTTAATGATCATAACTATACGGGAGGTTTTTATTTTGAAAAGAACGTTGGCTTTACTGACTTCACTCCTGATGGTTCTTGTTATGGCTGCCGGCTGCTCAACTTCTGAGCCTGCAGCCGGGGCTGGCAACGAAATGAAGCCCAAGGAAGGGGCTCCCTCTGCGACAGGTCCCGATAAGAACAAAAAAGTGACCCTGCGCTTTGCGACGAACTGGGTGGGCACAAGCCCAATGACGAAAATCGTCAAAGATACTCTTGACCAATTCAAGAAGGATTATCCGAATGTCACGATAGAGGTAGAAGAATCTCCCGGTAATGATCATATTACGAAAATCAAACTGGATGCTGTCAGTGACCGTGTCCCCGATTTTTTCAACTATTGGCGCCTGGACCCGGGCTTTGGACTCGATGAGGTGGCCAGAGCGGGCAAGGTTGCCGACCTGAGCGAATGGGTGAAATCCGATCCGTTCTTCAAAGATCTGTTCGACGAAAGTGCCTGGAAAACCGCTTCGCTAGACGGTAAAACCTATGGTATTCCGGGTACGATGTTCTACACGGCTATATATGCCAACAAGGAAGTGTTTGATAAAGCCGGTGTCCCGATTCCTGCAACGTGGGATGAGTGGTTATCTGCTGTGAAATCACTGAAAGCCAAGGGTGTAATGCCTTTTGGCATCAGTGTTAAGGGCGACAGTCAGGGCGTGCGAGCGTTTGACTATGTATTCAGTAATTACTTGGGCAATGACAAGGTCCGCGATATGATTCTGGGTAAAGAGCCGTTTAACACACCGGAAACATTGAAGGCCGCACAAATGGTCAAAGAGCTGCTGATCGGCAATCTCCCGGAGGACGCCATTGCGATTGCGAATGATGTAGCTGTATCCAAATATTTGAACACAGGTAAAGCTGCGTTGTTTATCGACAATTCTTCAGCAATTAATAGCATAAAACCGGAAATTCAGGAAAAACTGGTTGCTTTGAAATTCCCATTGATTCCGGGCGGCGCGCAAAAAACGCAAAATTTTGAAAAGGATTTAACCCAGCTGTTCTATATGGGCTCCAAAGCCTGGAACGATAAAGACAAACGTCCATACCTGGAAGAGCTGCTGAAGCGCTTTGCTTCTCGTGAACAAGCCAAAATTTATGCGGAAGTCGGTCAACAAACCGTTCCTCAGCTGAGTATGAATATCGACCCTGCCAAATATGGGCGTTTGGCGACAGACGGACTTAAAAACGCACAATCAGCGCCAGGTAACAAATGGCTTCCTTCCTACATGAGTCCGGATCAAAGAGCCAAATTCGAACCGTTAATCAGCGCTTATCTGGGAGGCGAAGGGACACCGGAGCAATTTGTTCAGGAGATGGATAAAATTTTCAAGAAATAAGTACGGCCTGTTAGCTTGAATGGAAGCCGCAAGTCAGGAGGGACACTGCTTAATGGGACAGCTCAGGTTTCGAAACACGATTATTTATTACATGCTGCCGGCGCTCATTTTGTACTTTATTTTCTTCATCATCCCATTCTCCAGAACGTTTTATTACAGCTTTTTTGAATGGAACGGGTTTGGCAAAACCACCTTCGTCGGTTTACAAAATTATGTCAAGCTGACGAAGGATGAGCTGTTTCTGACCGGGATTGGCCGGGTGCTGCTATGGGCAGGTTTGGCTATACTTTTGAAGGTCGGCTCGGGACTTGTACTTGCCAGTATGCTGCGCCGCCCGATCAGGGGCTCGAAATTTTTCTCGGCTGCTTTCTTCATGCCCGTGGTCATTTCTACTGCTGCGATTGCGCTGATGTTCACGTTGATTTATGACCTGGATGCGGGATTATTGAACACCATGTTGCGTGCGATCGGACTGGAGAGCTGGGCACGAATATGGCTGGGGGATAAGCATACTGCCTTTTATGCGGTCATTGCCGCACCGATTTGGCATACGATTGGTTATTTCTTCATTATTTTGTTAGCGGGCATGCAAAATATATCCGAAGAAATCTACGAATCAGCCACCATTGATGGCGCGAACGCATGGGTACTTTTTTCAAGGATCACGGTTCCGTTGGTATGGCCGATTTTGCAGATTTGTATGATTCTTGCGATAACCGGAGCGATCAAAAACTTCGACTATGTTTTTATCATGACCAAGGGAGGGCCAGGCACCTCTACACAGGTACCGGCCACCTACATGTACGATACGATTTTCGTCGGATTGAAATATGGTTATGGAACCGCGATCGCTTTTACAATCTTCCTGTTTTCATTAATTGTCACCTTGGTGTTCCGCAAATTAACGACCTTCAAGGATTAAGTCATTAGGTTCACATGTGAGGAGGTGGTGTGGAAATGGAAATAACAGCTGCCAAGGTGAAAAGTATGCAGGCAAGCCGCTCTATAACTAGCAGGTTAGCCACGTGGATCAAGTACGCAGTACTGATTGTACACTCCCTGTTTACTTTAGTACCTCTGATCTGGATATTAAGCAATTCGTTTCGTGATACGGATCAGATCTTGACCAGTATTCGTTTTATTCCGGAAAGGTTCGATTTCAGTAATTATATGAGTGTGATTACGGCATCCAACATTCCCAAAGCGTTCTATAATTCGGTCAGCATCACATTGGTCAGCTTATTACTGCTCTTGGCAGTTGTGCTTCCGGCTTCGTTTGCAATTTCGAGGTTTCGCTTTAAGGCCAGTGGATATATCTATCTGTTTTTCTCGGCGGCGATCTTTGTACCTGGTATTACGATTCTGCCCATGGTGTATACGTTGTTTAATGATTTGCATCTTCTTGGGTACAAATATTCGATTGTTCTGATGTATGTGGTGGGCGAGCTGCCGATTGCGATGTTTCTGATGGTCATGTTTATGCGGGCGATTCCCCACGAGCTGGACGAATCCGCGATTATCGATGGAGCTACCACCTGGACGCTGTTCTCCAGAATTGCTGTGCCCTTAAGCCAAAATGGGATTGTTACCGTGTTAATTTTGACCTTCGTGGCGATCTGGAATGATTATTTGCTAGCCTTGATTATGCTGACGAACAAAGCGTACCGTACCTTGTCTGTCACGCTGGCCTTTACGAAGGATGAAAATGGAATTAACTACGGAATGATGTCGGCGGCTATTATATTTGCGATCGTTCCGATGATCGTATTTTATCTGGTCATCAAGGACCGTTTAATTAGCGGGATGACCTTAGGCGCAGTTAAAGGTTGACTGTGACTTTTTTTTAAATGGGGGTGTGGTTTCACAATGCAGTCGAAGATTACAGATGCCTATGCTCACTTTGGGCAGCCACGCTTTGGTTCTTTGGACCAGCTTATCAGTTATATGGATAATCATCAGATTGAGCAAGCGGTAGCGGTGTTGGGACCACGAGTCCCTGATTTCTCTATCATCAGTGAAGCGGCAATCCGGTACCCGGATCGTATTCGAGCGGTCGGCATTCCTTTTGGAGAAACGAAAGACGAGCGGATTGAGGCGGTGAAGCTGCAGCTGGACGTTGGAGCGATGGGTATTCGTCTTGAAACACGTGAAGCTGTGGAATACCCGAAAATACTGGAGCTGATTGGGGAAAGCGGCTGCTGGGCGTATGGAATCGGAGCCTGCCTGAATCAAAGGGTGGCCGAGCTGTATTTGAGTTGGTTGAGCCAATATCCTAAGGCCAAGCTGGCTGCTCCGCATTTTATGTACCCCGATTTCTCACCTGAAGATCCGGATAAATCGGGTGGCAGTATCCAGAAGCTGATGCAGCACGAACGATTTTATGGCATTTTTGTTCGTAATGCCGGTATGGCGGCTTCAGTTCATCCCCATACGGCTTATAAAGCTTGGATGGAATATGTGTATGAGCAGTGTGGTCCCAACCATTTGATGTGGGGAAGCGAATATCCGGTACTCTATTGGCGCAATGAAAATGCGAACGCAGCGATGGATATGTTCAGAGGGTTTCTTAATTGCAATGAGGAAGAGTGGAAACGGATTGTCAGCACGAATGCTATCGAGCAGTTCTTTACAGGTGCGGCTCCCATTAGCACCAAGGGCTTTATAATGGAATCGTTGGAGAATCAGGATTCATCAGTACAGAAGCTGGTTATACCGGAATGGGTAGAACAGCAGTTTGAGCGTAACCGTACAATCCCGTATTTTCCCAAAGGGATAGATCTTCCGGTTAAGGTTTGCGTTGCCATATTGGAAGGATACTTGCATTCACCTGAGTTTGCATCAGGCAGAAGCATGTCTGAATATATATTTAAACAATGGACCCGACAAGTATCATCCTAGCAGTGGTCCTAAACAGAGAGTAGGAGGAGTAGGAAGCAATGGAATATACAACTTTAGGAAAAACAGGGGCAACCGTGAGCAGGATTGGTTATGGAGGTGCGGCTGCCGGACTAAAAAATTATTTGCACACCTTTGACCCGACTGACGGAGATGACCGTAAACATCTGTTCGAATCCATAGAAGCTGCCCTGCAGGGCGGGATCAATTATTTTGACACAGCGCCGGGATATGGCAATGGTGAAAGCGAAGAGATTCTGGGTTCAGCGCTCCAAGGCGTCACCGAAAGCGGTTCGTACCCGCTGTTTATTGCTACAAAGGCCAATTATAAAACCCGTGGCAAACTGCGCGAATCCGTCGAGCTTAGCTTGACAAGACTTCGCAGGGACCGAATTCAGCTGCTGCAAATCCATGGAGATTCCTATACTGCCGAGCAGGCTGACAACATCCTGATGGATGGGGGGATGGCCGAGGAGATGCTGCAACTGAAGCAAGAGGGTCTGGTTGAGCATATCGGCTTCAGCAGTGAGGATAACAATGATTCCGTGTACCGTTTCATTCGCAGCGGCATGTTCGATATGATGCAGATTTGCTATAACTTTATTTTTCAGCATGGCTACGAGCCGAGCCGTCCTTTTGGCAGCCTATTGGAAGCGGATAAGGCAGGGATGGGCATCGTGACGATGAGAACACCGACCTCTGGCACATTTCAACGCTGGATTCAAACTGTGAATCCGGAAAATACGTTCGATTACACACCTGCATTGATTCAATTTGTATTATCAAATCCATATGTCGATGTAGCCCTGATGGGGATGCGTGACAAATCTATTGTCCAGAAAAATATCGCCATTTGTGAGGATAAAGCTGGCCGTATCAGTCTGGAAGCACTCCATGAACGGTACGTCTAAGAGTACGTGTGTAAAAAGTATATCGCTATAGAAGTTCGGTGAATATAGAGCGGAGCGACCAAATGATCCTGGAGAAGCGTCAGCGTTCGCCTTTGAAATCGTGAATATACCTTTTAATCTCATCCAATTTCACGATTTCAACAGCGATCGGAAGGATATTTGGTCGCGCAGCGGAACTTATTCACCGTACTTCTAATGTTCAAGCTGTTCGAACGTTTTGCAAATTCAAATGAAATATTGGAGGAACAACAGCATGACTGAAAATAAACAATGGTATCAAAAGCAGCTGCGGATATTGCAAACGGTACTGCGCGAGCCGGATGTAGTGGATTATGACGCTGGCTCCGTCGTTAACTATATGGAACAAATACGTGCGAACTGCATCATTATTAATGGCGGCGGAATCGTCGACTTTTTCAGACATAATCTCGTTACGGCGAATCCGAATCCATTTATGACCAAGGAGGATCTGCTCAAGGATCTGGTAGAAGCGGCTCATGCCAAAGGAATTAAAGTCGTGGTCCGTGTCGATTTCCGTGGTGTGGACAAGAAAATCTATGAGCTGCGTCCCGATTGGTTCGCTGTCAATGAAATCGGTGAGCCGAAGACACGCGATAATCCGCTTCACTCCGCAATTTTTCAGCCTTGCTACCAGAGCACCTACCGTAATGAGCATGCGTATCGGTTCATCGATGTGCTGTTTGAAAAATATGATATTGATGGGATTTGGGAAAATTCCTACAGTCAAGGCGGGATCTGTTATTGCAAGAGCTGCTCGGACCGATTCCGTAAGGAAAGCGGTCATGAATTGCCTCGTGGCGGTCAATTCACGGATAGCCATTACGATGAGTACCGCGATTGGAAAGCAGCCTGCGTGATGGAGCATCTTCGTGATTGCCGTGCAGTTGTTAAGAAATATGGCGAAGAAAAAGCCTATGCAGCTGAAATATTCGGTTTATACCATGATCGCTTTAAGTCGGATGGACATGATCTGTATGCGATCAAGGACCACTTTGATTTCCTGGTCACCCCTTTGTTTACAGCCAACCATGAGCCTATGAACGGTCCTTCGACGCTGATCAAATTTTTGAAAAGCTTGTCGCCGGATAAGGTTCCGGTTATGCTGTTTGGTCACCTGGGCACGAATAATGATTTGCGCTATATTTCCTCCGCCAAGCAGGAAACAAGGTTATGGATGTGGGAGGCTATCAGTGCAGGTGGTTCATTCTGGAATTGCGTATTTAACGGACAGCATCCGGGCGCAACCTATGACCGCAGAAATGCGCTGCTGAGCGCCGATATTTACGATTATATGGAACGTAACGAGAACCTGCTGACCGAGCAGACAACGGTTGCTGAAGTCAATGTCTTATACTCACGCGCAACGAATGCAGCATTCGGTAACCCGAATCGGAGCAAGGATGCCTATTTGACACATTTAATGGGTCTGGAGCAAGTATTAAATGATCAGCATATTCAATATCGGCTGCTGACGGATGATAAGCTCAGTCTGGAGACACTCCAAGCGGCCAAAGTGCTTATCTTGGCAAATGCTGCATGCCTGTCTGATGAGGAAGTCGAAATCATCCGCAGCTATGTACGCGGTGGCGGTAAGCTGATTGCAACCAACCTGACCTCGTTCAGTACGCCGGAGGGTACGAACCGCCCTGATTTTGCATTAAGTGATGTATTTGGCTGCTCGTTTACAGGCAGTGTCAAGGACAACTCCCAATATGGCTATCAGTATGTAAAAGAAGCTCACGCTTTGACTAAAGGCTTTGAGGATACTCAACTGCTTGCGAGCTGGAGTGATCAGTATCTGGTTAGAACGAATACGGATACAGCACAAGCTTTGCTAACGTATGTGCCGCAGATTTTCCCTCAGCCACCGGAGCGCTCGTGGCTCAGAAGCTATGAGACGGATTATCCGACCCTGATATTAAATCCATTTGGTGAAGGGGAATCGATATTCTTCCCTTACGGTGTGGATCGTAATGTGTGGCTCCATGGACATAATGATTTCAACGAGCTTCTAAAAAACGCTGTGGATTATATGCTGGGTGAGCAACATTTGATCCGCTCGAATGCGCCGCTCAGTGTTCATTTTAGTCTTAATCATAGCGGTACCACAGAGGGAGAATATGTGCTTCATATCGTCAATACGACAGCAGCTCCACGCCGTCCGGTTCTGCAGACGATTCCAGTTACAGATATCGAGGTTGAGATTGTGCTGCCTGTCCAGCAAGTAGCTGAATTCAGAATCCTTCAAGGAGATGCTGGAATTGAACTGGTTCGTACTGAACCTGCTGGCGATGGGCAAATCCGGTTGTTTGTCCGCATTCCGCGTATTGAAGAATATACAGGCATTTACATAGATGCCCGGTAGGTGAAGGACACCGTACAAGTAGGAACATATAGGAGTCGGAAAAAAGAGTTGGAAAAGCCGATACTGTCTCGCTGCGAGATAGCTCGGCTTTTTCTTTCCGTCTGTTGTATAATCAACATGATGAAATATGCATCAATGATCTGACGGTTTGTAGGCGTAATGTTTATGGACTGTCGTTATTTGAATCATGGAGGGCTTATCATGTTGAAGTTTTTGTTAATTGCTCCTTATCGCGGGATGAAGGATCTTTTGGAAGATATACCGACAGCGCCCGACTACGAGGTTCATGCAGAGGTTGGTGATCTGAAGCAGGGGCTGAACATTGCAAGGACAGCTGAGCTGCAGGGTTATGACATTATTATAAGCAGAGGCGGAACCGCACAACTAATCCGCAGCCAAGTGCAAATTCCGGTGATCGAAATAACGGTCAACGGCTATGATATATTACGTTCGCTTACTTTGGTTAGAGGATATCGGGGGACGATTGGCATCATTGGATTTCCCAATATTGTGGATGGAGTGGACACGATTGCCGAGCTGCTTGACATTCAGGTCATGACCTTCATTATCCATCATGAGCATGAGGCGGAGGCGGCGGTTAATAAAGCCAAGGAGCTGGGCGTCGATCTCGTGATTGGCGATGTGGTTACGGTGGTCGTCGCCGAGCACGCGGGTGTTCGGGCGATTCTGATAACGTCTGGGCGAGAAGCGCTGCAGGAATCGCTGCTGCAAGCCGAGCAAATGGCTAGAAAGAGGCAAGCAGAAGCCCATCATAGAGTGTTAATGAAATCGATACTGGATGCTTTGCAGCATGGAGTTGTTTATGTCGATGCCGAACAGAACGTGAAATTTTGCAATGAACAGGCTGGACGTCAATTAGGGGTAATAGCGACGACAGCGGTAAATATGAAATGGGCTGAGCTCATTGCCAGCACCTCCACTTCCCTGATTTATACAGATGTAGGTCGTTCTGCAGACAGAACCAAAGGAGCAGACAGAACAGATAGAACGGCTGTACGCAGCAGAACAGATTCGTTTAAACTCCAGTGGGCTAACCCGACAGAGGACCTTATTCTTGTGATAGAGCATTCTTTGGCGGAGCAAGGAACGATCTTTGAGCTGCATGAAAGCCAGGCGATTGAAGGTCTGGAGCGGCGGGCCCGCAAGGTAAGGGAAGACAGGCTTTCACCGCCCAGGAGCAGGTTCCAGCAATTCGTGCAGACGGATCATATCAATGACGCCTATATGGATAAGGCCAAACGTTGGAGTAAACAACTGTATCCGATATTGATTACTGGAGAGCCAGGGACAGGAAAGAAGACATTAGCCGAAGCGTTGCATAATGACAGTCCTTATCAGTCAGGACCCTTTGTCCTGCTCGATGCGGGTAGCTGTACAACCGAGCAGCAGGACCAACAGTTGTTCGGCCGTTTGGACCAGGATAGCTCCTTGCTGCGTCGTGCAGAATCAGGAACGCTGCATATCCAGCGAATTGAGCAGCTTAGTCTTCCTGTTCAGCGTAAGCTTGCAGCGGCATTACAAGCTTCCCATGCAGCTCTGATTCATGATGATCGGCCGCCGTTTCGGTTTATTGCTTCCACAGCTGCAGATTTGGCGCATCAAGTGAATCTGGGTGAATTCGACCAGCAGCTGCATGTACAGCTGCAGATTTATTCGCTTCATCTCCCACCACTCCGCAGCGTAACAGCAGAGCTGGATCATATTGTATTTTGGTATTTGGCAGAGATGAACCGAACCTTGGGCAGTCAGGTGCTGGGAATTAAACCAGATGCATTGAATCGGATGACAACATATGAATGGCCAGGGAATTTTGCCGAGCTGCAGCAGGTACTCAAGCTGATTATCGAGACGTGTGAAGGTTCTTTTATTACGCTGCAGCACTTACAGCCGATATTGGACAGCTTAATGAATAAACAGGACAAGACAACGAATAGCAGTCTGGAGCAGTTGATCGGAGCAACGCGGACCCTGGAGGAAATTGAGGCTGATATTATACGTTTCGTTCTTGAGCAGGAGGGCTTTAATCAATCTGCTACTGCCAAAAGATTGGGGATGAACCGTACCACGCTCTGGCGTAAGCTAAGCCCATGAGTCGTGCCCTGTACGATTATAGCTATTACAAATGTCACAAATTAAAAAAATGTTTAAAAATGAAACACAATTCGTATTTCTCGCCGTTGTATTATGAAACGCTGATTTGATAAGATGAGATCAGACAGCAAGTGGAAAAGGAAAGTAGGCGGGTACGATCATGGATAACGTCATTATTCTTTCTGATGATTTAACAGGGGCAAACGACTCCGGCGTTCAGTTCGCCAAGCACGGAATGCCTACAGTTGTTTGCATCGATGACAGGCAAGTTCTTACGCCAGCTAATTCCGGTACAACGTGTGTTATGAATGTGGAAAGCCGGTCACTTACACCGGAAGCCGCATTCCGCAAGTGGAGCGAGCTGCTTGAAACTCAGGATTTGAGTCAGTTTCAGGTCATTATGAAAAAAATAGATTCTACATTGCGTGGAAATATTGGCAAAGAAATTGAAGCTCTGATGAGCACAGGGCAGTTTGACCTGGCCATCGTAGCCCCTGCCTATCCGCAGAAGGGGAGGCTGACCATAGGCGGTTATCAGCTGCTTAACCAGCAATTGCTTGAAGATAGTGAAATTTCACGGGACCCGAAGTTTCCGATTATGAATTCCAAGATTTCTGATATCATCGGTGCTCAATCTTCGATTTCGGTGGGTGAAGTTGAAATTCGTTCAATCCGCAGCGGCAGACTGGCTATGGAAGTACGCACGCTTCAGCAGCAGGGAACACGTGTCATTGTAGCGGACAGTGCCACGCCTAATGATTTGCAAATCATTGCTGAGCAATTCGCGGGCGAGCGTGTGTTATGGGTAGGCTCTGCAGGGCTGGCGGAAGCACTGGCTAATCGTTATCCCAAGCTTGGATTTCATAGGCTGGAGTTGAACGTTGAGAGGTTTGATGTCGAGAGAACTCAAGACCAGGAGCAGCTTGCCGATCCTACAGCTCCTGTACTCGTTGTGGCAGGAAGTGTCAGTCAGGTTACGAGACAGCAGGTAGAGACACTGAAGCTTAATGGCTTCCGGTCATTGGTGATTGATCCGCTCCTGCTTCTCGGTATTAGCGATCAGGAAATGGCTGAGCTCGTACAGGAAGCGCGGCAGCTCATTGCCTCAGGCGAGGATCTGGTTGTAACTACGGACATTTCCAATGAGGCCAAACTTCAAGTGGTTGATTATTTGCAGCAGGCTGGTTTAAGTGCACTGGCTGGCGGGGATCTTATCGCAGACGGTATCGGAAGACTGGCAGCAGCGGTCATTACCCAGGAAAGGCTTGCCGGTGCAGTACTAACGGGTGGCGATATTGCCTACCGTGCCTGCACACATTTGAACATTGCCAGCTTGGTTATTATCGGTGAGGTGGAGGAAGGCTTGCCGCTCTGCAAAGCTGAAGGCAGGGTCTCGATTCCTCTGGTCACAAAGGCGGGGGCTTTCGGAAATCCTAATTCTTTACTGCAGGCAGCAAAAGTTATCAGGGATAGAAAGTAGTCATTGCCCAAGAAAACAGTCATGGAAAATAATTAGCCAAGCATAAGGAGATATATAGGATGCATAGACCGATAATAGGAATTACGATGGGTGATGCGGCAGGTGTCGGCCCGGAAATTATTATGAAAGCATTGAAGGACCCACAAGTATTTGAAACCTGCAAGGCGATTGTAATCGGTGATGCCAAATTTTTATCAAGAGCCGAATTATTTTTGCAAACCGGTTTGCGCGTTCATTCGATCAAGTCTCCTGAGCAGGCATTGGATCAAGCTGGAGTCGTCAATTGTCTTGATATGGATCTATTGCCAGAGAGTCTACCTTACGGTAAAGTTTCACCACAATCCGGCGATGCCGCGTTCCGTTTTTTGGAGAAATCCATTGAGCTTGCGAAGGAAGAGAAGATTGACGCCATCTGTACGGCACCCTTGAACAAGGAGGCGCTGCAGAAGGGTGGACATCATTATCCGGGACACACGGAAATTTTGGCGGATTTAACTGCAACGAGTGATTACGCAATGATGCTGAGCTCCCCCAAGCTTAAGGTCATTCATGTGACAACCCATATGGGTCTGATCGATGCGGTCAAGTCGATAACGGCTGAACGTGTATATTCGGTTATTAAGATGGCACATGATACCCTGAAGAAAGCAGGCTATGAGCAGCCGCGGATTTGTGTATGCGGGATTAATCCTCATGCCGGAGAAAACGGGCTGTTTGGCTATGGTGAAGAGGATGCGGTTATTGTGCCTGCTGTAGAGCGTGCCAAGCAGCAAGGAATTAACGTGGTTGGGCCGTTGCCTGCTGATACGTTATTTTTCCTGGCGGTTCGCGGCGATTACGATATTGTAGTTGCGATGTATCACGATCAGGGGCATGGTCCTATCAAGGTGTTGGGTCTGGATGCAGGCGTCAATATTACGGTAGGCTTGCCGATTATACGTACCAGTGTGGATCATGGAACCGCATTTGATATTGCAGGCAAGGGCATTGCTGATGAAAAAAGTCTTTTGGAAGCGATCCGTCAAGGTATCGAATTAGCACCCAAGCGGTAGAAGTGATGCCATTGCACACATGCAAGACAATCGAAACCATATCCTAACAAGGAGGAATAAATCCAATGTTGCTGCCAAAGTTTGTGAAGGTCAAACAGCATTTTAATGGGCCCAAGATCGACGATATTGAGGCGGAAATCAGCAAGCAAATGGAAGCTATCCGTTTGTCCGACAAGGTCAAGCCGGGGATGAAGGTAGCAATAACAGCAGGCAGTCGAGGCATCGCTAATATTGCCTTGATCATCAAAAATGTGGTCAATGAGCTCAAGAAGCTTGGGGTCGAGCCGCGAATCATTCCGACAATGGGCAGCCATGGTGGAGCGACCGCTGAAGGACAGATCGAGGTGCTGGAAGGTCTGGGAGTGACTGAGGACTACTGTGGGGCCCCGATTCTTTCGTCCATGGAAGTTACACAAATTGGAGAAACGCCGGCAGGACTAGCGGTATACGCGGACAATAACATTCTAGCCAGTGATGCGGTTATCGTAATTGCCAGAATCAAAGTTCATACCGATTTCAAATCGTCGCAATGGATTGAAAGCGGAATTGTGAAAATGGCCGCTATTGGTATTGGCAAGCACAAGCAGGCGCTGCTGCTTCACTCGTATGGGATTCATGGCATCCGTGATTTGATGCCTGCTGTGGGTCAAGTCACTCTCGATAAATTGAATGTGTTATTCGGATTGGGCATTGTGGAAAATGCTTTCGACCAAACGGCCATTATCGAGGCTATCGAAGCAAAGCAAATTGTTGAGCGGGAGCAGGCGCTTTTGAAAATATCGAAAAGCATGATGCCCAAGCTTCCCGTGGATGATATAGACGTGCTGTTCGTTGACGAGATCGGCAAAAACTACAGTGGAACCGGGATGGATACCAATATAATAGGTAGAATGCGGATTTTGGGCGAGGAAGAGCTGGACAGTCCGAGGATCAAATATATAGTAGCCAGTGATTTAAGTGAGCCTTCCCATGGAAATGCACTCGGAATGGGGCTTGCTGATCTGACAACCAAACGTTTTTTCGATAAAATCGATATGAAAATAACGAACGAGAACGTCATTACAAGCTCATTCATTATGCGGGGAATGATTCCGATGGTCATTGATAATGACAGAGAGGCGCTTCATGTGGCTTTACGCTGTAACTGGGGTATTGAATCGTCACAAGCGAGAATTGTTCGTGTTCCCAATACACTTCATTTGAAGTATGTCTATGTATCAGAAGCGCTTGTACCCGAAATTCAAAAGCTGTCTCATATCGAAATTTTGGGTCAGCCGAAGCCGTTGCAATTTGACGAGAATGGCTATCTTCCGAAAATGGCTGAGCACGACTAGACTCACTTTATTTCAGGTAACTATAGGAATCCAAGGATATTAAATGAGAAAAATGTCAGTTCTTTCTATTCTCTCAATTATTGGTTATGATTTAAGAGGTAGATTACATATACCAAAGGAGCTGAGTATTAATGGAGTACACATTCTTAGGAAGAACCGGACTTAAAGTGAGTCGTCTTTGTTTAGGCACAATGAACTTTGGTCCGTCTACTGATGAGAAGGAAGCTTTCAGTATTATGGATGCCGCACTGGATGCCGGAGTGAATTTCTTTGATACCGCCAACGTTTATGGAGGGGAAAATCGCCGTGGCTGGACCGAGGAAATCATTGGGCGTTGGTTCGCTCAGGGTGGGAATCGTCGGGAGAGAGTGGTGCTGGCTACTAAAGTGTATGGTCCCATGGAGGATGAGAATGATGGTCCTAATATGGAAAGAGGATTATCCACGTACAAAATCCGCCGTCACCTGGCAGCTTCATTAAAGCGGTTGCAAACCGATCATATTGAATTATACCAAATGCACCATATTGCTCGAAGTGCGACTTGGGATGAATTATGGGAAGCTTTTCAGGCATTGGTACAGCAGGGAACTGTTGACTATGTCGGCTCCAGTAATTTTGCTGGCTGGCATATTACTTTGGCACAGGCCAAAGCGAAGGAGCGTCACTTCCTAGGGCTGGTGTCTGAGCAGCACAAGTACAGTCTGTTTTGCCGTGAGCCTGAACTGGAAGTACTTCCGGCTTCGGAGCATCATGGAATCGGTGTGATCGCATGGAGTCCATTGGCAGGAGGCCTTCTGGGTGGGAATGCATTGAATCCGGATGCAGGCTCAAGAACAGCGAATCAGGCCAAGGCTATCGAGAAGCATCGCTCGCAGTTGGAGCAATTCTCCGCGCTGTGCAAAGAGCTGGGGGAAAGTGAAGCGAATGTTGCATTGGCATGGGTATTATCTCATCCGGCACTCACCGCACCGATCATCGGACCACGGACTCTGAAGCAATTTGAGGATACGTTAAGAGCCGTAGAAATCAAGCTCGACTCGGAAACGCTGACCAAGCTGGACGAGATATTCCCGGGTCCGGGCAAGCCTGCTCCGGAAGCGTACGCCTGGTAGCAGCTTGACACATCCATACTTACATCTATACTAAACAGACAACCCTCCAATTTCGCTGTAAAAACGCGATTGGAGGGTTATTTTTATCTCATACAGGCTGGGTATGAAGCAAGGCGCTACACTTTAAACTTACCGATAACGTCCTGAAGTTCGTCCGCCATGCCGGAGAGAACTGTTGCTGATGCTGTGATCTCCTCCATGGTAGCGAGCTGCTCTTCGGCCGCTGCCGATACATTTTGCGTACCTGATGCCGTCATATCGGATACCTCCATAATGGTCTCAAACGATTGAACGACCTGCAAAGCATTCGCACACATTTGCTGAGATGAGTCGGACACCTCTTGAATTTGTGTAGATACTTGCCGAATTGATTGCTGAATTTGTGTAAAAGCGTCACCTGCGGTATGGACGGCGTGCAGGCCTTGGTTGACCTCGTTAATTCCGATATCCATAGATTCAACCGCGTTTGCGGTTTTGTCCTGGATGACGGTAATAAGCTCGGCAATGGTTTGCGCTGAACGGGAGGACTGCTCCGCAAGCTTCCTGACTTCGCCAGCAACAACAGCAAAGCCGCGGCCCTGCTCGCCGGCGCGAGCTGCCTCAATGTTGGCGTTCAGAGCCAGCAGATTGGTTTGTTGGGCAATGCTTGTAATCGCCCCGACGATTTGTCCGATTTCCTGTGATCGGTCGCCAAGCTCCTTGATCACCAAGGCAAGCCCGTTAACGGTTTGCTGCATGGACTCCATTTGGGTGATAGCCGAATGAATGGCCACGTTACCTTGTTCAGTCTTCTGGGAGGCGTCCAAAGCCAGAGAAGAGACATTGGTAGCATTAGCAGCAATCATTTGAATACCATCTGAAATATCCTGAACGGACTGGGAGCTGTCTTTTAAAGTCTGGACCTGCTTCTCCGTTCCCAATGCTACTTCCTCAGTGATCTTAGCTACTTGCTCTGTGGCTTGACTGGTCTGTGACGCGCTGGCTGTCAGCTGCTCAGCAGATGCTGCCAGGCTTTCGGAGTTTGAGCCGACCTGCTGAATCATATGCCTCAAATTTTGAAGCATCAAGTTGAAACTGTCGGCAAGCTGTCCGATTTCATTGTTATCCTTGACTGTCACTTGTACAGTAAGATCACCGCTCGACGCTTGTTTAGTAAAGGCGGTCAACTGAATGAGCGGTCTGGCAATTTTATTAGATAAAAAGAAGCCGGCGGCACAAGAAACTAACAATACAATGACAAGTAAAACGATGCTTTGAGAGATGATTTTTGTATTTTGAGACATTACGGAATCGTAGGATTGAGCATTACCTATAAGCCAGCCAGTCAGTTCATTATAGGTGTAAGAAACCATCATTTTCTGACCATTTTCAACAAAAATCGATGTTCCGTCATTACCTTTCAAGCCCTGTTGGACAAAATCGATTGCACTGATGTCCTTATCTATGTAGTTTTTATCCACGTGAGCCAAAATTTTACCACTGCGGTCTATGATAAAAGGAATATTACCGTTCTGAGAAAGTTTGGTCACATAATCGCTGAGAAAAGAAAGATCAATATTGTCAGTCAGGATTCCAGTGACCTGTTTACTTTCATTCAGAACCGGCACGGCTAGGACGATAATTTTACTTCCGGTAGCTTTGGCTATCAATACTTCGGATACAACAGGCTTACCGGTTTGCAGAGATTGTTTGAAATAATCCCGGTCGGCTACGTTGGTCATAGCCAGATTATCACTGCGGACTTTTTGCTGCCCTGCAACATCGGTGTAATTAAGGACAGCTTCTGGATGAACTTTTACCGAGGCGTTTAGCAGTGCTTTAGCGGTTTCAACTTTGGGTGCTCCGCTCTGAAAGATTTCATTCTGGGCAAGTACTTTTAATAAATCAAAGTTTTGGCCGATGACAACGCTAATATCATTCTGAATCGATTGGGCATTGGCTAGGCTAAATTCGCTGGCATTGTGCTGCAACTCCTGACTATTCGAGTAAATACTGAAACTGGAAAATACTAACATCGGTAATGAAGCGAATAGCATAAGAACAATGATAAGTTTCTTTTTCACATGATGCCCCCCTGAGATGTACTTGTAAAAAATTAGTCATCTTTCGTACATTATATTGCATGATTCGACAAAAAATCTATTAAATAATAGTCAAGTTCCTGATAAATCTCATAAACTAAGACTAATGGACTAGAACATTCATGATTACAAAAGTAAGTTCTTCCTGTCAATTGCTAATTGTCAATGTATTGGAATTTCGGCTTGATTCTGTTAGAGTATTTATATGGAAAATTAAGCCAATCAAACAAAGGATGGGGAGACATTTAATTGAATTATTTACAAAAAACAGGCAAACGTTTTGTGCTGTCAGTCCTTGCTGTGATACTCTTTGTATCTGTTGCAAGCTCGTCAGTTTATGCGGATGCCGCAGCCGACAAGGGAGCAGTTCCCGCGGTTATCGAAAAAACAACCCGATCTGTCGTAGCGATCATCGGTAAGCCTATCGATAATAAAAAGACAGTGGAAAAAAATCGGTATGATCTCGCTCACGGCACTGGAGTTATTGTGAAAAGCGATGGGTACATCCTGACCAATGCCCATGTGGTGAAAAATATGCGTAATATCGTGGTTGTAACTTCTGATGGACAGACGCATCCGGGGAAAACGACGCATTTTGATGAAGAAAGTGATCTGGCTCTGGTGAAGATCGAAGCGACGGGATTGACTCCGGCCGTGCTGGCAGATCCAACGGATCTTAAAGTCGGTGAATCGGTCATGGCGATTGGGACACCGCTATCCTTTGCGCTGCGCAACTCGGTTACCTACGGTATCGTCAGTGGAATGGACCGCTCGGTATTGTCCAAGTATCAGCTGATACAGACGGATGCGGCGATTAATCCCGGCAATAGCGGGGGAGCATTGGTCAATATGAAAGGACAGGTTATCGGGATCAATACGCTCAAGTATGTCCAGTATGGCGTGGATGGACTTGGCTTTGCAATTCCGGTGGCGACCGTACAGCATGTATTGGACCACTTTTTCAAATACGGTAAGGTGAAGCGTTCTTCCCTGGGATTGGAGCTTGGAGAGAGCTGGGAGGCTGTTGTTGGCTTACCGTCAAGCAATGGTCTGGAGGTAACTTATGTGGAACCGGATTCTCCGGGAGCGAAGGCTGGGATTGTCCAAGGTGATGTGCTGCTGGCTATCGACTCTTACCCAACACGTAATCAGGTAGAATTCAACGAGGCTTTAAAGAACTATTTACCGGAGCAAAAGGTCAGATTGACGCTGCAGTCAAGCGGAAGCTCCAAAATCATCGAGGTTGTTCTGGGAGAAGAGCACTCCAGCTCCGAAACTGTTATTCAGGATGCCGATGGCTCCTATATTGATGCGGACCAAGGCAAAACGTGGATTGGCGATAGCCATTACGGCTGGTCGATGAAATATCCGGCAGGACTTGTTAAGGCCAATGAAGATTCGGGGCAGGGCAAAAGTGTGCTTCTTGTTGATGCCAAAGGCGAGTTTGCCATCAGTATTATCGTTGAAGAAAAGCAAAGCGAGGATATTTCTCCGGTTGGACTCATGAAAAAAATGGCCGATGATGGCAAAGGTACGCTTTTGGAAAAAAGGTTTATTGAGCAAAAGCCGCAATCTTATTTATTACTTGTAAAGAAAAACGAACGTGGGGAATATTACCAAGCACGAGCCTTTTCCAAAGGAGATAAAGTTTATTACCTGACACTGATCGTCGAGAAGGAAGAATCCTACAACAACGCGATCAAACGCAACAGCTACAGCGATCTGCTGGATTCGTTCGTGCTCTCTTTTGACGCAAGTAATGCCTCCTTGAAGGATATATCCGCCTATCAAACCGGGAATACGGTGACGACGGAGTATGGGCTGGTCTTTGAAACGCCTCTGGAATGGAGCAAGCGGGATTGGGGCAACGGTCTGAATTATGCAAGCAAGGACGGTGAGTCAACTTTATCTGTACAGGTGAGCTCGGCCGCGTCCGGTGATACCTTGAAGGATTGGGCTGCAAGGCAATCAGCGAAATTTAATGATGCCTACACAGAAGGCTATAAGGAAATCGGGGAATCGCATGAAACGGTCATTGGCGGCACTGCTGCTATTGAAAAGCGTTATGCATCCACTATGGGTGATAAGTGGCGTCAGTCCCATGTTATTTATATGATTAAGGATAAATACAAGTACGAAATAAAATTCATGTTTCCAAAAGCCGCAGGCGGCGAAGATATGGATACGCTGATCAGCAGCTTCGAGAAGTCTGCTTCCTTTACCAAGGAAGGCGTCAATCGTTCACTCGGATTTATTCAGGATGAAGAAGATTTGACCGATGTTAATAAAACGATAACGTATACCAACAAAAAATATATGTACACACTCCATATTCCTGAGGCCTGGCAGGGAGTTTACCAGAGAGAGCTTGATAGTCCATCCGCGCAGTTCAGCTTTAATGGAGGCAGCCTGAGCATATCGGCCGATGACCGTTCGAGTCTTGAGGAAACCATAAAGCGCATTGAGCAGGATCATAAGAAAAGTACCGAAGCCGATGCAAATTACAAAAACTCCGCCGCTGACGAGGAAATGTTGGGTATGACTGTCAGAAAGTTCACAACTACGTACAAAAGCAGAAATGTACCCTATACTCTGGTTGAATTTGTATTTGAAAAGAACGGGTATGTGTATTCCGTTCGTGAGCGGATTAATGATGCGGTCAAGACCGAAGGGCAATGGCAGCGACTGGAAAATGCTGTGCATTCGATCCAGCTGTTAGATAAGTAGTCGTGATGAACCGTTGGTAGTTACTTGAATCCGTAATATCAGGAAGGGGGACTATGATCATGCGAGGTTTGGATCAGCAGGTAGCCGTTATTGCAGGCGGTGGCAGAGGGATTGGCAAAGAGATTGCCAAGGCTCTGGCCAGCTATGGCAGCAAGGTCATCATCGGAAGCCGTACGGAGGAGCAGTTTAAGGGAACAGCCGAGGAAATTCGTGGGTTGGGCGTAGAGGCGGACGGACTCCCACTCGATGTTCAGGATCAGGCAAGTATTCAACAGTTTGTGGAGCAGGCGAACCGTATTCATGGGCGAATCGATATCCTGGTTTATTGTGCCGGGACGAACAAGCGAATGCCTGCCGAGCAGTACACAACGGAAGCCTGGGATGAGATTATCGGGATTAATTTGAGAGGTGCCTTTTTAACCTGTCAGGAGGTCGGGAAGCGGATGATCGAACAAGGCAGCGGCTCGATCGTGACGATCACCTCGATGCTGTCCCATATCGCTACCCCGAATCAGAGCGCTTATTCAGCCTCCAAGGGCGGTCTGCTGCAATACAGTAAGGTATTGGCGGTGGAATGGGCCAAATATGGAATTCGTGTTAACTCGGTAAGTCCGGGCTATATCGAAACCGATCTCAATTCGGCGAACTTTAAACGACAAGCGTTCCGAGACGGTGTATTAGGCAAAACCCCGATGGAACGGTTTGGTCTGTCACACGAAGTGGCGGAGGCGGTATGCTTTCTGGCATCTCCTCAAGCCTCATATATAACGGGCATCAGTATCCCTGTGGATGGCGGCTTCTTGGCAGGACATCAAAATATTGTTATGCTATAGATTCAGTCAGTTAAGGATAGAAGGGAGGCTAATCTCCAGATGGCCAAAAAACAAAGACCCGCAGTGGCACCCAAACCAGCTGCTCAGGATAAGCCGGCTACTTTGAAGGATTTGATTAATCCTGATGTTCTAAGCAAGCTGCAGGCACAGGCCGATGCGATGAAAGCGGCCGAGGCAAAGCAGAAGGAAGATGCCAGACAGCAGATCGTGGATGCCCGCAAGGCCGAACAGAAGCGGCTGGAAAATGACTTCGAATATTTACTGAACAACAGCGGTACGAAGGGAACGAAGTATTGATCGAAGGGTAAACCTAAGTACTGATTGCAAGTCTATTAAAGTATGGTCAGGCAAAAGGAACAAAGATGACGACGGTAAGCTGTCGTTGCTTTGTTCCTTTTTTGTGTGGCTGGCTGGTTCCATACCTATATATTGGAGATACCAAAAAAATTGTAAGTGATCAAATAATTGAGTAAAAGCATTGACATGACCTAACCATACATGATAAATTACTTTTCAGCGATACTGAAGTAATCCTACCTGATTAATAGAATAATAAGCTGATCGGACCACCGAAGGCTCTAATGTGCCCTGTACCTTACAGGCTCATTAGAGCTTTTTATTTTTCCTGATAGGTTACTGCCAGTCGATTACAAAAAAAATATAACTGGTACAAAGTTGTAACAATCCATGATTTTTCAAAAAAGGAAGGTTGTAGGTATGAAATTTAGTTATATAAGCCATTTGCATTGTCCAAAATGCGACAAGAAATACGAAGCCGATGTCATCCAGCAATTGTGCACGTGCGGTTCTCCTTTATTAGTCGATTATGATTTGCAGGAGCTTAAAAAGCACTGGACTCCGGCCAGTCTCGCTGGACGATCCAACGACCTATGGAGATACCACGAGCTTCTTCCTGTTGTGGACCCGAACCATATTGTAACACTGGGCGAAGGTATGACCCCTTTACTGCCCATGAATCGAATTGGCCTGGCTATGGGTATTAATCACCTGTGGATGAAGGATGAAGGGATCATCCCTACAGGCAGCTTTAAGGCGCGAGGAGCGGCTGTCGGTGTGTCAAAAGCCAAGGAGCTGTCGGTGCAAGAGCTGGCGATGCCTACGAACGGCAATGCTGGGGCGGCTTGGGCTCTATATGCGGCCAGAGCCAGTATTCAGGCTTCGATCGTGATGCCGGTTGAAGCCCCGATTATTACCCGCAATGAATGTGCGATCTCGGGTGCCAATCTGAATCTGGTAAACGGCCTGATCAGCGATGCGGGCAAGATCGTAGGACAAGCCGTCAAGGAGTATGACTTATATGATGCGTCCACTTTGAAAGAGCCGTATCGGATCGAGGGCAAGAAAACCATGGGGCTGGAAATTATCGAGCAGCTCGATTGGAAGCTGCCCGACGTGATTCTTTACCCTACAGGGGGTGGCGTTGGCTTAATCGGAATTTATAAAGCGCTGCAGGAGCTCGTCGAATTAGGCTGGATTGAAGGCAAGCTTCCACGTTTGGTTGCTGTTCAGGCGAAGGGCTGCGCACCGATCGTCAAGGCATGGGAGGAAGGTAAAGCGGACTCGCAGTTTTGGGAGGATTCGACAACTGTAGCCTTTGGAATCAACGTACCCAAAGCGTTGGGCGATTTTCTGGTGCTGGAAGCTATCTACGAAACAGGCGGCTGTGCAATTGCCATTGATGATGCCGAGCTGTTGAAGGAGCAGGAGAATGTTGCTCGTTTGGAAGGCGTGTTCGTATGTCCTGAAGGAGCGGCGACGTTCTCGGCGGCACGCAAGCTTAGGGAAAGCGGCTGGATTCAACAGGGGGAAACCGTCATTACCTTGAACACGGGCAGCGGAATTAAATATCCTGAAACTGTTCAGGTAGAGGTTCCTGTGTTGGAGCCTGGGGAACGGATGACAAGATGATAAGATAAAGGAAGGGTGACATGAACCATACACAGCAATCCATTTTCGATCAAGCCATTCGCACCGCGGATATGCTGGTGAAAATGCTGGGGAAAGAATGTGAAGTTGCCATTCATGACTTTTCTAATTTGGAGCAGTCTTTGATTCATTTGGCAGGAACCATAACAGAGCGTAAGGTTGGAGCTCCCATTACGGATTTGGTTTTGCAGGAGCTGAAGAAACCTGCTGCGGAAATCAAGGATATAGCTAATTACAAAACCGTATCAGCCAAAGGATATGTGCTTAAATCATCAACCGTGTTTCTTAGAAATGATGAGGATCAGATTATCGGTGCGATGTGCATTAACTTGAATGTCAGTCATTTGATTACTTTAAATAATCAATTGCAGCAGCTGGTTCAATTCGAGCATGAAGAATCCGATAAGGAAAGCTTTTATTCCACAGTACAGGAGGTTATTGCCAATCTGGTCAGTCAAGTGCTGAACGGCTTTAATAAGGCACCATCTCTGCTGGAAACGGAAGAAAAAATCGAATGCGTCCGACTTTTGGAACAAAAGGGCACATTCCTGATCAAGGGCTCTATCGAATATGTGGCCGGAGCATTGGGCGTATCCAGGTTTACAGTCTATAACTATTTGCAAAAGATTCGGGCGGACACGATCCTCCATCTCAACTAAACGTTTCTTTACTTTAAATAAACTACATGGAGGAAACTATGAAAACATTAATGAAAAGCGCAACTCTTATTTTCAGCTTATTTGTGATTATTACGCTTGTAGGATGCAGTATAGCCAACAAGCAAGCAGCCAACAACGAACAGAAGCCAACGCAGGATACGGCCCAGAAGGAAAGCCGCAAGCTGGTCGTTGACCTCGCCAATGAATCTTCGAATCTTGATCCAGGCTTGCAATACAATTTTGACAGCTATTCGGTATACCGGAATATTTTTGATAATTTGATTCACCGCGATCCCAAAACCAACAAGTTTGTGCCCTGGGTAGCCGAATCATGGAAGCAGGACTCGCCGACGACCTGGACATTTAAAATCCGTGGTGATATCAAGTTCCATAACGGAGACGCGCTTACAGCAGAAGACGCAGCTTTCAGTATTCAGCGTATTTTGGATAAAGAATTCCGCAGTCCGCAGTATGCTAATTTCAACATGATTACTTCAGCAAAAGCGGAGGGTGCTGATCTCAAAATTACGACCGATCAACCGAGCCCGACCCTGCTGACGCAGCTGGTTAATTTGAGCATCGTTCCACAAAAGTATGTGAAGGAAAAGGGCAATGACCAGTTTAACTTGAATCCTGTAGGCAGCGGTGCTTACCAATTCGAAAGCTGGGCAAAAGGTACGCAAATTACGCTGAAATCCAATGCAAGCTATTGGGGCGGCAAGCCGGAAATCCCGGCAGTCGAATATCGCTTCGTATCCAATCCTGCCAGCCGGGTGGCCGATTTGCAGTCGGGCAAGGCTGACTTTGCATCTGCTGTAAGCCCTGATGACGTGGACAATATCAAGAGTAAGCCAGAGCTTCAAGTATTCTCAACACCTACTGAGCGTGTAGCTTACCTGGCCTTCAATATGGTAGGCGATACACCAACCAAATCCAGCCAGGTCAACCAGGCTATCGCTTATGGAATTAACTATGAGTCGTTGATTACATCGCTTCTTCATGGCTACGGCAAACCTGTAACTCAGGTGCTGACGCCGCTTTCGTTCGGTTACGATACGAGCATTCCAGGCTACACCTACAATCCGGAGAAAGCCAAGGCTTTGTTGAAGGAAGCTGGTCATGCCAATGGCATCACGCTTGATTTTGCGACTTCTCCATCTTTTGATCAGCGTATCGTTCAAGCGGTTCAAGGCGATCTCGATAAAATCGGCGTTAAGGTTAATATCGTCAGTACGGATCAAGCAACTTATTTGAAAAAGGTACAGGACCCCGCCCGCAAATGGGGCAGCATTCGGATGGGCATCTGGTCTTGCGCTTGCATGGATGCAGACGGTACGATTCTTCCTTTGTTCCGCACAGGGACCATTTGGAGCAGCTATACCAACCCAACGTTTGACCAGGCGGTAGATGCAGCAAGAACGACAACCGATGAAGCCGTACGGATTGACAATTACAAAAAAGCATTCAATGTGCTTCAACAGGATGTCCCGGGAATCGGTTTGTATCAGGCCTATGCTTTGTATGGGGCATCGAAGCAATTACAGTGGCAGCCGGATCCGCAGGAGAACTTCTTTGTAAAAGATATGAAATGGGCCAAGTAAAGAAGCAGAGGAGGGATCACACATGCTTTATGTAGGACAGCGTATCGTCCAGGCTCTGGTTTCCGTATTTGGAGTAGCCACGCTTATCTTTTTCATCCTGCGTTTAACTGGAGACCCTGTCCTGCTAATGGTCCCTCAAAATGCGACTGCTGAAGACATTGCTGTGCTTCGGCACGCGCTTGGATTGGATCAGCCGGTTGGTCTTCAGTATATAAGCTTTCTGCAGCAGATATTTACCGGAAATCTTGGATACTCCTACGTTCAAAAAATGCCTGTCATCAACATTATGATGGATCGTATTCCTTATACGATCGACTTGGCAATGTCTGCACTCATTCTAACCGTAATCATCGGTATCCCTATGGGAATGATTACAGCGATTTATAAAGGTACATGGGTTGAAAAAGTATGCATGCCATTCATTCTGGTTGGACAAAGTATGCCTGCCTTCTGGACAGGCATACTTCTCATTATGCTGCTCGCAGTGAAGCTGCGCTGGCTGCCCTCATCCGGGGCGGATAGTCTGCAATCGCTCATTCTTCCTGCTATCACCCTGGCCTCGCTGTCAATTGCAACAGTTGCACGAATGACTCGCTCGAGCATGCTGGAGCAGCTTGGGCAGGATTACGTAAGAACTGCACGTTCGAAGGGAGTCGGGGTTCCAAGGCTGTTATATCGGCATTTGCTGCGGAACGCATCTATTCCGATCATTACGATTATTGGTCTGGAATGCGCAAATTTATTGGGCGGCTCGGTCGTGACGGAAACGATATTCGCCTGGCCCGGACTGGGCCAGTTAACGATTCAGTCTATCGCAGCAAGGGATTTTCCACTCGTTCAGGCTATCGTTGTATTAGGGGCCGCGGTATACATTTTTATTAACCTGATAACAGACCTTGTGTATGGATGGGTAGACCCAAGAATCAAGCTGGGGAGAGAAACATCACAATGAGTATATCACCAACACCGGATCAACAAGCTCCAACCCGATCAACGATGGAGCGTGCAAAGGCAGGACTGCGGAGCTTGGGTCCGATTACGATCTTCCCTTTTGCGCTTATTCTTCTGCTGTTTGTGCTCATTTCCATCGTGCCGGGATGGTTTGCGATGCATGATCCCACGCTGACGGCGCTTTCGATTCGCCTGAAAGCACCCGGCTTTATTGGCCCGGATGGGTCATCCTATCTGCTCGGCACCGATGAGCTGGGCAGGGATGTATTCAGCCGCTTAATTTATGGAGCTCGCGTATCCTTATTCGTATCCGTGACCGCTGTCTTTATATCAGGGATTATTGGAGGTTTACTCGGGATGCTGGCCGGCTTCTACAGAAATTGGGTGGGCGCCTTTATTATGCGTGTCGCGGATATTCTACTGTCCATCCCGTTTTTTTTGCTGGCTATATTGACTGTGGCCGTACTGGGTCCAAGCTTGTTGAACCTGATTATTGTCCTTGGCCTCGCGCGCTGGCCGCGATATGCTCGCGTCACTCAAAGCACGACGCTATCTACGGTCAACAGGGATTTTGTGAAAGCAACTGCTGCCTTGGGTGCTCGCCCCGGCCGATTACTGCTCAAGCATATTTTACCGGAGGTCATTCCGCCGCTAGTCGTGGTAGCTACGCTTGAGGTCGGGCTGATGATTATATTTGAGGCTTCCCTGTCGTTCATTGGTTTGGGCGTCCAGCCGCCTAATCCGAGCTGGGGGTCCATGCTGTCAGTCGGACAACAGTATGTTTCGACGGGCTGGTGGTTGGCTACGTTCCCCGGCATTGCTATTTTCTTCATCGTGATCTCGATTAATATGATTGGGGATTATGTACGGGATTGGTTAGATCCCAAAAATAAAAAAAGATAAACCTTGAGGTGATCGTATTGCATTTTGAAGATCAATTTATCGGTAAAAAAGTCGTTATTACCGGAGCGGCTGGCATATTCGGTACCTGGATTGCCCAAGCCTTTGCTGCCCAAGGGGCAAAGCTGTGCTTGTCCGACATTCGCGGCAACGAATTAAGAGCGATGGCGGAGGACCCCTTGTTGAGCGATACGGAGCTGCTGTTCCATACGTCTGACTTGACGCAGGAAACCTCGATTGTTGAATTGGCTGCACTCGTTGAGAAGGAATGGTCCTCAGCTGATATTTTAATTAATAATGCCGGTATTTATCAACGACATCATCTGATGGAAATGAGTGCTCAGGCCTGGAACCATTCCATTGGAGTGAATGTTACCGCTCCGTTTCTGTTAACCCAGCTGCTTGCCAAGCAAATGATCAAGGATGGGAAGCCGGGCTCTATTATCAATATCAGCTCGGGCGCCGCGCTCAGCAATCAGATCGGAGGCGGGCATTACTCCACAGGTAAAGCCGCATTATCCATGCTGACACGCTCTTTTGCATTGGAGCTGGCTCCTTATCAAATAAGGGTCAATGCGGTTGCACCCGGATTTGCCCCAGGCAGCGAAGTGAGTGAGCTGTCTGAGGACTATGTAAACAATTTGCTCACCCAAATTCCACTTGGTCGCACCTCGGGCCCACAGGACGCACCTACTGCCATCTTGTATTTATGCTCTGAGTCTGCCTCCTTTATTACGGGATCTACGCTGACGGTGGATGGCGGCCGCACGGCCGGGACATTCAAAGCACCGAAGCTTCAAGCTGGAAAGCAGGCCTGAGATGACGCATACAACCTATGTATGGCCAGATGCCAAACGCTGTGCGGTTGCCTTTAGCATCGATTTCGACGGCGAAACTCCTTATCTATGGCGTTCCCGACATACCAAGCCGAACACGCTTGGAGAGCTGGAACAAAGAGCCTTTGGTCCCCGCCAGGGGATCTACCGGATTCTGAAGCTGCTGAACCACTTGGATATCCGTGCCAGTTTTTTTATACCAGGTGTCATTGCCGAGAAATATCCTACGGCGGTGGAAGCTATTGACAAGGCAGGGCATGAGATTGGCTTGCATGGCTATCTGCACGAACGGGTGGATGAATTGGACTGGGGACAGGTGGAAGAAAGCATCATTCGGGGCAAGCAGGCCTTGGAAAAGGTCATTGGCCCGAGAACGATGGGCTTTCGCTCGCCTTCCTGGGAAATGACGCCGCAAACCTTCGAGCTGCTGCAGCGCCATGGGATTCCCTACGACAGCTCCATGATGGGCTACGACCATCCCTATTGGATTGAGGGACTGCCCGAGGTACCTGTACAGTGGCTGCTCGATGACGCCATCTTCTATCGCTACACGGGAGGTGGTGCGGGGAATCCGCCCTTGAATCCGAATACAGTCATGGATACGTGGCAGCAGGAGTTTGAAGGGCTCAAACGTTATGGCGGTCTGTTTCTGATGACGGTGCACTGCTGGATCAGTGGAAGAGGCTCGCGCATCATCGCATTGGAGCGGCTGCTCTCTAAGCTGAAGAAGGATCCTGAGGTATGGTGGGCTACCTGTGGAGAAATTGCCGGGCATCACACCAAGCAGCATGCCGGGCAATTTCACGAGTCATTGGGAGGGCGTACGCCATGACCGTTCGGCAGCAAACAGCCACAGATGGTAAGGACTTCTCTACCATCATGCGTATCGATAAGCTTACGTTATCGTTTCAGCAGGCGTCGGGATCGGTAACGGCGCTTCGGAATGTGTCGCTGCAGCTGAAAAAAGGCGAGATTCTCGGGCTGGTTGGCGAGAGCGGCAGCGGCAAAAGCCTTACGGCTCTGTCCCTGATGAAGCTGCTTCCCGCCAATGCCCGCTTTGATCAGGGAGATATTGAGCTGGAGGGCATATCGCTGAAGCATATGTCCGAATCTGGGATGCGCAGCATTCGCGGCAATACGGTTTCGATGATTTTTCAGGAGCCGATGACTGCATTGAACCCATTGATTCCGATCGGCAGCCAAATCGAGGAATTGTTTATTTTGCATAAAAAAATCGGCAAAAAAGAACGCAGAAGAAAGGTCATTGATTTGCTGATTTCTGTCGGTATCTCTGAACCCGAAGCGCGCTTTCGCCAGTATCCGTTTGAATTGTCGGGAGGCATGAGGCAGAGGGTGATGATTGCGATGGCCTTGGCCTGCAGCCCCAAGATGATTATCGCGGACGAGCCTACAACGGCTTTGGATGTAACTATTCAGGCGCAAATTCTGGATTTGTTAAAAGATATTAAACGGGATTACGATACATCGATTTTGCTGATTACCCATGACATGGGCGTTATTGCTGACGCTGCGGATCGCGTTGCCGTGATGTATGCAGGACAGCTGATGGAGCTGGCTGCTGTTGACGACCTGCTTGAATCGCCACGGCATCCCTACACGGTGGGGCTGCTGAACAGCATTCCCAATATAACCGGTGACGAGCAGGCCGAGCTCAACACCATTCCAGGCATTGTGCCCGATCTGAAAAACCTGCCCAGCGGCTGTCCCTTTCATCCTCGCTGTACCTATGCGACGGATCGATGCAGGGAGCATAATCCGGAGCTGGCAGCGGATGAACGGGGTCATTATGTAGCTTGCTGGCACCCGGTAGAGGGGGAGATTAGATGAGTCAAACCGGAAATCAGGAAGCTGCTGCTCCACTAATCGTTGTGGACAATATAAAGAAGCATTATACACAATCCTCCAGGCTGTTCGGGCTGAGCCGTTCGGTGGTAAAAGCGGTGGATGGAGTCAGCTTTGAGCTCGCTGCGGGGGAGACGCTCGGCCTGGTAGGAGAAAGTGGCTGCGGCAAATCAACGACAGGCCGTGCGGTGCTGTATCTGGAGCGTCCGACGCAAGGGAAAACCTGGTACAACGGACAAGATTTATCGACGCTGAGCGGAGAAGATTTGAGACAGCTGAGGAGAGACATGCAAATTGTGTTTCAGGACCCCTATTCCTCGCTGAACGTCAGAATGAAAGTTCGTGAAATCCTGACGGAGCCTTTCCATATTCATGATTTGTATTCGGGGCAGCAAGCGCAGCAGGCCAAGCAGCTGCTGGAAATGGTTGGCCTGCCACAGGCCAGCCTGGATAAATATCCGCATGAGTTTTCTGGCGGTCAACGACAGCGAATTGTTATCGCTAGAGCAATTGCTTTGCGTCCTAAATTTGTGGTGTGCGATGAGCCTGTATCTGCTTTGGATGTTTCCGTGCAATCGCAAATCGTCAACTTGTTCGGACAGCTTCAGAAGGAGCTAAACCTTACTTATTTGTTTATCTCCCACGATTTGTCCGTTGTTAGGCATGTAAGCGACAGGGTAGGAGTGATGTATCTTGGGAAAATGGTTGAGCTGGGCAGTAAAAAAGCTATCTTCCAAAAACCGCTTCATCCTTATACCCAGGCACTGATGAGTGCCATTCCGATTCCGAACCCGAAAATTCAACGGCAGCGTGAGAAGATTACGCTGCGTGGAGAGCTGCCCAGTCCGCTGAATCCGCCTGTCGGCTGCCGGTTTCATACCCGTTGTCCTTGGGCTGAGGAGCGGTGCAGGCAGGTGGAGCCGGAAAGGCGTGAGGCTGAGCCCAACCACTGGGTAGCCTGTCATCTGGTTGACACTTCCAAACCGCTGACGACATAAACAATGCTGAAGACACACATCGAAGCGGGCAAGCTTATCCCGCTTCACAATGAAAAGGAGCTGAATGCGGCATGCTGCTATCAACCGATTTGGCCCAGCTCACATTCCTCGGGGCCCCGAGCATACATCCTCGCGAACGGGAGAAGGTAGTGCTGGCCAAGGCAAGAATGGATATAGATTCTGATGCTTATATAAGTCATCTGGTCCTGTGGGACACCAGTACGCATACGGAATCTGTTTTATTGACAGCGCAGCAGAACGCTGCTGGTGAATCGACTTCGGACCATAGTCCGCGGTGGTCTCCGGGTGGTGAAAGGCTCGCTTTTATACGCAAGGTTGGTGGGAACGACGAACTCTGGCTGTATGATCCGTCAGCCGACACTGTGCGGGCACTCACGCCCAAGCGGAAAGTGAAGGATTTTGTATGGGCACCTGACGGTCAAACGATTGCGTTTACAAGCCGCGAACAGGAAATCAATGCAACCGCCTATAAGGTAGTAAGAATTCGCTATAAACTGGATGGCGAAGGGGTAACGAACGGGTATACCCATGTATTTGAAGTGGATGTGGACACGTCAGCAGTATCACAAATATCTACGCTGGAATCCGATCATGGGAACCCTGCCTATTCCAAGGATGGATTGAAGCTATATTTTACAGCTGATTACCCAAACGGTCTGGATCTGGACAAAAGCCCTCAGCTCCATGTGCTGGAGAAGGCGGACCAAACCATCTCAGTCCTGACACCGGAAGTAAAGTCCATTTCAGCACTTGTTCCACTGCCAGACGGCTCTGTGCTCGCTACAGGCAAGCAAAATACGCCGAACAGTGCAGAATTCGACCAATGGTTTTACGTAAAGGATGGGATTAAAGCTGCCTGGATAGAAGGAAACGTAGATGTGCCTTCAGGCTATCACGTTATCGGCGACAGCAAACGTACAGGCTTGAACACACCAATTGTGCATCATGCGGCGAGTAGGTCCATCTTCTTTGCGGCTACGAACGCAGGCCGGCAATCGATCTATCGATTGGATACCGTATCCCTGCGAGTAAGCGAGCTCCCTTTGTCGCTGAACATTCTGGCATTTGATGTGGAATCGTGCAGCGAGCATGAGACTGTTATTGTGTTGGTAGCTGATACGATGGATCGGCCGGGAGAGCTGTATCGTGCAGTATGGAACGATCAAGATGCCGTCCAAATGGAACAGATCACTCACTGCAATGAGCCGCTGCTGGAGAGGGTGCCCGCGCTGGAAATTCGCGAGCACTCGTACACTACCCGGGACGGCTTGTCGATCCAGGGATGGTCCATGGAGCCGATTAAGACAGATGGAGGCTCGTATGCCGGAACGATTCTGATGATTCATGGCGGACCGCATCTGGCTTATGGGCATTCGTTTCACTTTGATTTTTGGTATTTTGCCAGCCGGGGCTATCGAATCGTGTTCTGCAACCCGAGGGGAAGCTACGGTTATGGACAAGCTTTCTCGCACGGTGTAGTGGGAGAGTGGGGGAGCAAGGATGTGCAGGACATTCTTGGTTTTCTCGAAGAACCTTCCGTTGCGGGTCAATCGGAGGCAGTTGCACCGCTGTATGTCATGGGTGGCAGCTATGGAGGTTACTTGGTCAATTGGCTGATCGGTCACGATCATAGGTTCAAGGCTGCAGTGACAGAGAGGTCCATTTGTAATTTATACAGTAAAATAGGCAATAGTGACCTCGGCTTTCAGATTAACCTATACGAGCTGGGCGGCCATTCCGACTTGTGGAATGCTGAGGCATATATTATGGAACGCTCACCGATACGGTATGCCGAGCAGGTATCCACACCTGTTCTGATCCTCCACGGGGAACAGGATCATCGTTGTCCGATCGAACAGGCGGAGCAGTGGTACCTGGCATTGAAGCGATTGGGTAAGGAAGCTGAGTTTATGAGGTTTCCGGGCGCTTCACATGCGATGGCATCATCTGGCAGGCCGCAGCAGCGTACGGCGAGGCTGGAGGCAGTAGCTGATTGGTTTAATAAGAATGCATAATAAGGTAGGTGCATCATGAGTAAGTTACTGGAGTTCGTAACAGGACAGCAGGACGCTTTGCTGCGAGATTTGGAGCAGTTGGTTAATATGGATACTCCGACAGGCAGCAAACAGCTGGTAGACCAAGCGATACAGGTTGTAGTCGCGCGGTTTCAGGAGCTCATCGGAGGCCGTGCACAATGGATTCCGCAGGAGAAGTACGGGGACCAGGTGAAGCTGCAATATGGTGAGGGCACCGGGCAGATTTTGCTGGTGACTCATATCGATACGGTATGGCCTGAAGGTGAGACGGCCAAACGTCCTTTTAGAAAAGAAGGACAGCGATTGTATGGACCGGGAATCTTCGATATGAAATGTGGGCTTCTGCAGGGTTTGTATGCTATGCATGCGGTTATTTCCCAATCTGCACCAGCCAAAAATATCGTATTGTTCATTAACACCGATGAAGAGGTGGGCAGTCCCTCATCCCGACGCTGGATAGAGGAGGAGGCGGTGAAAAGCGATGCTGTCTTCGTGCTGGAGCCGGCTTTAGGTGCCTCAGGGAAGTTGAAAACCTCACGTAAGGGAGTCGGCAGATTTGCCTTGGAGATCGAGGGTGTTTCTGCTCACTCCGGGATCAACCATAACGAAGGTGTCAATGCACTTGAGGAGCTCGCCCATCAAATCCTGTATTTGCAAGGATTGACGGACTACGGTAAAGGCTCCACGGTTAATGTGGGCATTGCAGCAGGAGGGACGGCTGTCAATGTAGTGAGCGGTCAAGCACGAGCGGAGCTCGATCTTCGGATCGAGTCGATGGAAGAAGCAGAACGGCTTAGCGATCTTATTCTGAATGCCTCTCCCGTGTTGAAGCATACTAAATTGAACGTGCGAGGCGGCATTGTTCGCCCGCCGATGGAGCAGGTGATGAGCCGTGACTTGTTCGCCAGTGCACAAGCAATTGCGAGCGAATTGGGTTTCTCTCTGGAAGAGACCTCAACGGGAGGTGCCAGTGATGGCAATTTCACAGCGGCGTTGAATATTCCGACCTTGGACGGCTTGGGAGCAGTAGGCCACGGTGCTCATGCGCTTGATGAGTATGTGGAGCTGGACAGCATCGCTTTACGCTGCGCCTTGCTGGCTCATTTGATCCAGCAGCAGGTCAAACCATCCAATTAATGCGAATTCAAGGATTTTGTGCCGGTGCAGCGGTGCAAAATCCTTTTTTTGTACACCGGATTGACCAGAACTTGTCACTTGATTCCGAGCATTTTCACATAGTATTCCCGAAAATAATAACTAGTGCTATGATGAGAATTGAAAAGCTGATCCCACATAAGAAATGCTAATCATACTGGTTTTCTGCACAAACTCGGTTTATAATAGTGAAATAAGTTTTCTTGCAAAAACCAAATGAATGCCTATGGAGGGCTACAAAGACATGCGCATTGACGCACATCAGCACTATTGGCTAACCTCACGTACTGACTACGGATGGCTCAAGCCTTCCCTGGGACGTATCTATGCGGACTATATGCCTGAGCAATTAAAGCCTTTGCTGGAGCAATACGATATCCAAAAAACCATCGTTGTTCAGGCTGCTCCAACCTCTGAAGAGGCGGAATTTCTGTTAAGCATAGCGGAGAAGGAACCTACGATTGCCGGCGTAGTCGGGTGGCTGGATCTGGGATCGAACACTTTTGAGCAGGAATGGGACCGCTTTCGTTGCAACCCCAAGTTTGTCGGTCTGAGACCCATGATTCAGGATTTGCCTTCTGACTGGATATTAGGGGAAACCGTTATCCGCCATCTCAAGCTATTGGCCGATGCGCAATTCCCGGTTGATTTGCAGGCTAATCCTCGTCATTTGCCGTATATTGTGGAGCTGCTCGAGCAGGTACCGGATTTACGTGCTGTTGTCGACCATCTGGCAAAGCCACCGATATTGGAAGGCACAATGGAGCCGTGGGCTTCGCAGATCCGACAAATTGCCGCGTATCCGAATGTGATGTGCAAGCTTTCAGGCATGGTGCCCGAGCAGTTGGACGCCGATTGGACGCAGGCGGCTATTCAGCCTTTTGTCGATGTAGTGGTTGAAGCCTTTGGCAAGCAACGTGTGATGTTCGGCAGCGATTGGCCGGTATGCCTGTTCTCGGCGACATACGCGCAAGTGCTGGAGTTGATTAAATCAAGTCTGGATGCAAGCTGGACGGAAGAGGAATTGGCTGCTGTCTATGGAGGCAATGCAAGTCGATTTTACCGATTAAATGGATAATTCATTCGATAATCTTCATTCGATAACCAAGTAAAGCATATTACAGGAGGCATAATGATGACTACTATTCAACAATCAGGCAGCACACGTAGCTTATCCGATATTCCACAAACGATGAAGGCAGCGCTAATGACGGAGCCGCATCACATCTCGATCGTCGAGCTGCCCGTACCGACAATCAAGCCCGATGAGGTACTCGTCAAGGTAATGGCAGTGGGCATCTGCGGATCGGATCTCCATTATTATGAACACGGTCGAATCGGTACTTATGTTGTAGAAAAGCCGATTATTCTCGGTCATGAGTGCGCAGGAATCGTCGCAGCTTGCGGTGAAAATGTAACACGCTTTAACCCGGGTGACCGTGTGGCAATCGAGCCTGGAATTACGTGCGGTCGTTGTGATGCCTGCAAGTCAGGCCGTTACAACTTGTGTCCAGACGTTCAATTCCTGGCTACACCTCCGGTAGATGGAGCCTTCTGCCAATACATTGCCCACCGTGAAGACTTTTTGTTCCCGATTCCTGATTCCTTGACCTTCGAGGAAGCCGCTATGAATGAGCCTTTTTCCGTCGGGATACATGCGCTGAATCGGGCTGGCTTTAAACCTGGATGGGATGTGGCTATTATCGGAATGGGGCCTGTGGGCTTAACAGCCGTGGCTGCCGCCAAAGCCTTTGGAGCCAACCGGATTTTTGTCAGTGATCTCGAAATCAACCGGTTGGAAGCAGCCAGAAAGTTGGGTGCAACCGACCTGATCTATCCTGATGTGGCCGATGCTGCAGCCGAGATCAAACGACTGACTGGTGGGGGTGTGCATTTGGCTATTGAAACGGCAGGGCATCCACGTGCACTCAAAACAGCGATGCATTCGATCCGACGTGGAGGCAAGCTGTCGATAGTAGGACTGCCACCGGTCGATGAGGTTGGCGTTAATGTTCCTTTCATCTGTGATAATGAAATCGACATCTATGGAATTTTCCGTTATGTGAATACGTACCCGCAGGGAATTACCTTCTTGTCTTCTGGTAATACGGAGATGATGAGCTTAATTACAGACCGATACCCACTCGAGCAAACGCATGAAGCGATGGAGCGGGCCAGAACGAATAAAGCGGGTAGTCTCAAGGTTATGGTGTATCCGAATTCACTTACGTAACTAGATTCGGATCAAAAAGGATTAATTTATCAAACCTGACTCATAAAAAAATGGGCTGTCCCGAAAAAGTAGCTTTAGCTACCAAAGGGTCAGCCCGTTTTACTTTGCTATTAAGGAAGGAGGATTTCCTGACCTGGATAAATTCGATCCGGGTTTGTCAGACTATTTAGCTTTTGTAGGGTTTGCCATGTTGTTGCGTACAGCCCAGCAATTTTCCAAAGTGTATCGTCGGTCTTAACCATGTACACTTTGGACGTATTCGTTAACGCAGGAGCAGTAACTGACGGAGCCGATGGAGTAGCGGCAGTATCAGTGATATTGGACGCATTTGCGCCTTTTACGGTGATACGACCCTCGATCTTCGGTACAGCACTTCCTATAGTTTGCATATAAGTGATCACGGACTCTTCCAGTGAAGAGAAGTCGTTGGCGATCGGATAATCCTTGAACATCGTATATTGATCACCGCCTGCAGCCATAAAATCGTTAGTGGCAAGCAGATACATTTGGTTAGGGTCTAGCTGCTTGCCCTTGATTAATATGGAGAGTACACGGTTGCCGACTGGCTGTGCGGGATCGAATTCGAAGAAAATACCGCCTACATGCGGAAAACCGCCTAATTCACCCGGATAACCGGATACACCAAGCTCTAACGCTGCTTTAATATCAGAGCCTTTGACTTTCTTGGTTTGAATATAGTTGCCAAATGGCAGTACTGTAATAATGTCACCCTTTGTTATCTGACCAGCTTCGATAGAGGCACGAATGCCGCCGCCATTCGTAATGGCCACATCAGCACCAGTCTCGCTGAGCATCGCATTGGTTATAAGATTGCCGAGGTTGGATTCACCTTTGCGAACGATTGTCCGGTCACCGATCAATTTATCAGAGGTGGTTCCGACTACTTGTGAAAGCACTGTCTCTTGTTCCTTTTTAACGTTGTTGATGACATCCAACACAGCAGGATCTGCCTGAAATTGATCAGCTTCCTTGCGAGTGATTAAACTTGCGTTTTTACTGCTCAACTTACCATTTTCGATATTGAGCTGGATTTTCCCAATATTTTTACCGTACTCACCAGTTTGTGCGATCAGCACGCTGCCGACCATCATTCCTTTTTCCATTACTGTATGGCTATGTCCATCAATGATGACATCGATGCCAGGCACCTGTTCAGCGACCTTTTTGCTGGTGTCGATGCTGGTGGCATCTACACCAAGATGCGAGATGGCAATAATGATATCCACCTTGCTCCTTAGTTCAGCAACCTGGGCTTTTGCTTCCTGTACCGGATCGGCAAAGGTGATGCCTTCGACATTGTTGGGATGAGTCTTATAGGCCGTTTCTGGTGTCGTCAGGCCGAAGATCCCGATTTTCACACCATTCACTTCTTTGATTAGGTTAGTCCCCAGCAGCCTGGAACCGTCCGTTTTCTTCACGTTGGCGCCAAGTATCGGAAAATTTGCCTGCTTGGCAAGCTCTACCAAACGTGCGCTCCCATAATTGAAGTCGTGATTACCGGCGGTCATGACATCATATCCGATCAAATTCATGATCTTTACTATGCTTTCCCCGCGTACCAAATTTGAGATCGTCTGACCATGAAACGTATCTCCCGCATCTATCATGAGTGTGTTTGGGTTGACGGCCTTAGTTTGCTTAAGTAAAGTGGAAAGTTTGGCGTAGCCGATGCTATCAGTGCTTTCCTCAACCCGGCTGTGTATGTCATTGGTGTGGAGGATGGTGATCATTTGGCTTGAACGGCCTCCAGTAACTTTGTTGGTGTCGGTAGTCATCCCATTGTCTGCGGAAATAACGGATTCAGTTGAAGTCAGAACCAGTAATGACACCAGCGCTGTGTAAGCCCACTTCTTCAATTTTCTCATACAAACCTCCATTAGTCGTAGTTTAAATGATCGCCCCCCTAAAATATAACTATTATTTGTTAATTGAGCCGTCAATTTATATAAAGGATTTGTGAAGTATTTGAATTGGATAAGCATAGACATCGTAATAAAGATATCTGGAAGCTGACATAACGAAAGCAATCTGGAGATTCGAAATAGGGACTGCTCCGATTGCGGCAGTCCCTACCTTATAAATAAACAGGTACTTACTTATGGATTAAGCACTCGGCTGTTTAGTGCCGCTGATTGTGATTATTATTTAGCCTGCACGCTGATACGAATCACATTCCATGAAGCCTTTGTCAATTGTGCCGTCAAGCCGGAACCATTCGCCACGGCATTGCCGCGGTTATGCGGTGCAACTGCAGTAGAATCGTCAGCAGTGTTGCGCGCCTTGAGATCAGGATTCTCCAGAACGATATGCTCGATCAGACGGCTGTTGGCTCCAAAGCTGCGAAGATCAAGCTCAAGCGGCAGTGGATGCTCCAAATCACGGTTGACAGCAAATACCGTAACCTCCTGCGCTTCCTCATTATGCACAGCTACTGCTTCAAGGTAAGGGACATCGGTGATTTCGCTTGTATCGTATTTCGGCGAATGAATTAACGGAACCAACGCATTGCCTCTGCCATATACCGATGCATGCATATAAGGGAAGAAAATCGTTTGCATCCACGCTTTACCGCCTGTTTCCGTCATAATCGGTGCAATGACGTTGACCAGCTGCGCAAGGCAGGCCATTTTGACACGGTCGGCATGTTTCAATAAACTGATAAGCATACATCCAACAACCAATGCGTCCTCCATCGTATAAATATCCTCAAGTTGTGGAGGAGCGATTTGCCATGGATCGCGCTTCTTGTCAGCGTCATTGGAGTGATACCAGACATTCCATTCATCAAACGAGAGATACATCGTTTTTTTGCTGCGCTTTTTGGCTTTGATGTAGTCGCTTGTAGCTATAATTGTTTTAATGAAGTCATCCATTTCCAACGAACGTGCAAGGAATGTTGGTGTATCGTTCTTTTTATTGCCATAATAGGTATGCATCGATAAGTATTCAACATGATCATACGTATGATCAAGCACGGTAGCTTCCCATTCCGGGAAGGTAGGCATGGTCCGGCTAGAGCTGCCGCACGCTACGAGCTCAATCGTTGGATCGACCCATTTCATAACCTTGGCGGATTCGGCAGCGACACGGCCATACTCGGTTGCCGTCTTGTGACCGATTTGCCAAGGACCATCCATTTCATTGCCCAGGCACCAGGTTTTAATTTGATGGGGCTGCTCATAGCCGTGGCTTCTTCTCAAATCACTCCAATACGTACCGGAGGCATGGTTCGAATATTCCACGATATTGCGAGCTTCATCGACACCATGAGTGCCCAGATTAATTGCCCACATGACATCGGTTTGAGCTTTTTGAGCCCATTCCACAAAATCATTCAAACCAAATTGATTCGGTTCAATCGTTTTCCAGGCCAACTCCAGCCTGCTTTTGCGCAATTCCTTGGGTCCGATTCCGTCCTTCCAGTCATAACCGGATACGAAATTGCCTCCGGGATAACGAACAATCGGTACCTGAAGCTGCTGAATCAAAGAAAGCACGTCTTGACGAAAGCCTTTTTCATCCGCTTCGGGATGCCCTGGCTCATAAATGCCTCCATAGACGGCACGTCCAAGATGCTCGATGAATGAACCGTAGATGCGATTGTCAATTGCGCCAATAATAAAATCCTTGTCAATAATCATGGTAGCTTTGTGTTGGGACATGATCTGTAACACTTCCTTTGGATTAATATAATTATTAATTTAATTAAGCTTTCTTCTTCCTGATATCAATTTAACACGGATATAAAAGGAATATCAATGTTTATTTTTAATATCTTCTTGATTTTATTGAAATAATATATATATTAATTATAGTCATTGTTTATACGAAAGGGGCTCCTATGTTAAAAATAAATACGGATACCAAATGGCTTGCGCTCTATGAGGCGTTGGCAAGTGGAGTACGCCTGCGTATTCTGGAGCTGCTTGGGGAACAGCCGATGAACGTAAAGGAACTTGCTGCAAGCTTGAATCTGAGCAGCGCAATTGTCACCATGCATGTCAAGAAGCTCGAAAAGGGTGGGTTGATAACGACGCGGATGGTTCGCAAGCAGGGAGGTACGCACAAAATATGCTCACTTGCCGTCCGAAACATTGAGATTATACTTCCGGGTGAGGCGCAAGCAGAAGAAAGAAGCTACCATGAAACGAACATACCGATAGGCCATTATACAGCTTTTGATGTATATCCCACATGTGGATTGGCTACGCAAAAGCAAAATATAGGACAATATGATGATCCGCGTTATTTTCTGGACCCTGATCGGATGCATGCCCGGATTTTGTGGTTTAGTAAAGGGTTTGTGGAGTATACGGTTCCTAATTATTCGCTGCAGACTCAGAAGTTGGAGGAGATAGAAATCTCCATGGAAATTTCCTCGGAAGCACCAGGTATCAATGAGCATTGGCCTTCGGATATCCGTTTTTACTTGAATGGAATATGCCTCGGAGAATGGACGAGCCCTGGAGATTACGGGCATACCCGAGGTCGGTTCACACCCTCCTGGTGGCAGAGAAATGTCAATCAGTATGGATTACTCAAAGTCATTCGAATTGACAACAATGGGACTTATATCGATGGTAAGCAAATATCAGACGTCACAGTCGATTCCTTAAGCCTGCACAAAAAGTTTTGGACGCTGCGATTTGCCGTTGAGGAAGATTCCGAGCACGTAGGTGGATTGACCCTGTTCGGGGAAGGCTTTGGCAATTACGATCAGGATATTGAGCTGCGTGCCTACTATAGTGAAAGTTAAGTGATTTGCTGCCATCCAAATAATTGTCACTATGGTGGCGTAAGCGTCAGGAGCTATAATAATGGAAAATACAGCTGAAGGAGGCTTCTATGCTGAATCCATTCCATCGTGTAGTGTCCGTGGCTCAGGGAGTAGCTACGAAATACAGAAAAAATTTACTGCATAGGCTCGTCTGGCTGAGCTGCTTCTCTATTTGTGTGCCAGTCATTATAACGGGGGTTGCGTACTACCAAATTTCGATGACAGCTGCCGAGCAGCAAGCGATTGAGCAGAGTCAATCCGGTTTGACTAATTTGAAGGACAGTATGGAGAATTTGCTACAGGGCCTGGAGAAGGATTCATTTCAGTTGGCTGTTGAGCCGCTACTGACGGAATCAGCCAAAATCGTCGATTTAGACACCAATTATGCTTACCAGCAGCAGATGATCGATATGCTGACGAGAAAGGCCAACTTCAATTCATGGATTCATGAAATTGTGCTGTACCGGCTTGGAGATCCGTTCTACATCTCCAGTGAGTCGGGAAATATACGTAAGGAACGCTATAAAATGCACGATGATATCGAGCTTGTACTGCAAAGCAAAAACCTGGATCACTGGGAGCTGCTTCCGATCGGCGTGCAAAAGGGATATATCACCTTCACACGTCAGCTGAAGTCGTCGGCAGACAATTCCATGATCGGTGTACTGATCTATCAAATTAAATTATTGTCCTTACAGGATTACCTGGAGGTTGTATCCGGTTGGGGCTCTTCATTGTATGTGCTGGATCGGCAGACGGAGGTACTGTTGAATTCCTCCAAAAGCTCTGGTAATGGATGGATGACAACCGATGTGAAACAGTTTCTGAATGGAGAGGATGCGGTGAACAGCCGCTATCTGAAGCAGGGGAATCGGTCTGCCTATCTGTTTACCTATGTGAAGACGGCGCTTGGCAGAACTTATGTCTCGGTAACTCCACGCGAGATCATTACCAATGGTTTTACCTGGATCGGCTGGCTGACGGCCATAGTTGTCTGTTTCGTGATGATCTGTACGATGTTGATAACCGTGCTGAATTTACGCCGTATTTACAATCCAATTGAACAGCTAATGCGTTACGGGGAGGAACTAAGCCGCGGGCGAATGAATAAAAAGGCCGAGAACGAGTTTGCCTTCATCAGGAATTGCCTGAGCTATATGGAGGAGGAGAGCAACAAGATTAACGAATACGTGTTACGGATCCAACCGACCTTGCGCGAGAAGTTTCTGCAGATGGTTCTGGAATGGAATCCGTTTATTCGACATTCTCTTGAAAGCGATTGCAAGACGCATGGCATTGAAATGAATCAATCGTATGGGGTGCTGGTTGCTGATGTGGAAAACATGCATAGGGAAAGTCGGTTTGTCAAAGGAGATCAGCCGGTTGTAGCATTTGCGGTTGCGAATATGATGGATGAATTGCTGGCGTCAGGAAAATACCCGATCCGTGGTTATGTTCTGCTGAACAATGAAGGCAAGGCTGCTGCGATTATTAGCCCTGTCAAGGAAATGGCGGAGGATAAGTGGTATTCCTGTATTCGCGAGTATGGTGCAGAATTGAGCCAAAGCATGGCGACCCTTATGAAAATTAAAGTATCTATCGGGGTCGGCGGCTTGTACTCGCACATTGCAGACGTTTCTATTTCATATCAGGAGGCGAAGATAGCACTGCAGCGACGGATTTATGGATATCACGAGGAGGTGCTATTATTCGGCGACACCGTAAAATCGTTTAAACCACTGCCGCAGCTATATCCGAATACGGTAGAAGCACGGATCAGGGACTGTTTGAATGCACAGGATGTGCTGCAGGCCGAGCAGGAGCTTGATAGCTTTCTGGAAAAGCTGGGTCATACGGAAAATCCCGGGTTTATCCACCAAAGCTATTTTATGCTGCTCTCCGGTCTGTTGAATGCCCTGCAATCCGAGGGAGGTAACCTGTATCAAATACTTAAAGAGAATGTGCTATTCGAGGAATTGGGAGAACGCAGGACAGTAACCGAAATCAAGGATTGGTTCACAGAGCGGTTTTTTTCGATATATGTAAAAGCACTGCGGTCAGGAAGCTCCTGTAAAGGTAAGCAGGCGATCGCACAAATATGCAAATATATCCGCAGCCACGTGCTGGAGAACCCGTCACTTGTTCAATGCTCGGAGCTCGTATCGATGAATCCCTCCTACATCAGTCACATGTTCAGAAAAGAAATTGGCATGGGTTTTATTGAATTCATAACGGAATGCAAGCTGGAAGAATCCAAGCGGCTGTTGAGTAAAACCGACATGACGATTGCCGATATCGCAGGGGTGATCGGTTTTTCGGATCGGCATTTTTTGCGTGTTTTTCAAAAGCACTACAGTTTGTCTCCAAGTCAATTTCGTGCCGCACGCCGCTAGCTTCCGCCATGATCTATGTTGGATCGGACATTACTTTGGATCAGGGCTGCTGCCAAATTATTGTCACTGGCAGGTCGAGATTTAAGCGCGATATAGTCATGGAGCAAGGTAAGCAAATATGGAAGACGTTTACTTATGCAGGAGTCTTAAGCGATGGGAATCATGAAATTTTGAGGAATCTAAAGGAGGCAACGCAATGGGGACAGATCACAATCAGCTTTACCACAAAAAGCTCCATCGAAAGAAAAGCGGTATGGCCGCAGTAGGGGTAGCACTTTCGCTTGGCATGATCGTTTCGGCCTGTGGTAGCGGGAGTGAGCTAAAAGGCTCATCGGCACCGAACAGCAGTGAGCCCGGTAAGGATAACAAGGCTTTGGAATTAAAAATCGTTTCTTCTTTGTACAATGAGGTACCCAAGCTGGATAACGCCATCTGGTCGGAAATTCAAAAGAGGACCAACACTAAATTCACTGTAGACTGGGTTCCTGCGCCTGAATACAACAGCAAGCTGGATCTGTTTCTGGCGTCCAATGAGCTGCCGGACATTTTGGTGGTTACCAGTGAAAAGTACCTACCCGTCGTGAATGCAGCCAAGCAGGGTGTGTTCTGGGATTTAACCCCGCTGCTCGGTGACTACAAGGACTATCCAAACCTGAAAAAGATCATTCCCGAACGTGCCAAGTTTTTGACGATAGACGGCAAGCTGTACACACTGCCCCGTACTCGCGGTAAGCTGGATACGATTGTTCAAATTCGCAAGGATTGGCTCGATAAGGTCGGGCTTCCGCTGCCGACTACGATAGATGAATTTAATGTGGCGCTGAAAAAAATTGTAGAGAGTGATCCGGACGGAAATGGAAAGAAAGATACGATCGGCATGCAGTTTAATGATTACTTTGCCGGAGCCTTTGGTATCTGGGACCCTGTCAACAATAGTGAGGGCGGCTTGATTCATCCTTTTCTGACGGGTAATTATAACGATTTTGTGGCTTGGAACCGCGAACGTTATGCAGATGGTGTGATGCCCAAGGAATTCTCGGTGATGAAGGGAGCCCAAATTCAGGATTTATTTACTTCTGGAGTATCGGCTACACATATCTGGAATATTTATCACGCGTGGACAGCTACGGATGCGATCAAGAAGGTCCAGCCAGCGGCCAACGTGGACTCTATACTACTGAAGGGACCGAAGGGCTATGCGGTTGCCCATACCAAAATGACGACGGGCGGCATCATGATTCCGAAGAAGGTTCCAGAGGCAAAGGTTAAGCAGATTTTGAAGTTTTACGATTCTATGGCGACAGCGGAAATGACGGATCTGGTTTCCTATGGGGTGGATGGGGTGCATTACAAAACCGATAATGGTGAGCGCAAGCTGACGGATATCGGCAAAAAAGAAATCAACGTAGATGTGAATCAATTTATGGTGCTGGCTGAGGACAAGTGGCTGAAGGTTGTGCATCCGCAGGCGCCCAAGGCGTGGAATGACGCAAAGAAGGCACAGATGGAAAAGTATGAAGTGGAAAAAGTCGGTAAAGTGCGTCTTGAGGAGGTGCTTCTGTCGGATACGTGGCTTAAGATATGGCCGAAGTATTTGGATGAGTGGACAGCCATCCGCACGAAAACGATCATCGGCGAAACCTCGCTGGCAGACTACAAGGCATATGTGGAGAAGCTGAACAATATGCCGGATTTTAAAAAAGCGTACAAGGAATTTGCCGATAATTACAAAACGATGATGCAGTAAATCGATGACAAGCGACACGATATCGATTAAACAGGCTTCACATGCAACAGTGCGGAGCTCTTCGGCAGTCATGGATGCTTGCTTCACAGATACAGATGACTGTTGGAGAGATACCCGTAGAAGGAGGAATCAGGATGGAAGCAGAGGCTATCAAAGTCGAGCGTGCCCGTACAGGCGCTCAAACGAATCAGGGCCGCCGCTGGAAAAAATATATGAAATTTCGCTATATATACCTGTTGACGCTTCCCGGCTTCTTTTATTTTTTGTTATTCAAGGTCGTTCCTATGGGCGGGCTCATCATTGCCTTTCAGAACTATAGTCCTTCGCTCGGTATTTTGCAAAGCCAATGGGTAGGACTTGAAAACTTCATCGATTTGTTTACTTACGATCATTTTTACAAGATGCTGCGTAACACGCTGGTCATTAATTTGTTTAATCTTTGTTTCTTTTTTCCGCTGCCGATCGTCATTTCTCTGATGCTCAATGAGCTGCGTCACGAGTGGTTCAAACGTTTGAACCAGTCGATTCTGTATATGCCGCATTTTATGTCCTGGGTCGTCGTGGCGAGCCTGACCTTCTTCCTGCTGTCCCAGGACATTGGAATCATTAACAAGTATATCGCCCAGATGGGTGGGGAAACGCGCTCATTTTTGACCAATCCCGATTACTTCTGGGGGCTGTTGACCGCGCAAAATATTTGGAAGGATGTCGGCTGGGGTACAATCATCTTCCTGGCGGCGACGGCGGGTGTTGACCCCCAGCTGTATGAAGCGGTCGAGATGGATGGAGCTGGACGCTGGCGCAAGATCTGGCATGTGACGCTGCCGGCGATTCGCTCGACAATTGTTATTTTGCTGGTGCTGCGTCTCGGACATATGGCTGATGTCGGCTTCGAGCAGCTGCTGCTGATGATCAATCCATTGGTTAACGAAGTCGCTGATGTGTTTGACACCTATGCGTTTACACAGGGTGTGCAGCGCGGTCAAATCAGCGTCGGCGTGACGGTCGGGTTGTTCAAGGGTCTGATCGGCTTGATTCTCGTGGTGATGGCCAACAAGATCGTGAAGCGAATGGGACATGAAGGTATTTATTAAAGGCGCGTAAGGAGCTGGTACATGTGATGAGCACAGCATCCACCCGGAAGATGTCGTTATTCGATTATGTTAACTATACACTTGTATTCGGTTTTTCCCTGTTGTGCCTACTGCCGTTTGTTTATGTGGTCAGTGTATCCCTGACAGACCCTGCAGTCTATAAGCCGTTCTCCTTTTATTTGATTCCGGAGAAGGTTTCATTCGATGGATACAAGTTTATCCTGAGCTCGATCAATTTCAAGAATGCTTTGTACAGCACGGTCTACATTACGATCATTGGGACGATTCTCAATTTGCTGTTTACGTTCACGATGGCTTACGGTCTGACCAAAAAAGAATTGCCGCACCGCAGTCTGATGATGGGTGTGGTCGTCCTGACGCTCGTGTTTAATGCGGGGATCGTACCACATTTTCTGCTGATCAAAAATTTGGGCCTGCTCAATTCGTATTGGGCTTTGATCTGGTCAGCCATGATCAGTGCGTTTAATCTGATCGTTGTGAAAAGTTTTCTCGAATCGCTGCCATCGGAACTGGAGGATTCGGCTAAAATTGACGGCTGCAATGACCTTGGCGTGTTTTTTCGGATCGTGCTCCCCTTGTCGCTGCCGGCTGTGGCTGCGTTCACGCTGTTTTTTGCCGTAGCCCATTGGAATACGTATTTTAACGCGCTGATCTATTTGTCAGACGCCAAGAAATGGACGCTGCAGCTGCTCGTCAAAACCTTAATCGTGGATGCCAGCTCGACAAGCATAGAGGGAACAAGGACGGAGAATGAACAGATTTTGCCGCTCGAAACGATTCGTCTGTCCGCTGTTGTCGTCGCAATGATTCCGATCCTGGTCATCTATCCATTTTTACAAAAATATTTTGCCAAAGGTGTACTGCTGGGTTCGGTCAAAGGCTGACCTGGCCGGCATACGGACAATCGAGAGGAGAAATTCCACATGCAAATCGAAACCGAAGACGTATCCATTAAACCCAAAAGCAGCTACGGAATTATTGACTGCGACGTGCATGTCAGTCCGCAAAACCAGGAGGAGATCCGTAAGCATCTCGATCCCAAATGGCATTGGCGTCCGTTGGTAGGCGGACGGGATTTATTTGCCCATCCAACCTACGTAAATCGCACGGATGCCGTTCCGCCAAGCGGTCTGCCTGTTTCCTCGGATCCCGATTTCCTGCGTAAGCAGCTGATTGACGAATATGGGATAACCCATGCGATTTTACTGCATCGTTCCTTCAGTAACCCGCTGCCGTTCGTCGAATTCGCGACGGCCAAGGCGAGCGCCTTTAATAATTGGCTGGAGGAGACGTGGCTTGGTGCATACAATGCCGATGGGGTATTCAAGGGGTCAATTCAGATCTCTCATCAGGACCCCGCTGCCTCGGCACGGGAAATTGAACGCTGGGCGGGCCATCCGCATTTTGTCCAGGTGCTTTCCGATTCAGGAGCCCGTGCCCCTTACGGCAATAGGATGTACGATCCGATCTTTGAAGCTTGTCAAAAGCATGATCTCCCGTTTGCTACACATGTCGGGACTGATGGTATGGGCATTAACCTGCAGGCTTCGATCGGTTATCCGACACATTACATTGAATGGAGTACAGCGCATTGCATCGGTTACCAGACGCATCTGGTCAGTATGCTGATCGAAGGAGTTTTTGAACGGTTTCCAAGGCTTAGGGTTGTACTGGTGGAAGGCGGCATCTCTTGGATGCCTGCGCTCTTATGGCGGCTGGATACGCTGTATGCGCGTTATCGAGCCGAAGTGCCTTGGCTGAAGCGGAAGCCGAGCGAATATATCCGCGACCATGTTCGGATTACTTCGCAGCCGCTGGAACGGCCGGATCAGGATAAACACCTGCTGAAAATGCTTGACTGGATGGATGCAGAGCATATTCTGATGTTTTCCAGCGATTACCCGCATTGGGACTTCGATTCACCGAAGCACGCTTTTCCAAAAATTCCCGAGCAGCTGAAGCGGAGAATTTATTTCGAAAATGCCAAGGAGCTGTACAAATTATAGAAAGGGGAGAGGCAACTATGAGCACGGTCCTACACAATGACAATCAGGAGCAGGCAGTCGGGGTGGGAATTATAGATTGTGATGTTCATGTTCATCCGCTCCATCCGGATGTGATCAAAGCGTATTTGTCGCAGCCATGGAAGCATCGCTTTCAAATTTGGCAGAATACGTATTACAAAAGTCCTGTAGAGCCGACGCAGACAGTACCGCCGGGCGGTGGCAAGCCGGGTACCGACGTGGATTTCCTGCGTATGCAGTTACTGGAGGGCTGCGGTATTGCAACGGCGATTCTGCTGCCGCGTGCCTCTACATCGATATTTCATGATCCGGACCACGCTTCAGCGGTGGCAACCGCCTATAATCACTGGCTTTCAGAAACATGGCTGGGTACGCACAATGCAGACGGTGCTTTCAAGGGCTCGATCACTATCGCCCATCAGGACCCGGCCGCTGCCGCCAAGGAAATCGACCGCTGGGCAGGCAAACCGCATTTTGTGCAGGTGCTGATGGACTCGGGAGCGCGGGCACCCTTTGGTCAGCGGCAGTATTATCCGATTTATGAAGCGTGTGCCAGACACGGGCTTCCGCTTGCCATTCATCCAGGAACGGACGGAATGGGGACGAACATATTGGCCTCGCAGGGGTATCCATCCCATTTTCTGGAGTACTATGCAGGCGTTTCCTTTGCCATGCAGACGCACCTGCTGAGCCTGCTGACCGAGGGAGTATTTGAGCGCTTTCCGGATTTGAAGATTGTATTTACCGAAGGCGGTGTGGCCTGGCTCCCGGCTTTGATGTGGAGGCTTGATCAGGAATATAAAGGACTGCGCTCGGAAATTCCATGGCTGAAAAAACGCCCAAGCGACTACCTGCGCGATCATGTGCGTTTGACTACCCAGCCGTTGGAACGGCCGGTATCGGACCGGGATCTCCAGGACTTGCTGTCGATGTTCGATTACGAGCATATGCTTTTATATTCCAGTGATTATCCGGATGAGCACTTCGCTTCACCCGACAGCTTGTCATTTCTGGCTCCAGATATCCGTTGCAAGCTGCTGTCAGACAATGCGAAGCAGCTGTACCGCTTGTAGAGACAGAGACCCGAAGGGTAAAGGCTAAATCATGTCAAAAGGAGAGTCGAATTTCTTATGAGCAGACATGCGGTGTGTCCCGTTCAGGAGCTGCAGGTCGGCGAGCGGAAAATTGTTACGCTCGAAGGTCGTTCCATCGGGGTATTTAATATAAAAGGTCAGCTGTATGCGTTGAAAAACAGCTGCCCCCACCAGGGAGCCGAGCTGTGCGTGGGGAAAATTCAAGGCATAATGCTTCCCTCCGATCCAGGGGAGTATCACTATGGACGTGACGGTGAAATTGTCCGCTGTCCATGGCACGGCTGGGAATTCGATATCACCAATGGCAAATCGGTATTTGATCCGTTCAAATGCTTGGTGAAAACGTATGAGGTTGAGATTGTGGATGATCCAGTGGAAGAGATTAAAGGTGTGGAAACGTATGCTGTTGACGTCGAATCCGGCTGGATTGTCGTCACGGTTTAACAGTAGAAACGGACCTGACTGCGGCTACTACTGCCAGTCAGGTCCTTTTCCGGTTGAAAGCGTAATAAGACAGAAGCCTATATGCTGGTGATCTTTAAGGTCAAAGAAGGTCAAATAAACAGAAAGTCCATGATTTGGCAATCATTTTGCCGGAAAACCGATGTATTTTGAGCTATACAGCCGATAATCGCTTTTGATTCTTTAGGCAAGTAAGCTTATAATAAACATATACCAGAAAGTTAGATGAACTGTGAGTGGCGGCTGCAGGGTTACGGGTAACCACAGTGAAATTGTAAATACAGCGATTTGGGGCACATTAATGGTTACTGTAACCGTTCAATCGTGCCCTTTTTAATAGATATGGTTTGACCTTTATTGACCAATTTGATATGGGGAGTGAAGGCTATGAGCCCTACCAAGGATTTCTATAAGATACTCGGTGTTGACCGTAAGGCGACAAAGGAACAAATTAAAAAAGCCCATAAAAAAATGGCCAAAACTTACCATCCCGATGTGAATAAAAGCCCTGAGGCGGAAAAGAAATTCAAGGAAATACAGGAAGCTTACGAGGTCCTGAGCAATGAAGAATCCAGAGCCAACTACGATCAATACGGTGATAGCTGGCAGGATCGAGGCCGTGCCCAGCAAGGTGGCTATGAAGACTTTGGACAAGCGGGCGGCTTTAATTTCAATGGACAGAACTGGGGAGGAACATCTGGAGGTGCCACCTACCAGACTGGAGAGAGCGATTACGGTGATCTGTTCAGCCAATTTTTTGGCGGAGCTGCTGGTCGTGGAGGCCCGGCGGGTGGTGGTTTTTTTACGAACGAGGACAGATTTGGTACAGAGCAAGTGGATGAAGAGGCATCGCTGCTTCTTACGTTAGAGGAAATTACAAAAGGCGGCAAGGTCAGGGTACAGGTTCAAGGTAAGGAGATTGGCGTTACGCTGCCTGCTTCCATAAGTGATGGACAACGTATTCGTCTCAAGGGCATGGGCGGAACCTATAGGAATGGCAGCAAAGGCGACCTGTACATTACGCTCAAATTCAAGCCTGATCCTGTATTCGTCGCAGACGGCTTCAACCTGACTGCCCGTCTTGAGACTGCTCCTTGGCATGTGGCGCTCGGTACTGAAGCAAAGGTCAAGCTGCCGGATGGCGGCATGCTTAACGTTAAGGTGCCTGCCGGAATCAGCACAGGGCAAAAGCTGCGGGTTACCGGCAAGGGCTTGCGCAAGCCGGATGGCAGCTTCGGAGATTTGTATGTCGCTGTGCAGGTGACGGTACCTAAGGCAAGCTCGGAGAAGATACAGCAGCTGTATCTTCTCCGAGCTTGCACAAGAGCAATCCTTCGAACCTAAATTTATGACTTTATGAATGGGGGAAACAACATGGATTTTAATCGTTTTACACAAAAAGCTCAGGAAGCGATTATCGCAGCCCAGCAGACGGCAATATCGCGCAAGCATCAGGAAATTGGTTTGACGCATCTGTTATGGGCACTGCTGGATCAGCAGGAGGGCCTTGCGCCGCGGCTGCTGCAAAAGCTGAATGTGCCTATTGAAGCGTTCCGCTCCCGTTTGGAAGAACAGCTTGGCCGTAAGCCGAGAGTAAGTGGACCCGGCGCGGATACGATACGGAATTATTTATCTCCGGCTTTCGACCGAATTATACAGGACGCAGAAAAGGAAGCCAACTTACTGAATGATGACTATTTGTCGATCGAGCATTTATTGCTCGCACTTCTTGAAGATAAACAGGAAGCCGGGGGGTTGTTTCGTTCCTTCGGTGTGACACGCGAGACGCTGCTGAAAGCATTGTCCGAGGTTCGTGGGCATCAGCGTGTAACGAGTCAGGAACCGGAAGCTACCTACGAAGCGCTGAGCAAATATGGCCGTGATCTTGTTGCCGAGGTGCGGACAGGCAAGGTTGACCCTGTAATCGGCCGGGACGCCGAAATACGTCGTGTCATTCGCATTCTCTCACGTAAAACCAAAAATAATCCGGTCCTGATCGGTGAACCCGGAGTCGGGAAAACAGCCATCGTTGAGGGACTTGCCCAGCGTATTGTCAAACGTGATGTCCCGGACGGCCTGCTCGACAAAACGATTTTTTCACTGGATATGAGCTCACTCGTTGCCGGTGCCAAATACCGTGGGGAATTCGAGGAACGGCTGAAGGCTGTACTTCACGAAGTAAAGGAAAGTCAGGGGCGCATTTTGCTCTTTATCGACGAACTGCATACGATAGTGGGAGCGGGTAAAACCGAAGGTGCTATGGATGCAGGCAATATGCTGAAGCCGATGCTGGCGCGTGGTGAGCTTCACTGTATAGGTGCAACCACATTGGATGAATATCGTCAATATATCGAGAAGGACCCGGCGCTTGAGCGTCGTTTTCAACAGGTGCTTGTCAGCGAACCGGATGTGGAGGACACGATTTCGATATTGCGTGGATTGAAGGATCGCTTTGAGCTGTACCATGGTGTGAAAATCCATGATAATGCGCTCGTGGCTGCAGGTGTTCTATCGAATCGCTATATATCTGACCGCTTTCTGCCGGATAAAGCCATCGATCTGATTGATGAAGCCTGCGCGATGATACGTACCGAGATTGACTCTATGCCGACAGAGCTGGATGAAGTAACTCGGCGGATGATGCAGCTTGAGATCGAGGAGGCTGCTTTGCGCAAGGAAACCGATGCAGCGAGTCAGGACAGACTGAAGGTGCTTCAAAAGGAGCTTGCGGATTTAAAAGATCGGCATAACACATTGAAAGCCAAATGGGAAAATGAAAAAGAAACCATTCAAGGCATCCAAAGGCTTCGTAAGGAATTGGAGCAGCTCCGGATGCAGCTGCAGGAAGCTGAGGATCGCTATGATCTTGAAAAATCCGCAGAGCTGAGCTACGGGCGTATACCCGAGCTGGAAAAGCGAGTGAAGCAGGCGGAGGAAGAGGCGCGGGTGAACACGGACCATCGATTGCTGCGCGAAGAAGTTACGGAGGAGGAAATTGCCGGAATCGTTGCGCTCTGGACCGGCATACCGGTTAGCCGTCTCGTTGAAGGCGAGAGGGAAAAGCTGCTCCGTCTGGAGGAGCTGCTGCATAAGAGGGTTGTCGGTCAGGATGAGGCGGTTAATCTGGTTTCCGATGCTGTGCTGCGCGCGCGGGCTGGATTAAAGGACCCGAATCGACCCATCGGCTCGTTTCTGTTTCTTGGACCTACTGGTGTTGGTAAAACGGAATTGGCCAAAGCATTGGCTGAAGCTTTGTTTGACAATGAGGACCGAATTATTCGGATTGATATGTCGGAGTATATGGAGAAACATTCGGTATCCCGACTGATTGGAGCTCCTCCCGGTTACATCGGCTACGAGGAGGGCGGACAGCTCACAGAAGCGGTGCGTAGACAGCCTTATTCCGTGCTGCTGTTTGACGAGGTCGAGAAGGCACATCCTGAAGTATTCAACTCGCTGCTGCAGCTGCTCGATGATGGCCGATTGACCGATTCTCAGGGCAGAGTCGTTGATTTCAAAAATACGATTGTGATTCTGACCTCCAATATCGGGTCTGCTTATTTACTTGATGGTGCGGATGACAACGGAAATATTGCGAAGCAAGCGGAGGAAGCCGTCTTCCGTGAGCTGCGTCAGCATTTCCGCCCCGAATTTTTGAACCGGATTGATGATGTTGTCCTGTTCAAGCCGTTATCGCTTCATGATGTGGAGCAAATCGTCAGCAAGCTTGTACATGGCTTGGAGCAGCGCCTTAGTGAACGGCGGATTGAACTGCGCTTGACGGACGAAGCCCGTTTTCATATTGCGGTTGAAGGTTATGATCCTATGTATGGTGCAAGGCCATTGAAACGCTATATTCAGCGATTTTTGGAAACCAAATTGGCTCGTGAAATTGTGGCTGGCAGCATCTTGGACGGCTCGCGGATTGCAATAGGTGTCAGTGAGGGCCAGCTTGCCATTATTCACGAAGAAAAGGTCGCTTATCCTAACGATAGCGAGGCGGCGGCTGCAAACAAGGATGACCCGACAGCCAGCGTAAAATAATGGATAGATGGAGCTCCTCACAATTGCAGGTGCTCTGGTAATACAGCTGCAGCTTCATGCAAAAAGTCCCTGTCAGATTTTCTGATGCAGGGACTTTTTGTGTATTTGTGCCTGTCATTTTCCACGCTTTTGAAATCTGATTGTTAGCTTTCGATATTTCCGTACTTGCTTCGGTACTGCCCCGGAGTCATTTCCTCCTGCTTGCGGAAGGAGCGAATGAAATTCTGAGGGTTATTGTACTGCAGTTTTTGTGCGATGTCCTTGATCGGCATATCGGTTTCGATCAACCATTTGCGTGCCATCTGAAACCGATACATTAACAGATAGTCGCTGAACGTCATATCGGTTTCTTTTTTGAACACGCTGCTTAAGTAAAAGGCATTATAATGCAGCCGCAGGGCGCATTCGTCTAATGTTAGCTCGGTATCATATTCACTGTGAATCATGCTAATAATTTGCTCGGATAAATTATGGTATTGCGAGTCGCCGCGGTCACGGAACACTTGCAGCATCGGCTGCAAAATACGGGTGCGGAACCAGGATTCGATTTCTCCGCTAATATACAGCTGCAGCAGCTCCTCGTGCATCGAACGTCCTTCATGATGAATTTGCACCAAAGCAATACCGGATTCCTGTGAGACGATCATCAAATCGTTCAGCAGCCTGATCAACGAAATTTGGTATAATTGCGGTGTTTGATCCTTGCCCAGCACTTGAACAAGCCATTGCTTCAGCAGAGCATACGATTTGTCCTCATCGGCCAGCTTAATAGATTCGATCAGTTCATTTTCCAACTGCTTGGGATACGTGTAAATTAAGGTGTGCTTGCCCGAATTGAGATTTTCATACGGGACGACGATACCTTGTCCCAGCTTGAGCCGCTGCATCAATGCCTCCAAGCCTTCGCGGTAAGCGCGGGCACTTTTGCTCGCACTGTCAAAAGGCAGACTTAAGCCAATACTGATCGATAAACCGAGATAAGTACGAATATTTTGCTGAATGGATTCGGTAAATTGGTAAACACGGTCCTTGAAAGAACCCGTCTGTGAACCCTTGAAGCCGATCAGGGTGACCTGAGTCTGGTCAAAAATCACAGGCGTCAATCGGTTTTCCGCAGGCACGATTTCCTCAACGATATTATTGATGGCAAACATCAAGAGATCCAGATCATTAGCGGTAAAACGGGTTTCCTCCAGTGAATCGATCTGAAGCGTCAATACAATCATCTGATCCCAGCCATCAATCAGCTCCGCATAACCATAAGCTCTGAGCCGATCTTCGATTTCCGTTTTGACGACATTGTCCTGATACATATTAATGAGAAAAAAACTGCGGACCTGCTGGGAATGCCGGTTGATTTCGACTTTCAGATTCGAGTTGGAAGCAAATAGCTGCTGAATATGCTCCTGGATAACCTGAAACTCATTACGTTTGACAGCATCCCACTCCGGTAGGCCCTCCGAAATCGCTTGAAGAATACGCCGCATCGGATTATACATGTTTCGGCTTCCGTACCAGACGAAGATCACGCATACGGCGAGAATGAGCAGGCAAGCATACAAGGTAAACCAGCCAATGGCTCGTGATTCCTTGGTAAACTGACTCATTTCCGTGAACGATACATAGATCCAATTGTTCAAATCCGATTTGACATAAGTGACTGAATAAGAACCGGTGGTTGTGTTGGTTTCAAATTGTTCACTATTATTGGCGAAATGGGTAAGCTCGTTCTCATTGATATACCCGGTTTCCATAATGGATTTACCAATCAGGGTTTCGTCGGGATGAACCATGATTGTATGGTTTTGGTCCATAATCATAAAGTGGCGTGCTGTCGAATCCGATTCCATCATACTGGCAAGGCTGCAGACCGGAATCGGAGCAAAAAGAATGCCTCTTTTGTCGGACAGCAGCAGGGGCAGCTTTTTGACCAAAATCACGGTATGGCTGCATTTGTTGCTCTGCGTGTCCGGGGAACCCAGATTGCTGTTCTCGTGCAGGATCCAGCTTGAATTGTTCGGTAAATTCATAAAGCTTAGCAGATGTTCCGTTTCTTTAAATTTATTAAGCTCGTACAAGCCGTTGTTGTTAATCAACCATTTATCGGCCGCATTAAGCAGAAGTACATCCGTTACCTTCATATCGAACGATTGAATATGCCCAAATTCACGACGGAGGCTATTATAGAGCTGAAAGTCGTTATAATCCATTTGACGGAATAGCGCGTCCTGCATTAAGGTCGAATCCGCCATATGATTGAGTGTATAATCAAGCGTTTTCAAAACTTGTTCGATATTCCCTTTCATTTGCTTCATAATAAGCGTATTACTTTGATTAACCTGATGCTGAATTGAGCTTGAGGACTCCATATAGGAAAGCATACCGAGCAAGAGCACGGGTACAATGCAGAGGACACATCCAAAAAGGATCAGCTTCGTCAGCAGGCTTTGTTTGTTCATAGATCGGCGACTCCTTTATGAGAAGTTGTATAAGTGATATAGAGATTATTTGTGCAGGTTCGGTGAATCGGGAATGCTGTGCGATCGAAATAGGCACCCGATCGTAGCTGTATGTAATAGTAACAAATACAAGCCGTATCTCCAATAATCATTTTGCCGGAAATAATCATTATATCAGATTCAGCATGTAGATAACAGGTTTTACCGCGTCACACCAGCATTAAGCAAGCCTGCAAAGCCAATGATTATAGACGTAACGGATCAAAGATTATAGTCTGAGATTGTCACAAACAGCTTGAAATGTTCAGCGACAACCACACTGACAAATGATAATGGGGGACCGAACAAATGATGAATAAACGAGTATCGATGGTTATGGCAGCTGCATTATCACTTACCGTAGCGGCTGGATGTGCATCCAGTTCAACGCAGCCCGCTGCTAATGATGGTAAGAACGCCGCTCCAGCAACGCCCGCAGGACCTACGAAAATTTCAATCATGGCTTCACTCAAAATTCCAGAGGTACCAACGGATACAATCCAAAAGCTGATCGAAGAAAAAACCAATACAAAACTTGAAATTCAATGGGTTCCAGATGGCAGCTACGATGAGAAGATGAACGCTTCAATGGCGACAGGCACACTACCGCAGGTATTGTACTTGAAAAACCCGTCCTCGCTGATCTTGTTGAAGGATGCCATCCGCAATAATCAGTTCTGGGAGGTAGGTCCACTACTTAAGGACTATCCGAATTTGAATAAATTGCTTCCGACCATTCTGAATAACACATCGGTTGACGGAAAAATTTATGCGTTGTATCAAGAGACTCCATTGTCACGCCAAGGTGTTATTTATCGGAAGGACTGGGCTGATAATCTCGGTCTGGCTGCTCCCAAATCTACGGATGATCTTTATAAAATGCTAAAGTCTTTCACGGAAAATGATCCTGACAAAAACGGCAAAAAAGATACGATCGGTCTGGCTGACCGTAATGATCTGATCTACGGAGCCTTCAAAACCGTATCCTCCTACTTCGGTACACCTAACAACTGGGGCGAGAAGGACGGCAAGCTCGTACCGGAATTTATGTATCCTGCCTATATGGACACGCTGAAATACTTTTTAAAGCTTCATAAAGAAGGCTTGATTAATCAGGACTTCCCGGTTACAAGTAAAACCGATCAACAAAATCTGTTCCAGACCGGTAAAGCGGGCGTTTATATTGGATCGATGGCTGATGTTATTTCCCTGAATCAAAAAATGGCAAATAAGGATTCTAAGCTTGATGTGGCCAATCGTCTGGCAGGTCCGGACGGCAAAACCGGCATTTGGTCCATCCCTGGCTACGGCTCAGCCGTATTCTTCCCGAAATCCGCTGTAAAAACAGAAGCCGAGCTCAAAGGGATCCTGACGTTCTATGACAAAATGATGAGTCCGGAATTGACGAACCTGATTTACTACGGTATTGAAGGCAAGCATTACACGTTGAAGGATGGTAAAGCACAGGTTTCGGAAGACTCCAAAATGACAGACCGCGATGTGAAGCCTTATCAGGCAACGATGATTGGTGGACAAAGCACGAATGGCATGCTGACGGGTTACTTTACTTATGATGCCAAAGCAAAAGCTGAGGATCTGATTGTCGACAATAACAAAATTCTTATTAACGATCCAACCGCACCTCTGGATTCCAAAACCTACACCGAGAAGGGTGTTCGTCTGCAAGATATTATCAAGGATGCAACCTATAACTTTATTATTGGCAAGATTGACGAAGCCGGCTTCCAAAAAGAAGTAGACAGATGGAAAAAAGAAGGCGGAGACAAAATTATCGAGGAATACACAGCTGCTTATCAGAAAGCGAAGAAATAATTTAAACTTTAATTCTCTATGAAGCTGGGGGCCTTCCGGTCTGAGGATGGCTCTCGTGCTTGTTGTACTTAAGGAAAGGAGGAACCTGCGATGAATGACACAATTGTCTCCAATCAAGTCCAAATCAAACCGAAATCAAGCTCGAGCCTTTTGCAGCGAGTTATCAAAAATAGAGCGATCTACCTGATGATCTTACCGGGGTTCCTGTTTTTTATCATTTTCAAGTACGTCCCGATGTGGGGACTCGTTATTGCTTTTCAGGATTATAAGCCATATTTGGGGATTACGGGAAGCAAGTGGGTAGGATTCGACAACTTCCAGAGACTGTTCGAGGAACCGGCATTTTTTAGAATACTTGCCAATACTTTGATCTTGTTCGGGATGAATTTATTGTTCTTTTTCCCGGTGCCGATTTTACTTGCCTTAATGCTTAACGAAGTGCGGCACAGCGGATTTAAACGGACCGTGCAAACGTTGGTTTATATACCGCATTTTATGTCCTGGGTCATTATCGTGTCGATTACATTCGTTATGCTTTCGATGGATCGGGGGATCATTAATGAAATGCTGGCTGCGGCCGGATACGATAAAATTAACTTTTTGCTTAACGCCTCATGGTTCCGGCCTACTTATATTTTACAGGTAATCTGGCGCGAAGCGGGCTGGGGAACGATTATTTATTTGGCGGCGATGGCGGCGATCGATCCTGGATTGTACGAAGCAGCCAAAATGGATGGTGCCGGACGCCTTCGTCAAATATGGCATATTACGATTCCTTCGGTACGCGGAGTTATTATCGTGCTGCTCATTTTGAAAATCGGTGATGTGCTGGAGCTAGGATTTGAACAGGTCTACTTGCTGTTAAACTCAGCTAACCGTGAAGTGGCGGAAATTTTTGATACGTATGTATACACCGCAGGCTTGAAGCAAGGACAATACAGCTTCAGCACCGCTGTCGGATTCTTCAAATCGATTATCGGCCTGATTCTCGTTATGAGCGCTAACAAATTAGCCAAAAAAGCCGGCGAGGATGGCATTTATTAAGTCAACATGGAAAGGAGACAGAGCCTTATGCAGCAAGATAAATCGATGAGCAGTCGCTTGTTTGATGTGATGAATTACGGACTTTTGGCTATTATAGCTCTGGTGATGATTCTACCGTTCATTCACGTGGTAGCGGGATCATTCACGACTGCCGAGGAGATGGCGGCCAGACAATTTGTTATTTTTCCGACCGTCTTTTCGTTGAATGCTTACAAATACATTTTCTCGACGAATACGATTCTGCGTTCGTTGGGGGTTTCAATCGGAGTTACATCGGTCGGCACCGTGATCAGTATGTTTTTAACGGCCTTGATGGCGTATGGCTTGACTCGACGTGATCTGGATGGACGGAAAGTGATCATGTTCATGGTCGTATTTACTATGCTGTTTCATGGCGGGTTAATTCCAACTTTTATTACCGTAAAAAACATGGGTTTAATCGATTCCTACTTTGCTTTGATTATTCCTACGGCTATTAATGCGTTTAACTTGATCATTATGCGTAATTTTTTCCAAAATATTCCTGATGGTCTGGAAGAGTCAGCCAAAATGGATGGCTGCAGCGATTGGGGTATTTTGTTCCGAATTGTACTTCCGCTGTCGATGCCTGCCATTGCGACGATTTCGTTATTTTATGCGGTGACCTATTGGAATACGTATTTATCCGCGATCCTCTATTTGAATGATAATGCGAAGTGGCCGGTACAAATTATTTTGCGGCAAATTGTTATTTTGGCAAGCGGGCTCAGTGCAGATTCTTCGGGCTTTGATGACGGTTATGCAGCACCACCGGAACAGACAATCAAGATGGCCGTTATCGTGGTAGCTACGATTCCTGTGTTGATCGTGTATCCGTTCTTGCAAAAGCATTTTGCCAAAGGTGCATTACTCGGTTCGATTAAAGGCTGATCTTATGATTCCATTTACTATTCACTTACTACCCGAAGGGAGCTCATTATGAACACTACCGACACTACATTTAACCGTACAGAAGCAACACCGATCGATTGGGCCAAAGCGGCCTGCGATTCGCTCGTGTCCAGCTTTGTGCCAGGAGAGCTTCCTCCAGCCAATCGCTGGCATTATCACCAAGGCGTGTTTTTGCAAGGTATGCTCGCTCTGTGGGAGCATACGAAGGACGCGAAGTATTTGTTGTATCCCAAGGCATATGTGGATCATTTGATCGACGAGCAGGGCAACTTCTATTTCAGTCGGGATGAGCTGGATGCGATCCAACCGGGACTTTTGCTGTTCACGTTGTATAAGCATTTTCAAGAGCCTCGTTACCGGATTGCTATGGAAAAGCTGCGGCAGTTGTTCCGTACCTTGAATCGTACCGCTGAGGGAGGATTCTGGCATAAAGACAAGTATCCATACCAAATGTGGCTGGATGGCTTATATATGGGCGGCGTGTTTGCGATCAAATATGAGGTCGAGTATGGTGAAGCCGGACTAATTGAACAAACCCTGCATCAAGAAAAGCTGATGCGTACGTATATGAGTGATCCCGCAACAGGACTGCTGTACCACGCATGGGACGAAAAACGGCAGACGCCTTGGGCGAATATGGAAACAGGCTGCTCACCGGAGTTCTGGGGCAGATCGCTTGGCTGGTACGGACTGGCTTTGGCTGATTTCCTTGACGCTTTGCCTGCTGATCATGAGTCACGCGAGCAATTGACGTTATCGTTAGGTAACTTTGCTACGGCACTTGCCCGCTATCAGGATGAAGCAAGCGGATTATGGTATCAGGTTGTAGATAAAGGTGATCGTCCTGAGAATTGGTTGGAAACGTCAGGCTCAGCCTTGTTCGTATATGCGATTGTCAAAGCAATCAAGCATGGCTATGCAGATGCAGATGGAAGCTTGACCAAGGCAGCTAAGCATGGTTATCAGGGCTTGGTTAACCGGATGAAGTTCGATGAGCAGGGACGTTTTGTTATGCCGGATATTTGCATCGGAACCTCAGCGGGAGACTATACGAATTACATGACAAGACCTGTTTGTGAAAATGATCTGCATGGCGTAGGTGCATTTGTGCTGACATGTGTTGAAATGGACGGAATTTTTTAGCATACTGAATAGGTGAAGGAAAATCATACACTATGTGTACGGAGCCAGAATAGCTGCTTCTATCCGTTAGGAGTGAATGCTGGGCTCGCTGAAAGTAGTGCGTCATGGAAGGAGTTGTCTTTCATCTGGAAGCCTGATTTGTATTTGGAAAAGCTGTATGCGGAGACGGAAGTCATACGCAAGAGGAATGGAAGTGATTCTCAGGATCAGGAGCAGCTTCGCAATAAGCTTGCAACAGCTCTTGGCTCCTTCGAAGCGTTGGATGGCACACAGCCTGCGCTTGATCCTGTACTTCTGGAGAGCACCGATCTGGGTGATGTTATCCGGGAACGCGTTGAGTACTCGTCTGCTGATGGACTTCGGGTTCCGGCCTATGTCCTAATCCCGAAGAAGCATGGCAATGGGCCTTTCCCTGCGGTTCTGGCCTGGCATGGACATGGCTATGGCAGCCGGGAGGTTGTCGGACTTCTGCCTGATGGCTCAGAGGATACCGGTGCCTTGGGGATTCATCGTCATTTTGCTCTGGAGTTGTGCCGAAGAGGAATGATCGTCATCGCACCGGAAATTGTCGGATTCGGTGACCGTAAGCTGACCTGGGATACCGAGCAGAACCCGGACACGCCGAACTCATGCTTTCCGATTGCTGCTGCACTGCTGCTGGCAGGTAAAACGATTGCCGGACTGAGAGGATATGAAGCCATCCGTTCGGCGGATTATTTGACAACACGGACAGATGTTGATGCCTCCAGAATCGGATGTATGGGCTTATCGGGCGGTGGTATGGTTGCCTCGTTGTCTGCGGCATTGGATCAACGGATTCAGGCTGCTGTTATTTGCGGATACAGCAACACGTATAAGCGCAGTATTTTATCAAGACGGCATTGCCTGGATAATTACATTCCTGGTATTTTATTGCATGCGGAAATGCCGGAATTGATCGGATTGATCGCGCCGCGAGCCTTATTTATTGAGTCCGGTATTAGCGATCCGTTATTCCCGATCGATGCGACTGAAGTGACGATTGAGCGAGTAAGCGGCATTTATGCTTCGATGGGTGTACAGGAGCGCTTTATTTCTGATTTATTCGAAGGCAGACATGAGATTAGTGGACGACGTTCATTCGATTGGCTGGCAGAGAGATTAAGCGCTGGCGGGAGAGCAATCAGCAGTTGATGTATAATGTGGACGGCCGTGCAGGTCGTCTTTTTTTTGTTCATATTTGTGATTACGCGGATTTTGTCGATAGGACTTTAACGATTAATCGATATGGAGTTAGACACATTTTGATACTTGGCGTTGGATTTAGCTCGAAGTATCCATAACAACAAGACATTTTTTGATATCCTGCAGCACTTTTGGCAAAAACAATAAATGTCGCTACCATCTGCTGCCAACTTCTATTAAAATAGAGAAGAAGGTTACAAAGGAGGAATTTGGATATGGGTTCAATTAAACAAGGTGCTGCAATCGGCTTCATCGGTACGGGTGTCATGGGTCAAAGTATGGTCAAAAATTTAATGAATGCAGGATATAAGCTGCATGTATACAGCAGAACCAAATCGAAAACCGATCAATTGGTGGAAGCTGGCGCAGTATGGCAGGAAACACCGGGAGCTTTGGCCCGTGAGGTTGACGTTGTGATCACGATGGTTGGTTTTCCAAGCGATGTTGAAGAAGTATATTTGGGTGAGCAGGGTATTCTCCGTCATGCACAATCAGGCACTTACCTGATCGATATGACGACCTCCAGTCCTTCACTTGCCAAAAAGATCGAACAGGAAGCGAAAAAAGTGCAATGCTATTCTCTGGATGCTCCAGTTTCCGGTGGTGATGTGGGTGCTCGTGAAGCTAGATTGTCGATCATGGTTGGCGGTGAGCAGGATGTATTTGACGCGGTCCTGCCGGTATTTGAAGTGATGGGCAAAAATATTGTCTATCAAGGACAAGCAGGCGCAGGTCAGCATACAAAAATGTCCAATCAAATTGCGATCGCTTCGAATATGATGGGTGTTTGTGAAGCGTTGATCTATTCGAAAAAGGCTGGTCTTGATCCGTCCACTGTGCTTAAGAGCATTGAATCGGGTGCTGCGGGAAGCTGGTCACTGAGCAATCTGGGACCGAGAATTATTAAAGGTGACTTTGAACCTGGATTTTTTGTAAAGCACTTTATTAAAGATATGGGAATCGCTATTGATTCAGCTGAAGAGATGGGGTTGCAAACACACGGTCTCAAGCTGGCTAAATCGTTGTATGAACAGCTGCAAGAGCTTGGAGAAGAAAACAGCGGTACACAGGCTTTGTACAAAATATACGAATAAGCGAGCATAAGCTGAATGGTCGAGGCTGGATTGTGTTCACGGCTCTATATGGCCTATACGAGTGTAAAGGCGTGATGAAGGATGGAAACCTTTTTACAATATGGAAAAGATGCTTTGCGGATTAATGTACCTGATCATTCCAAAGTCATTGAACCTTCGCACCTGGAGGGCTTGAAGGAGGATAAGGCTGCCGTCATGGAAGCATTACAGCATCCGATCGGCGTTCCTCCCCTGCGTGAGATGGTGAAAGCGACGGATAAAGTGGCTATCGTGATCAGCGATATTACAAGACCTACACCGAATCATAAGCTGGTTCCTTGGCTGATTGAGGAGCTGGCCCATGTACCGGCAGAGCAATTCGTCATTATTAATGGGACGGGCACGCATCGGGATCAAACAAGGGAAGAATTCGTGCAGATGCTGGGCGAGGAAGTCGTCGATAAGGTTAGAGTTATCAACCATCATTGTCACAACAAGGATGAGTTAGTCAACCTGGGGCGAATCTCGTTCGGCTGTGACGCATATTTGAACAAGGAGTACGTGGAAGCGGACTTTCGAATTGTCACCGGATTTATCGAGCCGCACTTTTTTGCCGGGTTTTCCGGTGGACCCAAAGGGATTATGCCTGGAATAGCAGGAATCGAGACGATTCTGACCTTCCATAATGCGCGGATGATAGGGGACCCGCTCGCAACCTGGGGGAATATGCAGCACAATCCTTTACAGGAGATGGCTGGCGAGGTTAATCGCTTGTGCAAGCCTGAATTCATGCTGAATGTAGCGCTGAACAAAGACAAGGAAATTACGCAGGTATTTGCCGGGGAGCTGTTCGAAGCCCATAAGCAGGGATGTGCTTTTGCCAAGGAGCATGCGATGGTTCCGGTTGAGCAGCGTTTTGATGTAGTCATTACCTCTAATTCGGGCTATCCACTGGATCAGAATCTGTATCAGGCGGTCAAAGGGATGAGTGCGGCACACAAAATTGTCAAGCAGGGCGGGACGATTATTGTTGCTTCCGAATGCTCGGACGGGATACCGGATCATGGCAATTATGCAGGCATATTACAGCTGCGTAAAACGCCGCAGGAGATCTTGGAGCTGATCAACGATCCTTCGTTTTCCCAATTTGATCAATGGCAGGTACAAAAACAGGCTGTTGTGCAGGTGTGGGCTGATGTATATGTGCGTTCCTCACTGCCGGACGGGCTGATCGAACAAGCGATGCTGAAGCCATCCGCTAATATTGATGATACGCTGCAGCAGCTTGCGCATAAATATGGTGAATCGATGAGCGTTGCTGTGCTGCCTTTGGGTCCCTTGACTATTCCTTACGTTAAGGGCGAGTAATAAGGTATGTTCAAAAGGCTTTCAAGATGAGCATTGGGGAAGCTATGCTGACCGAATGTTGGATCTTGAAGGCTTTTTGCGTTGTAAACCGTTATAAAGATTCTGAATTGCACCATAGAAAGCACATATGACAAGTATTGACGGTTCAACGCCGCCTTCCTTCTGGTTATAATCATGTAGTACAATAAGAGCAAGGCTAAAATACCGTCAAAAATGGACATTAGACATTGCGTGGAATCCTCCCGCAGTAGATGGAGGCAGCTATGAGCAACTGGATTAACCACTTGTATCGTGTATTATTTCCCGGGAAAGTAGAGCGGAGTGGTAAATATTTACATCGTTTAATTTGGGTAGGTTGTCTTTCGGTATGTATTCCCATCCTTGTAGCCGGATTATTATATTATCAGTTTGCTATGGAACGGACCAAGGAGCTTATTATAGATGAAAGCAAATCGTCACTGGCACTGACAAGAGACCGGGCGGAGCGTATTTTGCAAGGTATTGAAAAGGAGTCCCTTCAACTGGCAGCCGAACCGGTAATCAATGATGTATTTTCCAATCGGATCACAGACAAGCCATTGGTATGGCATTTGGAGCTGATGAATAAAATTACATTGGCTAAAAATGCAAACGATTTTATTAATGAAATCTACTTTTTCAGTACGCAGGAAGATGTGGTTCTGACGAATCAATATGGAGCCGTCGACCTTCATGAATTTAAATATAAAAACGATGTTGTGCAGTTGATGGCGGATAAAAACCCATTGAGATGGGTGTATTTGCCGGACAGTCAACAAAGTGGAATCATCACATTTTTCCGAAGATTGCCGGTAGCCGCCGCAGCTTCTTCACAAGGTATTCTGGCTTTTCAGATCGATGCCAAAGGGATTATGCGATTTTTCCCCGATGATACGAATTTGTTAATGAATGGAAAAGAATTGATTTTTGTTAGCTATCCGCACCAATTGGCTCAGTCCGGGAAGACAACAGCGGCTAACGCTATGAGTCTGGAGGATATGCCGGTCCTGAAAAAAATTAGCGAAGCGAGCAGCAGTATCGACAGCTTTTATTATACGGGTGCCGATGGCAAGGAAGCCCATTATTCCTACGTCAAAAGCTTGTTTGGACGCACCTATGTATCGGTAATTCCTCAGGAGCTGATTACGGAACGATTAGTCTGGATACGTGTGATTACGTTATTGGCCTTGACCTTTTTTATTATATTGGCCGTCATTTTTACCTATTTCAGCACCAAACGTGCTTATAGTCCGATTGATCAGCTTATTAAGCACAGTAAATCGCTTGGGGCAGGGCGTGTGCAGACGAATGAAAATGAATTTGACTACATTCGCGCCTGTCTGGATTATTTGAGCAAGGAGACGCAGCAGCTTGGCAGTTATATGGATAAGATCCAGCCGACATTGCGTGAACGGTGTCTGCAGCAGCTCATTAATGGCGATTACGTGCTTAGCAATTCCCTGATTCAGGACTGTGAAACGTACGGTCTGACAGTTAAATCCAACTATATGATCATGGTCGTCGAGGTGGAAAATGTGCTGAGGGAAACGCGGTTTTTGCCGGGCGATCAGCCGATTATTGCTTTCGCCGTGGCCAATGTGATTCAGGAGCTCATGGATAAAAACTCGGATTTGAAGGGTTATGTATTTCCGTATCAGGGTAAGGGGATTGCTTTGCTGCAATGGGATCATGATGTGGAGCAATCGAAGCTGCCAGAGAGGACGATTGAATTTGCCCAGACGGTTTGTGACTCTTTGAAAAACTTTCTGTCCTTCGAAGCATCTGTAGGGATTGGCCGCTGCTACTCGCATATTGCCGACGTTCCGGTTTCATACAAAGAAGCTGAGGTGGCCCTGCAGTATCGTATTTATCAGGACACGGCTTCGGTCCTCTATATTGAAGATCTGGAAAATTCGAAAACCCGCGCCATCTTCCGTTACCCGCGTGATTTGGAGGGAGCGATTGTCGATTCGCTATCCAAGGGCGAGCTGAAGCAGGCAGAGCAATCGCTGGAACGGTTCACCAAGGCGCTGCAAACATCACAATCAGTTAATTTTATTCACCAAAGCTACTCGGTGCTGCTATCTGCGATTATTACTTCTCTGGAAAAGCAGGGAGGGAGCATACTCGATATTCTGGAGCATAATCTTTTCGGACAACTGGAAAGCAAGCAAACCTCACGCGACATCATCGACTGGTTCAAGGAGGTATTGTTCCCGCTGCACAAGAAGCTGACCGAGGATTCGCTTAATGATACAGGACAGACTGCGATTTGGCAGGTGTGCCAATATATTCGCGAGCACTGCACGGAGGATCTGTCTTTGGTATACTGCGCCGAGCTGGTAGGGATGAGCCCTTCTTATGTAAGCCGATTGTTCAAAAAGGAAATGGGGATCAACTTCCTGGAATTTGTCGTGGAGTGCAAGGTCGAGGAGGCGAAGCGGCTGCTGCTGGAAACAGACCAAAGCATCAGCGAAATTGCCGCGATCATTGGCTACTCCGAACGTAACCTGACCCGCGTGTTTCAACGCAATATTCAGATGACTCCAGGGATGTTCAGGACGGCGTATCGGTAGTTGAATTCGAAATCTGTGTGATGCTTTAAAATTGAAGGTGAAACTATAGATCATTGTAAGGGATTCGTGATCATAGTATCGCGAATCCCTTACGCATCTTAACGAATGTTATGCATGAACAAACCGCCGATTTTTACAATCGTTAGGATTTTACTCCTTTGACCGTGAGATTGAATTGATTGTTATTGATTGTCAAGGCTGCTTCATAATAACCTCTACCACAACCAGAGGAACTACATTTACATTGGTACGCACCCGAACATCCGCACACATAAAATTTGGTCTTGGTAAATCCAGGGTAAATATTTGTCAGCTTTTCATAAAATGTATGTGCATGATGAGTGAAAATAGCTATAATGTTATTTCTCACATTGGAAGGAATCGCATTGAAAAAATGGTCTGTTTCATTCTGACTCAAAACATGCGTAGGATCTACTGTAATTCCTTTTACCTTTAAAGGCCAATGACAATCGATAATATAGTAAAAATTAGGATCTAATTTTTTAAGCAAATTTATGCTTGCAAAGCTGAATTTTCCAGGTGCATTATCCAACCAGACATACTTCACTTTACCATTCGTCCCAGGGAAATTCATCTGTCCGAGAACATTTCCTAAATACTTTTTGAATAAAACTCTAGTATTATCTTCCCAATTTCCTATAGACGCCTTAAAGGGGATATTCTTGGTACCCAAAATCCCTCTGGCGACATCTTTAAATGCTTTATAATCCACATCAGCGGCTGTTCCCGTCGAACCGTGTTTATTATCCCCTCCAAAAATAACAAACTTTTTATTCCCCGTTTTCACTGCTTTAGATAACAGGCTTTTATAAATACTTAGTCCATTACCATAGCCGACATGACTATCACCAATAATCGTAAAATTGATTACTTGAGCAGCTGCTTTACGTACCGGTTTGGATTTGAAAAAAAGTTTAACTTTACTAAGTTTTTGATTGTTCCTTATCAATCTCAATTGCATTCATCCTTTCCATTAGTCGGATTTGTGTATGAATACTTTTATTCTTAATGGAACTTCTATGTGTGGGTAAAATGGTTGTATGAAATAAATGGGTTCTGTGAGCGCCCAATCGACCCATCCACAATCAACCAAGCGTGTCCCGCAGGGACGAAAAGCGCCCGAGAACACCAAAATCCCGCGCCAAATCAATCCATCCACAAGAAATCAAGCGTGTCCCACAGGGACGATAAGCGCCCCGAGAACACTACAGCCGCGCATTCGCCTGGGGAGTCCAGAGGGCGAAGCCTTTTGGGGCCCTCCCTATAGGGAGGGTTTGGGAGGGTCCCTCCTTCATATCAAAAGACAATTTCTGTCCATCCCTTCGGACCTTAATTGCATTTCAAGAATTGTCTGTATACTGCCCTCCTCCAGCAGTCTAGTATTAAGTCCACAGGGAAACAATCCACAACAAATGAGGAGAGAGGGCGTACACAATGATAGAATCCAACAAGGCCGTGTTGATCACCAGAGCAACCGGAAACGCAGGCTACTGGTCCAGGCTATGGAATCGGATGGTGCAGCACAAATATATGTATTTGCTGGCTTTACCGGGAATTTTGTTTTTCATGATATTTAAGTTTGCACCGATGTGGGGGCTGCTGCTTGCTTTTAAGGAGTATAACCCGTACAGCGGATTTGCCGGCAGTGAGTGGGTGGGATTCAAGCATTTCACCGAATTATTTACGGACAAAAATTTCTACATCATGCTGCGCAATACGTTTGCCATTAACATATTCGGCTTGGTGTTTATGTTCCCGCTGCCGATTATACTCGGCTTGATGTTGAACGAAGTTCGTCATGAGGTGTTCAAACGGATTAATCAGTCGATCGTATATTTACCGCATTTTTTATCATGGGTTGTTGTAGCAAGTATGACTTTTTTTGTACTGTCTACAGATGTCGGGATTATCAATAAATTAATAACGGACTCGGGTGGGGAAAGCATCGCTTTTCTATCGAATCCTAATTATTTCTGGGGAATGATCACGCTGCAAAGCATGTGGAAAGAGGTAGGCTGGGGTACGATCATCTTCCTCGCAGCGATGGCGGGTGTCGATCCGCAAAGATATGAAGCGGCTGTTGTTGACGGTGCAAGCCGTTGGCGGCAAATCTGGCATATTACCTTGCCTGCGATTCGACCTACTATTTTCATTTTGTTAATACTTCGTTTGGGACATATGGCCGATGTAGGCTTTGAGCAAATTTTGTTAATGATGAACCCGCTGGTTTCGTCCTTGGCAGAAGTATTTGATACCTATTCCTACACACAAGGGATTCTTAAAGGCCAGATCAGCACCGGGGTTACGGTCGGTATGTTTAAAGGTGTGGTAGGCTTTATCTTGGTCATGGTTTCCAATTATGTGGTTAAAAAATTAGGACACGAAGGAATCTATTAATTAAAGGAGGAGAAAACGGATGAGCTTTGTATCGAAAAAAAAATTGGAGCCCTTCGACTGGGTCAATTATTCATTGCTGGCCCTCATATCATTCGTCTGTGTGTTCCCGTTTCTATATGTGTTTAGTGTTTCTTTTACCGATCCACAGGTGTATGTGCCGCTGAAATTTTATGTGTTTCCGGAAAAGTGGTCGCTCTCCGCTTATAAATATATTTTATCGACCAACAGCTTTGCGAATGCTTTGAAAAGTACCGTGTTTATTACAACCATCGGTACGGTGATGAATGTAATTGTATCGTTCTCGTTGGCCTATGCTTTAACGAAAAAGACGATGCCAGGCCGCGGTATTATGATGGGCGCTGTTATTTTTACGCTCGTGTTCAGTGCGGGGATCGTGCCGAATTACCTGCTGATTAAAGAGCTGGGCTTGCTAAATTCATACTGGGCTCTGATCTGGCCGGCGCTGACCAATGCGTGGAGCTTGATTGTCATCAAAAGCTTTCTGGAATCGCTGCCCTCGGAGCTGGAGGATTCAGCCAAAATTGACGGCTGCTCCGATCTTGGCGTGTTCCTGCGTATCGTGATTCCATTGTCGATGCCTGCGATTGCGGCGTTTACCTTATTTTTTGCAGTAGCGCACTGGAATACGTATTTTAATGCATTGATCTATATTTCGGATTCGAAGAAATGGACGCTGCAGGTGCTGGTCAAAACACTCGTTATCGATTCCGATTCGAACGGTGTAGGTCAGGCGGGTTCCGGTGGAGATGATCGGATGGTTCCTCAGGAAACGATTCGAATGGCTTCGATCATGCTGTCGATGGCGCCAATTCTTGTCATCTACCCGTTTTTGCAAAAACACTTTGCCAAAGGTGTTATGCTGGGTTCAGTAAAAGGTTAGTCAATTCGAAGGACGGACAATTTTTATCCTGAGCAAATCAGCGCATCAATTGTCTGTATCACTCGGTCCAATCCAGGTTTAGATTGAATAGGAGTAGAGAGCTTTCATGTAAGAAAGCATTTTTATGAAACCATACGATGCAGGAGGATTTATTCAATGACAACATCAAGAACATGGACAGCCAGCGTATCTGGCGTGGTAGCACTATCTTTATTGGCAGGCTGCGGAGGCAACGATGGTCAATCTCAGACACCGGGCGCAGCAGCAGGCGCAGGCAATACAAGCAAGCCGCTCGAAATTAAAATGTTTGCCGGGCTTTACAATGAAGTTCCCGATATGAAAAATGCATTTTGGACCGAATGGCAAAAAAGAACGAACAGCAAGCTTGATATCGAATGGGTACCCGACGGTGATTTGAATACGAAGCTGGATTTATTGCTGGCCTCCGCGGATCTTCCCGAGGTTCTGGCAGCACCGTCTGCGGTGCGTCCTACATTATTGAATGCTGTCCGCAGCGGCGCATTTTGGGATTTGACGCCTTTCCTTGGCGATCTGAGCGAATATCCGAACCTGAAAAACAATCTGGCCAAGGACGCGCTCAAATATTTGACGGTTGATGGTAAAATCTATGCGGTTCCGCGTTCCCGTTCCCGAATTGATCCCGGTATCAAAATCCGTAAGGACTGGCTGGACAAGCTGAGCATTCCCGTACCGAAAACCTTGGATGAATATGCGGCAGCCTTGAAAAAAATCGTGGAAAGCGATCCTGACGGCAACGGCAAGAAGGATACGCTGGGCTTGATCGGTAACGAAATTATAGTAAAGGATGCTGATCCTTCGTTTGCCGCAGGCTTCGGTGCCTTGGATCCTACTTATAATGCCGAAGGCGGTATGATCGAGAGCCGTTTGACTCCGCAGTATAGCGACGCGGTTGCCTTTTACAAAAAGCTTTTTGATGATGGCATTCTTTCCAAGGAATTTGCGGTTATGAAAAAAACGCAAGCCGAGGAATTGTATAAAACCGGTCGTGCCGCTTCCTATGGACGCAGTGTTTGGTGGGACAATGAGTGGGAAACCGCAATCAAGAAAGTACAGCCGGACGCTCAAATTTTGAACCTGCATTTAAAAGGACCTAAGGGAGACGCTATTGAGCTGCAAACCGGTGTATCCGGTGGTTACTACATTTCCAAAAAGGTTCCTGAGGCCAAGGTGAAGGAGCTGCTGAAATATTTTGACCAAACCGCTTCCAATGAATTAACGGATCTGGCTTATTATGGTATTGAAGGCATACACTACAAGCTTGTTGACGGACAGAAGGTGCTGAATGATCAAGGCATCAAGGAAGTGAACACCACAAGCAAAGGCGCAGGTGTGCTTGCCTATTCCAAGTGGGGTAAGGTAGAGAGCGCTTCAGGCAGCAAAGCTTATAATGATGCAAAGAAAAAAGAAGTGGAAATTTTCGATGAGGTCGGTAAAGTCAATCCGTTTAACTACACGGTGTCGAATACCTGGAACAGCACATGGCCTAAATACGAGAATGAATGGAAAGCCAATGTGACTAAAGCGATCGTTGGTCAAATTACGCTGGATGAATACAAGGCCTACGTCGACAAGATTAACAACACACCGGAAATGAAAAAAGCTTACAAGGAATTTACCGAGTCGTACAAATCTTTTACCGGTAAGTAAGAAGAGCAAGTAAGCAAATACAACAACCATTCAACGGTTACCAAGCCGTGTGGAGCCTCCAGACCATTGGCACACATGTAGCTGGTAACCGTTTCCAGGAGGAAGCTATGGATACAACGAACAAATCTTGGTGGCAAAAGCCGCTGCGTGTTATTCAACCGAATCTTCAGGTCCGCGACACTGATCAAATCGATCCGCAGGAGCTGGCTGCTCAAATGAAAGATATGGGAGCCAATACAATTGTCTTTAATGTCGGCGGCATTTATGGCTGGTATCCGTCCAAGGTCAAATTTCATACGTTGAATGAATTTTTACCAACAAGCTTTGATCTCTTAAAAGAAGTCATCGAAGCGTGTCATCAGCAGGATATCCGGTTTATTGCACGTGTTGATTTCAGTAAAGCGGAGGATTCCATCTACTTGCAGCGGCCGGAATGGTTTGCCAGAGATCTTCAAGGTGAGCCGATTACGATTGGTGCCAAACGGCCGGGCAACTGGTCACTGCTGATGTCTACCTGCATTAACAGCGCTTATCGGAATGAGGCAGTGGCGATTCCCGTACTTCAGGAAATTATCGATAACTATGACATTGACGGGATTTTCTTCAATGCACCTAATTACACCCTCTGCTACTGTGAAGCCTGCCGCCGCAAATATACGAATCTGTACGGAACAGAAATGCCGACAGAACGAAAAGCTTTCGAACCGGCCTGGGAATCGACCTGCCTGCGCGATAATATGGATAACCTGTACACAATGATCAAACAAACCGGCAAAGATATTCCGATGATCCTTTACTACAATCTGTACCATGATAATTTATTTGATCGTGCGGAAACGACTGATATGCTGTGCACGGAGCCGCAGGATATTTTGTCGCTCGGACATCATCATATTCCGGAATTTTGGAAGCCAGCTTTAAGTATGAAAATGGGCCGCAGCCTGCCGGATCGTCCGACTCCTTTTGGCATCGTGCATTCAAGTCCGGGTATGGATTGGCGGCATACAGGGCTTCCTCCGGCTGAGTACAGCTTCTGGCTGTCGCAAATTCCGGCTCATGGCGGGAGCATCTGGCATTCCTTAACAGGGATACCGAATACGATTGGTGACAAAAGAATTCTGGATGTCGTGAAAAATTTCAACATCAGCGTCGAGAAGGTCGAGAACTATATGGATGGGGCTGCTCCCGTAGCGCAGATTGCCATGATGTGGACAGCAGATGCCTCGGCAGAGGGCTGGGCCGACGGCTTGATCAATATGCAAATTCCTTTTGATGTGCTGCTGGAGGCACAGGCGACAACTGATAAGCTTTCGCACTATCGTGGTCTTGTTATCCCGGAAGGAATGGAATATTCGGATTCATTTATTGCTAATATTAGCGAATACGTTCATGCTGGTGGTCATATTTTTGCCGAGGGAGCGATTCCGAATCACCCTTCTCTGCTGAAACTGCTTGGTATTTCAGAGGATATGTATACAAGCGAGTCATTGCTGGCCTCGTACCTGCGTTTTGAGGGTGCTGACAATCCATTGCAAAAGGGACTGGAGCATACCGAGCTGATCGCTCATCGTGGCAAGGTCAATTATGTCAAACCCACGGGAGCAGATACACAGGTGCTGGCGACATTGGTGCCGCCATTCTCACCACTTGAAAGTGTGGGAGCGCCTCCGGAACGTGCTTCACTGCCGGTTAGCCATACGGATTTACCACTTGCCGTTTGGAATCCATCAGGAAAAGGCCACGCGATGTACTTACCGTTCTCCTTAAGCCAATTGATCAATGAATTTAAATTGGGTGAGCACTACCAGTTCTTATCCAATGCGATTGATATGGCACTCGCTGAACATAAATTTATTGAAGTCAGCAACTTCCAGGGATTGCAAATGACTGTTTTTGAAAAAGATAAGACATTGCTTGTCCACCTTGTTAACGGAGTGGGCAAACGTCCACTATCTACCAATATTCCGCTGCATCAGATCGAGGTGTCGATCAGGTTGAAGGGTAAAAGCGTGAAGGCTGTGAAGCAGCTCATTTCCGGGCAGCCATTAGAATTTGAGAGCAAGCAGGACAAATTAGCGGTTTCCGTTCCGAAATTGGATATTTGGGAGTGTCTGCTGATCGAATTTGAGTAAAGCGAAGGCAGACCAATCTTGCTGCCCGGACAGTTTTTGACTTAAGCAGCGTTTAGCATGAATTGTCTGTATGATTCCGATTGTTTGGCATTTAATATCGGGTTATCGGGGTTCACGTTCGGACAACGAACGGAGCCTCGACCCAATGCCATGACAAACTGAAGTTTGGCTTGGAAGTTGGTTCAACTTTACAAAACTTTTGAGGGGGACAATTTAATGAAAGCGTTTCAAAAATGGTCTGCAGGCATTTCATGTGTAGTTGCTTTATCATTAGCTGCTGGATGCTCAGGAGGTACTACAGAGAAAGCTGCACCTGCGGCAGCTGGAACAGGAACTGCGACCGACACCAAGGCTCCGGCGAAGCCGCTGGAAATTAAAATTTTTGCCGGTCTGTACAACGAAGTGCCTGATATGAAAAATGCGTATTGGACGGAATGGCAAAAGAGAACCAATAGCAAGCTGGATATCGAATGGGTGCCCGATGGCGATTTGAAAACGAAAGCAGATTTGTTGTTCGCATCAGCTGATCTTCCAGAAGTCGTGGCATCCCCTGATTCTACCTGGCCGACACTGCGCAGTGCGATCAAGAATGGTGCCTTCTGGGATTTAACTCCATTTCTTGGCGATCTGAGCCAGTATCCGAACCTGAAAAAGAACATGGCCCCGGATTGGCAAAAGTATTTATCGGTAGACGGCAAAATCTATGCGGTTCCACGTTCCCGTTCACGAATTGATAACGGTATCAAAATCCGTAAGGACTGGCTCGACAAGATGAATATTGCTGTGCCGACTACCTTGGATGAATATGCAGCTGCCCTGAAGAAGATTGTTGATAGCGATCCCGATGGCAATGGCAAGAAGGATACGCTTGGTCTTATCGGACACGGTGTCATTATTAATGATGGAGACGACGCGTTTGCGGCCGGCTTCGGTGCGCTGGACCCTACTTATAATGCAGAAGGCGGCATGATCGACAAGAGAATGACTCCGCAGTGGACCGAGATGGTGAATTGGTTCAGAGGCTTGTATACCGATGGTGTGCTGTCCAAGGAATTCGCGGTTATGAAGAAAACGCAAGCTGAAGAGCTGTACAAGACTGGCAGAGCCGCTTCCTATGCCCGCAGTGTGTGGTGGGACAAAGAGTGGGAGGATTCCATCAACAAAACACAGCCAAATTCCAAAATTATAAACCTGAATCTGAAAGGACCTAAAGGCGACGCCATTGTGTTATCCACTGGTGTATCCGGCGGCTATTACATTTCCAAGAAGGTTCCTGAAGCCAAGGTTAAGGAACTGCTGAAATACTTCGACTACACAGCTTCCGATGAAATGACCGATTTTGGTTATTATGGACTGGAGGGCGTGCATCATAAAGTAGTCGGTGGTCAAAAAGTATTGACTGAGCAGGGTGTGAAAGAGGTTAATACCACAAGTAAAGGCGCGGGCGTTCTGGCTTATGCCAAATGGGGTAAGGTGGAAAGCGCATCAGGAGACAAAGCTTATAACGATGCGAAGAAAAAAGAAGTCGAAGCCTATGACACGATTGGCAAGGTAGATCCTTTCCGCTATGTGTACTCTGCGACCTTCAACAGCACTTGGCCGAAATATGAAAGCGAATGGAAATCGATGATGACCAAAGCAATCGTAGGACAAATCTCAATGGATGAATACAAAGCCTATATTGAAAAATTAAACAACCTGCCTGAAATGAAAAAAGCTTATATGGAAAACACCGAGGCCTACAAGGAATTTAACAAGAAATAAGCACAGAGTGCGCGGAATGTGAAAATGAAATGAACGGAGTGCGGTTACCGGGGGCTTCCTCTGGTAACCGTTTCTATGGTAAATGCTTACGAAGAAAGCTTCCTACGGAAGCTCAGTTAATGCTTACGAAGTTAGTTTTGCTTAAGCAAAACTTTTAGGAGGGTCAATCATGCAGAACCATACCAAAGCGTGGTGGCAAAAGCCGCTGCGTGTAGTTCAAACCAATTTGCAGATTAAAGACACCTCGCTGATCGAACCGGATCGGTTTGCTGCCCAAATGAAGCAGATGGGGGCCAATACCATCGTCTTTAACGTGGCGGGAATTTATGCCTGGTATCCATCCAAGGTGCCTTTCCATACAATTAATGAATATTTACCGCACAACTTCGATTTATTGAAGGAAGTGATCAGAGCTTGTCATGAGCAGGATATTCGCTTCATCGCACGGTTTGACTTCAGCAAGACGGAAGACAAGTTTTATTTGCAAAAGCCGCAATGGTTCATCCGACAGCCATCAGGCGAACCCGAGATGATAGGTGCAGGGCGGCCGGGAAATTGGTCTTTGTTGATGTCGACCTGCCTGAATGGTGGTTATCGCAATGAGGATGTAGCTATTCCGGTGCTGGATGAGGTCATTAGCAATTATGACATCGACGGGATCTTTTTTAATGCGCCTCGTTTCGTACTCTGCTGGTGTGAAGCTTGCCAGAAGAAATACTTTAAGCTGTTTCAAAAGCCGCTTCCAGCCGATAAAAGCCAATTTGATCCGAGCTGGGCACCCACCTGCTTCCGTAACAATGCGAACCATTGGTACAATTTTATCAAAAAGAAAAATCCTGAACTTCCGATGATTTTATACCTGTACCCAGCCAATATGCTGGATCGTGAGCAAACCTCAGATCTGCACTGCACGGAGCCGCAGGATATTTTGTCGCTTGGACATCATCATATTCCTGAGTTTTGGAAGCCTGCCCTCAGTATGAAGCTGGGCAAATCATTGCCGGGTCGGCCTACACCATGCGGGATCGTTCACTCCAGTCCAGGTATGGACTGGCGGCATACAGGACTTCCGCCAGCGGAATACCGTTTTTGGCTGTCACAAATTCCGGCTCAAGGCGGGAACATCTGGCATTCGTTAACAGGCATACCGGAGACGATCGAAGACAAACGGATTCTGGACGTAGTGAGTGATTTCAATCGCAGCGTAGAAAAAGTAGAGAGCTATATGGAGGATGCGGTCGGTGTCGCGCAAATCGCGATGATGTGGACAGGTGACCCATCGGCAGAGGGTTGGGCTGATGGCTTGATCAACATGCAAATACCATTTGATGTAATCCTCAGTGTACATGCAACCTCTGAAAAATTGTCACGCTACAAGGGTCTCATTATCCCTGAGGGAATAAAAGTTAGTGACGCGTTTATTGCGACCCTTCATCAGTATGTGAAAGGTGGCGGAACTATTGTCGTCGAAGGTGCAGTTCCTGAAAATGAGCAGCTGCTTGAATTATTGGGCATCTCCAACCAGCTATACACGAGTGAGGCGCTGACAGCATCTTACCTGCGCTTTGAGGGAGATAACAATCCACTGCAAAAGGGAATGGAGCATACCGGCTTGATCGCACATCGAGGCAAGGTGATGTATGTGAAGCCGATTGGCAGCGATACGCAGGTGCTTGCTACCTTGGTACCGCCGTTCTCACCACTTGAGAGTGTGGGAGCGCCCCCGGAGCGGGCGTCGCTTCCGGTCAGCCATTCGGATCTGCCGCTCGTGATCCGGAATCGAACCGGCACAGGCCAAGCTGTGTACATGCCTTTTTCACTCAGTCACTTGATTAATGAATTCAAGCTGGGTGAGCATTATCAGCTTCTGTCCAATGTTATCGATATGGCTCTTGGTGACGATAAGCTCATTGAGATCAGCAACATTCATGGTCTGCAGATGACCGTTTTTGAAAAAAGCAATACCATGCTCATTCATCTTGTTAATGGTGTCGGAAAGCGCCCGCTGGCAACGAACATCCCGCTGCACGACATCGAAGTCAGGCTGAAGCTGGATGACCGCAAGGTCACACAGATCCGTCAGCTGATCTCCGGTCAGGCGATGACACCTAATATAAGGGATGGCAAGCTAGACATCACCGTCCCACGGCTGGACATCTGGGAGTGCTTGTTCATAGAATTTGAAAAATAAATCTTTAAGTTGGGTGAATAAGGAGTGGAGCGACCGTGGTGTTCTGGAGATAGCAGAGCGGTGCCTTTGTTCATGTAAACTTACCGTTAAATGTCTGATCCAATCAGAGTTTCCATGAACAACAGCAATCGTAAGAACACTTCGGTCGCGCAGCGATTCTTATTCCCCCAACTTTCATCTCGCTGGGAGGCAAAGTTATGAGCTGGTGGAAATCAAACAATTTACGATTAATTCAAAATAACCTGCGTGAAACGGATGCTAATCTGAATGTGGATCGTCTGATTGAAGATTTGCAGCGATTATCCACGAATGTACTGATGATGAACGCAGGTGGGATCGTTGCCTTTTATCCGACAAAGCTTGAGTATCAATACCGAGCTGCTAATCAGCAGAAGGATTTGCTGAAGGAAGCTATCGAAAAAGCGCATGCTCATGGCATGAAAATTATCGCCCGTTTTGATTTCAGTAAAGCGCATGAATCGATTTTTGACAAACGGCCTGAATGGTTTTACAGAACCCGTGAGGGCAAAGAGGTCAATTATCATGGGATCGTGCATACGTGCATTAACGGCTACTATCAAAGAGAATATTCACTGCAAATGATTGACGAAGTGATATCAAATTACGATGTAGATGGCATTTTCTTCAACATGTTTGGCTATCAGACGCGTGATTATAGCGGCACTCATTACGGAATCTGCTTTTGCGATAGCTGCAAGGCCAATTTTCATGAATTTAGCGGTTTGCATCTACCGTTAACCGAAAGCTTGGATGATCCGGTATACCGCCAATATAAATTGTTCCAGGATGCGACCACCAAGGAAATGCTGGATCGTATCCATGCACTGGTGAAAAGCAAAAACAAGGATATCGCGATCTCGACGTATAACGAGCATAAGGTCGATATTGTCCGCAAGGAATCGAATACGGATAACAAGCGTCCCCATCCGGTTTGGTTGTATTCAGCCTCGGAAAATGTGCAGTCGCTGGAGGATTCCTGGGAGGATAAGCTGGTCAGCAACTGCTGCATCAATGCGATTGATCTGGTCCATCGGTTTACCGGCGTATCCAAGCATGAGGTCAATATTCGCTTGAAGGAAGGCTTGGCGAGTGGATCGGGACTCGATTTTTGCATTATCGGCGTGTTCGAGGATTATCCGGATCGTGAGAATTTGCCGACGGTTGCGGCCATCTATGAGTATCACAAAAACAATGAACAATATTATGGGAATTTTATTTCAATGTCCGATGTCGCCCTGATCAAGCCAGGCAAGCCCGTTCAGAAAAATATGAAGGAATATTTGGGGCTTTACAAAATGCTGAAGGAGGAGCATGTGCTGTTCGACGTTCTGGATCAAAATGTTCTCGCGACGAAAGCGGGATCGCCCAAGCGCTATAAAGCGATTATGATCCCGGATATTACGAGCTTTTCAGAGGATGAGCTGCAGGCGCTGGAAGCTCTTTATCTACAAGGTGTTTGTTTGTTCAGTACAGGTGGGTCCTTCACCGAAGGCATTGAGAATGCGTCTTTTCTCCAGCACAGGTTTGATGTCAAGTTGGAAAGTGTGCACGTACACACGCAAGAGGCCGCTTACCTGCTAACTGACAATAAGGAGCTTTTTGCTAGCTTTCCTGATCGTGATTGGATCTTCCTGACCGACAGCTTTTACCGCGTTGAATTTGGACCGAATACGGATAAGCAGCTTCCTTACGTTATTCCATCCACATTTGGTCCGCCAGAGCGTGCTTCCGGCCATCGAATCTCCGAGCAGCATTGGGGAGCGGGCATCCATATGAATGGGAACGACAAGGCTGTGTATATCCCATGGCAGGCTGGTGATCTCTATTACAAGCATGGCTATGCCGATCATAAAAACGCGGTTATGGATTTGCTCCATCATACTCTGGATCAACCGTTGACTCTGGCGACGAATGCGCCGACGAATGTGGAGGTGTTTTTTCACAAGCTGCCTGATGGCAATTATATCCTGCATGTGCTGAACCTTTCCGGCTTTAACGGTGTATCGTATACAACTCCACTTCCTGTCTATGACTTGAAGGTAACGCTTCATGGATTAGAAGCATGCAGTGAGGCTATTCATCTATCCGAACCATCCCAACCCCAAGCTGTGTTTGTCCAAACCGAACAGGAGATGTCGATTGAAATACCGGAATTGAATGATTTTGCTGCAATTGTGATTCGTACCCGATAAGAAATTTTGTACAGCCCCATTATAGAAACAATGAAGCCTCCGCTCCACGGTTCAAGTGGAAACGGGAGGCTTCATTGTTTGAAAATGAATAATCTTATTACTATTTTGAATCCTGGTCGGATGCAGGCATCATTGTAGTCATTTCATATATATCGTGTACTTCTTGTTCAAGTCCATGGTACAAATCCATCTTAGGCTCGTAGCCCAGTAAGGATTGGGCCTTAGTAATATCTGCCCAAGTATTCCTGGGTTCCCCATACGTAGGTCGGATAAACTGAATGTCCACTTTTTTGCCAACCAATCGTTCCAATATAGAAATACATTCCAGAACCGAAGCGCGTTCCTTACCACCGATATTGATGGTTTCACCGACGACATGATCCGCATAGGCAACCTGGGCAACCGCTCGAACACAATCTTCTACAAATGTGAAGTCTCGGGTTTGCTGACCATCACCATATATGGGTATCGGTTTATTGTGCATAATGTGATTAATAAAACGGTGAAATGCCATATCCGGCCGCTGTCTCGGACCATACACGGTGAAGAAACGAAGGATCACGATAGGAACCTCATCATTATGAGCGTATACGTGACACAGCTGTTCCCCGGTAAGCTTGCTGACTCCATACGGAGATAAGGGATCTGTTGGAGTAAGCTCGTTGACTTGCCCCGTCTTTTCTCCATATACGGAAGAGGTTGAAGCGTAAATCAATTTCTGGACCGGATACTGTCGGCAGCCCTCTAGCAAGCATTGCGTAGCCAAAATATTGTTCGTCACGTAAGTCTCAAAGTCGGGGCCAAAGCTCGAGCGAACACCAGGGATTGCCGCCAGATGATAGACAATATCCACCTGTGGGAGCAGGTTCTCCCATGAAACTTTCAAAATATGCTGCTGAATAAAAGAAAACCGCGGGTGATGAAGCAGCTTTCGAAGATTGCGCTCCCTCATCCAATTGGGAGTAGCCGATTGGACAAAGGCATCCAGTCCGATCACCTGATTGTTTTCATCCTGAAGCAATCGCTCGCATAGATGTGAACCTATAAATCCGGCAGCGCCAGTGACTAATATCTGCATAACAACCATCCTTTAGCTGATTTAGGTACGTCGACTTTATTTTATTTGTGCATCTGAGTCCAGTTCATGCCAATGCCAGAATAATGATAGCCCTGTGAAGTTAATTGCGCGCCATCCAGCATATTTCTGCCATCCAACAGGAAAGGCTGCTTCAAGAGGCTTTTTAATTGTCCCCAGTCCGCCGTGATATACGGCTTCCATTCCGAGCATAGGATGACAGCATCACAATCCTGAATAGTTTCCTCCAAGGAATCGAACTGCTGCAGCTGTTCGGAGTACATGCTGCCCGGAAGCTTGGCTACCGGATCGTGGACTCTGATCACAGCAGAGCTTTTCAGTAATTTTGCAATAATGCCGATTGCGGGCGCTTCTCTGATATCATCGGTATCCGGTTTAAAGGAAATGCCTAATACCGCGATTGTTTTCCCGTTGAACGAGCCCAGCAGCTGCTCCCAAATGTCCAAATAATAGACAGCTTGCGACTGATTGACCTGCACAACTTTTTCTAGAATCGTTAAGCTCAGGTCATGCTCCTGAGCTGTAAACAGCAGCGCATGGATATCCTTGGGAAAGCAGGAGCCTCCATATCCGATGCCTGCTCTTAAAAAGTGCGCTCCAATCCTATGATCCATCCCGATCCCGACTGCAACATCGGCAATATTCACTCCTAATTTCGTGCACAGTCTGGCCAATTCATTAATATAGGAGATTTTCGTAGCCAAAAAGGCATTTGCAGCATATTTGATCAGCTCAGCTGTTTTGGGCTTGGTAACCACAACAGGACAGCTTAATTTCTCATATAAAGATCGAAGCCGTTCTGTGGCTTGGTCATTTTCACTGCCAATAATAATCCGATCAGGCTCAAGAGCATCTCGTAATGCGCTGCCTTCTCTCAGAAATTCAGGATTAGATATCACGTCAAAAGAAATCGCTGTAAGCTGGGCTTGGGTAATCCATTGGACTACTTGTTCGTTGGTTCCAACAGGAACCGTGCTTTTGATAACAACTAGTCTGTATCCAGGCATGTTTTTACCGATACTCTCCGCTGCTTCTTTAATAAACCTCAGATCCGCACTGCCATCACTTCCTGAGGGTGTCCCGACACAGAGGAAGATGACTTCATTATCGCAGACAGCCATGTCCACCTCTGAGGTAAACGTGATCCCGCCGGAAGCCAAATGCTTTCTTAATGCATCGTCCAAGCCAGGCTCATAAAAGGGGAGTACGCCTTGACTCAACATTCGTATCCTTGACTCATTCGGGTCCAATCCTGTTACATTCCACCCAAGCTCTGTAAGCAGCAAAGCTGTAGTCACGCCGACATAGCCCATTCCCATAATTAGAATATTCATTTGTTGGTTCCTCCGTAGGTCAGCACGTACATTAATTGCGGACCGAGAATGGCATGACTTAGGGCAGTTCCAGTATCAAACAGCTCAAGTCCTTCCAGCAAGATGCAGTTCTCCATATGGCAACCGTCCAGCTTAACTTGCGGACCAATGGTTACATAAGGACCGATAATGCAGTTCCTTAATAAGGCGGTAGGGTCAATGAGCACAGGGGGAATGATTATGCATTCGTCCAAACGTTTGCGATTATTCAGCAATCCATCGATATCCATCTGATCCAGCATCCAGTGATTCGCTTCAAGCCATCGTTCCATCGTCCCCACATCTGAATAGTTTTGTTCTGTCTTGTGGAAGACTGCTGAATAGCCATGATCGATCATCCACGAAATGGCATCCGTGATTTCATATTCTCCTCTTGGAGAGGGTCTGATTGCATGTATGGCCTTGAATATGTCTGCACTAAAAGCATAAGCTCCCAGGACGGCGAGGTTAGACTTGGGTGACACAGGTTTTTCTTCAAGTCCTACTATTCGATTCCCGGCGATTTCCGCAATGCCAAAATCCTGTGGGTTTGCAACGTTTCCCAGCATAATCGCGACCTCATGGTGATCATAAAGAATGGCTTGAGCCAAAGGCTCCAAGGACTCTGTAATCAGGTTATCCCCTAATAATAAGATGAAGGGTTCATCCAGAATAAAGGATTCGGCCTGAAGAACTGCATTTGAAATCCCAAGGGGCTGCAATTGATGAATATAGGTAATATCCAAATTCCACTGCTCACCTGTGCCAATTTCTTTCATGAAAAGCGCGAGGTGCTCGGGACGTATGACAATTCCAATCTCACGTATTTGTAATTTAATCAACTGTTCAATGCAGTAATAAAGAATAGGTTTGTTCGCTACCGGGAGTAATACTTTTGGTGTTGCTTCGGAAAAGGGGTAGAGCCGGGTGCCTTTGCCTGCACAGAGAATTAATCCCTTCATAAGGTTTGAGCTCCTTGCTAATATGAATTTATTATTAATTTATGAATATCATTTTCTATATGTTAGGGCGATTAGCAGTTCATAGAAAAATATGCGCTTTGATCAATAAGTGTAGTGGGGTCAACTGAATTCCGCCTTTCTACTCTATCAAAAGCCTACACAATTAGATTAGGAAATCATAGAATACAGGGAAACCTGAGAAGTTTCAAAATTAGAAAGCGAAGGGAATGATCGTGGTGTCATTGGCAGAACAAGTGAAGCTAATGCTTGACAACCATCCTGAGGTTGTAGAAATTCAAGTGGAATATTTGAACGGGGAGACACGGGATTATTCTCTTGAAGAAGAGGGAGAGGACGGAGCGCCTTCCTTATCCAGAGAATCTGTAATTAGCAGTATGTTGAGTGAAGTGGATTGGGCTCAAGTGGATCAAATTGAAGTGGAAATGGAAAATGGTGACAAAGTCGAGATGGATGTAGAGACTGGAGAATTGGAAGCCCCTGAAGCAGATGATGAAGAAGACGAAGAGGAAGATGAAGACGAAGACAGCGAAGACGAAGAAAGTGAAGAAGAAGAAGAAGAAGAAGAAGAAGAAGAAGAAGAAGACAGTGACGAAGAGGTTTAAGGAAGGACATGTAAATTTAATTGCTTTAGCGGTGATCAACCCGGGAGCTTGCCGGGTTGATCAATCGTTCATGGAAGATATTGTTATTAAATCTATGTAAGTGTACAAGCTGCTTACATGGAGATAGAAAAAGCTGCTGCTCAGCCCTAACGCTGGACTCCTGTCGTCAGGAAGTCCAGCTTAGGAACTGAGTCTGAAGGGTTCGTTATCTGCGTTCCCAGACGGACAAGATGTCGTCAGCAACTCGCTGCCAAGTGAAATGCTGCTCAACCATACGACGGCCATTCAGACCCATTTGACGAGAACTATGAAGATCAGATAACAACAAATTAAGATGATGCGCATATTCCATGGGATCTTCCGGATCCGTTATTAGAATGCCATTATTACCCCTTACAATTTCCGGGTTTCCTCCCCGATTGGTGGTGAGAAAAGGGAGTCCTGCAGCCATTGCCTCGTAGTGGACTCTTGCCAACGGCTCCTGCCAGATGGATGTACAAACAAAAATATCACTCGCACAGAACCAACGATGAACATCGTGAGCTTGAACGTATCCGGTTGTGATTACGGGTATAGGGGAACGCACAGCTAGAGCGCGGACATAAGCGACATAGTCACTAATCGTATTATCGCTGTACCAAGCACCACCTACAATGACAAGCGCGGCATCGGAATGCCGCAGATGAGACATGGCGCGGACAAGGACGTGTGGACCTTTGTTACGCGACAATCTCCCTACAAACAGGATTATCTTTTTGGATGCAAGATTGTGCTCCGTTCTAATACTTTCTCTAGCCTGCAACGAATACTGGGATTCGGTCCAAGGGGCAAACTTGCCTAAATCAACCCCGGAGTAGATCGTTTTCAGCTTCGGCTCTGCTTGAGGGAAGTATTCGCTTATCGCACTACCAATATAATTACTAATGGTAATGATCCGTTCAGCTTGCTCAATGGCAGCGCTGCCCTCGGCTTTGCTGATTTTCGCAGGATTAAACATATCGTTATGCATACTTAATATAATTCTGGCGCCCGGTGCGGCCTCATGAACGGGAGCAATGAGCTTCGGACGATTAAAAATATGAATGATATCATATTGCTCCTGACTCTGCGAGAGGAAGCCGATCACCCCTTGAACATAAAGATCTAACACTCCATCTGAATTGACACGGACATAGCGGATACCATCGGTGACTTCTTCGTTTAATAAATCAGGATCTGTTCTTCCAAGGATCGTAATTTGATGATGCTTGCTTAGTAGCGAAGCAACACCACAGATATAAGTCTGGATGGCACCGCCCCTAATGTTGGGAACAGGCAGTTTTTCAGTACAAATCATTAAAATATTCATTAGGCCGTATCCTCCTAAATTTAATAGAAAACTTACATCGTAAGCATCTATTTTATAATCAGGCTGTCTTCTGCGTCCTTGGTTTATACATTGGTTTGGTGGAAGATTTAAGCGGAATCGCTTGTTTTTTCTTGACTTCTATTTTCTTTTTGGTTACAGGGGACGGTTGCCCAGCTTTTTTTACTGTCGTTTTCTTAAGCTTTTTAACGATTTTCAGTTTGGATACAGGCCGCGATTGCAACTGTTTTTTGCGTGTTTTACGTTTGGTCTTAACAACCACTTTTTTGACTTTTTTCTTCAATCTCGAAGGTTTAGGAATTTGAATGACGATCCGTTCCGGCTCATTAGCAGGAGGCTGTGCAGCTGCGCTGTTATTAGCTTGTGCGACTGTATTTGCAGCTAGCTCTTGAGTCCCAACGGCTGCTGGAGGATGCATGATAGGCACTCCTGCCGGCTCATAAATAAGGGGCGCATGTGTAAATAGACCAAAATGATCAGAATGAGCAGGTGTAGTCGAAGTATCAGAGTCTGATAAGTAGATCGGATTAGACAATGGCGTATACGGCTGGTAATCCAAATCAGTATCAAAAACAGGAATGGCTTCTTGCTGGTAATCCAAATCAGTATCAAAAACAGGAATGGCTTCTTGGTGCTGGTGAGCAAAGTCAGTATCAAAAACAGGAATGGCTTCTTGGTGCTGGTGAGCGAAGTCAGTATCAAAAATAGGAATGGCTTCTTGCTGCTGGCGAGCGAAATCAGTATCAAAAACAGGAATGGCTTCTTGCTGCTGGTGAGCAAAATCAGCATCGAAAACAGGAATGGCTTCTTGCTGCTGGTGAGTGAAATCAGCATCGAAAGCAGGAATGGCTTCTTGCTGCTGGTGAGCGAAATCAGCATCGAAAGCAGGAATGGCTTCTTGCTGCTGGTGAGCGAAATCAGCATCGAA